>CAYOBQ010000047.1:13357-50355 GCA_964402225.1 uncultured Nannocystaceae bacterium | reverse complement strand
CGGCATGAATCCACCCAAGCGTCGTCACGTCGTAGCACTGGAGCTGCACCCAATTGGAATTGGACCTGCCCCACCTCTTCCCAGAGGCCGCCAATGGCCTCAGCGGATCTCCCCCGCACGCGCCGATCCGTATGAGCCGCGTAGGCCGCGAGGAAGTCTCGATGGCGAATCCGGTACTCGAAGTACAGCTTCGCCCTGCGAGCGCGACCTCGAATGGCAGACGCGATGCTCCTGATCACAGCGCGAGTCTCCTTCCTGACCACAGACCCCGCGCGTCGGCCGAAAGTCTCCGGGAAATGCCGCGCGGCAGGTGATGGTGGACGCGCATCCGGGCCCTCAGATCAGGAAGCGCTCGATCGAGGCGCGCGACTGCTCCGTCAGGGAGGTGAAGCGGATGCCCATGCCCGGCTCGTCGCCCCCCTTGGTGACGCGCACGACCTCGCCGAGCCCCTCGACGATGGCGAGATCGGAGTCGAGGACCGTGAAGTAGAGGCTGACCTGGGTGCCGATGGGGAGGGGCTGCTTCGAGCGGAGGAAGCAGCCCGTGTGAGAGATGTCGCTGGCGTACTCGGAGATGAACGCCTCCACGCTCGCGAACTCGGCGTTGATTGGGATGCGCTCGCCGTGGCGACGCTCCTCCCCCAGCTCGCCCAGCGCGATGCGCAGCTCGGCCACCGTCGCGTAGCGCTTCTCGGGATCCTTCGAGAGGCAGCGAAAGACCACGTCCTGGATGGCGTCGTCGAGGTCCGGGACGCGGTCCTTGAGCGGGGGCGGGAGCTGGCGCATATGCTTCAGCGCGACGCCGAAGGGGGTGTCGGCCATGAACGGCGGGGAGCCGGTGAGCATCTCGTAGGCCACGACGCCGAGGGAGTAGATGTCGGTGTGCGGCGAGGCCACGACGCGGCCCTCGGCTTGCTCCGGCGCGAGGTACTCGGGGGTGCCGTAGATGCGACCGGACTCGGTGAGGCGCTGGCTGCTGATGGGCCGGACGATCCCGAAGTCCATCAGCGTCACCGCGCCATCGGAGCCGACCATGATGTTGCCAGGCTTGATGTCGCGGTGGATGAGCGCCCGCGCGTGGGCGTGATCGAGCCCCCGGCAGACCTCGACGAGGATGCGCTTGACCTCGCCGACCTCGAGCCCGTCTGAGCCCACCTCGGCCCGAGCCATCAAGCGCTCGGCGACGGTGCGCCCCTCGAGGAACTTCATGCAGAAGTAGTGGAAGCGCGCCTGCTGGCCGATGGCGTAGACGGGCACGATGTTGGGGTGGTCGAGGGCCGCCATCGCGCGCGCCTCGGTGCGGAAGCGGTCGACTACGGTGGGCTCGGCGGCCGCCTCCTCGGGGAGCACCTTGATGGCGATGTCGCGCGCCAGGGACGCGTCGAAGCCCAGGTAGACGTAGCCCATCCCGCCGCGGCCGATCTCCTGCTTCACCTCGTACTTCGAGTCGAAGACCGTGCCCGGCGGGACCGGCGTGGACTGAGCCCCGTCGACCAAGGCGCCGCCGCATTGTCCGCAGAAGCGCCCGTCGGGGGGATTCTCGTGGCCGCAGGAGGCGCAGGCGGACATCGCTTCTACCTTGACGAGGGACGCGCGGAGTTTAGGGGTGGCGACCCCGCAGAAGCAACCCGGCTGCGCCGCGCAAACTCAACGCGCACCAGCGCACGGTGGCCGCGTACCCACGGGTGCGGCCGTCCGCCACGCCGTGCTAAGGGGAACCATGCGAAACATCTTGATCCTTGGACTGGCCGTCGCGTTCACCGGGTGCATCACCGAGGACGAGCCCGCGGGCGAGGAGGGCGACAGCGGGACGCTCGACGACGCCGGAGTGGTGGGCGGCGACCACGACGGAGGCGACATGGGTGGCCCCGGAGACGCGCGGCCCCCCCGGCCCGACGTGAACGTCGACCCGACCCCCGACGCGCAGCTCCCCGACGCACAGCGCCCGCCCCCCGACGACCGAGAGGCGCTGCTCGAGGCCGTCTGCGAGCGCGTCGGCGCGTGCTTCGAGAGCGACTGCGCGCCCTTCGCGGGCAGCGACGTGGTCGGTGACGTCTGCGACGGCATCTCCGACCAGCCCGACGGCGTGCTGCGCAACTTGCTCGCCATGGAGTGCTTCGACCTGCTCGCCCTCATCTTCCAGGACCCAGACGCCGTCGAGGCGTATTGCTCGGACGAGCCGCCGACGCCCGAATGCGAGGGCATCTGCGGCTACCTGCCCGAGTGCGGGGTCGACGACGCGGAGTTCTGCGAAGGCTTCTGCCGCACCCTCGACGAGGAAGGGCGCGAGTGCTACCTCGACGCGCGCGAGCGGGACGACTGTGCCGACTTCTTCGACTGCTTCGACCAGCAGCCCCCCGCGCCCGAGGAGATCTGCGAGCCGCTGTGCGAGAAGCGCTGGCGCTGCCTGGCCAACGAGTGCGCGCCGGGCACGATTCAGGAGGGCTGGTTCGACGGATGCCTCGAGGCGTGCTTCGAGGCGCCGCCGGCGCGGGAGGAGGCCGAGGACACCATCCAGGGGCTCTGCGAGGAGATCCTGCCGGGGCTCTTCGCCGACGATCCAGACCTCGGGGGGCGTTGCGAGGCGGCGCCCGACGAGGCCTGCGTCCAGCTCTGCCAAGGGCGCCTCGGCGATTGCGAGATCGACGAGTGCGAGACGCGCTGCGCCGACTGGAACGAGACCAACTTCCTGTGCATGTCCTTCGTCGACGAGTGCGGCCAGTACGAGCGGTGCATGCAGGACGGAGCGGCGCGGGACACCTGCGAGGTCGTGTGCGATCGCTACGCCGAGTGCCTGCTCGAGGCGTGCCCTCCGCGCATCATCCGCCCCTCGCTCCACCAGGAGTGCGCCGCGGGCTGCCTCTTCGATGTGCCCGAGCCCGAGGAGGTGGAGTTCTACCTCGATCTCGAGTGCCGTGAGGTGCGGGAGTTCGTCTACGAAGACAACCGCGAGCTCGCCCCGCTGTGCGAAGGCGACCGCGAGTTCCGTCCGTCCCCCGAGGAGTGCGTGGCGTTCTGTGAGACGCGGCTGGGCGAGTGCATCGGCGTGGGCGGTCGCCAGTTCTGCCTGGGCGCCTGCGCGACCCTCGAACGCGACCAGTACCAATGCGCCTTGGAGGCGGAGCAAGGGGACTGCGCGGCCATCGACCGCTGCCTGGAGTGACCCCTACCGGTCGAGCCCCAGCATCACCTTCAGACGACCCTTGAAGCCCCCGCCCGCCGCCTCGATTCGCTCGGCACGGGCGGAGCGGGCCAGCACGTTGTCGGCCAGCGCCTCGATCGTCTTCTGGGAGGCCGCACCTACGTGGACATCGACGACCTGCCCGTGGTGGAGCACCGCCAACGTCGGCAGGCTACGGATGTTGAACGCCGCGGCCAGATCCCTCGCTCGCTCGGTGTCGACCTTGCAGAAGGCCACCTGGTCACCGTAGCGCTCGGCGGCGGCGGCGAAGTGCGGGGCCGTGACGCGGCAGGGGCCGCACCAGTCTGCCCAGAAGTCGATGAGCGCGGGTCGGTCGCCTTCGTCGACCACCCGGACGAGATCATCTGAGTTGCGGAGCTCGTGGACCATGCTATTTCCTTTCGTCGGCCTCACAGAGATTGAGCCAACAGCCCCCGAAAGCGTGTCACATTCCCGCTGGAGGTTGCCCATGAAGTGGATCGCCTGCGCGCTCCTCGCCGCCGGCTGCGCGAGCCCGCGCAAGTACTATGAGAGCACGACCTTCGAGCTCGAACCGCTCGTCGACAGCGACCGCGCGAACGTGCGGCGCGCGGCGGCCGACGCCTTTGGCGGTCGGATCGTCCGGGTGAAGGGGCCCGGCTCCCCTCCGCAACGGATCACGTCCAAGGCGGGTCTGAAGAAGCAGCCGATCTACGTGTTGCGCGCGCTGCTCGCCCTCGCCGACGACCAGTATCGCGGCGCCGAGGCCGATCTGCTGATCCGCCGGAAGGGCAAGCGGCCGGTCCCGGTCAGCGTGGTCAACGACCTCGAGGGGCACGCCCGCGTCGCCTATGGAGCGGCGCTGCCCAGGCCCGGCGAGGCGCCATCGGCGAAGCGCCTGAGGACCCGCTTCGGGGTCGGCCCTCTGCGTGAGAAGGGCGCGAAGTGGAGCGCCGAGGCGATGCGCGCGCTGGAAGCGTCCTTCGAGCTGTTGAGCGACGAAGAGCGGCGCCTCCTGCTCGCCCTGCCCTTCGTGCGCACGCCCGGCAACGGCATGGGCGATCTGGGCGCGCAGCACATCGTCGAGAACTGCGGTGAGCGCATCAACGTCTACGACCGCGCGTTCCTCAGCGCGGGGATGCGCTTCGCCGGTGAACCGACCCGGCCGGTGCCGGCGGCGGCGCTGACCATCCTCCACGAGCTCGGTCACGCCCTGCACGCGCGCCCCGGGCGGCTCGCCTACTGCCGCTACCAGCGTCGCTTCGCCACGCTCGAGAAGCGCATCGCCGCGCTCAACGCGAAGATCACCCGCTACAACGGGCACGTGGCACGTCGAGAGAACGTCGAGGCGACGGCGCTGCGGAAGCGCATCGCCCGGGACGAAGCGGAGATCAAGGCGATGGAGCGACGCGTCGAGGCCGCCGGAGACGAGTCCGAGCGCCTCACGGCCGGCGGCCCCGTGCTCCGCGCCTACAAGCGCGTCATCGGCGCGACTCCTGCCCCCACGCGCTACGGTGAGTCGTCCACCGCGGAGTCCTTCGCCGAGTCCTTCGCGCTCTTCCACGCCGATCCCGCCGCGCTTCGTCGCGTGACCCCGAAGGTCCACGCCTGGTTCGGGGCGGGCCGACACCTGGAGGCGCTGGGCGCGGACCGCAAGCTCGCCCCGGTCGCGTCGGGTGGCGCCGTTCTTGACGGTGAGCGGTCCTAGAGTTCTAGTGACGCCGGAGGGTCGATGATACGCGAAAGCGCCCTGGGCACGCTGGCGGCGGCCGTCGCGCACGAAGTGAACAACCCGCTCGCGGTGGTCCTGGTCAACCTGCACACGATCCGCCGCATGTTGGCGGGGCTCTCCCTCGATGACGACGACACAGCCACCATCGACACGGTGCTGGAGGTCATCAGCGACTGCGAGGAGAGCGCCCGGCGCGTCTCCGGCGTCGTGGACCAGCTCAGGATGTTCTCCGCGCCCACCGCCGCCGTCCCCGACCGCGTCGATCTGAGGGAGGTCGTGGACATCTGCTATCGACTCCTGCGACCCGAGCTGGCGGCGCGGGCAGAGGTCGAGCTGGCGTTGGGCGAGGCGCCGAAGGTCAGCGCCCACGCCTCCGATCTCGGGCGCCTGCTGCTTCATCTCATCGCCCGCGCCAGCGCCTCCCTCGTGGCCGACGCGCGGCGCACGAACCGCATCCGCATCTCGACCGACACGCTGGACGGCCAAGGCCGGATCGAGGTCCGCGTGACGCCGACGCACGCCGACCGAGCCGTCGGCGCCGGGCTCGAAGAGGCCCGCGCCGTGGTGAGCGACCTCGGCGGACGCCTCGAAGCGCGCCGCGAAGGTGACGCGTGCGTGCTGACCGCGCTGCTGCCCGCCGCCCGGGCCGTGAAGCTGAGCCCCGACGACGCGCCCCCCACCCGGGGTCGGGTGCTGGTGCTCGACGACGAGCGGCTCGTGCTGCGCGCCGTGCGCCGGCTCTTGCAGTCCGAGCATGAGGTCGTGGTCATAAGCGACGGCAACGACGCCCTCGAGCGGGACGATCTCGACGACTTCGACGTGCTGTTGGTCGATGTGCGGATGCCCCATATGACGGGACCCGAGTTCCACCAGGCCCTCGCCGCTCGCCACCCGCACAGCGCGGAGCGCCTGATCTTCATGAGCGGCGGCGCCGACTACGACCTCGTCGGCCCCGACGGCCTGCCGGCGCCCTGCCTCGAGAAGCCCGTCTCCGCCGACCGCCTGCGCGCAGTGGTGCGCGACATGGTGTCGCGTGGGCGCTGAGACTCGGATTCGCGGGCTGCTGGTCGAGGACAACCCCGTCGACGCCGTCGCCCTGCGCTACCTGGTCGCGAAGGTACGCAATCCCCCGCGCCTGGAGCACGTCGAGACGCTGAACGCCGCGTTGACCCATCTGGGCGACGGCGACTTCGACGTGGTGATCCTGGACCTGTCGCTCCCGGACTCCGACGGGCTCGATACCCTCGAGGCGGTCCTGACGACGGCCCCCGGGGTCCCGGTCGTGGTCCTCACGGGGACCGACGACGAGGGCGTCTGCGCCGCCGCCCTCGAGGCCGGCGCCCAGGACTACATCGCGAAGGACCGCCTCGAAGCCCACGGCTTGATGCGCGCGCTGCGCTACGCCATCGATCGCGAGCGCACCCAGCGACAGCTCGCGGAGCAACACGCCGTGCTCTCGTCGGTGCTCGAGAGCCTCGCCGATGGCGTGGTGGTGGTCGATCCCGCCGGCGTCGTGCGTCTCGCCAACCCCGCCGGCACCCGCCTGCTCGGCGCGCGCCCCGGTGATCTCCAGACCCCGGCGGAGGGGGGGTGGCTGCTGCCGGATCAGGCCACGCCCTGCCCGGATGCCGATCGTCCGCTGGCGCGCGCTGCCCGCGGGGAGTCCATCGACGGCGTGGAGATCTACGCCCGTGAGACCAGCCGCAGCGGACGCTGGCTCAGCGCCAATATTCGCCCGCTCGCCGACGGGCAAGGCGGCGTCGCGGTGCTGCGCGACGTGACGGAGCAGCGGATCGCCGACGAGCGCGTGCGCATGCTCAACACTCAACTCATGGACGAGGTGGCCGAGCGCACGCGGGCGCTCGCGAAGCTCGAGGCCGCCGACCGGGTCAAGCAGCAATTCCTGGACGTGGTCTCCCACGAGCTGCGCACCCCGCTGACGCCGATCCTCGGGTACGCCCGACTGCTGCTGCGACGCACCCAGACGCTGACCCCCCAGCAGCGAGAGGGCATCGAGCTCATCTCCGAGAGCGCCAAGCGGCTCTACAAGGTCGTCGAGAGCATCCTCGACTTCCAGCAACTCCGGGCGGAGGGGGTGGGCTGGCAGACGGAGCCGACCCACGTCGACAGCCTGCTGCGGCGACTCGAGGAGAGCGCCCGCGTTCGGCTGGGTGAGCGCCCCGTGACGCTACACTTCGAACTCGCCGACGACCTGCCCGAGACGCTGATGCTCGACAGCGCCCACACGCACCAGATCCTCGAGAAGCTCCTGGACAACGCCATCCAGTTCACCGACGAGGGGCAGATCGACGTCACCGCTCGGTGGGACGCCGCGACCCGACGTTTCGAGGTGGCCGTCCGCGACACCGGGATCGGCATCGCCCCGGGGCACCACGAGTTGGTCTTCGGCGCGTTCCACCAGGCCGAGCCGGCCCTCACACGCAAGCACGGCGGGCTCGGCCTCGGCCTCGCCCACGCCCGCTTTCTCTCGGAGGCGCTCGGCGGTGGCATCGAGCTCGACAGCGAACCCGGCGTCGGCTCGACCTTCACGCTGGACCTGCCCGCCCCGCGCCTGGAGAACGTCTGATGCGGGTCCTGGTCATCGATGACGAGCCGACCAACCGCCGCTTCCTGGAGGCGGCCCTCGAGGCCCTCGGGCACGAGGCCGTCACCCGCGCGGACGCCACCGAGACGCTGGCCGAGCTTTCCGAGCTCCGCCCCGACGCCGTGCTGCTCGACTGGCGGATGCCCGGCCTCAGCGGCGCCGACGCCGTACGCGCCTTCAAGGCCGCCACGGCGGCGCCGATCATCGTGTGCAGCGCCTTCGCCGACTCGACCAACCGCCAACACATCATCGACAGCGGCTGCGACGACTTCCTGACCAAGCCGGTGGGCATCGACGACCTCGACGCCACCCTCGCCAAGTGGGCCCCCTAGAGCCAACGAAGGTGGACCGCGGCTACGTCGAGTTCCAGGGTGTGCGCAAGTCCTACGACGGCGAGACGCTCGTGGTGCGCGACCTCGACTTGAAAGTGGCGCGGGGCGAGTTCCTCACGCTGCTGGGGCCGTCGGGCTCGGGCAAGACGACGCTGCTGATGATGCTCGCCGGCTTCGAGGTCCCCACGGCGGGGGACATCCGCCTCGACGGACGCTCGATCGCGAAGCTCCGGCCCCACGAGCGCGGCCTCGGCGTGGTCTTCCAGCACTACGCGCTGTTCCCCCACCTCTCGGTGGCGGCCAACGTCGCCTTCCCGTTGACCGTGCGCCGGGTGCCCAAGCACGAGCAGCGCGAGCGCGTGGAGCGGGCGCTCGCGATGGTGCGCCTCGAAGGCTTCGGGGCGCGGCGGCCCGGCCAGCTCTCGGGCGGACAGATGCAGCGCGTCGCCCTCGCGCGAGCGCTGGTCTTCGAGCCGGCCCTGGTGCTGATGGACGAGCCCCTCGGCGCCCTGGACAAGCAGCTCCGAGAGCACATGCAGCTCGAGATCAAGCACCTCCACGAGCAGCTCGGCCTGACGGTCGTCTACGTCACGCACGACCAGTCGGAGGCGTTGACGATGTCCGACCGGGTGGCCGTCTTCGATCGCGGCGAGGTCCGCCAGGTCGCACCGCCGGAGGTGCTCTACGAGGCGCCGGAGAACGCCTTCGTCGCGCAGTTCGTGGGCGAGAACAACCGCCTGCCGGGGCGCCTCGCCGCCAGAGACGCAGAGCGCTGCGTGGTGGAGGTCGACGGTTGCGGGGCCATCCACGCGCTGCCGATCCGCGTCGGTGAGATCGGCTGTCGCGTGTCCCTCTCGCTGCGCCCCGAGCGCGTAGTCCTCGGGGCGACGGACCTGCCCAACGCCTTCGACGCGGTCGTCCGCGAGCGCGTCTACCATGGTGACCACACCCGGCTGCGCCTCGCGCTGGGTCCCCACGACGACTTCGTCCTCAAGCTGTCCGGCGACGCCGCGCGCACCCCGCCGGGGGTGGGAGCCGCCGTGCGCATCGGCTGGATGACCGAAGACTGCCGCGCCCTCGACCCGTTGGAGCCCGAATGAGACTCGTCTGCACCCTCTTGCTCTCCCTCGTCGCCTGCAACCCTCAGCCCCCGACGCCCCCCGCGTCGAAGGCCCCGGCTACCGCCCCGGAGACGACGAAGAAGCAGATCACGGTGGCGTCCTTCGGCGGCGCCTACCAGGCCAGCCAGAAGAGCGCGTTCTTCGACCCCTTCACGAAGGCCACCGGCGTCGCCATCGTCGAGGACCAGTACAACGGCGAGTTGGCCAAGGTGAAGGCGATGGTCGACACCAACAACGTCACCTGGGACGTGGTCGACGTCGAGGCCAACACCGTCTACCGCGGCTGCGAGGAGGGTCTCTTCGAAGTCATCGACAGCAAGGTCCCCGGGGACGCGGCCGACTACCTGCCCCACGCGATCCACGAGTGTGGAGTCGCCTCCATCGCGTGGTCGACGATCTACGCCTACGACGCCACGAAGTTCCCCGGCGAGAAGCCGAGCACCCTCGCCGACTTCTTCGACCTGGAGCGGTTCCCCGGCAAGCGCGCCCTGCGCCGCAACCCCAAGGGCACCCTGGAGCAGGCGCTCCTGGCCGACGGGGTCGAGCCCAACGCCGTCTACGCCACGCTCGGGGTCGCGGGGGGCGTCGAGCGCGCGCTGAAGAAGCTCGACCAGATCAAGGCCCAGACCGTCTGGTGGGAGGCCGGCGCCCAGCCTCCGCAGCTCCTGGCCGACGGCGAGGTGGTGATGGCCCAGGCCTACAACGGCCGCATCTACAACGCCCAGATCAAGGAGAAGAAGGACTTCCGCATCGTCTGGGACGGCCAGATCTACGCCTTCGACTACTGGGCCATCCCCAAGGGGGCCCCGAACAAGGCCACGGCCCTGGACTTCATCCGCTTCGCGCTACGACCCGACCGCATGGCAGAGCAGACGAAGCACATCGCCTACGCGCCCACCCGACTCTCGGCGATGAAGCTCGTCGATCCGAAGGTCGTCCCCCACCTGCCCACCGCGCCGGCCAACTTCAAGCAAGCGCTGCGGGTCGATCCCGAGTGGTGGGCCGACCACTTCGACGAGGTGGACCAGCGCTTCAAGGCCTGGCTCGCGAAGTAGTCGGCCCGCGTGAACCTGAGCTCTCAGCTCCGCCGGGCGGAGCGCGGCAAGCGGTGGCGCGCCTTCGCCCTCGCGGTGCCACTCCTGGCCTTTCTCGGCTTCGCCTTCCTGGTGCCCATCGGCATGATGCTGCACCGCAGCGTCGCCGATCCCGAGGTCGGCGCCGGGCTCCCTCAGACCATCGCCGCCCTCGCCGACTGGGACGGCGCGCAGGCTCCCGAAGAGGCGGCGTACGCGGCCCTCGCGGCGGATCTGGAGGACGCCCGGCGGGCGCGCACGGTCGGAGATCTGGGCCGTCGACTGAACTTCGAGCGCGCGGGCTTTCGCAGCCTGCTGTCGCGCACCGCGCGGCGCGTCGGTCGAGGCGAAGCCCCGTGGAAGGCGTGGTTCGGCGAGCGCGACCCCCGCTGGCTGGATCCCGCCCATTGGCGGACGATCCAGGGCGCCGCCGGACCCTACACCGCGACGTACCTGCTCGCGGCCCTCGATCGCGCCCCCGACGCGACGCCCCTCGAGGAGGATCGGGCGATCTATGTGGAGGTCTTCGGGCGCACCTTCCTGGTCTCGCTCCAGGTGACGCTGCTGTGTTTGCTGCTCGGCTACCCCGTCGCCTGGCTCCTCGCCGACCAACCACCGGGGCGCGCGAACCTCCTGCTGGTCCTCGTGCTGCTCCCCTTCTGGACCTCCCTCCTGGTCCGCACGACGGCCTGGATCGTCCTGTTGCAGACCCACGGCGTCGTCAACGACCTCGCGATGTGGGTCGGCCTCATCGACGAGCGCGTGCAGCTCGTCTTCAACCGCGTCGGCGTGCTGGTCGCGATGACCCACATCTTGCTGCCCTTCATGATCCTCCCCCTATACTCCGTGATGCGCGGGATCTCCCCGTCCTACATGCGCGCGGCGCGCTCCCTCGGCGCGAAGCCACACACCGCCTTTCGCCGCATCTATGTCCCCCTCACGATGCCCGGTGTCGCCGCTGGCTCGCTGCTCGTCTTCATCCTGGCCATCGGCTACTACATCACGCCGGCCCTCGTCGGCGGCCCCCGCGACCAGCTCGCCAGCTACTTCGTCGCCCAACACACCAACGAGACCCTCAACTGGGGCCTCGCCTCGGCCCTGGGCGCCCTGCTCCTCGCCGCCACCCTCACGCTCTACGTCGTGTTCAACCGCTTCCTCTTCGACCACGAAGGCGGCGTCGAACATCTGAGGATGAGCTAGCTGATGCGCTGGCCGCTGCGCCTCTTCGTGGGCCTCGTCCTGGTCTTCCTCGTCGCGCCCATCCTCGCGGTGATCCCCCTCTCCTTCAACGCCGAGCCCTACTTCACCTACCCCATGCCCGGCTGGTCCACGCGGTGGTACGCCGAGCTCACGGGCAGCCCCGTATGGCGTAGCGCCCTGCGCAACAGCGTCGTCGTCGCGGTCACGACCACCCTCATCGCCACCGCCATCGGCACCCTCGCCGCCCTCGGCCTCTCCCGCCGCGAGTTCCCCTACCGCGCCCTGGTGATGGGTGTCCTCATCTCCCCGATGGTCGTCCCCCTCGTCATCACCGCCGTCGGCGTCTACTTCTTCTACGCCCGCGTCGGCCTCAGCGGCAGCCTCGCCGGGCTGGTTTGTGCCCACACCGCCCTCGCCACCCCCTTCGTCGTCATCACCGTCACCGCCACCCTCACCAACTTCGACTGGTCCCTCGTCCGCGCCGCCCAGAGCCTCGGCGCCTCCCCCGCCACCGCCTTCCGCCGTATCACCCTCCCTCTCATCGCCCCCGGCGTCTCCTCCGGCGCCCTCTTCGCCTTCATCACCTCCTTCGACGAGGTCGTCGTCGTCCTCTTCCTCGCGGGCCCCGAGCAGCGCACCCTCCCCCGCCAGATGTGGACCGGCATCCGCGAACAGATCAGCCCCACCATCCTCGCCCTCGCGACCCTGATGACGGTGCTCTCCGTGCTCCTGCTGGCCACCGTCGAGCTGCTCCGTCGCCGCGCGGCGCTCCCGACCTCGGCTCCGGACGACGCCTCGAATTGACTCGACCCACGGTCGCCCGGATGATCCGCGCGCACCATCGGGGGAGAACCATGCGCATCCCAACCACCGTCTTCGCAGCGTTGGCCCTGGCGGCCTGCGACCCCGCTGGCGGAACGACCGAGCACAGCGACAGCACCGGACCCCGCATCGCTCGCGACGCCGAGGTCCCGCGGCGTGACGTCGGCCCGGCGGACGACGGACCCGACGGCGCGCACCCGACGGACGCCGCGACCGACGCGAAGGTGCCCGATCCCGACACCACGGTCCCCATCGACGCCGGAGCCGACGCCGAGCCCGACGCCGAGCTCGTCGACTGCGTGCTCGACACCGACTGTGACGACCGCAACCCGTGCACCCTCGACATGTGCCGCGACGGCGCCTGCACCAACGACATCCTCGACGGCTGCTGTCGCAGCGACCCCGACTGCGGCGACGGGGTCTGCCTGCGAGCGCTTCGGACCTGCGCCGAGCCAACGCCTGTGGGGGCGGTCGTGATCAGCGAGCTGCTGCCGAACCCCGACGCGGTCGACGACGCCCGCGGGGAGTGGATCGAGCTGACCAACGTCGGCGAGGTCGAGGTGCTCCTCAACGGCTGGACCGTACGCGGGGACGGCAACGAGGCGCACCCGCTGAACCTCGAGGAGCGGACCGCGCTGGCCCCGGGAGCCGTCTTCTTGCTCGCCCGCGGCGCCGATCCAGCCGAGAACGGCAGCGTACGTCCCGACTACGTCTACGACGACGTCACGCTGAGCAACGGCGAGGACCGCGTCGCCGTCACGGACGCCACCGGCAACCTCGTCGACGAGGTCGTCTACGACCGCGGCTTCCCCCACCAGGCCGGCGCCTCCCTCAGCCTCTCCGCCGGGCGGATGGACGCCGACGCGAACGACGACGCCCCCGCGTGGTGCGCCGGCGCCGCGCCCTGGGCCGAGGGCAGCGATCGCGGCACCCCCGGAGAGGTCAACCCCGAGTGCCCCGACCGCGAGGTCGACTGGTGTCGCCTCCAGTTCCCCACCGACATCGAGGCCGAGGCCGGCGACACCGTGCTCGTCTTCGGCCGTGTCTTCGAGGCGGGCATCACCGATCGCAGCGCCGCCACCGATCCCGACGAGGCGCTGCGGGCGCAGCTCGGATACGGCCCGGATGGCGCCGAGCCGGCGGACGAGGCGTGGCGCTGGAGCGACGCCGAGCCCAACGCCGGCTGGGACGACGCAGACGAGCCCGGCAACGACGAGTACCAGGGCGCCCTCGCCGTCGCCGAGCCCGGGACCTACGACTTCGCCCTCCGCTTCTCCCGCGACGGCGGCGCCTCCTGGCTGTATTGCGACCGCGCCGCGGGCCCCGGGGCCGACGGCGCCGAAGACGGCTACCAGGCCGCTCGCGCCGGCCAGCTCACGGTGCACCCCGGCCCGCCCGCGCCGGCGGTGGGCGAGGTGCGGATAAACGAGCTGCTCTTCGACGTCGCAGACCCCCTCTCAGACGCCGACGCCGAGTGGATCGAGCTTCGCAACATGAGCGACGAGCGGCGGCGCCTCGACGGCTGCGCCCTCACCGACGGCGGCGCCGACTCGCCGATCGTTGGCGTGACCCTGCCCCCGGGGGGCTACGCCCTCTTCGCCCGGAGCGACGACGCCAACGGCGGGCTCGAACCCGACGGTCTGTTCCGCTTCTCGCTGAACAACGATGGGGACGAGGTGTCGCTGCGCTGCGACGAGGAGGTCATCGACGCCTACGCCTACGATGGCGAGATCGGCGGCGACGGGGTGGCCATCCAGCGTGACGACGAGGGCACGTGGTGTGTCGCCGACGCGGTGTACTTCAGCGAGGAGGGAGACCCCGAGCGCGTCCATCTCGGGACCCCCGGGGAGGCGAACCGCGCGTGCCCACCGCCGCCGCTCATCGACTTCTGCGCGCTGCAATTCCCCCTCGAGGTCGAGGCCCGCGCGGGGGCGCAGCTCGAGGTCTTCGGCGTCGTCTACGAGCCGGGGCTCACGGATCTGTCCGCCGCGGTCGACCCCACCGACCGCCTCGAGGCGCAGGCCGGCGTCGGCCCCGAGGGCAGCGATCCGACGGGCTGGATGTGGCGCGCAGGGCTGCCGAACCCGACCTGGGACGGCGGCGCTGTCGGCCAGCCCAACAACGACGAGTACACCGCCACCCTCACCGTCCCCCCCGAGGGGCGCTACGACCTGGCGTGGCGCTTCCGCCTGGACGGCGGCGCGTGGACCTACTGCGACCGTGACCCCGGGTCCGACGACGGCTACGCGGCGGCGGACGCCGGCCACCTGGTCTCGACCCCGCCCCCGCCCCCGCCCCCCGCGGGCGCGGTGCGGTTCACGGAGGTGATGTACGACCCCCACGACCCGCTGGGCGAGGCCGACGCGGAGTGGTTGGAGCTCACCAACGTCGCCGACGCCGAGCACTCGCTGGGCGACTGCGTCCTCGCCGACGCCGGCGACCGCGAGATGGCGCTCGACCCGCTCACCCTGGAGCCGGGCGGGGTCGCGCTCTTCGTGCGAGACGTCGATCCCGAGGTCAATGGCGGCCTCCAGGCCACCCAGCGCCTCCGCTTCTCGCTGGGCAACGGCGGCGACACGCTCACGCTCACGTGCGGGGCCGTCGAGGTGGCGCGACTCGCCTACGGCGTGGGGGGAGAGTGGCCGACGGCGCGACGCTACAGCATCAGCCTCGACCCCAACGCCGACCCGGAGTCGCCGTCGTCGTGGTGCCGCGTGCGCGCGCCGTACTTCGAGGGCCACCACGGGACCCCCGGCGCCCATAACCCGCCGTGCGACGTCCCGGTCGACGCGTGCCGCTTCCAGCACCCCGCCGACGAGGCGCGCGCGCCGGGCGTCGGGGTCACGGCCTACGGGCGCGTCTTCCACGGCGACGTCACCGACGCCTCGCCCGCGGTCGACGCCGACGCGCTGCTGCTGGCCGAGGCGGGCTACGGCCCCGAAGGCTCGGCCCCCGACGACGACTGGACCTGGCTGCCCGCCGAGCCCAACGCCGGCTGGGACGGTGCCGCCGCCGGCGAGCCCGCGTGGGACGAATACCAGCGCGCCTTGGCCCTCGACGTCGAGGCCACCTACGACCTCGCCTACCGCGTCAGCGCCGACGGCGGCCGGACATGGACGCTGTGCGAGGGCCGCGGTCGCCTCGAGGTCCGCGCCCCCGTCGATCCCTGTGACGAGCTGGCCTGCGACGCGCCCCCGGAGCCGGCGTGCGCAGACGACACGACGCTGCGTTTCCACGACGCCCCGGGCGTCTGCGAGGTCGAGGGCGACGAAGCCTCGTGCAGCTACCCGGCCCGCGACGTGGACTGCGCGCCGGACATCTGTTTCGAGGGCCGCTGCGCCCCCGAGGGCGCGCAGGACAACCCACGGGCGGCCGAGGCGGTGCGCGTCACGGAGATCATGTACGACCCACACGCGCCGCTGGTCGACGAAGACGCCGAGTGGTTCGAGCTGCACAACACCACCGCACAAGAGATCGATCTGGTCGGCTGCACCGTCGACGCGGGTGGCCCACCGACGGTGCTCGGGACGCTGCGCATCGCGCCGGACGGCCGCGCCGTTCTCGCCCGCAGCGCCGACGGTGGACAGAATGGTGGGCTCGCGCCGGACCACCTCTTCGACTTCCCGCTGGGCAACGACGGCGCGACCCTGTCGCTGCGCTGCGTCGGGCTGCTCATCGACGAGGTCGCCTACGACGACGGCGGCGATTTCCCGGACGCGCGCGCCCACAGCATCAGCCGGGACCCCGATGGGCACTGGTGCCGGGCCCGCGCCACCTACACCGAGGGCAACTGGGGGACCCCCGGCGCGCCGAACCCGGGCTGCGACGTGCCGGCGGGCTGGTGCCGCCTCCAGTTCCCCCTGGGGATCGACGCCCAGACCGACGACGACGTCATGGTCTACGCCCGCTTCTACGCCGAGGGCATCACCGACCGCTCGACGGGCAACGACCCGTTCCCCCTCGCCCGCGGGCAGCTCGGCTACGGCCTCGACGGGACCGCGCCGGGCCCCGACTGGCGCTGGCAGGAGGCGGAGTACAACCCGGGCTGGGACGGCGCGGAGTTCGGCGAGCCGAATAACGACGAGTACCGCGCCGCGCTCACCACCCCGCTCCCCAGGGTCGGCGGCTACGACTACGCCTACCGCGTCACCGTCGACGACGGCCGTACGTGGCTGCTCTGCGACGCCTCGGGGAGCGACGATGGCTACGCCATCGAGCAAGCGGGCCGGATGGATCCGGTGCCCGCGCCTTGCAACCCGAACCCGTGCGTCGAGCCCCCGGACTCGGTGTGTCGGGACGCGCAGACGCTGGTCGTCTCGGCGGGGCTCGGGGCTTGCCGCGTCGAAGAGGCGGCGGGCGTGTGCGAGTACGGGACGGTCGAGGTGGCCTGCGCCTGCGCCGACGACGGCTGCGCGGATCTGCCGCCCGCCCCCACCGCGGCCGGCGACGTAGTGGTCACGGAGGTGATGTACAACCCCCACCACAGCCTCGCAGACGCCGACGCCGA
Organism: uncultured Nannocystaceae bacterium; assembly: GCA_964402225.1. Taxonomy (GTDB): domain Bacteria; phylum Myxococcota_A; class Bradymonadia; order UBA7976; family UBA1532; genus CAYOBQ01. The sequence goes on along the minus strand of CAYOBQ010000047.1, from coordinate 33,803 downwards.
GTGGTTCGAGCTGCACAACCCCACGCAGACGGACTGGACCCTCGCCGGCTGTCGCACGAGCGACGCGGCGGAGCACGAGGTGCTGCTCGGCGATGTCCGCCTCGGGGCCGGGAGCTACGCCTTGCTCGCCCGCTCCGACGACCCCGCCGTCAACGGGAACCTCGCCCCCGACGCGCTCTTCGACTTCCCGCTCAGAAACGGCGGCGACACCCTGCGCCTCCACTGCGGCGGGGTCCTGATCGACGCCGTGAGCTACGACGACGGCCCGCGCTTCCCCACCGCCCGCGCCGCCTCGCTCAGCCTCGATCCGGGCGCCACGGACGCCGCGGCCAACGACGACGGCGCCCGCTGGTGCCTCGGCTCGGCGCCGTACAACGACGAGGCCGACAACCTGGGCAGCCCCGGCGTGGCCAACCCGGCCTGTGACTGACCCGCCTACTGGCCTCGATTGACGGGCGTGCAGCGAGCGACCGGGGGGCAGGGCTCTCGGACGCAGACGACATCGACCAGCTCGCAGACCTCGCCGCGCCCACATTCGAATCCGTCGCAGGTGTCGGCGCAGTAGGTCATCCCCTCCTCATGAACGCAGACCTGGTGGTCCCGGCAGCGGACGAGCTCGCAGGGGTCGTCGGGCGGATCGACAACGCACACGGCGACCGGGGGACACGGCGCGCGGACGCACTGAACGCGCATCAGCCGGCAGGACTGACCCGGCCCGCAGACGATGTCGCAGGTGTCGGCGCAATAGGGCTCGCCGGTGGCTCCGTAGATCCGGCACTCCTGGTGGTCCGCACAGTCGTGGTCGTCGCAGGGGTCACCACCGCAGTCGCAGGCCTGCTGGCACTCCGCCAGGGTCGTGAAGTTGTTGGCGTTTCCGCCGCAGCCGCCGTAGACGAAGCGCTCGCATCGCCCACTCGCGGCGTTGTGGAACCAGCGGGGGATAGCCGCCTGGCAGGGGCCCCGGCTCGCGGGCAGGCCGCAGGCGCGGGCGGGGTCGTCGCAGGCCCGCTCGCAGGCGGCGAGGGTCAGGAAGGTGTTGGCGTTTCCGCCGCAGCCCCCGAAGACGAAGCGCTCGCACCGCCCGGTGTCTGGGTCGAAGCCCCAGCGGGGGAAGTGACCGTCGCACGGCCCGGGGTCGAGCTCCGCGTCGCACGCCTCGCCTTCGTCCCGTGGGTCGCACGTCCCCTCGCAAGCCTCGAGCGTCTCGAAGTTGTTCTCGTTGCCGCCACAGCCGCCGAAGATGAAGCGCACGCAGCGCCCGGTCTCGGCGTCGTGGGCCCAGCGGGGGATGGCGGCGCGGCAGGGGCCCGGCTCGATCGGCGCTGCGCACGGGTCGGGGTCCTCGCCGCAAGCACCCTCGCAGGCCGCCCGCGTGTCGTAGTTGTTGGCGTTGCCACCGCAGCCGCCGTAGATGAAGCGCTCGCAGCGGTCCGTGTCGGCGTTGTGGTACCAGCGGGGAATATGCGCCTGGCAGGGGCCCGGTTGAGCGGGCTGGTCGCAGGGGTCCTCGGGCTCACCGCAGGTGCCCTCGCATGCCGCTCGGGTGGCGAAGCCGTTCTCGTTGCCCTGGCAGCCGCCGTAGATGAACGGCTCGCAACGCTCCGTGTCGGCGTTGTGGTACCAGCGCCGGATCGCCGCGCGGCAGGGGCCGGGCTCGACGGGCTGCAGGCAGGGGTCCAAGGGCTCCTCGCAGCTCTGCAGCGCCGCCTCGCAGGCCACCAGCTCCCGGCGCAGGACCCGGAGGTCCACCCGACAGGCCTTCAGCGAGCGCTTGGCGCGCCACTTCAACTTCTTCTGACGGTCGACGCGGTCCTCGCACATCGGCCGCGCCAGGGCGGGGGCGGTGAACGTGAGGATGATGGCAAGCGCGCGCATGTGCTCTCCCCGCTCTGGTGTGGGGCGACAACGACCCGCCGGTCCGGCGCATTCCGACCGCCACTTCGCCCGAAGCGGCCCGCTTCAGGGGCAGGGGACCTCCTGGTCGAAGGTGCCCTCGCCTGTACAGCGCACAACCCGGCTCCCGATTCGGCGCGCTGCCACCGGCCCCCACACTTCGACCGACCGAATCCGTGTAGCTGGTGGCCACCCGCGGGAGGAGGCCGCCGATGAAGCTCTCCACGTACCTGCTCTTCCTCGCGAGCGTGCTCGCGCCCCACGCAGCCGCCGCCCAGAGCGCGGTCCTGAGCACGAACTGCCTGCCCGAGTCGCGCGAAACCAACGAGCTCGTGGGTTGGAGTGGCATCCTCGCCGAGCAGAGCTGCGACGTGGCGGTCGAGGACCGGTTCGCAAACGCCGCCCCAACTTCCCCGATACGGGCTTCGGCGCTGGCGGGCGCCGGAGAGCTTCGGACCGGCCGGCTCCGACTCGTTCCAGCTCAACGAGGAGATGGTCTTCATCATGGATGACCGCTCGATGTTCGGCGAGCCCGGGCGCGACGCTGTGGCGGTCGACGAACGAGGCAAGGACGATCGCACGCACGGTCGCTTTTCGGACGCGAAACCGTCATTCGACAGATGCGTGCGACCGCGAGGCGCGCTATGGAGTCCTCTTCTCAACTGGAGGTCCCGTGACCCACTCGTCGCACTACGTGATGCCCTTCCCGGCGCTGGTCGGCCAAGACGCGGTGCGCCGCGCGCTGCTCCTGCTCGCGGTGAACCCGCGCCTCGGGGGGCTGCTCATTTCCGGCGAGAAGGGCACCGCCAAGTCTACCGCGGCCCGCGGGCTCGCCCGGCTGCTGCCGCCGGTCGAGGTCAACGCCGAATGTCCCTACGGGTGCGCCGTCGCGCGGCCCAACACCTGGTGCGGGGAGTGCCGCGACTCGGGGGGCGGCGAAGGGCGCGAGCGGCGGGCGGCCTTCGAGACGCTGCCGCTGGGCGTCACCGAGGACCAGCTCCTCGGCTCGATGAACCTCGAGCACGCGCTCAAGCACGGCGAGCGCGTCTTCGAGCCGGGGCTGATGGCGCGCGTCAACCACGGCGTGCTCTACGTCGACGAGGTGAACCTGCTCGACGACCACATCGTCGATCTACTCCTGGACGTCGCCGCCAGCGGGGTCAACGTGGTGGCCCGCGAGGGGGTGGCCGTCGAGCACCCCGCGAACTTCTTGCTCGTCGGAACGATGAACCCGGAGGAGGGTGATCTGCGACCGCAGCTCACGGACCGGTTCGGCCTGTCCGTCGAGGTGCGGGGCATCGCCGACGTCAAGCAGCGCACCGAGGTCATCTCCCGGTGCCTGGCCTTCGAGGCCGACCCCGTCGCCTTCGCCGCGGACTGGTCCTCCAAGGAAGATGGCCTGCGCGACACGATCGCTCGCGCCCGGGCGCAGCTCCCCAAGGTCCGCCTCGCGCGCCGGTGGCTCGAGGCGGCGTCACGCATCTCCCTCGCCCTCGAGGTCGACGGACACCGCGGCGACGTGCTCATGCTCAAGGCCGCCAGCGCCGCCGCCGCCCTCGACGGCCGCGACGAGCTCACGCCCGAGGACATCAAGCTCGCGGCCACCTTCGTCTATCCCCACCGGCTCAAGCGCCGCCCCTTCGACGAGCGCTCCACGACCGCCGACGATCTCGCCCAGGTCGCCACCGACGTCCTCGCCGAGATGGACGGAAAAAAAAAGCCTCGGCGACGTCAACGAACCCTACGCTAGAGCGTCAGAGCGAAGGCTACGTCGGCAGTAACGCCAGGCCCCTCGCGGCCCCGCCTGATGCCCGGCTCGAGAGCGGCATGGGCGGCGGCTTCCAGCTCACGGACGCCCCGAGCACGGGGGACGAGACGGCCACCATCGTCCCGGTGGAGGCCGACGCGGGGAACACCACCGGCCCCGCCACCCGCACCAACGTCGTCAAGAAGGGGGAGGGCGAAAAGGAGCACCAGGCCAAGCCCCAGAGCATCAACGAGGAGTGGGAGGACGACAACCCCAACGACGCCCCCCACACGAGCGGCGCGGCCGGCGCCCGTCGCGCCAACCGCCGGCGGTCCCAGCCATCGACCAAGCCCTACCGCGGCCGTCCGGCCGGCTCCAAGCCCGCCGGGACCCAGCGCGCCGACATCGCCTGGGACGCCTCGCTCCGAGCCGCCGCCCCCCACCAGTTCGCCCGCAAGGACGACGGCCTGGCCCTCTCCGTCCGCCCCGACGAGCTCGCGACCCGGCGCCGGGTCGTCCCCCAGCGACGCCTGGTGCTGTTCATCGTCGACACCTCCGGCTCCGTCGTCACCCGCGTCCTCGCCCTGGCCCAGAAGCTCGTCGCCGCCGTCCTCGAGTCGGCCTACCTCCAACGCGACCGGGTCGCCGTCATCGCCTTCGAGAAGGACCGCCCTCGGCTCGTCGTCGAGCCCACCGACCAGATCGAGCACGTCGCCCGCCTCGTCGGCAACCTCCCCCGCGGCGGCTACACTCCCCTCGGCTCCGCCCTCGACCTCGCCCACCGCACGCTCGTGCGGGAGTCCAACCGCGACGCCGGCAACCGCCCCATCCTCGCCCTCATCACCGACGCCCGCGCCAACTACGACTCCAACGGCAAGCCCGACCACGCCGTCGAGGAGGTCGAGCTGGGCGCCAAGCGCCTGATGACGATCGAGGGCTTGCAGGTCCTCTTCGTCGACACCACCAAACCCCGAAAGAACGACACCCCCGCCCGCCGCCTCGCCAACTTCCTCGAGACCGAACGCCTCTGCGTAGGCGAGCTCCTCCGAAGCGACAAGGACCCCGTAGACACCCTCCGCACCTTCATGGCCGCCCTCCACGCCTGAAGAGGCATCTATCGTGTTGACCGCCGGGCAGCCCGCACAGATGATCACGGGGTCACGGGCGAGTGGCGGAATCGGTATACGCGCTGGTCTTAAACACCGGTACTTTGTGGGTTCGAGTCCCACCTCGCCTACCCAGGGAGTCCGGCCGCGGGCAACGGCCACGGCGCTCTCCAGCTCGACGCGAAGGGCGCCAACCGCGCCGCGCGTCGATGGTTTGGTGGACACCCCTTCAGACGGGATCGATCGCCGTGCTTCGCCAGGCGTCGCCCGCGCGCTCGTGGAGGTGGCGGGCGAAGGGGAGGACCGTGAGGTCCAGGGTGTCCACCCGGCTGACGTCCAGGGCGTAGACGGCGAAGTGCGCGGGCATCTCCCCGTCGTGGCAGAACTGCAAGCGCACAGCGTCGCTCAGGCTACCCCACATCCGGGCGCGGGCGTCGTCGGAGGCCGCTGACAGGCGGCCCGCCAGCCGGAACTGGTGCCACGCCTTGGGCAGATACCAACACAGCTCGGCGCGAGGATCGGCCTCGATCTGCGCCGCCTTGGCGCTGCGGGTGTCGGCGGTGAACAGCACCTCGCCGGGGGCCGCCATCTCACGGACCACCACCGTCCGGCAGCGCGGGTGACCGTCGAGGTCGCGCGTGGCGAGCTGCGCGAAGCGGTCGAAGGCGTCGTTGACCAACGGCCGCAGGGACTCGAGCCAGGCGGGATCAGACATCAGTCGACCGTGATCGACTTGCTGACGTTCTTGGGGACATCGGGGTGGACTCCGTGGTCGGGGATGCCGAGGCCGTCGAGGAAGCGGGCCTTGCGCTCCGACATCTCGAGGGCCAGGCGTTGAAGGGCGACGGTCGCCGTGAAGGCGCACGCGAGGGTGTCACCGGTGGGCGGCAGCACGATGTAGACGGTGCGGTAGGCGGGATTGTGGGCCGGCGCCTTCTCCGCGGCCTGCCGCAGCGCCGGATCCTCCTCGGCCAACATGATGGTGATGGAGCCGCGGATCTTGTGGGTGTTGACCTGCGAGACGGTGAGGGCCACGTCGCGGGCGTCGGGGCCGGTGACGTAGAGCAGCGGATAGTCGCTGCGCAGGGCGTCGAGGACGTCCGCGTGACCCGGTTCGGAGAACAACGCCGTCGGATCCGCCGCGCGGGGGAGGCGTCCGAGCAGCCGACGTACCTCGCGCGGTCCGTAGAGCGTGTTGAGGCCGAGGATGGTGTTCGGGCCGTGCTTGAACTCCGCCGCCTCGTAGCCCTGCGTGTGATTCAGCACCACCTCGCGCACCTTCAGCGCGCCCTCGAGGGCCACCGCGTTCATCCGGGTGCCGAGGATGTGGAGGCTGGGCGCGAGGTAGAGCAGCTCGGCGGCGGCGTCGACGGCCTCCCGGGTGTCCTCCAGGGTGCCCGCGATGAGCTCGGGCAGGCGCCGGAAGAGCGCGCGCCGGGCGACGAGCATCTCCTGGTCGGCGTGGTCGAGCTCCGCCGCGCGGCGCTCGCCGAGCCGAAGCGCGATGCCGTAGAAGACGGCGAGCTGGTTGACGAAGGACTTGGTGGCGGGGACCGCGATCTCGGGGCCGCAGTGGAGCGGGACCACGATCTCGGCGAGCTCCTGGGCGATGGTGGAGTTGACGTTGTTGACCAGCGCCAAGCGACCCACGCTGCGGCCGGAGCGGATCACCTCCATGAGCGCGTCCACCAGGTCCTTCGTCTCGCCGCTCTGGCTGACGGCCACCACCAGGTCACCGTCACGCAGCGACGCCAGGTACTGCCCGCGGAAGGCCCCCGGGATGACCGGCACCAGGGGCACGCGCGCCATCTCGTTGAAGAAGACGGCGGCGGTCTTCGCCGCGTGGAACGAGCTGCCGCAGCACACGACGTAGATGCGCCCGCCGTCGGCCTGCACCCGGGCGCAGCGCTCGGTGAAACCGTCCACCGCGGCGCCGAACTCCGCCACCTCCGCCCGCTCGATCCAGGCGTCGACGATGCCCAGCGTGCGCTGGTCGGAGTAGGGCTCGAGGTCATGCAAGAGCGCCTTCTCGGCAGAGACGTAGGCGTCGCCGGGGAGCGCCGGCGCAGCGGCGGCCACGGCCTGGAATGCGGGGGCATATTCCAGCCCGTCGAGGGCGCGCCGCAGCCCATCGTCGGTCGACTGGGCCCGCAGCGCGCCGATGGCGGTCTCCAGCGCGTCGGCGTCGGCGGCGTCCAGCGTCGCCGCCAAGGTACGCAGCCGGTCGCTCCCCCCGCCGAACAGACGCGTCACATCCCGGACGGTCCCCGGCTGCGCCGCGATCTCCTGGGCCATGAAGGTCCGAAAGGGTGGCCGCAGCGCGATGTCCTGGGAGAGCAAGCGGCTGCGGACGGGCTCGCGCTCGAGGGGCTCACCGTTGGCGAGGGAGAAGACCCGCCGATCGTCGGCCGTGAACTCCAGGACCTCGCCGCGGGCGATGGGCAGCAGTCGGTGGGTGAGCTTCAGCACCGACGACAGGTCCGAAGACGCGATCGTGAACGCGCCGCCGACGGGGTCTGAGCCCACCCCGGCGTACAGGCTCGAGCCGGCCTTGATCGCCCACGCCACCCGGGTCGCCGGGTCGACCACCACCGCGGCGTAGGAGCCCCGAAGCATCGCGCCGGCCGCGACGATGGCGGATCGCATGCACGCGCGGCGCACCGCCGGATCTCGCCGCTCCGCGTCACCGTGCCCCGCGAGGCGCGCCGCGAAGTGGTGCTCGATGGTGTGCACCACCATCTCGCCGTCGTTGTCCGACTGCACCAGGTGGCCCTCACCGCGCAGCCAGCCCTGGAGGTCATCGCAGTTCGTCACGTTGCCGTTGTGCGCCCCATAGAGCGGCTCGCAGCAGCCCACCACGTGGGGCTGGGAGTTGGCGTCGTCGACGGCCCCGAAGGTGGCCCAGCGCACCTGCCCACAGAAGACCTGGCCACCCAGGGCGGTGATCCCCAAGGGCTCGCAGACCCGCGACGGCGCTCCCACGCCCTTGCGGAGCACGACGTCACCCTCCGCTGGCTGAATCGCCGCGCCGGTGGAGTCGTAGCCGCGGTACTCCAGCGTCTGCAAGAGCTCGGCGGCCACCCGCCCCAGATCGTCCCGATCACGCGCGCAGACGAGGCCGATCACCCCACACATAGTGCACCTCCAAACGGCGGTGTAGTAGCCGGATTCAGCGGGGGAATCAAAGGTGGATGACCCGACCGGACCACGACTCCGCCCGCCGGGCCTTTGCTTCTCCTCCTTCGTTCTGCGATCGTGAGCCCACGCCTCGGGGAGAGGCGTTCTTGAAACGAGGAGGTTCGCATGAGTGCAACCAGAGTCGAGAACGAGCTCCCCACGGCCGGCCTGCCGACCGCCGACGAGCTCCCCTGCGAGGATGGAGAGACGTTGGAGACCGCACGCCACCGCGACGCGATGAACTTGCTCATCGACTCGCTCAACGACCACTGGGCCGACCGCGATGACTTCTACGCTGGCGGCGACATGTTCCTGTACTTCAGCCCGATCCAGTCGTTCCGCAACGACTTCCGAGGGCCGGACGTTTTCGTAGCCCTCGACGTCCCGCGACACGACCGAAAGTCGTGGGTCGCATGGGAGGAGGGCAACCGCGCCCCCGACCTGATCGTCGAGCTCACGTCGGATTCCACCAGGCGCGTCGATTTCGGACGGAAGAAGCACATCTACGCGCAGATCGGAGTGCAGACCTACGTGCTCTTCGATCCGTTCACCTATGACTTCGAGTTCAACGTGCTCGAGGATGGTGACTACGTCGTGGCCGAGCCCAACGACGCCGGGCGCTACCCGGTGCCGAGCATGAACCTCGAGCTCGGCACCTGGGAAGGCGTGTACGTCTTCCCGGCGGTCTGGCTGCGTTGGTTCAGCCCGGACGGAACCTTGGTGCCAACCGGGACCGAACGCGCCGCCAAGGCGGAGGGCAAGACCGCCGAGGCGGAGGCCAAGGCCGCCGAGGCGGAGGCCAAGGCCGCCGAGGCGGAGGCCAAGGCCGAAGCCCTCGCCGCGCGGCTCGCGGAGTACGAACAACAGCTCGGCAGCATCAAGGACTGAGACCCCGCTCCGCCCAAGGGCGACGCTCGCGGCAAAAAGCGGTGTAGTATCCTCCAAAATCTCTGGAGAGGGTATGCGGCAGCGTTGCGAGCGGGAGGTTATCGAGCTGCACCGGTTCTTCGAGGACTGGTTCTGCGGCCGTACGGAGGACTTCGCGCGGGCGGAGGCGGTGCTGGCTGATTCCTTCGTGGTGATCTCGCCCCGCGGGGAGCTCCGGACGCGCCAGATGCTCCTCGACGATCTGCGTGACGCCCGGGGGTGTCGCCGGGGTGACGGTTTCGAGATCCGCATCGAACGCTGCGAGGTTCGGGCCGTCGAGTTTGGCTTGGCGCTGGCCACCTACGAGGAGTGGCAGCGGCTCGAGGCCCGGGAGGCGGGGCGTATCTCGACGGCGCTGTTCCGAGTCGACCGCGAGGCGCCGTGCGGCGTGCAGTGGGTGCATCTCCACGAGACGTGGCTCCCCGGCAACACGAACCTGGCGCTGTGATCCGCCTCTGCGCCGCCCTCGCGCTGGCCGGCTGTATCGCAACGAGCGGCGGCGGCGGCCCTGGTCCCGACGACGACGCCGCTGTCGGCGACGCCCCCCTCGCCGTCGACGCGCCGCTGGCGACGGACGTCCCGCTGGCGACCGACGTCCCGCCCCCGCCGGACATCGGCCCCCTCGACGCGCTCCCGCCGCCGGACGGCCCCATCGATGTGGCGGTCGCCGACGTCCCGGCCCTTGACGTCCCTCGATCCGACGTCCGCGTCCTCCCGGACGCGGGGCCTCCCCCGCCCCCCGTCGTGTGCGCCGAGATCGACGACCAGCGGCTCCTCGATCTCGTCTACAACAACGGACCCAAGGTCCCGGAGGGCTTCTACAGCGACCCGAGCGAGGCCAACGCGAGTCCGCAATGGCGCGATCCGTGTAGCGACGCGCTCGCCACCACGCGCGGGCGCGCCGCGGCGGCCTTCGAGGACGCCGCCCTGACCGGGGACGAGCGCACCACCGACCTCTTCCACGAGGTCGACGTCCGCCTGGGCGGAGGCCACCTCTTCCACTTCCGCAACACGCGCTGCGACTACTTCGACGGACGAATCCTCGCGGGGGCGCCCCACGAGCACTTCGAGCCGCTCGCCTTCCTCGTCGGCTACCTGTGGTACATCGACTTCCACAACCTCCACGGCGCCCACCTCATCGGGGGCACCGGAGCGATCGGGGACGCGGCCAACTTCTACGCCCTCTGCCACATGCAGTTCGTCGGCGGTGACTTCGGTCTCTGCGACGAGATCACGCTCCAGGAGCGGCGCTTCCGCATCGGCATCTTCGATGGCGAGGTGACGGTGCTCGGCGACGAGGTGCTCAGACGAGTCGAAGGAAGGTGCAACTGATGGAGCTCGAGCGAATCGAGGTGGCGGGGACGCCGGCCCAGATGGGACAGGCCCAGGGCGAGGCGCTCCGAGATAGGGTCCGCGCCTTCGTAGCGATGCGCTTCGAGGCCGTGGGCCGCTACTTCGTCGACCGCGGGCGACCGACGGTCGAGGGGCTGCTCGAGGTGGGCGGGCACAGCATGGAGATCGCCGAGCGCTGGGATCCGCAGGGCCACGCCGAGCACCTGGGGATCGCCCACGGCGCGGGGGTGGACCCCGTCGAGCTGTACACCGCCACCAACATGACGGACATGCGCGACGCGGTGCTCCTCGACGCGCCGGTCCCCGAGGAGGAGGGCTGCACGTCGGTCCTGGTGCCCGGCACGCACACGACCAACGGCCACCCGCTGGCGGGGCAGACCTGGGATCTGAACCCGCCAGACGTGGAGTACATCGTCGCCATCCACCGCCGACCCGTCGATGGCCCGCGCACCTGGAGCGTCACCTGCACCGGCTGCCTCAGCCTGATCGGCATCAACGAGCACGGACTGAGCGTGGGCACGACCAACATCAAGTGCCACGGCTCCCGCCCGGGCGTGGGATACCTCGGCGTCCTGCACCGCGCGCTGCAAGCGCGGGACGTGGGGGCCGCCTCCGCCGTAGTGGACTCGGCCCCCCGGGCCGGGGCTCACACCTACTGGCTCGCCGACGCCGAGACGCAGCTCGAGTGGGAGGCTTCCCCCGACATCTGCGTGCTGCGCGAGACGACGCGAGGCCCCCTGGCGCGCACCAACCACTGCATCGCCCCACCCCTGGTGGCCCGCCAGGGCGAGCCCACCTCGGACAGCAGCCGCGCCCGCCTCGAGCGGATAGGCGCGACGCTGGGCGAAGGAGGCCTCGATGTCGCGGGCCTGCGCGCCGCCTTCGCCGACCGCAGCGACGGCGTCCTGAGCGTCAACCGCTACCCCGAGGACGCCCAGGGGACGGCCACCAACGCCGTCTTCATCGCCGCGCCCGCCGTCCGCAAGGCCTGGGCGTGCCGCGGACCGGGGGACCGGGGTGCTTGGATCGAGCTCGCGTTCGAGTAGATCTCGAGGAGACACGATGACCCGCCCGCTGTTCGCGTTCGTCCTCTCCGCGGCGCTCCTCGCGTGCGTGGAGGACCCCGCCACCGACCCCGACACGGACGGCGCCCTCGGCGGCGACGCCGCCCCGATCGACATGACACCGGACGCGACCGCGCCCGTCCCCGACGCCGGATCGGCAACCGACGGCGCCCCGCAGGCGACGTGCGCCGACGACGCGGACTGCCCGCCGGGGGCGACGTGCACGGCCGAGGGCGTGTGCACCCTCCCGGAGTGCGCCGCCGACGACGACTGCGGCTCCATGCTGCGGACCTGCCGCGATGGGCTCTGCCTCGACCGCTGCCTCGGACCCGGGACGTGCATCCGCGGTGGTCGCTGCGTCGACAACGCGTGCGAGCCGCCGGAGTGTGAGGCCGACGGCGACTGCGAGGGTGGACAGCTCTGCCGCGCCGGGAGCTGTGTCGATCCGCGCCCCTGCGACGCCAACGACGACTGCGGCGCCGACGAATCCTGTGAGGCCGGGAACTGCGAGCCACTTCCCCGGTGCGGTGGCGACGCGAACTGCGAAGCGGGGGAGATCTGCCAGGCCGGGCGCTGCCGTGAGCGGAGCGGATGCGAGGCGCGGGACGACTGCGGCGCCGACGAAGACTGCGTCGCCGAGCGCTGCGTGCCCTTCGTCTGCCGGGGGGACGTCGACTGCGGTGGCGCGGAGGTGTGCAACGCCGGGGCCTGCGAGCCGCCCGCGGATGTCGAGGTGGCGCGGGTGGTCATCCTGAGCCGACCCCGCACGCTGACGATCGGGCAAACGGTGCGGCTGCGCGCGGCGGCGCTGGACCTGCGCGGCGACATCGTAGCCACCCGCGGCTTCCTCTGGTCTGGTGACGCCCCGGACGTGCTCGGCGTCGAGGCCGGGACGGGCGCCGTGACGGCGGGGCCCGAAGCCGGCGCGGGACAGGTCGTCGCGGCGTTCCCGCAGCCGAACGGCGAGCTGCTCGCGAGCGATCCGCTGGGCCTGCGAGTGGTCGAGGCCGCCGCCCCCGACGGGCTGCGGGTGCGGGTCACGGCGGCGGGCGAGCCGGTGGAAGCAGCGACCGTCCGCGCCGGTGAGCTCGATGGGCTCACCGACGCCCTCGGGGTCGCCGAGTTCGTGGTGGAGGGCGACCCGCCCCCGATCACCGTCTTCGCCGATGGCTTCGACTTCGTCACGCTGGTCGGCCTCGGCACCCTCGACGTTCACGTGCCGCTCACGCCCCGCAGCGACGACGCGCTGGTCGCGGGGTTCACCGGCGCGGTCTCCTTCGACGAAGTGACGAGCCAGGGCGGCCTCGAGCTCGGCCTCGCCGGCGCCTCGATCAGCGGCGGGCTGACCCACCTGGGCTTCGCGCAGCTCGTCGGCGAGCTGTTCAACGTGTCCGTCAACGCCGGGCCCCTGAGTCAGGACATCCCGTTGCCCGGTGGGCTCGTGCTGTCCGCCGAGGTGCCGATCGTCGGGCGCCTTGAGATCAAGGACCGCTACCACGCTGTCTCCGGCCCGGGGCTGCGCGTCGGCTGGGCCTTCGCGGGCCGCATCGATGTCGGCGTCCTGATCGGTCTCGTCCAAGGTGGGGGCGGCTTCGACGCGGGCACCGTGCTGGCCACGCTGCTGCCGTTCTTCGACAGCTTCCAGCACGGACTCCGCGTCGCCGAGGAGCTGCGCGCCCTGCCGCGACGTCCCGACGAAGACGACCTCGACGGCGATGGCGACACCGACGAGCTCGTCCCCGACTACGATCGCTTCCCGGTCCTCGACAACGAGCCCACCTTCGACCAGCAGCTCCGGCTCGGCGTGACGCTGCCGGAGCTGCCCGCCGGCGGCACCGCGCTGCTCTTCGCGGGGGTCGAAGTCGAGGAGGTCGGCTTCGTGCCGATGGGCGTGACGGCGGCGACCGCACCGGGGCCACTGCCCATGCGCCTGGCCCCGCCATACGGGGGTCTGGAGGCCGGCGAACCGGTGGTCTTCGCCCTCGCCGGTGCGTTCGGAGGCGGCGGCTTCGCGGTGCCCGACGACGTGAGCGCGGTCATCGGCCGCTGGGCGGGGCGCTTCCCCAACGAGCTGGCATTCGACCCCTTCCTGTCCCCCGCCAACGCGGTGGAGTGGGACGCCGCGCTGCGCGCCATCGCCGGTGGAGCGGTGGACGGCGCCGGGCTCCACCGCGTCGTCTTCCGTGGAGGCTCCGGGCGGTGGACGGTCTACTTCGGTGCCGGAGCCGCCCCCGAGTGGACCCTGCCGTTCCCGCCCGACGGCGTCGCAGACCTCGCCGGCGGGGCGACGGAGGTTCGCTTCGAGGCGCTGCGCACGGGCGCCACCCTCGACGAGCTCGCGGGCGCCGGCGGGCCCGGCGACCTGCTCGATCTCGACCGCCACGCCGAGGCCTTCAGCCGGGTCGTGAGGTAGACAGCACCTGCCCCCTTCAGCCTCCCCCCCGCGTGTGCCGCTTTCGGGAGCATGCTCCGTGCGCTACAGGTAGACACATGAGACTGCGAACGTTCGCGGGGATCCTGCTGCTCGGCTGCCTCGCGGGGCCGCCGGAGCCCGGGGAAGAGGGGGGCGAGTGCCGACTCGGCACCCCGCCGTGCGACCCGGGGCTCGTCTGCAAGAGCGGCTGCGTGGCCGCCGATGAACCGGACCCCGACGCCATCCCCGGGCTCGACGTCGTCTGGACCCTCGCCAAGCGCTCCCTCGACGCCGACGGCGAGGACTCCGTCGGCGTCACGGTCCGCGTCTACGTCCGCGAGACGGCGGAGCCCTACACCGGCGATGTCCGCATCTCGGTGAACCCCGAGCTGGCGGGGGAGGTCCAGCCCCCGCGGGTGACTTTGGACGCGAGCGGCGAAGGGCGCGCGGTCTTCACCGCCTGCAGCGCCGGCAGCTTCGGCTGCACCGCCAGCGCGGTGTTGCTGCTGGGTCCAATCGAGGAGCCGCTGCGCGACGACAGCGCGTCGCCGCAGATCACTCTGGTCGGCGGCGGCGAAGTCGGAGGGGGTGGCGGCGGCGGTGGCGGTGGCGGCTCCCGACCGGTCAGCGGCCGACGGCCCGCGGGGGCCGACGACTGTACGACCCCCGGCGCGCTCGTAAAGGTGACCCAGGGCGGGCGGACTCTGTTCGAGGGCTCCCTGGGGGAGGGCACGATCCTTGAGAACTGCCACCCCGCGGGCTGCGGCGTCACCTACACGGCGGGCGACGCGGGCGCGCGGGTCACGGTGCTCCACGCGCGGAGCAACGACGTCCACCAAGACCGGCTCTTCGGTTGCGAGCCCCCCGACCTCCACCAGGGCGGCTTCCCGGTGCCCCAGCAAGCGGGGCTGTCCGTCACGGTCCCCGGCGGCGGGCTCTTCGCCTGCACGGCCAGCGACGCCATGGGGGCCGGCGGAACGGGATCTGGCCAGATCTACGAAGAGGTGCAGTGCGCCAACACGAACTGGAACGGATTCCTGGCCGCCTTCAACGTGACGTGCCCCGGCGCCGACGACGAGAAGCCCGTCAAGATCATCGGCTGCCTCCGCTACGGCTACTGAGGAGGTCTCGATCAAGCCATCGACGCGGCGCCCGCTCGTGGGAGAGGGCGTTCGATGGCACAGGTGAGTCGGCTTCAGCCCCGTCGGGCGAGGGCCAACACCTCCTCGAGCTTCTGCTCCAGCGGCTCCCCCCGGTCGTAGCCGCGCTCGCGGATCAGCCGGAGATTCGCACGCACCCGGTCCAGATCGAGGTCCAACGGCAGCTCGACCAGCAATCGGGCATCCCTCGCGTCCTGCTCCCGGCGAGGCCGCATGGACAGGATCTTCATCGCGAGCAGCTCCTCGGCTGACGCCACCGGGAGCACCAGCCCGTCGTCGACCTCCACCGGGGTGGCTCGCCCGACGATCTCCCGCTCGATGCCCGAGCTCGCGAACAAGAGATCCACCACCACGCCCTCTGGGGACGACAGCCGAGCCGTCCCGAGTCGGCTCGTGCCCTCCTGCTCCACCAGGGCCACGACCTCGTAGCCACGACCTCGCAGCGCGTAGACCAGAGACTCAGCATCTTCATCGTTCGCGGCTAGGACGGCGATGTCGACGTCACGCGTCGTGCGCGGCTCCGCTCGCGCGCTGACGGCCAGACCCCCGACGAGCGCGTGACGGCGACCCAGCTCGGACAACAACCTGTGGACGCTGACAAGCGCGGCGAGGATCGACCCGACGCTCATCGGTCGGAGAGCAACCACGCTCGATAGAGCCGCTCGATCTCCTCGGACGAGGCGTCGGGATGCCGTCGCCGCAGGTTGCGGCGCATCATACGGAGCCCCAGCGCCATCAGCTCGCACGCCTCGCGCAGCTTGACCCCGGGCGGAGTCTGGCGCGCTCTGCGCTGATCATCGGCTTCGAGCGTGTCCACCCCGCGATTGTACCTCGGTGCGAGCATTGGAGCCGCGCCCAAATCCGCTCCCCGCCACCTCAAGGACGCGTTGCATCAGATCGAGCACGTCCTGCGGAGGGCGCGCAGGCTGCTCGGTGGTCAACGCCTCCCGGTACCAGCCCGCCGCGAGGCACAGCTCGTGGAGCCGGACCTCGGCCTCGGTCACGCTCGGCCCGCCGGCCTCCGCGTAGGCCTCGAGCAAGGCGTGCATTCCGCCGCGCTTCCGAAACGGGCGACGGACGCCGCGGGTGACGATCGCCAGGTCGTATGCGGGGTCACCCGCCTCCGCGAACGCCCAGTCGATGACGCCCGGCGCCAGATCCCTCCACGGGACGACGCGGAGATTCTGTCCAAGGAGATCGCCGTGCAGCAGGCTCGCGGGGTCGTCTGGCGGCAGGTGCTCGAGGGCCCACCGCCGCGCCTCGATGGCGACGGGCGCGTCGAGCCCATCGAACTCAGCGAGTCGGGCCTCGGCGTGCGCACGTCGGGTCCGATGGCCATCGGCGAGGGCGGCGCAGCTCGTCGGATCGACGGCGTGGATGGCCGCCGCCACCTCGCCCGTGACGCACCACGGCTCCACCTCGCCGCGCGGCTCGAGCGGGAGGCCTCCGACGCAGCGCTGGACGAGGATTGGTGAGCCGCCGACCCGGGCGACGCCGGCCAACAGCGGCAGCCGGAGCGGGAGTCCCTGGGCCGCGAGCCAGGACAGCACGGCGGCCTCCCGCATGGTCGACGCCTCCAGCTCGGCCTCTGCGTCGCCATGCGGCACAAGCGCGACATAGGCGCCACCACGCCCGTCTGGATCGGGGTCCAACTCTACTTGCGCCCCGACGGCTCGTCGCCCGAGGCCCGCGCCCAGGACCCGAAGGCGTCCAATCTCCGCCGCGGGGCCAAAGACCTCCGCCAGCGCGGATCTGGCGACCCCCTTGGCGGCCCCACTACCTCGTCTGCGTCGTCGGACCATGCCGGAGAGCCTCTCCCCTACTCCACCCTCACCTGCGAGACCGCCGTCCAGCCGTCCTCGCCACGTCCTTCGGTGGCGAGGCGAAGCGGTGGGAGCGCGGCGGTCTCCGGGTCGTGTCCGGGTCGGTCGAGCAGGGCGACCTCCAGAGCGTAGGCGCCGGGGGGCAGGTCGGGCGGCACGGTCAAGCGGTCGTCGACGTCGTGGGGGCCGGGGAGCCAGCTCCGAATGTCGGCGCCGCCGGTGAGCTCGACCGTCCTCGGGCCCCCACGCAGGCGCCAGGTCAGCGCGCGGGGTCGGTAGGGCGGCGCCACGCCCAGGTTGCTCCACCGCGAGCGGAGGGTCATCGATCCGCCCGGCACCACGGTCGTGGCGTGCTGCACGCGGTCGAGTGCCAATCGGTACCCGTTGACCTCCAGCAGGCCGTGGAGGGCCCCGACGTAGGCCTGGGGGATCTCCGTCCACTTGGCGTTGAGGACCGAGGCGTGGACCTCCTTGGCCCACTCGAAGGTCTTGTGGACCTCGCCGGCGGGGGGCTCGGCGGTCCAGCCGAGCTCGTTCCAGCGGGGCATGGTGGCGCAGACCTCGAGCTGAACCGGGGCGCGCTTCCAGGTCTCGGGGAACGACGGGTCGAGGGAGGTCGCGTAGCGGATGAGCTGGGGATAGAGGTCCTCGTGGTGGTTCCAGCCGCCGCCCCAGATGCCCCAGTCTCCCCAGCAGTCGGCGCGCCATCCGGCGCCGTTGGCCGTGGCGTGGACCAGGACGGCGGCCTCGCGCTCTCCCTCGACGGCGAGCATCACGACAGGCGTCTCGGGGAAGGCCGTGAGGAAGTCGTCTACCACCCGCTGGTAGGCCGCCACGATGTCTCCGGCCTCGGCCTCGGAGGCGGGCTCGTAGATGTCGATGACGCTGTGGACGCCCTCAATGCACGCGGTATTCCACTCCCCCCAACACCCCACGGTGCCGATGTCGATGTGGTCGAGGGCGGGGTGGCCGTCGTACCGGGAGCCGAGGCGCCGCAGCAGGCTCGCGTGGGCCTCGATCCAGACCGGGTCCCGTACGTCTGGCCAGAAGGTGCCATCGTGCCACTCGCCGCCCACGCCCGCCTCGTGCAGCCAGTCCGGCAGCGCCGTGCCCCCCTCACGGACCGCCATTACGCGGAAGCCGAGGGTCTCCCCCAGCGCGTTGGCCGACTGGAGGGTGGCGTCGATGAGCGCGGCGTTGATCTCACCCGGCGCCGGCTCGAGGTCGCTCCAAGACCACCGGAAGTAGGCGGTGCCCGCGTCTGGGTGACGCGCTGGCCAGTGCTCGCGGACGCGGGACGCGCACTCCTGGGGGTCGAAGGTGATGGGCGGCAGGTTGCACCACCAGCCGAAGTGGAAGTTCGCGAGCCCCATCCCCGGGTTGACGAGCACCCCGCCGACCCGCGGGAGCGTGACCTCTACATCGAGCTCGGCCACCGCGGCGTCCGCCGCCGCCGCGTCCGCCTCGAGCATACCCGCGTCCGCCTCGAGCATGCCCGCGTCCGCCTCGAGCTCAATCACCGCGTCCGCCTCGACCTCGATCTCCGCGTCGGCAGCGGCGTCTCGCCCCTCGGAGCCGTCGTCGGCCCCGGTGCAACCGAGGAGGAGACCGCAAGCGAACCAGGATCGAATCTTCATCGAGATCTCCCTCTTCTTCGCTGGGCCGCGCCGAGGACGAGGAGCACGGCGAGACCTCGTGACGCGCCCCCGCCGACAGCGCGACAGTCGCCCCCGGCGGCGGCGTCCTTCGCGGCGACCTGCGCGGCGTCCGGCGGCCCCGAGACCGCGGCGTCCGTGGCCGCGTCCACGGGGCCCGCGTCGGAAGCGGGGGCTCGCGCGTCGACCGCGGGCGACGGCGGCACGAACTCGTAGGCGCCGATGTCGATGCCATCGCCCTGGGGGCGCGCGACGCCCTCGACATCCACCGCCGGCGCGTCGGGGTGTCCCACGTCGATCGCCGCCGAGCCCGCCGCGAGGTGCAAGTCGTAGGGGAAGGTCCCATCGACGAAGAGCGCGGTCGGGTCGTCGATGACCAGGTTGTCGCTCACGACGACCCCCTCGGTGCTGTTCGTGACGGCGGTCGTGAGGTTGTTGCGGACGACGTTCTCCAGGCTCGGCCGCCCGTCCTTGTGGTCGCCGAAGCGGACCCACGGCGGCCCGGGCTCGCCGACGCGGGCGTCGATCACGGTGTTGTTCACGATGCGCCCACCGCGCGCCCCGAGGAGCGTGATCCCGTGCCAGTGGTCGACGACCACCACGTTGTTCTCCACGATCCAGTCCACGTAGAAGCCATCGAAGCAACCGATGCCCTGGAGCGGCCCCTGAAGCGGTTGGTCCGGGTCCTCGTTGTTCACGATGACGTTGCCGCGCAGCACCATCCGCCGCACCTCGCCGGTCCCCACGCCGTCGGGTCCAACGGACCAGCTCTGAAAGCCGTCGTCGTGGTTGTCGTCCACGGCGTAGCAGTTGGCGACGTAGTTGCCCTCGAAGACGCTGTCGTCACCGTTGCCGCGCAGGCCGTCACCGGAGAAGTTCCGAATCGAGTTGCCGCTGACCAGCGCCCGGTCGCCGCCCATGGAGATCCCGAAGGAGACGTTCTCGATCGTGTTGTCCCGCACCGTGACCCCGTCACTGTCGGAGCCGATCCCCGTCTTGGCGCGCGCGACCCAATCCTGGGCCAACCACCCCGAGCTGTCCTCGACAGAGAAGACGGTGCAACCCGCAACGACGATGTCGTGGCTCGGCCCCCCCCAGGCGTGGTCATCGACATCGACGATGGTGCGCTCTTCGTACGGCGCGCCGTGGGCGGGGCTGACGGAGACGCCGCGTAGGACCCAGTTCGAGGCGCTCCGCAACAGCACCCGGGTCAGGGTCGGCGTCGCCCCCTCCATCGCGGCGATGGTGATCGGCGCCTCGTTGTACGCGCCGGCGACGATGAGCGCGCCGTGGTGGCCCGAGGCCAGCCAGATCGTGTCGCCGGCCCCGACCGGCGCCCCCGCGTTCTTCGCCACCAGCGTTCCGCCATCGGCAGCCGGGTGCTCCGCCCAGTCCCGCGTCTCGACGAGGCCCGCGCCGATGACCTCCTCCAGCGTGCGCCACGGCTTTTCCTGGCTCCCATCGCCATCCGGGCGCCCCGCTTCGGGATCAACATGGAAGTCGGCGGCGTTCGCCTGCGCAGTGAGCACGAGGCAAACGAGCAGAGGTGAGGGGCGCGCCACGGGATGGAGTCTAGAACACGACGGATGTCTCGGCCCAGGAGATGGGGCGGCCTACCAGGATGGACCTGCTCGAAGAGCTGCGCGCGTTCCTGGCCACGCCCGACGCCGCCACACGGGCCCGCTCAGTCGCCAGAGCTGCCCCCTCGGCGCTTCGCGCCACGACCGCGTGTCTGCGGGGCCAACAACGCGTTCCCGAACAGTTGGGTGCGCCAGCCGGTGAAATGTCGGCGTTTGGTCTTGCTCATCGTGCTCCTTCGTCTCCGTCAAGCACGGGGCGCAGGTGTCACGTTCCAGCCGAGGCACAACACCAGGGGGGGGCCGCGCCTGCTGATGGCTACTCTTCGCCGGGCTCGTCGAGGAGCGCGTCGAGGGAGTCGGCGGTGAGGATTCGCTCGGTCCAGCGGCTGAGCTGGTCGCTGCCGGCGGCGCGGACGCGGTCGACGGTGGTCGGTGTGGGCGGGCCGAACTTGAGTTGAATCAGACACAACAGGCTCTTGGCCTGGCCTTCTTGGCGGCCTTCCTCGCGGCCTTCCTCGCGGCCTTCCTCGCGGCCTTCCTCGCGGCCT
>CAYOBQ010000047.1:0-13257 GCA_964402225.1 uncultured Nannocystaceae bacterium | reverse complement strand
AGTCGGTGAGGCGGGCGGGGGCGGTCCAGGGGCGGTCGCCGTGGTAGAGGACGATGGGGATGACGAGGGGGGGCTTGACGTCGGTGGAGTGCTTCTCCTTCTTCCTCCAGGCGCGGATGAGGAGGGCGGTGGAGTCGAAGCAGCGCCAGGACATGTTGTTTCTGACGTTGGACTGGTGCTCGAAGGTGATGCGGACGAGGGCGTGGCCGGCTTGATCGCCGAGGAACGGGATGAGGTAGACGAGGTCGGGGTAACGCTGGCCGAGGGTCTCAGCGACGAAGTTTGCTGGGAGGGCGCGCATGGCGCCGAAGTCGAGGCTGTCTGCGATGTGGGGGGGCAAGATGGCGCGGATGAGGTTTCCGGCGCGCTCGGGGGGCCCCAACAGCTCCTTGACGAGGGCGTCGTGGGGCTTGTCTCCGTGTCCCAAGGGACCTTCCTTTCTCCCCCCGGAACGAGTCGGAGCTTCACGGGGCGGGCGGGCGAATGTCGAGGAAAAAGGGCCCTCCTGACACGGCCGCACGCGGCGAAGCCGCGGAGGCAACAGCCCTCTCCACGACAGCCGGCGAGTCAACCCACCACCGCGGCCCAAAGCCCCCCGTTCCCAAGCCCGGGGCACCGCCCCCACCGCACCCACACCTGGACCAACCCCTGGACGGGGCGGCGCCCTCCGCCCCGGGCCAGGCGATGGACAAGCACCCAAGAACTGGGCCTCCCGACGGACCGACCTGGGGCACCCCCAAGACGATGGCCACCCGCGCCTCAGTGTCGTCGACACGTTCACGCTGAACCAGTACACCTGATCAGGCGCCGCGGCGCAGCTCGGCCTGGTCTTCGATGGGCTCGAGCCAGCCGTGCTCGTCGGGGGTGGTGCCGTCGAAGAGACCGAAGAAGGCCTCCTGGATCTGCCTGGTCACCGGGCCGCGGCGGCCCTCGCCGACCTGGAGCCCGTCGATGGCCCGGATGGGGGTGACCTCGGCGGCCGTGCCGGTGAAGAAGATCTCTTCGGCGAGGTAGAGCTGCTCACGGGGGATGGGCTCCTCTCGCACCTCGAGACCACGGTCGCGGGCGAGCTGAATCACGGCGTCTCGGGTGAAGCCGGGCAGGATCGAGCCCCACAGCGGGGTGGTGTAGATGACGCCGCGGCGCACCAGGAAGATGTTCTCGCCGGAGCCCTCCGCGACCATGTTCTGGTGGTCGAGGGCGATGCCCTCCTGGTAGCCGTGGCGCTTGGCCTCCATCGCCACGAGCTGGGAGGAGAGGTAGTTGCCGCCGGCCTTTGCGGCGACGGGCATCGTGTTCGGAGCGATCCGGTTCCAGGAGGAGACGCCCGCCTCCACGCCGTTCTCGACCGCCCCCTCGCCGAGGTACTCCCCCCACTGAAACGACGCGATGGCCACCTGAATCGGGCTCTTCACGGACGCCACCCCGAGGTCGCCGAAGCCCCGGTAGACGATGGGCCGAATGTAGGCGGCGCGCAGGCCGTTGTCGCGGACGACCCGCCGACACGCGTCGACGAGCACGCAGAGCTCATAGGGCACCTCCATCCGGTAGATGCGCGCCGAGTCGTAGAGGCGCTGGACGTGCTCCGTGAGGCGGAAGCCCATCGGGCCCCGGGGCGTGTCGTAGGCCCGGATGCCCTCGAAGACGGACGAGCCGTAGTGGAGGCCGTGGGCCATCACGTGCACGGTGGCGCTCTCCCAGGGGACCATCTCGCCGTTGAACCAGAGCAGTCGGGTGGGCTGCATCAGGCGTCTCCTTCATCGATGTGGCGCAGGACGGCGTCGGCCATCTCCGCGGTGGTGAGCGTCCCCCCGAGGTCGGCCGTGCGGGCGCCGGCGCCCAGGGCCCGCGAGACGGCCTCCTCGATGCGCCGGGCGGGGGCCTCGAGGTCGAGGGAGTGGCGCAGCATCATCGCCGCGCTGAGGATGGCCCCGATAGGGTTGGCGATGCCGAGCCCCGCGATGTCGGGCGCCGAGCCATGGATCGGCTCGTAGAGGCCGCGCGTCCCGTCGCCTGTAGACGCGCTGGGGAGCAAGCCCAGCGAGCCTACGATGACCCCCGCCTCGTCGCTGAGCACGTCGCCGAAGAGGTTGCCGGCGAGGACCACGTCGAAGGTGCCCGGCTCGCTGATCAGCCGCATGGCGCAGGCGTCGACGAGCCGATGCTCATGGGCCACCTCGGGGTGCGCGCGGGCCACGTCGTCGACCACCCGCCGCCACAGCCGCGAGCTCGCCAGCACGTTGGCTTTGTCGACGCTAGTGACCTTCCCGCGACGCCCCGCCGCGAGTCGGAATCCCAGCTCGGCTATCCGACGGACCTCGGGCTCGGTGTAAACCATCGTGTCGAGGGCCCGCTGGCGCCCCTCCTCGCGCGGCTCGCCGAAGTAGATGCCCCCCGTGAGCTCGCGGACGAAGAGCAGATCGACGCCCTCCACCCGCTCGGGCCGAAGCGGCGAATGCTCAGCCATCCCGGCCATGACCCGGACGGGGCGCAGGTTGGCGTAGAGGCCGAGCCGCTTGCGGAGCTGGAGCAGGCCCTGCTCCGGCCGCTCCTCGGCCTGAGCCCAACGCGGACCGCCGACGGCGCCCAGAAAGACCGCGTCGGCGGCCTCGCAGGCGGCGAGCGTGGCGTCGGGCAGCGGGGCCCCCGCGACGTCGATCCCGTGTCCGCCAACGGCGTACGTCTCGGCGGAGAGGGAGGTGACGGCGCAGACGACCCGCCAGGCCTGGGTCACGATCTCGGGCCCGATCCCATCCCCCGGCAGCAGCGCGACGCGCTTCACGGTGACACCTCCTCGAAGCCGGTGATCGCGGCGTCGAGCCCGAGCAAGTAGTCGAGCTCGTCGGTCCCGGTGAGCAGGCACTCCCGGGCGAAGGGCTCGATCGCGAACGCGACCGCGTCCCCGTCGGGGAGCTGGAGCATCTGCCCCTCGAGATCGATCACCACCCCCGCGCCGGGGACCGCGAAGAGCCGCCCCGCGACCTCCGGCGAGACCTGGACCGGTAGCAACCCGTTCTTGAGGGCGTTGGCGCGGAAGATGTCCGCGAAGCCGGTGGAGATGACCGCGCGGAACCCCCAGGCCATCAACGCCCAGACGGCGTGCTCCCGCGACGAGCCACAGCCGAAGTTGTGGCCGGCGACGAGGACCTCCGCCGCCCCCACTCGCCAGCCCGGCGGGCGCCGGTCCGCGAAGAGGCCGTCGGCGAGGCCCTCTTTGCTGGTGGTCGTGAGGAAGCGGGCGGGGATGATCTGGTCGGTATCGACGTCGTCGACCGGCATCACGGCGAGGGCCGCCTCGATGGTCTTGATGGGCTTCACGGCAGACTCCTGGCGTCGGCGACGCGGCCGGCCACGGCGCTCGCCGCCGCCGTGAGGGGAGAGGCCAGGAAGGTCCGACTGCCCGGACCTTGCCGCCCCTCGAAGTTTCGGTTGCTGGTGCTCACGGCGTACTGCCCCGGCTCGAGCATGTCGCCGTTCATCGCGATACACATCGAGCAGCCCGGATCGCGCCACTCGGCGCCGGCCTCGAGGAAGATCTGGTCGAGCCCCTCCGCGCAGGCCCCTCGCCGCACCTCCTCGGAGCCCGGGACCACCAGCATCCGCACACCGCCCGAGACCCTGCGACCACGCAGCACCGACGCCGCGTCGCGCAGATCGCCGAGCCGCCCGTTGGTGCACGAGCCCACGAAGACCACGTCCACGGGGTGCCCCGCGACCGCCGCCCCCGCCTGGATCCCCATGTAGTCGAGGCCAGTAGCGCCCTCGGGGACGCGCGCGCCCACCGCGATCCCCGTCCCAGGGTGGGTCCCGCAGGTGACCATCGGCGAGATCTGCGAGGCGTCGATCGTGACGGTCTTCGCGTAGACCGCCCCCGGATCGCTGGGGAGCCGCCGCCACCGCTCGACGGCCGCGTCCCACGCCCTGCCGCTCGGCGCCCCAGGCCGCCCGCGCAGATACTCGAACGTCGTCTCGTCGGGGGCGACCATCCCCGCCCGGGCCCCCGCCTCGATCGACATGTTGCACAGCGTCATTCGCCCCTCCATGTCGAGGGCCCGTACGGCGGGGCCGGTGAACTCGAAGACGTGGCCTCGCCCCCCGTCCACGCCGACGCGGGCGATGATCGCGAGGACGAGGTCCTTTGCGCGCACGCCGAGACCCAGCGCGCCCTCCACCCGCACCTCGAAGGCCTTCGGGCGACGCTGGAGCAGGCACTGCGTGGCGAGGACGTGCCCCACTTGACTCGTCCCGATCCCGAAGGCCAGCGCCCCGAAGGCCCCGTGGGTCGAGGTGTGGCTGTCCCCGCAGACGATGGTCATCCCCGGCTGGGTGCGGCCGAGCTCCGGTCCCATCACGTGGACCACCCCGTTGTGGGCGTCCCCCGTGGCGTGGAGCTCGATCCCGTGAGCCCCGCAGTTCTCCGCGAGCCGCGCGAGCTGGGCCTCACGGCGCGGATCCGCCGGCGCATCGGGATCCGTCGCCACGGAGTGATCCATCGTCGCCAGCGTCCGCTCGGGGCGCCGGACCGCGAGGGACCGCTCGCGCAGAACGTCGAAGGCCTGGGGTGAGGTCACCTCGTGCACCAGGTGCAGGTCGACGTAGAGCACGTCGGGCCGGCCTTCGCCGTGGGAGACGACGTGGGCGTCCCACACGCGGTCGAGCATCGTACTCGGAGCGCTCATCGAGCCGCGACCGCCGCGTCGTGGACCAACATCCGGTTGAGCGCCGCGAGGTACGCCCGCGCGCCGGCCTGCATGACGTCGATGTCGGTGCCGAGCCCGTGGAAGGCGTTGGGCCGCGGGCCCGTGTCCTCACCCTGGACCCGCACCGTGGCCTGGGCGAGGGCGTCGCCGCCCTCCGTCACCGCCCGCACCCGATAGTCGGCGAGGGTGGCGCGAACCGGGACCACCCCGGCGATGGCCTGGAAGATGGCCTCCACCGGGCCGCTCGCGCTCGCGCGCCCGTGGTGCGTCACTCCGTTGGGATCCCGCAGCGCGACGTGGGCCGTCGGCTGGCCGTCGTCGTACTTCAGCTCGAGGTCCTCCAGGACAAAGGGCTCCTGGGGCTGGGTCTCGGCGTCCGTGACGAGGGCCACGAGCGCCGCGTCGCTCACGGTCTTCTTGCGCTCCGCCAACGACTTGAAGCGCGCGAACGCCACCTCCAACGCGTCGGCGCCGAGCGGATAGCCGAGCTCCTCGAGCCGCGCCGAGAACGCATGACGCCCGGAGTGCTTGCCGAGCACCAGGTTGGTCCCGCGCACGCCCACGTCCTCCGGCCGCATGATCTCGTAGGTCGCCTGGTGCTTGAGCACCCCGTCCTGGTGGATGCCCGCCTCGTGGGCGAAGGCGTTCGCCCCCACGATGGCCTTGTTGGGCTGGACCACCATGCCGGTGATCCTGCTGACGAGCTGGCTGGTGTGGACCAGCCGCGTGGTGTCGACGCCGGTCTCCAGGCCGTAGACGTCGCGGCGCGTTCGCAGGGCCATCACCAGCTCCTCGAGGGAGGCGTTCCCCGCGCGCTCGCCGATGCCGTTGATGGTCACCTCGGCCTGCCGCGCCCCGGCCTGGATGCCGGCGAGGGTGTTGGCCACCGCCAGGCCCAGATCGTCGTGGCAGTGGACCGAGATCGTCACCCCTTCGATGCCGCGCACGTGGCTGCGGATACCGGCGATGAGCGCGCCGAACTCGTGGGGCAGCGTGTAGCCGACGGTGTCGGGGATGTTGACCACCCGCGCCCCCGCGGCAACCGCCGCCTCGACCGCTTCGAAGAGGAACTCGGGCTCCGTTCGGCCGGCATCCTCAGCGCTGAACTCCACGTCCTCACACAGATCGCGGGCATAGGAGACCATGTCGCGGATGCGCCCCAACACGTCGGCGCAGCTCATCCGCAGCTTGTGCTCCCGGTGGATCGGCGAGGTCGCGAGGAAGGTGTGGATCCGCGGCCGAACGGCAGCCTGCACCGCGCCCCAGGCGACGTCGATGTCATCGCGCTTCGCGCGGGCGAGCCCGCAGATGGCGGGTGGCCGATCGCGGCCCTTGGGCGGCTCACGCCCGAAGGTCTCAGCCACGCGACGCACCGCCGCGAGGTCGTCGGGAGACGCCGCCGGGAAGCCCGCCTCGATGACATCGACCCCCAACCGCGAGAGGGCCGCGGCGAGGCGCAGCTTCTCCTGGGAGGTCATCGTCGCGCCCGGTGACTGCTCGCCGTCGCGCAACGTCGTGTCGAAGATGTGTACGTACGGATCCACGTCGATTCTCCCCTTCAGCTTCCTACGTCTACCGGTGCCAGGAAGGGCATCATCGCCCGCAGCCGCGCGCCCACCTCCTCGATGGGGTGCGCCCGCTCCGCGGCCCGCCGGGTCTCGAAGTTCGGGCGACCGCGCTCGTTCTCGGCGATCCACTCGCGCGCGAACTCACCGTCCTTCACCCGCGCCAACAGCGCCTGCATCGCAGCCTTCGACTCCGCGCCGATCACCCGGTCGCCCGCGACGTAGTCCCCGTACTCCGCGGTGTTGCTCACCGAGTAGCGCATGTAGCCCAGGCCGCCCTGGTACATCAGATCGATGATGAGCTTGAGCTCATGGAGGCACTCGAAGTAGGCGATCTCGGGCTGGTAGCCGGCCTCCACGAGGGTGTCGAAGCCGGCCTTGACGAGCGCCGAGATCCCCCCGCACAACACCGCCTGCTCACCGAAGAGATCGGTCTCCGTCTCCTCCGAGAAGGTGGTGTCGATCACCCCCGCCCGCGCGCAGCCCAGACCCGCCGCGTAGGACAACGCCAGCGCGTCGGCCTGGCCGCTCGCGTCCTGGTGCACCGCCAGCAGCGCCGGCACACCCTCGCCGGCCTGGAAGGTCTCGCGCACCCGGTGTCCCGGGCTCTTGGGCGCGATCATGCTCACGTCCACCGACTCCGGCGGGGTGATGGTGCCGTAGCGGATGTTGAAGCCGTGGGCGAACATCAGCGTTGAGCCTTTGCCGAGGGTGGGCGCGATGTGCGCCTCGTAGATCTTCGGCTGCGCGGTGTCCGGCGCGAGCATCATCACCACGTCGGCCTCCTCGGCGGCGGTGCGCACGTCGCAGACTCGCAGGCCCGCGGCGCGAGCGGCCCCTGCGCTCTTGCTCTCGGCGTGGAGCCCGACGCGGACATCGACCCCGCTCTCCTTCAGGTTCAAGGCGTGGGCGTGCCCCTGGGAGCCATAGCCGATGATCGCCACCCGGCGCCCCTGGATGAGGCCGAGATCGGCCTCCTTCTCGTAGCGAATGCGTGCCATCCGGCACCCCCTCTCGTCAGCCGGCGCGCCTGCGCCGTTCAGTGAAGTCGTGAATGTCGGGGGCGCCGTCGCCCCCCAGCAGCGCCTCGGTGGCGCCGCGGGTCATCGCCATCGCGCCGCACTGGACCATCTCGGTGATGCCGAAGGGTCGCAGCACGGCCACGAGGCCGTCGATCTTGTCGGTGGTGCCGGTGATCTCGACCACCACGGAGCGCTCAGCCATATCGATCACGCGCGCGCGGAAGACATCGCAGACCTGCAACACCTCCGCGCGGTTGTCCGCGGCGACGGAGACCTTGATCAGCGCCATGTCGCGCACCACCGCCGAGCGCGCCGTGATGTCCTCCACGTAGAGGACGTTGACCAGCTTGAAGAGGTTGGCCTCCACCAGCCGCGCGGTGTCGGCGTCGGCCTCAACGACGACGGTCATCCGTGAGACGCCCTCGACGTGGGTCCGCCCGACGTTGAGCGAGACGATGTTGAAGCCGCGGCGCCGGAAGAGGGAGACGACCCGGTTCAAGACACCGGGCTGGTCCTCGAGCGTGGCCACGAAGGTGTGCTCTGTCTTGCGCATCGATCTACTCCGCGTCGTTGGGGTCTGGGCGCGAGGGCGTCGGGGTGTGCTCGGGCCGCCGCAGCATCGCGCCGAGCTCCTGGCCCGCGGGGACCATCGGATAGACGTTGTCCTCGGGGGCCACCACGAACTCGATCACCGCCGTACCTTCATACTCGCGCGCGCGCGAGACCGCCTCGTCGACCTGCGAGCGGTCGGTGACGCGAATCCCGAGCAATCCGTGGGCCTCCGTCAGCTTCACGAAGTCCGGCGACCCGATGGGCGTGGCCACGTATCGGCGGTCGTAGAACATCTGCTGCCACTGCCGGACCATGCCCAGGTAACCGTTGTTGATGATCGCCACGTTGAGGTTCAACCCCTCCTGGGCGCAGGTCGACAGCTCGCAGGCCGTCATCTGAAAGCCGCCGTCACCAGCGATCACCCACACCTCTTCGTCGGGCCGGGCGAAACGCGCCCCGATCGCCGCGGGCAGCGCAAAGCCCATCGTGCCGAACCCACCGGACGTGAGCAGGCTGCGGGGCGCCTCGTGCTTGAAGTACTGGGCCTCCCACATCTGGTGCTGGCCCACGTCCGTGACCACCACCGCGTTCCCGCCCGTGATGCGGTGCAGATCCGACATCACGTGCGCCGCATGCAGCTCGCCGCTCTCCGGCGCCTGTTGAATGCAACGCCGCCGCTCCGCGTCGTCCCGCGACGCCTGGATGCGCGCGTTCCAGGCAGGGCAGTCGGTGGGCTCGATGCGGGTGAGCAAGTCGTCGAGGACCTCCCCCACATCGCCCACCAGCGCCACGTCGACCTTGACGACCTTGTTGATCTCCGCCGGGTCGAGCTCGACGTGGATCTTGCGAGCGCG
This sequence comes from uncultured Nannocystaceae bacterium, assembly GCA_964402225.1. Classification (GTDB taxonomy): domain Bacteria; phylum Myxococcota_A; class Bradymonadia; order UBA7976; family UBA1532; genus CAYOBQ01. The sequence continues at coordinate 4,564 of CAYOBQ010000047.1, read as the reverse complement.
CGGCGCGTACTCGGGGATGCGCCCCGTGACGCGGTCGTCGAAGCGCATCCCCAGCGCGATGAGCAGGTCGGCGTCCTGGATCGCCTCGTTGACCCAGGCCTCACCGTGCATCCCCATCATGCCCAGGTTCTTGGGATGCGAGGCGGGGAGCCCACCCAGCCCCAACAGCGTGCAGGCCACCGGCACCCCCGTCCGCTCGATGAGCGCGAGGAGCTGATGGGTGGCGCAGGCCTTGATGATGCCGTGCCCCGCGAGCACGAGCGGGCGCTCCGCCGCTGCGATCAGCGCCGCCGCGGCGTCGAGATCCGCCTCCGTCGGAGTGTGGCGGGGCCGGTAGCCGGGCAAACCCATCGGCTCATCGGGCCAAACGAAGGCCGCGCTCTGCTGCTGCGCGTCCTTGGTGATGTCGACCATCACCGGTCCGGGCCGCCCCGAGCGCGCCAGGAAGAACGCCTCGCGCAGGGTCGGCGCCACGTCGGCGGCGGTGCGAACGAGGTAGTTGTGCTTGGTGATCGGCAGCGTGACGCCGGTGATGTCCACCTCCTGGAAGGCATCGGAGCCGATGAGGCCCCCCGGCACCTGCCCGGTGATGCAGACCATCGGCACCGAGTCGAGCCGCGCCGTCGCGATCCCCGTGACCAGGTTCGTCGCCCCGGGCCCCGAGGTTGCGATGGCCACGCCGACCTTGCCCGACGCCCGGGCGTAGCCGTCGGCCATGTGCGAGGCGCCCTGCTCGTGGCGGACCAGGACGTGGTGGATCGGATAGTCCGGGAGGGCGTCGTAGGCCGGCATGATCGCGCCTCCGGGATAGCCGAAGACGGTGTCGACGCCCTCGCGGACGAGGGCCTCCCAGATGATCTGCGAGCCGGTGAGCGTACATCCGTTCGTCGCGTTCATGGATCCCTCAGAACCGCGCCGGTGGAGGCGCTGCAAACCAGGTGTGCGTAGCGACGCAGCCAACGGCTGCCGGTGGGCGTGGGGCGCGGCGGGCTCGCCTCCAGGCGCGCGGAGATCTCCTCGGGCGCGAGCTCGACATCGAGCGTCCGGGCGACGAGATCCATCGACACGAGATCGCCGTCACGGACGGCGGCGATGGGCCCGCCGGCGGCGGCCTCCGGGCTGACGTGCCCGATGCAGGCGCCGCGGGTGGCGCCGCTGAAGCGCCCGTCGGTGATGAGCGCCACCGACTCCCCGAGCCCTCGACCCACCAGCGCCGCGGTGGGCTCGAGCATCTCCTGCATGCCGGGCCCGCCGGCGGGCCCCTCGTAGACGATCACCACCACATCCCCGGGCTCAACGGCCCCCGCGTGGATCGCCGACACCGCGGCGTCGTGCCCTCGAAAGACCCGGGCCGGCCCGCGGTGCCGCATCATCGAGGCCGAGACCGCCGCCGTCTTCACGACGGCGCCGGCGGGGGCGAGGTTGCCGAAGAGCAGCGCGAGGCCGCCGCGCTGGGCGTAGGCCGTCTCACGCGTGCGGATCACGTCGGCGTCGCGGATCTCGCGGCCGGCGAGGAGCTCGCCGAAGCTCCGCCCGGTAACAGTGGGCCGGTCTGGGTGCAGCACGCCCGGGATCTTGGACAGCTCCGCAAGGATCGCGGGGACCCCGCCGGCGCGGTGGACATCCTCGAGGTGGTAGGCCCCGGCGGGGGACACCTTGCACAGATACGGGACGCGATCGGCGATCTCGTTGATCTCGGCGAGCGGAAAGTCGATCTCGGCTTCGTGGGCGATGGCCAGCGTGTGCAGGACGGTGTTGGTGCTGCCGCCCATGGCTACATCGAGGGCGAAGGCGTCGGCGATGGCCTCGCGGGTGATGACGTCCCGCGCCGTGGTCCCCGACTCGATCAACGCCCCCAGGTGATGAGCCGCCGCCCGCGCCAGCTCGTCGCGCTCGGGGGACTCGGCGAGGGCTGAGCCGTTGTAGGGAAGCGCGACGCCGAGGGCCTCCATGAGGCAGTTCATGCTGTTGGCGGTGAACATCCCGCTGCACGAGCCGCAGGACGGGCAACCGTGGTCCTCGAGCACCTTGAGCTCGGCGGCGTCGATCCGTCCCGCCCGGAAGCTGCCGACCCCCTCGAAGACCGACGCGAGATCGATGACCCGCCCGTCCGGCGTCCGGCCGGCGGCCATGGGGCCGCCGCTCACGAAGATGGTGGGGATGTCGATCCGGGCCGCCGCCATGAGCATGCCCGGCACGATCTTGTCGCAGTTCGGGATGCAGATCATGCCGTCGAAGCAGTGAGCCTCGACCACCGTCTCGACGCAGTCGGCGATGAGCTCGCGGCTCGGCAACGAGTAGCGCATGCCCCCGTGGCCCATGGCGATGCCGTCGTCGACACCGATGGTGTTCAGCTCGAAGGGCACCATCCCCGCGGCACGGATGGCCTCCTTCACCCGCGCGCCGAAGCCTTGCAAGTGGACGTGGCCGGGGATGATGTCGATGTAGGAGTTGACGACGGCGACGAAGGGCTTGCCCATGTCGGCGTCCGTCACGCCCGTCGCCTTGAGCAGCGAGCGGTGCGGCGCCCTCGCTGGCCCCTGCTTGATCCGGTCCGACCTCAACTCTGGCTCCTCGTCCAGGACAAAAAAAAGCCCCGCATCCGTGTCCGGGTGCGGGGCGCGTAGGATTCATCGATGGAATCTACGGCGGCCCGCACCCGGCCCCGAGGAGAAGAAGGAGTACCCGTAGCTCGCCGTCGTGGTCGATGCGCTGGGCGCCGGGGGACCTGGTGCGGGTGAGCCTGTTGACCATCCGTTGACATTCCACGCACGCCGTCGCGACGGTGTCAACATGATGTCGGGACAAAGATGATTCAACGCTACTCGACGACCAACTCCCAGCTCTCGAGGACGCCGTAGTCGCCCCGGGCGATGTCCTGGACCAGCAGCGTCCACTCGCCGGACATCCGCGCCCAGTACGGCAGCGTGACATCGACGTGCAGGTCGTCGCCGCCGCCGAAGCCGCGGGCGAGCAGGATGCCGCGCCCGTCGGGGGTGACCGCCTTGACGCGGAGGTCACCCCGGTAGCTGTGGGTGATGTCGACGCGGATGCCGACGACCGGGGTCGCCGCCTCCATGGTCCGGGCCAGCCCGCGCACGCTGTTGTCGGGGATCGGGGCGCGCGCGACGTCGACGAGGTCGCCGTCGTCGGGATCCACCGCGGCGGAGTCGAGACCCCACGAGCGCAACACGCCGGCGTCGCCGTAGGAGCGGTCGATGACCTGGAGGGTCCACACGCCGGCGGCCTGCATGTGCTGGGGCACCGCCCAGTCGATGCTCAGGTCGTCGGCGCCGCCACCGTCCCGGTCGTGGAGGATGTACCAGAAGCCGTTGGGCGACTTGACGGCCACCCGCAGGTCGCCCACCCACTCGTGCTCGATCTCGGCGAAGACGCGGGTGACGGGGGCCGCGGACTCGAGGTGGCGCGTGATCCCGTAGTAGTTGCCGTCGGGGATCGCCGCCTCCGGGCTCTCCTCGACCACGCCGCCGACCGGCTCCTCTTCCTCGACCGGCTCCTCTTCCTCGACCGGCTCCTCTTCCTCGACCGGCTCCTCTTCCTCGACCGGATCATCGATCACGACGGCCGACTCGAGGCCCCAGCCCCGAAGCAGGCCCTGGTCACGCCGGCTGAGGTCCCAGACCGAGAGCTTCCAATCGCCCGCCATCTGGAGCGAAGCGGGCATCGCCCAGTTGATGTAGAGGTCGTTCCAACGCCCTCCGCCTCGGTTGTGGAGCAGGACTTCCTCGCCGTTCGGCGCCGTCAGCACGACGCGCAGATCGCCGCGGTAGGAGTGGCGGATGTCGATCCACACACGCGTCGCGGGCCCCTCGGTGGAGAGGACCCGGGTGACGCCGCGCCAACTGTTGTCCGGAATCCAGAGGCCCGCGTAGTCGTACGCCGTGTCGGCCTTGGCGTCCTCGGTGATCGCCCCCGTGTGACCGTCTACGTACTCTGCCTCGATGGGCGCCTCGTCCTCGGCCCCGCACGCCGCGAGCAACATCGCCGCGGTGATGATCGTGAGCGATCGCATAGTCATTGAGTTCCCCCTCGTGTTGACCCTCGCCCGCCCAGCACAGGCCATGCCAGCGGTGTGGGCGCTCGGATCCGCCCATCCCTACGGTGTGATCAGGCTCACAGTGTGTCATATCACCCCGACAACGTCCCGCCAGATTGAAACGATCGGAGGGGGGGCGGGTTCGCGTTGAAACGACCGCGTGCGATGTGCCAGGGTCCGCTGTTCCTCGTCAGGAACTCCAAGGGGGAGAGCACTTGAATCTGGTGAACCCGAAGCTCGTTTTTCTCGCGTCGCTGTTGATCGGCGCGTTTGGTTGTGAACCCGACGCCGGGACCGGCAGCGACGATGGCGGCGGCGGAGGCAGCGGTGGCGAGTCCATCGACTCCGGCACCGGAGGCATCGGCGGTGAAGGCGGCCAGGGGATGGTCGATGCCGGCGAGGGTGAGGGCGAAGGCGAGGGTGAGGGCGAAGGCGAGGGTGAGGGCGAGGGCGAAGGCGAAGGCGAAGGCGAGGGTGAAGGCGAAGGCGAAGGCGAGGGTGAAGGCG
>CAYOBQ010000046.1:0-50601 GCA_964402225.1 uncultured Nannocystaceae bacterium | reverse complement strand
ATGCGCGAGAGCTACACCGGAAATGCTGGTGTTATTCTTGCGCGGGCCCTTAGGGTGCTGAAATCCCGGCATGGGCGATCCCTTCATCGACGCGATCATCGGCGGGCGACGCATCGTCCGTCGCCTCGGCAGCGGCGCGGCGGGTCGCGTCTACGAGGCGCGAAACCCGAAGGCGGACGACCGGATCGAGGCGGTGAAGGTCGTCATCGACGCCGACCATCCGCAGGCGTCGCCGGTGCCCGGCGTCCCCGACCAGCACACGCTGCTGCGCCGGGAGTTCGCCGTCCTCCGGGCCCTCGACCACCCCCACGCCCCGAGCGCCTACGCGGTGGGGCGCGACGAGGACTTCCAGGGCGGGCTGAGCTGGATGGCCCTCGAGCACGCGGGGGCCGAGACGCTTCAGCGGCTCCTCGCCGATGGCGCGCTCCGGTGGAAGCGGGCGGCGCGGATCGGCCGCGCGCTGGCGGCGGTCCTCCACGCCGCCCACACCCTCGAGGAGCCCTGCGTCCACCGCGACCTGAAGCCGAGCAACGTGGCCATCGATGGCGACCGCGTCACGCTCCTCGACTTCGGCATCGTGCGTCTGCTCAACCAGCGCACCATCCGCGTCCCGGGGACCGTCCACGGCACGCCGGGCTACATGGCGCCGGAGATCCTCCACGACGCCTCTCCCACGGTGGCCAGCGACGTCTACGCGCTGGGGGTGCTGCTCTACGAGATGCTGACGGGGGCCAACCCCTTCGGCGCGGCGGAGCTGAAGGACGTCTGCCAGAATCAGCTCTCGCTCCAGCCGCTGCCCCTCGAGCCGCCGACCCCCGAGGTCCTCAGCCAGCTCGTCCTCGCGATGCTCGAGAAGGCGCCGGAACGTCGGCCCACGACCGCCGGCGTCGTCCACACCGTGCTGTCGCGGTTGCTCGAGCCGAGCGCGGCCCCCGAGCCCCCCGTCGAACCCGAGGTCGAGGTGCCCCCGCCGAGTCGGCGGTGGCCGAGCTCGGGCCTCGACTTCCCCAAGCTGGTCAGCAAGATCGAGCGGGCCGTCCTGAAGACCAAGACCCTCGGGCACCGCGGGCGCGCGATCTTCCCGGAGCTCGTCGAGATCGAGATCGGCGCGCCCGAGGCGATGTACGAGCACGCCCGCCTCCTCGTCACGGGGGCCGAGCTGCGCCACCTCGACGACGCCCTGAGCCGCCGGCTGCAAAACGCCGTCGTCGGTCTGGAGGCGCGGGACCTCCCGGAGCTTCGCTACGAGGTCACCGACGCCCTGAAGCTCGAGATCCACGCGACGCCGCGACATCTGCCCCCGGTCGAGCTGGTGGTGCTGGACGGCGAGTGCAGCGGCGCGCGCCTCGCGATGGACGGCGCCTCGCTGTACCGGGCGGGGCGCGGCGCTCGCCACGGCGACGAGGGGCGCAACGATCTCGTCCTGGCCCGCGACGAGACCGAGTGGATCAGCGGCCAGGCCTTTCGCGCCGAGCCCGCCCGGGGCGGCGCCGAGCTGTCGGCGGTCCGCAAGAACGTGGAGTACGTCTCGGTGTGGCGCGAAGACGGGGGCCACGACTTCCTCGACGCCCAGGCCAGCGAGCGCCTCTTCGTCGGCCGCGGGGACACCATCGAGATCGATGGCGGTGAGGGGCGGCGCTTGCGGATACAGGTGAGCTGATGCGCGCCGTTCGATGGGTGGATGGCCAGGCGGCGGAGATCGATCTGCGCTGGGTCCGACGGCCGGGCCTGTGGGCGCTGCTCGGGGTCCTGGTGCGGCGGGCCAAGGAGGTCCTCGGTGGGCGCCCGGCCGGCGCAACCGCGGAGCGTCTGGCCCTGGCGCTGCGCGCGTTGATGCAGGCCGGGGACGAGGCCGATGGCCAGGGTCGACCGATCGCCCCCAACTACTTCCGGCTTCACCTCGAGGAGCGGGTCCGCGCGAAGCTCTCGTCGCGCGCGAAGTGGCTCAACGACGAGCTGGGAGAAGCGCTCGAGAGGTGGTCCGACGAGCTGGGCCGCGAGCCCATCGGGCGCTGGGATCTGCGGCTGAATGGGGCGGGGGGCCGGAAGCTCGCGGCCCACGCGGTCTTCATCCGCTTCGACTTCGTCGAAAACCGCCAACTCCCCCCGGTGAAGAAGGATGAGGTGAGGCTGCGCCCGATGACCCGGCGCGTCCTCGCGATGCTCGATGGCGAGCCGTCGCCGGCCCCGGCTGCGCCGACGCCCCGGCCGCCGCCGAAGACGAGCCGCGCCGAGGTCGAAGGCGAGCCGCCGGGCTCGATCCTGGCGTCCTGGGGGACCGGCAAGCGCGAGCGCGTGGTCATGCACCCGAAGAAGGTCTACCAACTCGGGCGCTCGCACCGCGACGCGCCGAGCGTGGGCTTCGTCGCGCTGGTGGGCGCCCCGATGGAGGTCGATCCCATCCACTGCTCGGTGGAGAACAGCGGGAGCATGGTCCGCATCAAGCGCACGTCGACGGCGCCGCCCGTGCGCGTCGCGGGGACCACGATCGATCCGGGCGACACGCTGGCCATCAAGGTGCCCGCGGATCTGATCCTGGGCGACGAGGCGTGCGTCGTGCACCTGGACTGGGCCTGAGCCCATGGCCCTACGCCCCGAGCGGGCGCGCGGCGGGGATCTCGAAGCGGCGGCCCTGAGCCACACGGGTCGTACGCGCGAGGCCAACGAAGACACCTACGTCCTGGATATCGAGCGGCGCCGCTTCGCGGTGGTCGATGGGATGGGCGGCCATCAGGCCGGAGAGGTCGCTGCGGAGATGGCGGCGGCGGAGTTGGCGGAGCCGGGCAGCCTGAGCACCGCGTTTCGGACCGCGAATCAGCGCATCGTCACGCTGTCGGAGCGCGAGCCCGAGCGGGCGGGGATGGGGTGCGTCGCCACCGCCGTCGACGTGGGCACAGACTACGTCCAGCTCGTGCACGCGGGGGACACGCGGGCGGTCCTGGCCGCCGCGCTGGAGTGCACTCAGCTCACGGTCGACCACGTCTCCGACGGAGCCGTGAGCCGCGACCTGGGGACGCGCTATCGGCCGGATGATCGTTGGTTCGACGAGATCCATGACACCTTCGAGCCCGGCGACCTGTTGCTGCTGTGTTCCGACGGTCTCACGGACGTGGTCGAGGCACGCGAGGTCCGCGCGGAGCTCGAGCGCGCCCGCAAGGAGGGGGAGCGGCCCGACCAGGTGGCGATCCGTCTGGTGCGGCTCGCGCTGGCCCGGGACACGCAGGACAACGTGACGGTGGTCGTCGTGCGTCGCTTCCGCCCCCGGCGGTGGCCGCGGGTGGTGGTGATCGGCGTGGGTCTGGTCGTCGCGTTCGTCGCCGGGTGGTGGGCGCGGGGTGCCTGGGGATGATCCGTCGCCTGCCGGAGATGCTCTTCCTCGCCGTCGTCGGTTGGTGGGTCGCCGGCGCCGTCGACGAGGCGACGGCGAACCTGCTCTTCCAGGCGTCGGTACGCGGCGCGGGCGGGCCCACCGAGGCGGTGTTGCAGGCGAAGACGGATTGGGCGTTTTGGCGCTGGTCGATCGGCATCGGCGCGATGGCGTTGGCCCGCTTCGTCGCGCCGAGCTACGAGGACGATCTGCCGGCGTTTGCGCTGGTCCCGTCGTTGGCGGTGATGACGGGTCTCGGGCTGGTCATCCTGGTGGGCTACGACGTTCCGGTCGAGGCGGGGCTCGGGGGGCGCTACGCGACCCATGTGATGTACGGCGGTCTGGCGGCGGCGGTCGTGATGTGGAGCCGCTTCCCCGAGCGGCTGGCGGCCCTGGCTCGGTCGCTCCATTCGCGCCTTCACCTGGAGGACGCGACGCTCTGGCTTCGCTGGCTCTTGCCGATGGGGATCGCGCTCACGCTGGTGCTCCTGCGCACCGTGGGGTCGGGTCCCTATGGGACGCACATCAACCTGTGGGGGGCGCAGCCCCTCGAGCTGGTCAAGGTCGCCTTCGTCGCCTTCCTCGCGATCGAGTTCGGCGCGCGATCGGACGCGCTGCGCGATCATCGGGAGCGACGGTGGGGGGTGACGCTCCCCGCGGTGGGGTTGGTGTTGCCGGCCCTCGCGGTCCTCGCCGGGTTGGTCGTCGGGCTCGTCGCGGTTCGCGATCTGGGCCCGATCCTGGTGCTCGCGATCTCGTTTGTGGCGCTGTACCTGGTGGCGAGTCGGGCGGTGACGGAGATCGGCGTCGTCGTGCTCGTGGCGGCGGTGGTCGCGCTGGTGCTGATGGCGCACCCGGAGTGGTGGCCCTCCGGGGCGCGGCTGCGGGTGGAGATGGCCGCCGATCCGTTCTTCAACGGGCGGAAGAACGGAGACCAACTCGCCCACGCGTGGTGGGCCTTGGCGGCGGGGGGCTGGAGCGGCGTGGGGGCGGGCAACACCGCCGTGGCGACGCTGCCGGCGGGGCACAACGATCTGGTCCTGGCGCATCTCGGTGAGAGCCTCGGGCTGCGGGGAATCCTGGTCTATCTGGCTGCCTTGGGGACCCTCGTGCTCCAGGCGGTCTACATCGGGGCGACGAATCGCCGGGCGGTGCGCGCGCTGCTCGGGGTCGGCCTCGGGGCGATGCTGTTCGCCCAAGCCTTCGTGATCAGCGGGGGGACCTTCGGCATGCTGCCGCTGACGGGGATCGTCGTCCCGTTCCTCTCGGCCGGCGGGAGCAGCATGGTCGTCTTCATCGGGACCGTGGCGCTGTTGCACCGCCTGGCGCAGCGCGGGCGCCCGCCGGCGAAGGCGGTGGGCCCGGAGCATCATGCGTGGCGGTCGGCCTCCTGGGCGCTCGCTGGCGCGATGGTGGTCGCCGGGTTGTGGGGGGCGGCCACGGCGCATACACGGTGTGTCTCGGATCGCGACGAGACGACGCTTCGGGTCGGCGTGACCTTGGGTCGCTCGAGCGATGCCCGGGTGATCCTCGATCCGCGGCTCCCTCGGCTGGCGCGACGCATCCCGCGGGGGGCGATCCGTGATCGCGACGAGGTGCCGTTGGCGCAGACCGACGCCTCCGGGGTGCGCAAATACCCGTTGGGCGCGAGCCTCGGGACGTTGCTGGGCTGGGCAGATGTGGGGCGGCGGTATTGGCGTCCGGCGTGGGCCTTCGAGGCGCGGGCTGAGTCCAAGCTGCGGGCCCTCGACGCGGCGCGACCCGTCGCCATCGCGTGGCTGGCGGTACGGGGCAAGGCGCAGCGCGTGCTGGCGGCCTATCCGGCGGGACGCGACGAAGGGCCGCCGGAGGTTGAGCTGCGGGACGGCGAGGCGCTAACGCGCAAGGTCTTCTCGCTCCCCGACTACACCCCGATGTTGCGACTGCAACGGCTCCCCGCCGCGGAGCAGAGGGTCGAGGTCGAGCGAGTGATCGCCGCCGAGGTGGATCGCTCGGTCCAGTTGAGTCTGCACGCCGGCCTCCAACAGCGAGTGGCGGCGATCCTGCGCGCGAAGGTGCGCGGCGCGGTGCCGGCGGCGGCGGCGGCGGTGATCGACGTCGACAGCGGCGAGGTGTTGGCCCGCGCGCAGTGGCCGGACTTCGATCCAGCGAAGCTGGTCGCGGAGCGGGCGCGCTGGGGCGACCGCTTCGCTGGCGTGTATGGGCCGCTGGCGGACAAGACCGGCGATCGCGGGCGCTTCCAGCCCGGCTCCGTTTCCAAAGTGTTCACCGCGCTGGCCGCGTTGCGTGTCGGGATGCCGATCACCGGCGCGGGGTGCACGGCCACGTCGGGGTGGCCGCTTCTGTGCGAGGACACCCACCAGGGGCGCGCGGCGTACTTCGGTGGCTGGAATAACCCGCTGAAGGACTTCGGGCGCAGGACCCACGGATCGGTAGAGCTCGCCAAGGGGCTGGAGAAGAGCTGCAACGTCTATTTCGCCCAGCTCGGATTGAAGATCGGGCCGGGACCCTTCGTGGCGCTTCGCGACGCAGGGGTGGCGATGGGGCCGATGGACTATGATCCAGGCTCGCCGGGGACTCGCAGGTTGGCGTCCACGGCCATCGGGCAGGGGGCCGCGTGGCTCAACGTGGTCGAGGCGGCGCGGTTGGTGGCGACGGTCGCCTCCGGCGGGCGCTATCGCAACTGCGGGCACCTCCAACGTGCGCCGTGCAGCGAGCGGACGATCATCGCCGATCCGCAGCGCCTCGCGCCGGTGGTCGCAGGCATGCGCCGCGTCGTACGGGGTCTCGCGAGGCGCGGGAATGTGCGAGAGCCCGAAGGAATCCGCGTCTACGGCAAGACCGGCACGGCCCAGGACCCGGTCAAGCGAGCCGAGGAGGCCTTTGGCGTTCCCAGGGGGAGCCGCGCCACCCACGCCTGGTTCGCCGGCTTCGCCGAGCCCGAGCGCCAGCGCATCAGCGGCTGCGCGGTCCAGGCCCCCGGGCGCATCGCGTTTGCGGTGCTCCTGTTGCGCGGCGGAGTCGGCGGCCGCGTCGCCGCCCCAGCCGCCTTCGAGGTCATCAACGCCATCCGCGCCGAGGGCTTCCTGCACTAGGACGCTGCTCAGGCGGAGGCCGACGCGCGGTAGGCGAGGAGTACGTCGGCGACGAGGCCGAGGCGGCCGTCGCTTCGTCGGAAGGCGCCGCGGGCGAGCTCGGCGTTGCCGTCGGCCCGCTCCCTCGAGGCGTACGTGGCCTCGAGGCCGATCGACTCGACGCCGGCGTCTGCCAGGGACCGGGTGTGATGGCCGTCGAACACTACCAGGTCGTCGAAGCGTGGGTCCTTGGCGTCGATGCGTCCGTCGGCGTTGGTGTCGAGGGCGGAGAGGTCGGCGAAGCCGTCTCGCGCGCCGGTGACGTCGCCGAATAGCTCGTGGCCGCCCCCGATGTGTCCGTCGCCGTCGCGGTCGAGGGCTAGGAAGGCGTCCCCGCCCCGGACGGTCGCGGTCTGCTCCGACTGGCCGTCGCCGTTGATGTCGAAGCGCATCCCCTCCGCCATGCTGGTCAGATCGATGGCCCCGTTCCCGTTGAGATCGAGCACGAGAGGGTCTTGGCGCTGGGCCTGTGTCTCCGGGGGCTCGCCCTCGATCGCGATCTCGACGGCGATGTCGACGCGGGTCTCCACTTCAACCTCAATCTGCAGGCTGGCGGTCTCCTCGGTGTCGATCTCGAGGGGCTCGGGCTCGGCGTCTGTGCCGAGCGTGCGCAGCAGGACCATCAGCTCGGCTCGGTCCCGCGCCGACAGCTCGACTCGGTCGATCTCGCCGGCTGGGGGCTGGGCGGTGGCGGGCGGCTCGATGACCGGAGGACGCCGGGCGGTGATCGGGGCGGAGGCGCGGGAGAGGATGGCGATGGGCATGGCGTCCGCTCGGCTGTGGTGACCCGATTACGACATCGACGCGATCTTGGCGGACTTGAGAATTATCGTGCGAATTCTGCTCAGAGGGAGAGCAGGCGCTCGGCGAGCACCATCGCGTCCACGGGCCAGTAGTCGACGGGGCGCGGGTGCCGGATCCCAGGGAGAGGCAGGGCCCGGCACGTGAGCACGGGGCGCGTCCATGGCCTGGGCCACGCGTCGCGGCCGTGGACCGCGCCGAGGAGCGCGCCGGCGATGCAGCCGTTGGTGTCGGTGTCTCCGCCGCGCCCGACCGTGTCGATGAGTCCATGGACCGCGCTGGTCGCGTGGAGCAACTGCCAGAAGGCGTTTTGCAGCGCCTTTCTGACCCAGCCCATCTGCGCCACGAAGTCGTCGGGCGGCCCGATGGCCGCCGCCTCGAGCGTGGCGCGGACGTCGTCGTGGAGTGAGAGCGCGGTGGCTCGCTCGAGGGCGTGGGCGTAGACCGCCTCGGGCGCCGCCCCCTCGCGGATGGCGTAGGCGATGGCGAGGCTGAACACGACGTTGGCGTCGACGCAGACCGGGTGCGGGTGGGTGATGGTGGCGTCGGCGCGGGCGACACAGACGAGCTCCGCCTCGGGCCAGCGGGCCCCCGCGATGCCGATCGGCGACACGCGCATGAGCGCCCCGTTGGCCTGGCTCTCGCGATTCGCCGCCCGTCGCGCGCCCCCGACAGGGTCCTCCCCCCGGGCGCTGGTCAGCGCCTGCCGGGTCGTCCCCCCTAGATCGAAGGGGCCCGATCGCAGCCAGCGCCCGTAGGCCGCCGCCACCGCCTTTTCGTCGTAGCCGGCACGCTCGATCAGCGTCCGCGCCAGCGCCAGGGCGAGCTCGGAGTCGTCCGTCGGCTGGCCGGCGTGGAGGTCGAAGGGGCCGCCCCCCACGACCTCGCCCACGCCCTCGGGCCACTCGGCGGCGATGCGCTCCGGCGTCTGGAACTCGACCTGGCTGCCGAGGGCGTCGCCGACGAGCTGCCCGAGCCAACACCCCTGGGCCCGGCGCAGCGTGCCGGCATCTCGGGTGAGCGCCGCGGCGCTGGGGCGCACCAGATCGCCGGGCTCGCCCCGGACCCGGGCGGTCTGTTTCAGCAACGGCTGCCAGTCGCGGGCCGCGAGATCTGCCACGACCGCCGCGCCGCCGCCGAAGCAGAAGCCGAGCCGGGTCGGGCGCTCGGGGTGGTAGACGACGTCACGCCCGCGCTCGTCGACGAGCACCCCACCGACCCCCCGGAGCAACGCGTGTCCGGCGGCGTAGTCGAAGTCGCGGGGGTGAAAGAGCGACGTCGCCGCGACGCCGTCCCCCGCCGCGACCCGCGCGAGCCGGTAGGCGATGCCGGGGACGGGGAGGTAGCGCGCCGGGTGCACGCCACAGGCGTTGCCTCTCGGGACGCCGTCGGCGCTGTTGGAGACGCAGACGACGTGCTCCGACCCAAGGGCCCGAGGCCAGTCGCGCGGGGGGACCTCGACGCCGTTTCTGCGCAGCGGCCCGCAGCCCTCCGCCCAGGCGAGCAGATCACCCTCGTCGTCGGGGGCGGCGTAGGCGAAGACCACGCCGAGGACGGGGCGCCCACCGCTGATGAGGGCGATGGAGACCGACGCGCCACGCCGCCCGCGCTGGAAGGCGGCCGTCCCGTCGTTGGGATCGATGAGCCAGCTCGTGCCGGCGGCGTCCCGGGGCGCGCGGTTCAGATCCGGCTGCTCCTCGGCGCGGAAGCCGAACTCCGGGAACGCGCCGCCCAGTCGGTCGCGAAGCAGCGCCTCGATCTCGGCGTCGACGGGGGCCTTGCCACCCGAGCCGCGGGGACCACCGGGGCGGTGGAGCTCCTCGCGCAGCCCTCGGCCGGCTGTCTGTGCGGCGGTGACCGCCGCCTGTAGCGCGGCTCGCAGATCCATCATGTCCCCAACTCCACGCCGGTCCCCGAGAGCACCGACTCGAACCGTGCGCGGAAGGTCGCGCTCACCGCCCCCTCCAGGATGTAGCGGCCATCGCCGAGGCGCAGCTCGAGGTCGTCGGCGGTGATGCCCCGCAGTCGCCTCGCGCCGACCTGGGAGGCGTCGAATCGGGTGGCCTCCAGATCGCCGAGCCAGTCGCCCTCCGGGGGCACCGGGCCGAGCAGCACCGCGCCCTCCGTGAAGGCCACCCAGTGAGAACGCTTGCGCCGCTCGTCCCCCGTCGACACGTCGGCCAGCGTCGCGTCGACGAGGACCGCGTCGGTGGAAAGGGCGCGCAGCACCAATCGCGAGGTCGCCGCGTCGGGCACCTCCAGGGTGCCGACGGTGCGGGCCCCCCTGAGCCGGGCGCGGGCGCGGCCGAGGAAGCCGCGCCATCGTCTCTCAAAGTCGGCGCGGGCGGGGAGCAAGGTGGACAACGACACCAGCGCGAGCTCGTCGTCGGCGGCGCACCAGGGGCCGGGCTCGCGGTCGAGGAGCTGAACGAGCGCGTCGCACCAAGGGCCCGCCGTCGGGTCGCCGCACAGCGCGCGGGGGACGAAGGGGGCCGTGAGATCGGCATAGGCGGCGTCGACGGCGGCGGGGATCTCGTCGGCGGCGTTGGGCAGAAGACGCTTGACCTCGCTGGCGAAGGGGGTCTCGCGCAGCCGCTCGGCGGCCTCGCTCGCCTCGTCGCCGAGACGCGCGCGCGCCACCGCGGCGAGGGCGACGAGCCCCTCCCGGACCTTGAAGCCCGCGCTCACGGAAGAGGTGAGGTAGTCGAGGGCCAGCCCGTGGCCGAGCCGGTACTCGAGCCCGCCGAGGACGTCGCGGACGCAGGGCTCCGAGAGCCCATTGAGGTCGCCGAGCAACGTGGTGAGTCGGCTGGCGAGGGCTCGGCGCGTGGGCGCGGGCAGGGGCCGGTAGTCGGGCAACGCCCCCGGGGGCGGCGCGTCCGCCGCGAGCAGGCGCAGCAGCGTCCGACGATGCCCCTCGTCGGCCAGCGCCGCCTCGTTGATGGCGACCAGCAGCCGCCGGCGGTTGGCGTCGATGCCCGGCGCCGCGGCGTGCACCCGCAGCGCCTCGTCGAGGACCCGGGCGTCGGTGGCGTAGCGGCCCAGCTCGGGGTCGCAGGCGCGCGCGAGGTGCACGTACATCAGCGCCACCATCGCCTCGACCAGACCCGCGAGGTGGCGCTGGGTCCAGCGCGTAGCGGCGGTCTCCAGGGCGCCGCCGGCGATCTGCCAGGCGGGGTGGACGCCTCGCAGGAAGCGGGAGGTCCATACGGCCGCCGTCACGTAGGGGCCCGCGACCTGCCACGCGCTGCGCGCCTTCTCCACCGACGCCAGACGACGGACGAGGTCGTTGGTCGTCCAGGAGGGGAGATCGATGAAGGGCACCTCCGCGGCGCGCTCCAGGAGCTGCGCGGCGGCGTCCCGAGTGGCGCCGAGGGCGTCGCCCAGCCGCGGCGCGTCTCCGTCGAAGAGGTCGGAGACGCGGGACGCGGCCTCCGAGACCTCGGCCCACAGCGCCTCGGGCCGCGTGTATCGACCGGCGGCGATGCGGGACCAGACGCGTTCGGCGTGCGCTCCGGCGGCCTCCGCGAGGGCCGCCTCGATCGGCAGGAGCTCGATGTGACGCGCTGGATCGTAGGCCGGCGGCTCGGGCTCGGGCTCGGGCGCTGGTTCCAGCTCCGGCTCCGGCTTCGGCTCCGGCGCCTCCTCGGGACGGCGCCGCGCGAGGTAGAGCGCTACGGCGCCCAGCGCGACGGCCACCACCCATCCGGTCCAAGCGAAGCTCAAGGCACCGGAGTGTACCCCGCGTGCCACGAGCGCACACGTGTGAACACGGGATGGCGATCGGACGCCTCCGCCCGAGTGTTTGCGGGCGACGGCGGCTGGTACGGCGGCTGCAACCTCGGCTCGGCGAAGGAGGTTCCCATGCGCATCTTGCTCGTCTTCGCCGCCGCCCTCGTCACCACCCCGGCGTTAGCCCACAACCACTTCATCCTCGAGGGTGACGTCGGCGTCGGGGTGCCGGTGGGGGTGGACGCCGACGCCGAGCCAGGGGGCACCTTCGGGGGCACCTTCGGTTTCGGTGGCCGTATCCCGGGGCAGTCGCCGGCCTACTACCTCGTGGGGCGCGTCGGGCGGGCCGGGTTCGGCTTTCGCGGCCCGGAACGCTACGGGAGCGCCGCCGTCGAGCTGCGGCAGACCGAGCTGTCGGCGGGCGGCCGCGTCTACTTGCCGATCACGAACCGCACCCGCATCTCCGCCCAGCTCACGCTCGGGGGCACCTTCGACTCCGCCGAGGTCGACCGCGAGGGCCACGACCGCTTCGACTACGAAGACACGAAGTTCACGATCTTCACCGATCTGGGCTTGCAGCACCGGCTCACGGACCACCTCTCGCTGGGCCTCGTGGGGGGGCTCTCCTGGCTGCCCGACCGCGAGAACTCAAGCTTCGGGGCGCTGGCGGCGGGGCTCGATGACGGCCCCGTGGGGCGCGCTCGGGTCGGCGTGACGACCACCATCCACTTCTAGGACCGGGAGCTCGACGATGCGTACGGGGGTGTTGTTCTTGGTGCTTTCGAGCCCGCTCTTCCTGGCCTGGATCGGCTCCGGCGACGGATCCGGGCGCTGGAGCGCGGGGGAGGGGAAGCGGGTGGAGGTGCGGGACCGCCGCGTCTCGTTGGACGTCGTCGCCCGGGTGCGCGAGTCGAGGCCGACGCACCTGGTGACCACGATCCCGCTGCCCGGCGCCGACGGGGTCCTCACGGTGGTGGCCGATGGCGAAGGGCGGATCACGCTGCCCGGCCCCGGCGCCAAGGTGCAGTACGACGAGTACGACCGGGACGGTGAGATCGTCTTTCGCGCGGGCCGCGTTGAAGGGGAGCTGTGGACGGGGAACGACGACGAGCGGGTCGAGGTGGAGCTGCGGCTGCGGATGTTCGACGTCGATCGCCCCGATGTCTGGCGCACGCTGGACCGCGTCAGCGTAGACGTCGAGTCAGCGAAGCCGGAGCCGAAGGCGGAGCCCGCACACCACGACCACCATCACTACGAGGACAGCGGCTGCGAGTCCGGCTTCGACGACGACGCCTACGAGGAGGATGGCGACGAGGGCTACGGTGGTGGCGGATGCGAGGGCGACGACCTCGACTCGGGCGAGTCGGGAGGCGGCTGCGAAGGGGACGATCTCGACTCTGACGACGGCGGCGGTTGCGAGGGCGACGCGATCGCGGCCCCCGGCGCTCGCTGCCGTAACCGTCGCAGCCCGCTTCTGCTCCGCGCCCTCAACTGGTTCCCGTATCTGGCCGTCTTCGGCTTCATCCGAGTCATGCGCCGCCGGATACCGCGCTAGGACGGTGCGGCAGACCAAGCGACCAAGTGATGTGCGTGCCCGCCGGCCGAGTTCAAGGCGCGAAGCCGTGGCGATATCCGAAGATATCGGGAGGTTTCGCAACGCCGAAATCGGTTGGCGGGCGCGTGCAGCGCGCCGCGTCGCGACTCTGCCGCACCGTCCTAGCCACCCCGGCCGCATGGAGCCGCGGCTCGGAGACTGGCATGCTCCGTGCTTTCTTGCGCCCGCGGTGTCGCGGGAGAGATGCAGCATGCGGAAGCACTTCGATAAGTCGGTCTGGTTGCTGGTCGCGGGTCTCTGGGCCTGCGCCGAGGCGCCCGACGCGCCGAGCGTCGCCTCGGACGCCGTCGACGCGAGCTTCCTCGGGGCGTCGGGCAAGACCGACGGCGGACTCTCCGAGTGCACCATCCAGAACGTGCTCGTCTTCGTGAACGCCGGCGACCTCACGGTGGACGGGCTGAAGGCGCTGGGCATCCACACCCGCGCCGCCAAGAGCGTCGCCGCCTACCGCAGCGGTCCCGATGGGCGCCTCGGGACCCCCGACGACCAGCGCATCCCCGACCTCCATGTCCTCGACGGCCTGCGCTACGTCGGTCCGGTGGCGCTGCGCCAGATCGTGAAGGCCGCCGGCAGCGAGTGCGGCGTCGCGCCGAGCATCGAGGTCATCTTCTCCCCCCAGCCCTACGAGGACAGCCACCTCGCGAGGATGGCCGAGCTCATCGGCGCCGCCCAGAGCTCGATCGACATCGCGATGTACAGCTTCCGTGACGGGAAGCTCTTCGACGCCCTCGGCGCGGCGGTGGCGCGCGGCGTGCGCGTGCGGCTGGTCTTCGAGTCGGCCAACCGGGACCGCCGTGATCCCCAGGGCACCCGCTCGGCGCGTCTGGAGGCGTTGGGGGTGGACGTGCGCTGGGTCAACAAGATCATGCACCACAAGTACGCCATCTTCGATGGACCCCACGACAGCCTCGCGTCGGCGCGGACGGCGACCCTGGCGACCAGCAGTGGCAACTGGTCCTTCTCCGCCGGCACCCGCTTCGACGAGAACACGCTGGTGCTGCGTGGCCACCCCGAGGCCGTGCTGCGCTTCCAAGCGGAGTTCAACCTGATGTGGGAGAACAGCCGCCCCTTCGACTGGAACGAGGACCTCGCCTACTACACGACGCGCACCATCACCGAGGCCGACATCGCCGACTTCGACGACCCGGCGACCGACGCGGCGTTCACCTCGGCGAACTTCCGCACCTACGACTCGAGCCGCTACGGGCCGACCTTCTCCGCCGTTCGTGGGCGCTCCGTTGTCTCCGAGGCGTTGGTGGCCCTCATCTCCCGCGCCGAGCGATCGGTGCACATCGCGTCGGGTCATCTGCGCTCGCGGCCCATCTCCGAGGCGCTGGCGAAGCTGGCCCAGGACCGGCCCGATGTCGACATCCGCGTCTACCTCGACGGGCAGGAGTACATCAGCGAGTGGCGCCACGATCGGCAGGTCCGAGCGCTCTCGGAGTGCCTCTCCGCCGCCGGCGAGCGCGAGTCTGCCCGTGCCGCCTGCCTCGACCGCGGCTTCTACTTCGGCTACCAGCTCGACCGGACGGGGATCGCGGTACGCTACAAGTACTACGCGTACCGCTGGGACTACACCTACGCCGACCAGATGCACGACAAGTACCTCGTCGTCGATGGTCGTTGGCTGGCGACGGGGAGCTACAACTACTCCGACAACGCCGAGCACAACACGCTCGAGAACGTGCTCTTCATCGACGGCGCGCGGCGGCCGAAGGTCGTCCGACTCTATGAGGAGAACTTCGAGAAGCTGTGGGCCACCCAGGTCGACACCGGCGCCTACGAGGCGATGATGGGCGAGCTCGACCGCGGCGACCACGACGTGTGGCTGGTCTTCGAGGCGATGTCCCTCGATTGGGCGCAGGTCACCGCGCTGAAGGCCGCGCTGCGCGACGCGTGCCCCGAGGTGGACAGCGACGCGTTCCGTGAAGACCCCGGGGCCCACCGTCGCTGCGAGCGCTGAAGCGCTACAACCACTCCTTCTGGCGGTACCAGTCGGCGGTCTGCGCCAGACGCTCGGCGGCGGACATGCGGAATCGCACGCCCAGCGCCTCGGTGGCCTTCGCCGGAGAGCAGGTCCAAGAGCCCGCCGTCGCCTCCTTCGCCTTGTCCAGGTTGAACAGGCTCGCCCGCCGTCGCACCCGCGCGGCCAGCTCGCCAAAGGCCGCCAGGCCCCAAGTGAGCTGGGGCGGGGTGTGCACGATGCGCAGCCGCTGTTGACCGACGGCGTGGGCGAGCATCGGCCCGAGGTCGGCGAAGGTCGGGTGCTCGTCGTAGGCCGCGTAGTACACGCCCTCGCCGTCGTGCCGGCTGGCGCCGGGGGGTAGACGCTCGCCACGGTCGGCGGCGGTCTGTAGCAGATGAGCGAGGTCCGAGGCGTGGACCAACGAGAGCCGGTGCTCGCGTAGCGTGGGGACGACGTGCCAACCGCGCCTGGCGAGCCGGAAGAGGTCGAGCGTCTCCAGGTCGTGCTCGCCGAAGACCACCGGGGCCCGGACGATCGTGGTGGGAACGGCGGCGGCGCGGGCGCGGGCGGCGCGCTCCCCGGCGGCCTTGCTGCGCCCGTAGTCGGAGATCGGGGCGAGGCGGTCGCCCTCGACGTGGGGCCCCTCGCCGCTCGGGCCCGCGGCGGCGATGGACGAGACCAGCACCAGCGTGGGCGGGGGATCGAGTCGAGCGCAGGCGGCCGCGATGTTCGCCACACCACCCTCATTGACCGCGAAGAGATCATCGGGGCCCACCGCGCGGGTGACGGCGGCGAGGTGGTAGACGACCACGACGTCCTCCACGGCGCGCATCAACGACTCGGGCTCGCGGACGTCCCCGAAGCGGAACTCCACCCCCATCCGGTCGAGGTCGTCGAGCTCCGAGGTGTGGCGCACGAGGCAGACCACGTCCTCGCCGAGGCTGACGAGCCGGCGGACCAGATGGCGACCGATGAAGCCGGTCGCGCCGGTGACCAGGACGCGCATGCGGAGATGTTGGCCACAAACGGAGGAAAAGCGCAGGCCCTTTGTCAGATCCCCGTCACGCGCCTCGAAACCTCTGTGTGCAACACGGTGTTGCGCACAATGACTAGGAGAGATCGATGCGAAACCTGATGTCCGCCTGCCTCGCGGGCTCCATGCTCTTGGTGGCGGCCTGCGGCCCCGTGGAGTCCACGTCCAGCACCGCCGAGGGCGGGCAGGCGTTGTTCAGCAAGGACCTGGTGGCCACCGACCAGGCGGAGGCCAACGTCGTCTTCGTCACCGTCCGCGCCAGCGATGTCGAGGCCCTCGACGCCTACACCGCCGAGACCTTCGAGGTCATCCCGACCTACGCCGACGCCCTCGACGCCCCCGCGCCCGCGCCCACGGAGGCTGATCTCGCAGAGCTCGAGCCCGCCGATCCCGAGCGGTTCGTCGAGATCGAGGTCACCCACTCGGATCTCGCTCCGGGCGTCGTCGGGTACCGGCTCGTGGAGCACCATGGCCCCGAGTTCCACGCGGCCTTCACCTGGCGCTACTACTACGGGACCGACGACTGCGTGGACGTGACGCGCACCTCCTTCTGGCACCGCGTCTGGGCCAAGATCTGGTACAAGGCCAACTCGGGCAGCGGCTGGTCGACGCTCGTCGGCGAGAAGAAGCTCTCCAACAACGAGACCCTCTCGCGCTGCCAGAACGGCAGCTACAAGCTCAAGGCGGGCGTGAAGGCGCGCAAGACGTCGCACTTCGAGGTCCAGTTCTGGGAGTAGCGCGCACCATCGGCTGGCTCTGCGTCTTCGCGCTGAGCGGCCCCGCGGCGCTCTCCGCCGAGGTCCCGACCGAGACGCACGCCCACGCCATCGTGGGGGGCGCCCCGGATCGGGACCTCTCGGCGGTGGGCGCCGTCTTGGTGGTCGCCACGGCGCCGGACCACGTCTTCGCCGGCTTCGTGTGCACCGGGACCCTCGTCACCCCCGAGCTGGTGTTGACGGCGGCCCACTGCCTCGACGCCCTCGAAGGCCCCGAGCGGATCGCCGCCTACGTGAGCTTCAGCGCCGACGTGCGACGCTTCGGAGTCGATGGCCCGGAGTTGCCCCCGCTCAGCTACCGCGTGGGGCGGGCGGTCGCTCACCCCCACTTCGACGACACCGAGCGGCCCTACGACGACCTCGGCGCCTCCTTCGACATGGCCCTGCTCTTCCTGGAGCGACCGGTCAGCGACATCGAGCCGATTCCGCTCGCTCGGTCCCCCGCGCGGGAAGGCGATCCGGTGGTGGTGGTGGGCTACGGTCATGCCGCTGAGGATCCCGACGTCGAGGCCACCGGGTTGCGCGCGCGAGGGGACAGCGTCGTTCGGCGCGTCGGCAGTCACGAGCTCGAGATCGGGGCGCCTGGGGGCGCGCGGAAGTGCTACGGCGACTCCGGTGGCCCCACCCTTCGGTGGATCGATGGTCGACCTCGCGTCGTGGGCGTCTCCAGCCGCGATCTGGGCCGAGACACGAGCTGTCGGATCTCCGGCGTCGACGTCCGCGCCGATCTCTTCGCGACGTGGATTCGAGCAGAGAGCGACGGCGCGGGGAGGGGCGGCTCGCCGCCGAGGTGCTCGGGCCTTGGCGACGGGGCTGGCCTCTGGTGGCTTCTGCTCGCAGGCGTCAGGGGGCGCGGTCGCGGGCGGCGGTGTACCAGGCCTCGCCGAAGCGTCGAACGAGGGCGTCACGGCAGAACTCGAGGACGGTCGTCCGAGTCGCGGCGCCGCACCGGCGGGCGGGATCACAGATCTGCCAGGTCTCCACGTTGAGCGCCGTCGCGTCGGGCAGCGCGAGCTCGCGGACGGGGTAGAGGTGGCACGAGATGGGCTTGGGCCAGTCCGTCACGCCGGCGCGGTAGGCTCGCTCGAGGCCACAGCTCGCCACGCCGGCGGTGTCGAAGACGGCGTAGACGCAGGCGCCACCCGCCCTCACCGGGGCGACCGCCCGCCCGTCGTAGGGGGCACAGACGCCGTCGCGATGGATCACCGCGAGACCCTCCGGGCTCAGGTAGGTGGACACGACGGGCAACAGCGCCTCGAGCCGCTCGCGCTCCTCGGGCCTCAGCGGTGCCCCCACGTCTCCCTGGACGCAGCACGCCCCCGCGCACGCGGCGAGATCGCAGGCGAAGTGGGCCTCGAAGAGATCCTCGGAGAGCAGCGTATCCCCCACGACGATCATGCGTCGGCGTGGTCCGAGATGGCCGAGCTGATGGCCGCCGTCGCCGCGTCACCGAAGGTGCACAGGATGACCTCTCGGGGGCGCACGTGGGCCTGGAGCCAGGCGCGCACCGTGCCGACGGCGACGCGGGCGGCGGCGTCGATCGGGTAGCCGTAGACGCCGGTGCTGATCCCAGGGAAGGCGATCGTCTCGACGCCCAACGCGTCCGCGATCTCCAGGCTGCGGCGGTAGCAGCTCGCGAGGAGCGCGGGCTCGCCATCGACGCCGCCCCGCCAGATGGGGCCGACGGTGTGGATGACATGCCGGGCCGGGAGGTCGTACCCCGCCGTCGCCACGGCGTCACCGGTGCGGCAGCCGCCGAGCGTTCGACATTCGGCGAGAAGCGCGGGTCCGGCGGCGCGGTGGATGGCGCCGTCGACGCCGCCGCCGCCGAGGAGCGACTCGTTGGCCGCGTTGACGATGGCGTCGATCTCGAGCCGCGTCAGATCGCCCTGGTGGATGCGGATGCGATTCATCCCCGCGATGATAGCGCGATGCGTCGCGCGCGCCCCAGCCTCTCTCGCGGAGCGGCCACGCACCGGGGCTCCTCGATCTTCCGGAGGATGAACCGTAGGCTCTCGCCCGGGGGTAGCGGTCGCGAGGCCACCTGCCCGTCGAGCCTGGGTTCGCGAAGGAGACGGAGATGACCCGACGTGAGCGGCGCATAGCCGAGCTTCGAGAGACGATCCCCGAGGTCGACGCACGCACCGCCTTGGCCCTCCAGGCCGGCGGCGCGCACATCGTCGATGTGCGGGAACCCGACGAGATCGCGGGGGGGACCGCCCCGGGCGCGCTCCCCCTCGGCCGGGGGTTCCTCGAAGGACGCATCGAGGCGGCGGTGCCGGATCCGAACGCCACGCTGCTGTTGATGTGCGCCGTCGGCGCGCGGTCGCTCTTCGCCGCCGAGTCCCTGCGTCACCTGGGCTACGTCGACGTGCGGAACCTGGCGGGGGGCTTCGACGCGTGGAAGGCAGCGGGTCTTCCCATCGAGGTCGTCCGCGGCCTGAACGCGACCCAGCGCGAGCGCTACGGGCGTCATCTGCGGATCCCCGAGGTCGGCGAGGCCGGGCAACTCGCGCTGCTCGACAGCAAGGTGTTGCTCATCGGCGCCGGCGGGCTGGGCTCCCCGGCGGCCCTCTACCTCGCGGCGGCGGGCATCGGCACGCTGGGCATCGTCGACCACGACGTGGTGGACCGCGGCAACCTGCAACGCCAGGTCCTCCACAACGAGGGCCGCATCGGCAAACCCAAGGTCGACTCGGCGGTGGCGACCCTCAGCGCGCTGAACCCCGGCATCTCTATTCGCCCCTACGGGCTGCGCCTCGACGCCGGCAACGTGGATGAGATTCTGACGGGCTACGACGTGGTCTGCGACGGCGCCGACAACTTCGCGACGCGCTACCTGGTCAACGACGCCTGCCTGAAGCACGGCGTACCCAACGTCCATGGCTCGGTCTTTCGTTTCGAGGGACAGGTCTCGGTCTTTTGGCCCGCCCGCGAGGGGCCGTGCTACCGCTGTCTCTACCCGGAGCCGCCGCCCCCCGAGATGGCGCCCTCCTGCGCCGAGGCCGGCGTACTCGGCGTGTTGCCCGGGGTGGTCGGACTGCTCCAAGCCGTCGAGGTCGTGAAGCTCCTGCTCGACATCGGACGCCCGCTCGTGGGCCGCCTGCTCCACTACGGGGCGCTGGGCCCGCGCTTCACGACGCTGCGCGTCGAGCGTGACCCCGGCTGTGGCTGGTGCGGTGGGCCGTTTCCGGGCTACGCGGACTACGCCGAGACGTGTGCCGGCGGCTGATCAGGCGCCCCAGTCGACGCGCTCCCAACCACGGCGCTTCGCGGCGCGTGACAGCCGTGGATCCGGGTGGACGGCGACGGGCCGGCCGACGGCCTCCATCATCGGAAGGTCGGAGTAGGAGTCGGTGTAGAACGCGCAGGCGCCGAGGGAGACGCCCCGCTCGGCGGCGAAGGCCTCCGCCAGCGCGCGCTTCCCGGCGCCGTAGCACAGCGGCTCTGTGGGCGCCCCCGTGAAGGTGCCGTTGGCGTGGGTCTCGAACCGATTGCACAGCCACGCGTGGATCCCGAGATCTGCGCAGAACGGCTCGCTCAGATAGTTCGACGAGGTCGTCAGCAGCACGAGCGTGTCCCCCGCCGCACGGTGCGCGTCGAGGGCCTCGGTCGCGCCCGGCCGGACCAGGGAGCGCACCTCGGCCTCGTAGAACGCGAGCGTCCGCGCCCGCAGCGCCGCCTCGTCGGTGTCGCGCAGGGTCGACACGGCGGCGCGGATCGCCTGGCTGAGATCGGCGACGCCGAAGTGGTAGCGCGTCAACCAGCCGACGGCGCGCAGCGCCTGCCAGCGCGTGATGAATCCACCCCGGAGCTCCGCGCGGATCCACAACGCCCCGGAGTTGCGCGAGATCAAGGTGCGGTCGAGGTCGAAGAACGCCAGTGACATCCACAAATCCGTTTTCTTTCGGGCTCTTTCGCCCGTCGCGGGCGTCGGGTCAACCCTCGGCGGCTCAACTCGAGGGGCGCCCCCTGCCGATTCGCTAGGTCACTCGTTCGGAGCGCGTGATGAGTCAACACAGGCCGATGACCGAAGCGGAGGCGGCAGCCTTGCCGACGCAGGACGATCTGATCGTGCGCCTGGTCGCCGATTGGCGCTGCTTTCGTACGGCTCTGGCGGCGCTGGGGTCGGGGTGGACGGTCGATCGGATGATCGACGGCACCTGGATGTGGTGCTCGCCGTCCGGGAGCATCCACACGCTCCCCGACACTGGCCCCGTGCCGAGCCTCACCGAAGAACTGCTCGCGGCGATGCAGCATCGGTAGACCGCAACGGGTAGCATCCCCCGATGCTCGACGCGCTCATCCTCGGTGAAGCCCTGGTCGACTTCGTGCCTACGGCCCGCGGACCCCTGGGTCCGGTGCGCCACTTCGAGATGCACCGAGGCGGCGCCTCCGCGAACGTCGCGGCGGGGTTGGCGCGCGCCGGTGGGCGCGCCGCGCTCATCGGGACGGTGGGCGACGACCCGTTTGGCCGGTTCCTCCTCGAGTCGCTGGGTACGGACGGCGTCGACATCGAAGACGTGCGAGTCGTCCCCGACGAGCGGACCGGTCTGTGCTTCATCACGCTGGACCGCGACGGGGAGCGCAGCTTCGTGCACGGGGGCGGTCGCGCGGATCTGATGCTGGGCCCCGAAGACGTGCGACCCGCGCGGGCCGCGACGGCGCGGACGGTGCTGTTCACCAACGGCTCGCTGCGCACGGAGAGCGGGGCAGCGGCGGTGGAGCGCCTCGTCGCGAGCGCTGGCGGTCTCGTCTGCTGCGATCCCGGCTCGGCCCCCGGCTACGGTGCCTCGGCGCGCCTCCATCCGCTGCTGCCACGATGTGATGTCGTCAAGTGCTCCGTCGACGAGCTCGAGGCGAGCGTGGGCTGTGTGGAGCCAGCCCGCGGCGCGGCGGCGCTGGTCGGGCTGGGGGTGCGGCTCGCGGTGGTGACGGTGGGGGCCGCGGGGGCCGTGTGGGCCACCGCCGAGTCCGCGGGCAGAGTGCCGGCGCCCGCCGTCCCGGTGGTCGACACGACTGGGGCCGGCGACGCCTTCATGGCGGCGCTGTTGCTGCCCCTCGCCCGCGACGGGCTCCCGGCGCCGGCGGCGCTGGAGGGGGTCCTCCGCGTGGCGTGCGAAGCCGGGGCCGCGGCCGTGACCCGTCGCGGGGCCTGATGGAGACCCCGTGGCGTGACGAGCTCCGCGCGACCCTCGCGCTGTCCGGCCCGCTGGTGGCCGCCTTCGCAGGCAACCAGCTCCTGAGCCTCGTCGACGTGGTCGTCGCCGGCCACCTGGGACCCATCGCCCTGGCCGCCGTCGGCCTCGGGAGCGCGCTCTTCTTCGCCGGATCGATCACCGCGATGGGCGTCCTGATGGGGACCGACCCCCTCGCGTCCCAAGCCATCGGCGCCGGGGAGCCCCATGTGGCGCGCCGCCGGATGCGGGAGGCCGTCCGGCTCGCGATCCGGCTCTCCTGGCCCTCGATGGCGTTGGTCATCGTCGCCTGGTATCTCGGGCTGACGGCGGCGGGGGTCGACGCGGAGACCTTCGCCGCGACGGGCTGGTACCTGCTGGCGCGCACCCCTTCGGTGGTCCCGCTGCTGCTCTTCGTCACCCTGCGCAGCTACCTCCAGGCCTTGCACCTCGCCCGCCCCGTCTTCATCGGGATGCTCGTGGCCAACGCCGTGAACGTCCCCGCGGACCTCTACCTCGCGATCACCCTCGACCTCGGCGTCTTTGGCGTCGGCCTCGCCTCCACCCTGGTGATGATCGCCCAGGTGGGGGTCCTCGCGTGGGTCGTGCGCCGCCTCCCGGTCCCCGAGGGCACGGGGGCGCCGACCGCCGAGGGGACGCGCGCGCTGGTGCGGATCGGCTGGCCCATCGGCGTCCACCTCTCCCTGGAGATGGGCATGTTCGCGACCGTCACCGTGCTCATGGGTAGCCTCGGCACGCTCGCCGTCGGGGGCCACCAGGTCGCCCTCCAGCTCGCGGCCTTCAGCTTCACCGTCTGCCTCGGGCTCAGCGCCGCCACCTCGGTCCGCGTCGGCCACGCCGTGGGGCGCGATGACCCGGAGGGCACGCTGCGCGCGGGGCTGGTGGGGATCGGCACCGGCGCCGCCTTCATGAGCGCGACGGCGGTCACGTTCCTGTTGTTCGCCCCGGAGCTCGCCGGCGCGATCACCGACTCACCGGAGGTCGTCGCGCTGGCCGTCCCCCTGCTGCACATCGCCGCGCTCTTCCAAGTCGTCGATGGCCTCCAGGCCGTCGCCTCCGGCGCCCTCCGCGGCGCCGGCGACACGCACACCGCGATGGTGGTGACGGCGGTCGGGCACTGGCTCGTCGGACTACCCGTCGGCGTGGTCTGCACCTGGGTCCTCGACCTCGGGCCACGCGGCCTCTGGTTCGGCCTGACGGCGGGCCTCACGGCCAGCGGTGTGACCCTGACGGCCCGCTTCCTTCGCGTCGCCCGGCAGGCCCGCCGGGCCGAGATCCCGGGCCCCCATCGACTTACGCGTTGACGAATACCCCTGGGGGGCTTAGGGTACCCCCCCCAGGTATAGGGTGTCGACGTGCTCCAGGCCGAAGAGAAGAAGAAGATGTTGGCGCGCTTGAGCCGCGCCGAGGGGCAGCTCGCGGCGGTCCGGCGGATGGTCGAGGAGGACACCTACTGCGTTGACGTCCTGCTCCAGATCGCCGCCATCCGCGGGGCCCTCGGCAAGGCCGGACAAGGGCTGCTCGCCTCCCACCTCGGCCATTGCGTCCGCGCCGCCTTCGAGAGCGGCCGGTCCGACGCGCGTGAGCGCACGGTGGAGGAGTTGGTCGACATCTTCGGCCGCTACGGCGGGATGGGTGCCCGATGATCGCCGCGCTCTGGGATGTGCTCCTACAGCTCGCGCCGTGGTTGCTGCTCGGCGCGGGGGTGGCTGGGCTCCTCCACGGCCTGCTCCCCCGCGGCTTCGTACACCGGCAGCTCTCCGGCCGCGCGGGGGTGGTCAAGGCGGTCCTCGTCGGCGTGCCCTTGCCCCTGTGCTCCTGCGGCGTGATCCCCACCGGGCTCGGGCTCAAGAAGGACGGCGCGAGCGACGGCGCCGCGGTGGGCTTCCTGGTGAGCACGCCACAGACGGGCGTCGACTCGATCCTCGTGGCGAGCGCCTTTCTGGGGTGGCCCTTTGCGCTGTTCAAGGTCGCCGCCGCCGCGATCACCGGGCTGGTCGCGGGCTGGTCGACCGACGCCCTCGGCGGTGATCCCGGCGGGGCACCGCACGCCGCCGACGACCAGGGGCGCCCGGGCGCGAAGGCGATGTTCGCCCACGGCCTCGAGATGCTGCGCACGATCTGGCGGTGGCTGGTCTTCGGCGTCGTGCTGTCGGCGGTGATCACCGTCTACCTGCCCCCCGACACCTTCACCTCCTTCGCCGTCGCCGGCGGGGTCGGCGCGATGTTCGCGATGCTGCTCGTGTCGTTGCCGCTCTATGTGTGCGCTACCGCGTCGGTGCCCATCGCCGCGGCGCTCGTCACGGCGGGCATGCCGACCGGCGCGGCGTTGGTCTTCTTGATGGCCGGGCCCGCCACCAACATCGCCACCATCGGCGCCGTCTACCGGGGCTTCAGCGGACGCACCCTGGCGGTCTACCTCGGCGTCATCATCATCGGCAGCGTCGCCTTCGGTCTCCTCTTCGAGGGGCTGCTCGGCACCACGACCAGCGCCGCCGTGCAGACCCACGCCCACGCCGCGTGGTGGAACGTCGCCTCGGCCTGGGCGCTCCTCGCGCTGTTCGGCTGGTTCGCGGCGGAGGATGTCCGGGGCCTGTTGCGCCGCGACGGGGGCGGACCGACGACCCTGGAGGTCGCCGTCGAGGGCATGACGTGCAAGGGCTGCGCGCGCCGAGTCCAGACGGCCCTCGAGGCGGAGCCGGGTGTGGACGCCGTCGAGGTGGGGCTCGACCCGGGCTCGGTTCGGGTCGCGGGCAGCATCCGTGAGGCCGATCTCCGAGCCGCGGTGGCGAAGGCGGGCTACCGGCCGGTCTGATCCTCCCGGGACGCGAAGATGTGCTGGAGCACCTCTCCCTGGGCGGCCGGAGCGGCCTCGATGATGGCGCGGGCCATCGCGGCGTCGGCGAGGTGGTTGACCAGGAAGCGGCGACTCGCGGGATCGTCTGCCATCGGCGCCAGTCGGGGCCCGAGCTCCGCGGGAAGCAGCCGGGTCTCAAGGACGTCCATGAGGCGCTGACCGGGGCGGATGCGATGGCGCGGGCGGCGCTCCACGCGGAAGGTCTCGACGACCTCCTCGTCGATGAAGGCGCGGAGGAGCGCGGCGTGTTCGAGGTCGCGCGGGCGGGCCACGGAGAGCTTGTTGGCGAGCAAGTGGAACGGGTCGGCGATGGGCACCGTCAACGCGTGCTCGGAGAGGGTGAACTCTCGAGCCGAGTCGGCGACCAATTCGGGCCGTGGCATCGCTGGTGCCTCGGTCAGTAGGTCGATGTGCTTGCCCTCCCACTCGACGAGGGCGACGGAGAGCGCCCGCGGTGTGGGGCGCTTCAGGACCCGTGCGCCGACCTGCCGCACCCAGCTCAGCACGGCGTTGATGTCGTGGACGGAGACGAAGAGGTCCAGGTCCTTCGAGAGAACAGCGTCGCCTTGAAGGTGGGCGTATGCGCCGACCGCACAGCCACCGATGACGGCGTGTTGGAAGCCCGCCGCGTCGAGGGCATGCAGGAAGCCGGCGAAGTCGCCTAGATTGTATGTCGCTTGCATTCTGGTGGGCGGCAGATCTTCTGGAAGGCTCGGTAGCGAGCCGTGATCTCCTCCGGCGTGGCGCCCTCCGGCACCTTCGTAGGATCGAGGGCGTCCCACATATTCGGATAGGGCAGCGGCTCACCGCGGGCCTTGGCCGCCTTGTTCGCCGCGACCTGCCGGTCCTTCTCCGCGCGAAACTCGTTGAGCGGATGGTTCGGATCGTAGCCGCGTCCGTACATGGTCCCAGCCTAGCATAGGGCGGCGTCGTGCCGGAGCAGTGGTCGGGCGGCGTCACGGTCGGTGTGGTCGGCGGCCCGGTTGAAGGCGAGGCGCTTCACGACGACGCCGTGCGCCGTCAGCGCAGGGCGGTCGCGTGTGCCGTGGAGAGCGTGCGCGGGAGGAAGTTGCGCTTGAGCTGGAGGAGCGGCAAGAAGACCGGGCGGCGCTTGCCCTGAAACACCATCCCCGCCGGCTTGGTGTTCACACCGTAGATGTCGATCGCGCCCATGTCGTGGCGTTCGATGGGCACCTCGGCCTCCGGCTCGGCCGCGTTGGTTTGAGCGAGAGCGGGCAGCGAGAAGCAGAAGACGGCGGCGAGAGCGATCCAGCGCATGGCGACCTCCTTGGGCGTCGTCCACGCTAGTGCGCCGCTCCCACGCTTGCGAAGGGCAGGTTGTTGCACATGGCGCTCGAGGTGAGCTGGATGCGTGCGAATGTGAGTCCAGAGGAGTAGACTCCGCGCGCACGAAGCCAAGGAGGTGCCCCATGTCCCAGCCCATCCGCGTCGCGGTCACCGGCGCCGCCGGTCAGATCGGCTACAGCCTGCTCTTCCCCCTCGCGTCCGGCGAGGTCTTCGGGAAGGACCAGCCCATCATCTTGCAGTTGCTCGAGTTGCCCGTCGCCCTCGGCGCCCTCCAGGGCGTGCAGATGGAGCTCCAGGACGGCGCGTTCCCGCTGGTCGCAGACATCGTCACGACCAGCGACGCGGACGTCGCCTTCGGGGACGCGGATGTGGCGATGCTGGTGGGCTCGAAGCCCCGCGGGAAGGGGATGGAGCGCGCCGATCTCATCCGGACCAACGGTCCCATCTTCGTGGGGCAGGGGAAGGCCATCGACGCCAACGCTCGGGAGAACGTGAAGGTGGTCGTGGTTGGCAACCCCTGCAACACGAACTGCCTGATCGCGCGGGCCCAGGCGAAGCGCACCAACCCGCGGAACTACACCGCGATGACCCGCCTCGACCAGAACCGCGCGAAGGCCCAGCTCGCGAACAAGGCGGGGGCCGCCGTCAAGGACGTCAAGCGCCTCGCCATCTGGGGCAACCACTCCCCCACGATGTACCCGGACTTCACCAACGCGGTCATCGGCGACCAGTCGGTGGCGGCGGCGGTCGGCGACGATGACTGGCTCAACGGGGCGTTCATCTCCACCGTCCAGCAGCGCGGCAAGGCGATCATCGAGGCGCGCGGGAAGTCCTCGGCGGCCTCGGCGGCCTGGGCGGCGATCCACCACATGCGCGACTGGTCGCGCCCGACCCCCGCCGACGAGTGGGTGAGCATGGCGATCCCCAGCGACGGCAAGCACTACGGGATCCCCGAGGGCATCATCTGCTCGGTGCCCTGTCGGGTCGACGCCGACGGCGAGTACCACGTCGTGGAGGGCGTCGAGCTCGACGACACGGCGCGCGGTCGAGTCCAGCGCTCCGTCGACGAGCTGACGGGCGAGCGGGAGACCGTCAAGGACCTGCTCTGACCGCCGGCTCATGGGGTATATTTCCAATGTGAGCTTCGATGCCCAGGCGCTCGTCGGTAAGACGGTCGGCGGATACGCCCTCGACTCGGTCCTGCAGGACGCGACCGACGGCGTGCTCTACGCGACGGCGGATCCGCGGCACGGGCGCCCGGTAGCGGTGAAGGTCCTGCGCTGCCCGCGGCCGGGGCCGCGCTTCGAGCGGGTCGCCGAGGTGGTGGGTCGCATCGACACGCCGCGCGTCGCGCGCCTGTACGGCACCCTCCGGTTGGAGGGAGGGGCGCCGGCCCTGGTGGTCGAGCTCGCCGGCGGAGTGAGCCTCCTCGACCGGCTGCGCGAGGGGCCGCTGGGGCTCGTCGAGGGGATCCGCGCGATGGAGCACCTGCTCGACGCGCTCCACGCGTGTCACCGTGCGGGCATCGTCCATCGGGACGTGCGACCCCGCTCCGTGCGGCTCATCCGGCGGCTGGGGCGCAAGGGCTACGACCTCAAGCTGCTCGATGTAGGGCTCGCGCAGATGCTCTCGGACCGCGCGGCCCCCGCGGTCGGCGAGCTGCTCTATGGCCACCCGCTCTTCACCGCCCCCGAGCAGTGGGTGAACCGGGAGGTCGACGCGCGGACCGATCTCTACGCCGCGGGCCTGCTCGGCCTGTTCATGTTCAGCGGCGAGCACTTCATCCAGCCCGGGGCGCCCCTCGAGGTCTGCGCCCAACACTTCCGGGCGGCGCGCCCGCGCTTGAAGGAGACCGCGGGCGGCGAAGCGATCCCGGTGCCGCTGGCGAATCTGCTGGTGCGCGCCACCGATCCGGACCGCGAGGCGCGCTTCAACAACGTCGCCCAGATGCGGCTCGCCCTCGACCGCGCCCGCGCGGCGCTCCCGCGGCACCCCACGGGGCCCATGCGCCACGCGGTGGCGTCGATCGAGTCGCTCTCCGAGGTGCACTTCGGGCGCAACGCGGCGCTGCTCGAGGGCATCGCCGCCGAGGCGGCGAGCTGGGAGGAACCTACCGAGGCTTGAGCATCCGGCCCTGCACGGAGTCGAGCTCGGCGGCGAGGGCCTCGCGCTCGTGGGCCAGGAAGCGCCGCACGGCGTCGTCGAGGCCCGGCAGGTAGAGTTCGTGGGCGGAGCGCGTCACGACGGGGAGAAAGCCCCGCCCGAACTTGTGTCCCCCACCGCCTGCGCCCGCCTCGAAGACCCCCACGCCGCGCTCGATGCAGGCCTCGATGCCCGCGTAGCTGCAGACCTCGAAGTGGAGGTTCCTCACCTCGGCGTCGCAGCCCCAGTAGCGGCCGTAGAGGTGGGCGCCCTTCAGCACGTTGACCGCCCCCGCGAGCACCTCACCGTCGCGCTCGGCGCTGACCAGCATCAACCGGTGGCGAAAGGTGTGGCCGAGGTGCTCGAAGAACGCTCGGTTGAGGTATCGCCGCCCCCAGTAGAACTTCTCCACCGTGCTCAGATAGAAGCGCCAGGCCTGCTCCATGTGCTCGGGTCCGATCGCGTCGCCTACCCGCACGGTCGTCTCGACCCCCGCCTCGCGCACGCAGCGGCGCTCGCGCCGTATCTGATTGCGGCGTTTGCTGCGGAAGCGCCCGAGGAAGTCGTCGAAGGTCTCGAAGCCCTCGTTTTGCCAATGGAATTGGTGAGTGTGGCGGATCGCGAGGCCGCGCGCCTCGAGGAAGGCGGCCTCGTCCTCCGTGACGTAGAGGAAGTGCAGTCCCGTCGCGGGCTCTGCGACGGCGGCCTCCCGTGCGGCGGCGAGGAGCGCATCGCAGACGGCCTCTCCCTCCCCCGGCGCGAGCAGGAAACGGGGGCCGCCAACGGGGGAGAAGGGGGCCGCGACCACCAGCTTCGGGTAGTAGGGGAGGCCGTTTCGCTGCGCCGCCTCGGCCCAACTCCAGTCGAAGACGAACTCGCCGTAGCTGTCGTCCTTGCGAAACATCGGCAGCGCGCCCAGCAGCGTCCGGCCTCGCCAGGCCAGCACGTAGCGAGGCAACCAGCCGGTGCCCGACCCGACGCAGCCGGTGCGCTCGAGCCCGTGCAGGAAGGCGTGCTCGAAGAATGGGCAGCCGTCTCCGACGAGGGCGTCCCAGGCTTCCGGAGCGATGTCGCCGATGCGCTCGCGGATCTCGACTCTCAGATGGCGTCCTTTTCGGCTATCTTCTCGCGATGCCTAAACTCAAACGTGTCGCCGTGTACTGCGGCTCCAGCGATAACATCGACCCAATCTACCGCGACTGCGCCCGGCGCGTCGGGCGTTTGTTCGGCGAACGGGGGGTGGGCGTCGTCTACGGTGGCGGCCGCCGGGGCTTGATGGGCGACGTGGCCGACGCCGCCCTCGAGGCGGGGGGCGAGGTCTACGGCGTGATCCCCGACAAGCTCCAGGCCCTCGAGGTCGGGCACACAGACGTCA
Organism: uncultured Nannocystaceae bacterium; assembly: GCA_964402225.1. Classification (GTDB taxonomy): domain Bacteria; phylum Myxococcota_A; class Bradymonadia; order UBA7976; family UBA1532; genus CAYOBQ01. Next base: position 21,297 of record CAYOBQ010000046.1, on the reverse strand, counting down.
CGGATCTCTTCGTCGTCGACTCGATGCACGCGCGCAAGGCGATGATGGCCAACCTGGCCGACGCCTATGTAGCCCTCCCGGGGGGGCTCGGGACCTGGGAGGAGCTGTTCGAGGTGACCACCCTGGCGGTGCTCGGCTACCACGCGAAGCCCATCGCCTTGCTGAACTTCCGGGGCTACTACAACCACTTGACGGCGCTGCTCGACCACGCCGCGGCCACCGGCTTCGTACGCCCGGAGCATCACCCGCTCATCCGCGTCGTGAAGGCGCCGGAGGACCTGCTCGAGGTGCTGAGCGGCCCGCCGATCGTGTAGGCTCCGTCCCGATGCCACCCCACAAGCCCCCCCTCGAAGTGCAGCCGACCACGCTCTGGGACTACCCGTCCCAGCATTACGGCACCGGTCGGCAGGGCGACGCGGGCTACGCCGGCGCCACCCCGTCCTACGTGGTGTGGAACCTGCTGCAACGCTACACGCGGGAGGGGGACGTGGTCGTCGATCCCTTCTGCGGCTCCGGCACCACGCTCGACGTCGCCGCGGACACCCGCCGCAACGGCCGCGGCTTCGATCTCGCGCCCTACCGCGAGGACATCGAGCAGGCCGACGCGCGGGATCTCCCGCTCGACGACGAGACGGCCGACTTCGTCTTCATGGATCCGCCCTACTCGGACAACCTCCGCTACAGCGACGATCCCCGCTGCATCGGGCGGATCAACGCCACCGACGAGGCGTACTTCGAGGCCCTCGACGACGCCTTCGCCGAGGGCTGGCGCGTCCTGCGGGACCGGCGCTACCTCGCGGTCTACATCTGCGACTACTACGCGAAGAAGCGCGGCTTCGTCCCCATCGGGATGCGGTGCATGGCCTTGCTGGCGCAGCGGTTCCGGCTCATCGACCACGTCTGCGTGACGCGGCGGAACCGGACCCTGAAGCAGGGCAATCACCGTCGCGCCGCCGTGGACGGCAACTTCTATTTGCGCGGCTTCAACCACCTGTTGGTGGTGAAGAAGGAGCGCTGACGACTGACCGGGGGGAGAGCAGAGGTGAGCAAACGATGGGTCCTGGTGGCGCTGCTGGCGCTGTTCGGCTGTGACGACGACGGCGGATCCGGGAGCGACTCGGACGGAGGCGGTGGCGCCACGGGCGAGCAACCGGACGCGGCCGGTGCGGGGATTGATGGGGGCGGGGAGGGTGGCCCATGCTATCGACCGCCGGAGCCCGCCCAGACCTCGACGGTAACGCTGAGCGCCCCGGGCACGCCCTACGACGGGCTCGATGGCTGGGTCTTCACCAGCTCCGGGCGCGACACCCTGGGCATCGCGATGGGGATCAGCGCCGCGGGGGATCGCTGTGACGTGGTCTACGTGGTCGAGCTCTACATGCCCCAACCCGCCGTCGGAGCGATCGCCGTCGATGCCCTCGATGATCCCTCCAGGAACGTCGTCCTCGGACTCAACGGGCAACTCACCGTGGCGCGCGTGACCCGACTCGACGAACCCGACCAGCTCTTCTCCGGCGACGCGACGCCCGTGCTCGCGAGCGCCAGCGGCACGATCATCCTCGACCGGCTCGACCTGGGGACGGGGAACGACAACTTCATCGACTACGACTACGCCGGCAGCTTCGAGGTCGTGTTCACCGACCTCGAGGGCGGGGACGACATCACGCTCTCCGGGACCTTCGAGGAGGTCCCCCTCCCGGAGGACGAGTAGCTACGTCAGGAGGAGGCCCCGAACGACCTCGGCGGTCGCGTGGGCGTCGCTGACGGCGAGGCGCTGGCCGCGCGGGGATCCACCGATGGTCTCGCGCCCGCCCCAGCCGCGTCCCCTCGACTCCCACACCCGCATCAGCCCGCCGGAGCCGAAGAGCCGCTCGGCGGTGTCGACATCGGGGCAGCCGACCGTCACCTTGGCCATCCGCGAGGCGTAGCTCACGACCACCGGCGCCAGGCGGTACCACTGGTCGAAACCCCACACCGTGCTCTTCACGACCAGCACGCGGGCGGCGCCGTTGCAGGCCGCGGCGCCTCGCAGCACCGGCAGCTCGGCGACGGAGTCCGGGATCGGGAGCGACGTCCCGTCGGCGGCGTAGCGCGCGAGCACGCCCTCCATGGCCTTGCGGCGGCGAGCCTTGTCGGACGAGCGCACGTTCTTCAGCGTGGCGGTGTCGACGCCGCGCTCGAGCAGCCGCACCATATGGTCGATCGCCTGTCGGAATCCCTTCTCCGACTGGGTGAGGTGCGGCCGCTGGTTGAACCAGGCGAGGCGCTCGCCGTCCTCGCTGGCGAGCAGATCGTGGCCGATCGGATCGACGTCGTGCAGGTCGACGCAGGTGTAGAACGACGGCGGGATGCGCTCGGCGGGGACTGACGCGGTGAGGGCCACGATGGCCAGCACGGCGTCCGCGTCGGGGGTCCCCGTCACCACGAAGCGCGGATCGTCGCGCCGCGCGCCGAAGAGGTCGCGACAGGCGCGCAGGGCTACGCCCTCGCGATGGCTCTCGGTGCCGTGGTGGTCGAGGGCGAACTCTCCGAGCACCGAGCCGTACTGGCCGAAGGCGCACTCGATGGGCTCGTACCCGGCGTCTCGCAGCCGACACGCCTCGTGGTAGTCGTTGGTGTGGACGATTTGCACGGCCGCTCACTACCGCGGATATCCGTGGCGCCGCCACCCCGCATCTCAGAAAACTGACGAGCGCGGGCCACGCGGCCCGTCGGCTTCGCCCACGCGTCGTGGCCCGCCGCTTGCTAGAGTGGGTTCGAGACATGCTCGCCCTACACCCCATTCTGCTCGCGCTTCAGCTCCTCGGCGCACCGGCCGTCGTCGACGGGGCCCGCGACGCTCATCAACGAGCGCGGGCGGAGCTGACCGACGTCGAGCGGGGCCGCGCCGAGCTCGCGGGCCGCCACGAACACCTCGCCGGCGAGATCGCGGCGCTCAAGTCGGCCAACGCCGGACCTCTGCTGCGGGGCGTCGCCGACGGCCGCCTCGACGCGACGCTCAAGGAAGCGCAGGGGTTGGCGGAGCAGCTCGAGGTGCTGGATCGTCGGGTCGCCGATGCGCGCGACCGGGCCGCGGACGCCCGGCGAGCGCTCGTGGCCCAGCTCGACGCGGCCATCGCCGACCAGCGACAAGCCCTCGCCGCGGCCCCGCCGGCCCAGCGCAGGGCGCGGTTCGAGGCCCTCGGTCGATTGGTGGCGGAGCGGTCGAGGCTCACCACCTCGGCGCCGCGCGCGTCCGGCGGACGGGTCCAGCTCCCCGACACTGCCGACACCGAGGATCCCGACGCGCTGCGCGAGCTGGCTGACGAGACCCAGGACCACGCCGAGCGCGTGCGCGGAGATCTCGGGCGCCTGGACGCACGGTTGGCGGCGCTCCTCGCGCGGCGCCGACTGGTGCGGGCGGCGACGGCCTTCGAGCGCGACACCCAGCTCTTCGGTGAGGACGAGCGCAGCCGGCGCGTCGCTCGGGCCGAGCCCGGCACCGCCACCGGGCGGGGGGTCGGCAACAATCGCGAAGCGGCCCCCGGCGGACAGCGCGGTGGCGCGAACGGCGACTCCGAGGCTGAGGTGGCCACCAGCGACGGCGTCGCCGACGAGCCGGGCGTGGCCCGTGACGCGCCGGAAGAGAGCCCCGCTCCGCCCCCGCAGGCGGGGGGCGCCGACTCGGACGGTGACGACTTCGCGCAGGGACCGCAGGGGCCGGAGGATGGGGCCGGGTTGAACGCCGATGAGGTCGCCCCCGCCGATCCCGCGCCGGAGGCCCCCGAGGCGGTGGCCGTCGGCTCCGTCGCCGACGTCGCCCCCGAGGTCGACCCCGGCGCGGCGGTCGTCGTGGACGACGTCCTCGATCCGGGCCTGCTCGAGGGCGATCTCGGTGGTCTCTCGTCGGGAGACGTCGCGGCCCAGATTCAGCAGATCAAGGCTCGCCGCGCGTCTCTTGTGCGCACGGCTGACGAGCTCGACGCCCGACAGAGGGCGCTGGAGGAGAAGGCACGCGACCTGGATCACTGAAGCTGTTGGTGTGCACCTGCGCCGTCGCGTCCGCCGCCCAGCTCCGCCTCGAGAGCGGCGTCGGGCTGGACACCAACGTGGCGCGGGTCGAGACGCTCTCCGCGTCGCCCGTCAGCGACAGCGTCTGGCTCGCCGTCCTCGATCTCTCGGACGCCTTCCGGCCGCGACGGAGCGTGCGCTTCGACGCGAGCTACCAGCTCGGGGCCAAACGCTTCGCCGAGCGGTCCGGGGAGGACGCGATCCTGCAGAAGCTGAGCGGTCGCGTGAGCTGGGCCGCCGCCGGCTGGCTCACGGCGGGCGTGCGGCTGCGCGCGGAGGACCGGACGACGCGAAACCCCGCTCAGCCCCTCGACCGGACCCGGCTCGTCGCCAGACCAGAGGTGCAGGCACGCTTCGCCGGTCTCGTAGCCGCGGTCGCGGCGGTCGCTGAGCGCCACATCTTCAAGCCCAACAGCAAGCTCGACTCCGACGGCTACGGCGGTGACCTCTCCCTGACCCGGAGGGTCGGGGCCTTCAGCGCCAGCGTCACCGGGAGTGGGCGGCAGCGAGGCTTCCTGGGCCCGCCGTGCGAGCTGACGGAGCCCGAGGCTGGACGCTCGGAGTGCGCCGATGTCGGCGACGCTGGCCGACGCCGGGACGAGGCGTGGTATGGCCGCCTCTCCCTACGCTACGCCGGCACATGGCTCGCGCGGATCGGATACACGCGCGGCACGAACCGGTCGAACTTCGACGCGGGGAACTACGCGCTCCAAGCCCTGGAGGCCAACCTGACGGCGCCGCTCCCCTTCGAGTTGCTGGTCTCGGCGCGCCTCTACTTGCTCTCGATCGACCACGATCATGGGGTCAACGTCGCCGATCGCGAGAACCGCGCCGTCTCCTTCGACTCCGACGCCCGCCCGAGCCTCACGTTGCGCCTCGAGCGGCCCCTCGACGAGCGCTGGTCGGTGGTGCTGAAGGCGAGCACTTGGAGCCTCCCCGCCAGCGGCCCCGACTACCGTCGCGAGATGCTCGCGGCGGGCCTCGCCTGGTCCCCATAGGAGCCCGTCGACGGCGGGCAGGGACGCGGTTTCTGGGTGGGTCAGTTTTGGCGAGCGCAAATGGGTCAGTTCTGCCAAGCATCGAAGCCTTGAGGTCTCGACATCGGGGTTCTTCTTCTGGCCCAAAGCCGGCCCCTCCGAGCGCGCCCGCCGCGATCGCCAACTCGGTACGATGATTCGCGCTCACCGCGCGGCGAGTCGTGGCACCTGCGGGAGCCCTCGTGTGCATCGAGACCTCTCGCCCCCGACGTGGTCGCTCGTGACTTCAACCCGGAGGCGTCGAACCGGGTTTGGGCTGCCGACATCGGCTGGCTCTACCTTGCTGTCGTCATCGACCTCTTCAGCAGGCGCGTCGTCGGCTGGGCCCTCGCCGACCACATGCGTACCGAGCTCGTCCTATCCGCCCTCACGATGGCAGTCGAGACCCGGTGCCCAGCAGATGGGCTCGCTCATCATTCCGACCCTGGGAGCCAGTACGCGAGCAACGCCTATCGGAAGCCCCTCAAGACCATGGGCGCCACCTGCGGCATGAGCCGCAAGGGCGATTGCTGGGACAACGCCGTCGTCGAGAGCTTCTTCGGGACGCTCGAGCAGGAGCTGCTGTATCGAGGGACCTGGCCGACGGCCGCGGTGACGAGCGACGCGATCGCCGACTATATCGAGTGCTTCTACAACCCGCACCGGACGCATTCGACGCTCGACTACATCAGTCCGCTGGAGTACGAATGCTGACGGCCCGGGCGCGGGTCGCAGCGTAGACAAACCGTCCACCAAAACGGGGCAATGTCAGGTGCTCGAGAAGGCCTCGGGCGAAGGCTGCGCTTCCATCAGCCGGGCCTCGGGCCGGGGCACTTCACCCTGCTCTTCGTGAACAACGCCCCGGAAGGCAGCGAGAACAGCTTCGCGGCCAAGCGGATCTTGGAGCCGCCGGCACCTCCCGCAGCCGAGGTCGAGTGCGTCGGCGGGGAGCCGTTCGAGGGGGCCGGCTATGTCGACTCGCGGGTGGCCCACCGCCTGACGCTCGAGGAGCAGACCTCGGTCGGGCTCGTCGACGACGCCTCGGAGGTCGACTGTGAGCCCTACACGATCGACCGCTACGAAGGTGGCGAGTGGATCGAGCACCGAGCCGGCGAGGCGGGTTGCGCCGCGCTGCACCAGCGTTGGGCTTGGGAGGCGTTGGACGCGGGGACCTATCGCGTCGCCTTTCCCCGGTCGCTGGGCGCCCGGGACCCAGCCGAGTCCTGCCGGAAGTGCGGGATCCGGGTCGGCGCGCCACACTGTGGCGACGGCGTGCTCGACGAGGGGGAGCAGTGCGATGGCGGGCGGGGCTGCGAGCCGGACTGCCGGCGCGCCCCGAAGCGACTGGGAGATGGCGACGTCGTCGTCGCCCGCGCCACGCCCTCGATGTGCTGTCGACGGTTCGCCTGGACCTGTGCGAGCTCGTGTGTGGCGGCTGTCGCGTCGGGGAGGATGGAGAGCTCTCAGTCTTTGCCGATCCGGGCGGTCAGCCGCTGGCGATGGGCGTCGAGGGCCCGTTGGAGGTGGAGCTCGGGGCGGGCGAGTACCTCGTCTTCGTGCGGTACGACCGGGACGCGAGCTACCGGTTGGCCGCGTCGGTCCGGCCGGTGGCGCCACGCTGCGGGGGCGGGGAGTACGGTCGAACGTTGCGAGGGCCGGCGCTGGGTCGAACACGCCCGCTACGAGTACAACTTCGCGGTGCGCCACGACGACTGGTTCTTCTTCGACCTCCCCGTGGGGCGGGTCCGAATCTCCGCTCGTGGACCGAGGGACCGCTACCGGTTCCGTCTGGGCGCGCCGAGCTGTGGCGACGGCTACGTGGACTGGCGGGAGGGACTGCCGGAGCACTGCGACCACGGAGGGGTGCCGGACCAGGACTGCACGATCGACTGCCGCCTGCCCCCCTCGCCGCTGGTCATGCCCGAGCTCCGCGGCGAGGTCAGGCACGTGCAATTCCACCGCTACCTGTTCTCGCTGGAGACCCCCAGCGAGGTGAGCTTCCACCTCTGCGGGTACAGCGGCAGGAGCTGTCGCGCGGCGCTGGCGCGGACGCTCGAGATCTACACCTGGCCCGAGGAGGTGTACGTCCCCGTGGCGTGGGTGGCCGACGGTCGCATCCGCCACCGGCTACCTGCCGGCGACTACGCGCTGCGCGTTCGCCCCCAGGGTGAACGGGAGTTCCGCCTACGCAGCTCGATCGTGCCGGAGTAGGATCACGCTGCCCTTCGGGCGCTTCGAAGGGGTCGGCGCACTCGACCGACAAGGAGCAGACATGGTCGACGAATCGAGCAGGCCCCCGCGCACCATCGAGAGCTGGGACGAGCGCTACGTGGAGTGCGACCCCGCGACGATGCCCTGGTTCCACGCGGAGCTCGACCCCGACGTGGAGCGGGCCCTCGCGCGGTGGTTCCCCGGGCCAGGGCGCGTGCTCGACCTGGGCACCGGGCCGGGGACCCAGGCGATCGAGCTCGCCCGCCGGGGCTACGAGGTGGTGGGGACCGACATCTCGCCCGCCGCGATTTCGAAGGCCATCGTCCGGGCCCAGGGCGCGGGCGTGGCCGTCGACTTCCGCGTCGACGACGTACTCCGAAGCGAGCTCCGCGAGACCTTCGAGGTGGTCTTCGACCGCGGGTGCTTCCACGTCTTCGAGCCCGCGCTACGGGGCGCCTACGTGGAGACGCTCTCCGGGCTCCTCGACCCCGGCGGTCTCCTGCTGCTCAAGACCTTCAGCTACCTCCAGCCCGGGGACTTCGGGCCCCAACGCCTTCGGCCCGAGGAGGTCGACGCCGTCTTCGGCTCACGCTTCGAACGCCTCTCCGTCGAGCACTGCGTCTACCAGGGCAACAACACCCCGTTGCCCAAGGCCCTCTTCTTCGTCCTGCGCAAGACCGTCGCCTGACGCTTGCTCGCGTCGGCAAAAGCGCGTAGCTTGCGCCCCTTTTCAGCCCCCGGCTCGGGCAACGACCATGACCTCATTCGACGACCTCGGCCTCTCCGACGCGCTGCTGCGCGCGATCGATGAAGAGGGATATTCGCAGCCCACGCCTATCCAGGCCGGCGCGATCCCGCACCTGCTCGAGGGCCGTGACCTGCTCGGGACCGCCCAGACGGGGACCGGGAAGACCGCCGCCTTCGCTCTGCCGATGTTGCAGCGCCTCGATCGGGGCCAGCTCCCCGGCCGTGGACGCGCGCGCTCGCTGATCCTCACGCCCACGCGTGAGCTCGCGATCCAGATCGCCGACAGCTTCCTCGCGTATGGCCGGCATCTCCGCTTCTCGTGCGCCCTGGTCTACGGCGGGGTCGGCCAGCGGCCCCAGGTCGAACGGATGCGCCGCGGCGTCGACGTGCTGGTGGCGACGCCGGGCCGACTCCTCGACCTGATGGGGCAGGGGGAGATCGACCTGAGCGGGGTCGAGATCTTCGTCCTCGACGAGGCCGACCGCATGCTGGACATGGGCTTCATCCACGACGTGCGCCGCGTGATCAAGGAGCTCCCCGCGAAGCGTCAGACGCTGCTCTTCTCGGCGACGATGCCGCGGACCATCGCGGATCTGGCCGACACGATCCTCGATGATCCGCTCGGCGTCGCCGTGGCCCCGGTCTCGGCGACCGCCGACCACGTCGACCAATGCGTGATGTACGTCGAGAAGCCCGACAAGCGCCACCTGCTCAAGGAGCTGCTCGAGCTCGACGGCGAGATCGGGCGCGCCCTCGTCTTCACGCGCACCAAGCACGGCGCCAACCGCCTGGCCAAGCAGCTCACGCGGTTCACCACCGCCGACGCGATCCACGGCAACAAGGGTCAAAACGCGCGTCAGCGGGCGCTGCGCAACTTCCGTGACGGACAGACGCGGGTCCTCGTCGCCACCGACATCGCGGCGCGCGGCATCGACGTCGACGGCATCACGCACGTCATCAACTTCGACCTGCCCAACGAGCCGGAGAGCTACGTGCACCGCATCGGGCGGACCGCCCGCGCGGGGGCCTCGGGCACCGCCATCTCGTTTTGCCAGGCCGACGAGCGGCGCTATCTGCGCGACATCCAGCGGTTGATCGGGATCGAGATCCCGGTGGTCGAGGGGCACGCCTACGAGTCGGACATTCCCCGTGACATCGAGCCCAAGCACGAGCGCAAGCAGCGTGAGCCTCGACGTCGTGACGGGCACCAGAGCCCCGGCGCGGGGCGCTCCCGACGGCGGCGTGGACGACGGGGCGGCGGCGGCGGGCGCGGCCCCCGACCTTCCAAGGGCTGATCCTCTACGTTCTCCGGCCGTAGCGCCGCGCGAGCGTTCGGATGTTGTCCGCGTGGCGCACCAGGATGAGCAGCAGCAAGAGGACGGTGTAGAACTGGATCTCGAAGGGCAGCTCGTCCATCCGTGAGAGCCCCACGAAGAGCACGGCGGCGGTGACGCTGCCGATGGTGGGGATGCGCGTCACGACGACCAGGGCGATCCACACGACCGCCGAAACGAGCACCACGTAGGGCGCAAAGACCACCAGTGAGCCGAAGGCGGTGGCGACCCCCTTGCCGCCGGAGAAGCGCAGCCAGGGCGAGTAGCAGTGCCCCACCACCGCGAGACCGCCGGCCGTGACGCCGGTGGCCAGCGTCCCGTAGCGCCAGGCGAGCCAGGCCGGGAGCGCGCCCTTGGCCACGTCGACCACCAGGGTGAGCAGGCCCCACTTGCGTCCGAGCGTGCGCGTGACGTTGGAGGCGCCGATGTTGCCGCTTCCGCCCCGACGCGGATCACGCCCGACATAGCGACCGAGCAGCACGCCGGTCGGCAGCGAGCCCGAGAAGAAACCAGCGATGGCGGCGTAGAGCAACAGCACCTGACGAGGCGCCGGTCATAGCACACTCGCCGACGGGCGGTGCTACTGAAGCGCCCGCTCGGCGGCCTGTGACACCCTGGCGTCGCTGTCTTCGAGGGCGCCGATGAGCACCTTGAGGCTCGCGCGACCGCCGATGCGCCCGATCGCCACGACGAGGTCCTCGCGGAGGGCGGGGTCGTCTTCCCGGGCGTTGGTGTGCTGGAAGGCGTCGACCAGCGGGCCTAGGGCCACTCGCTGGCGGATCGTGCCCAGCGCGCGCACGGCCGCCCGCCGGATGGAGCGGTCCTCTGACCCCAGGCGCGTCGCGAGCGCCTCGGTCGCCTGTCCGACCTGCATCGTCCCGAGGGCCTCGATCGCCGCCAGATGAACCTCCGGGCTCGGATCGTCGAGCGCCCCGAGCAACACGCCCTCGATCTGCTCGCGCTGGGCGCCGACGCGGGCCTGCGTGCCGGCGGCGGCGCAGTGTTGGAGCGCGCGAATCGCCGCGACCCGCACCGTCATGTCGGCGCCCTCGCGGACCAGCGGCACCGCGAAGCCCACCCCGGCGGGGTCCCCGTAGCCGGCGAGCAGCCCGAGCACCTCCGGGAGCGCCGCGGGCCCCGCCTGGTGCGCCGCCACCAGGAGATCCGGGGCGGCGTCGGCGCCGATCTGTCGCAGCAAGGTGGCCGCTGGCCCCCGAACGAGGTCGACCTCGCCGGTCACGGCCCTCACGAGCGCGAGGCGCCCGGCCGGACCGTGGGCGCGGATGGCGTCTGCGGCGAGGGTGCGGACCTCCTCGTGGCGCGAGCGCAGCAGGGTCACGGCGGTGCTGGGCGCGGGGACGGACTCGAGGAGGCCCTCGGCGGCGGCGCTGGCGGTGGCGCCCTCCGGTCCGAGGAGCGCCAGGCGTCTCAGCGTCGGGCGGGCCGAGGCGCCGATGCGCCCCAGGCTGCGGGCGGCGGCGCGGCGCACGCTCATCGAGCCGTCCGACGCCAGCAGCTCCAGCGTCTCCTTATCCTCGGGATCACCGAACCGGCCGAGGGCCTCCGCCACCGCCCCCCGGACGTCGCTGTAGCGGCTGCTCCAGAGCGTGGCGATCCGGGCGTGTGCGTCGGCCCCTCCGCGCCGCGCGAGGCCGCGAACGGCGGCGGCGCGGCTGTCGTTGTCTGTGTCTGCGAGGCCGTCTCGAAGCAACGTCTCCGCGTCCGGGTGCTCGACGCTGCCCAACGCGTAGAGGGCGGCCGCGCGTTCGCGACGCACGTTGGAGCGAAGCAGCGGCTCGACCGCGCTCACGGCGTCGGCCCCGAAGCGACCGAGGTGCTCGGCGGCCGCCGCGCGCCTGCGCTCGCTGCCGTCGACTAGCTCGGCGACGACCACCTCCAGCACCCGCGCGTCGCCGGAGCGAGCGAGGGCCTCGAAGGCGTGGTCCCGCTCCTTGCCCGCGGTCTCGTCGAACCACGCGCGCACGGCGTCGATGTGTGCGCCGCTGCCCAGCGCGCTCAGGGCCCACAGCCCGGCGTGGCGAAGCTGCTGGTCAGGATGCTCTGCCAGCGGCGCCAGGGCGGGGATCGCGCCGCGGTCGCCAATACGACCGAGAAGCTCCGCCGCGCGCGACGCGAGGTTCGGGTTCGCGGGGTCGAGGGCGCGTTGCAACGCTGGCACCGCCGGGGCGCCGATCGCGAGCAGCTCTCGGCGCGCGTGCCTGGCGCGGCTGTCGTCGGCGAGGAGCGAGATGGACAGCTCGAGGCGGCTCGGCAGCCCGGGGATCCGCGCGGTGGGATCCGCCGGTGCGCGCAGGCGGAGCTCGGAGAGGCAGACGCCGGCCGCCCTCGCCTCGCCATGGACCGTCTCCACGGTGATCCGCAGCGAGTGGCCGGCGAGGGGCGGCTCGATGGTGAGGGACTGACGCCAGCGCTCGTCGGCCAGCTCGAAGCGTCGGGTCTCGCCCGCCGCCGAGACGACCAGGGTCGCGGGCCTGGCACACCCTCGGAAGGTCCGGGCGTCACGCGCATGTCCGGGCACGAAGTCGACCCGTGAGACATAGCGCACGCGGTCGAACTGCACCTGCAACCAGGCGCCCGCCGTCTCCTCCGCGCGACTCCCCCAAGCGGACCAGTCGTGTCCGTCGATGAGGTTCCGTTTGAGGTAGAGGGCCTTGCCCTTGGCCTGGGCGGCGCTGGTCGAGGACACGTCGACCCGGCGAATCTGGACCCGCGTGATGGGGAGGTCGGCGGCGCTCGCGGCGCCGGCGAGAAACAGGGAGATGGCGAGCGTGCGCATGGCGGAGCTCCGCGATGGTTCTGCATGCTCGTAACGGTCGGTGGGTGGGCCCCTCGAACCCGGGGGGTCACGGGGGGCCATCGATCAGCGCTGCGTGACCTTGCCGGCCTCCAACGCCCACTTCGCCGCGGCCCCCGCGAGGTCTGCGTCGTCGGCATAGGCGAAGGCGGCGCGCATGCCCTTGCGCACAAAGGCGAGGGTCGGCTTGGGGGCCGCGCGCTTCGCCTGCGCGGACTTCAACGCGGCCTCGAACTCGGCGGCGTCGGCCTCTGAGTCCCAGGTCGACAGCGTCGTGACGACCGCCACCCCCGGTCCGACGTCGAGCACGGTGTAGTCGCCATCCCAGCCCGCCGCAGCCTCGGCGGCCTCGTTCAATGGCAGGGTCGCCAGCAGGAGCTGGCGCGCGTGGAACTCGCCGGTCGTCCCCTCCCAGGTGCGCCGGAACCCGTCGCGACCGAAGGCCGGCAGCTCGACCGTGCTCGGCTGGTCGCGCCGCCGAAAGTAGCGCTCGGGGTGCAGGATCTGCTCGGTGGTGCTGGGGGGATCGGCGTAGACCTTGCGGATCTCGGCCCAGGACAGGCCCCCCTGACGAAGCGCCGACACGAAGAGCAGCCCCTGCTGGTACGGGAAGATGAGCGACTGCTTCAGGTACGCCGGGGCCGCCGCCATGATCGGGAACTGGGGGCTCGACATCTGCAACGGCAGGCTGGTCGCGACCATGTTGATCGCGAACGCCGAGGTGCTCATGTCGGCGTTGATGTCGTGCTCCGCCTGCGGGTAGTTCAGCATCACAACCGTGGCGTCCCCCTCGAGTAGGGCCGCGTGGGCGAGCAGCGTGTCGTGGGTGTAGGTCTTGGCGTCGATCAGCTTACCGCCGCCCCACTCCTGGTCCTGGATGGCGTGGAAGATCTCGTGGGCCATCACCGGCTCCTGCATGAAGGCCGGGATCCAGGACGCGATGTGCAGCGTCTGCCGCGTGTGGTCGTAGAATCCGGCGACCTGCTCGGCGAGCAGGCTCGTCACGAAGGCGCCGTAGTCGAGCTCGGCTGGTAGCAGCCCTTGCAGCTTCAAGAAGCGACCCTCGGCGGCGACCTTCGCCGGCCCGTACTCCTCCGCGAGGCGCTCTTGGATGAAGCGGGTCACCTCGGCGCGCGACTTGACGCCCATCTTCAGCGGCTTGGAGAGGGCCTGATGGCGCATCTTCTCGACCCGCGCGAGGGCGCGCTTCGCCATGCCCTCCAGGAGCTGGGGCGTGGGGGCGCTGCTGGGCGCGGCGTTCCCACCGAGCTGCGCGAAGGCGAGGACGAGGGCCGCGACGAGGTGGGGCAATCAGGTTCTCCGGCGAAGCTGGCGCGTACCCTTAGCGCGCGCCTCGCCCCCCTGCAACCGGGGTCTGCGCCCCGCCGATTCCAATGCTCGGCGCGCCGTGGTACGTCCCGACCATGGCGACGCTCACCCCCACGCCGGCCCTCGACGCCCTGCTGGACCTGGCCCTGGCCGAAGACATCGGCTGTGGCGACGTCACGACCGAGGCGGTGGTCGCGCGCGAGCAGGTCGGGGGGGCGGCCCTCGTGGCCCGCGAGCGCCTCGTCTTCTGCGGCGCGCCCGCCGTCGACCGCCTGCTCTGGCGCTACGGGCCCATCGCCCCCGCCGTCACCTGGCAGGTCGCCTGCGGCGCGGTGGTCGAGCCCGACACGGTGGTCGCCGTCCTCGATGGCCGCCTCCAGGACCTGCTCATCGTCGAGCGAACGGTCCTGAATCTGCTCCAGCGAATGAGCGGCGTCGCCACCCACACGCGGCGCTTCGTCGACGCGGTCGCGGGCACCGAGGCGCGCATCGTCGACACCCGCAAGACGATGCCGGGCCACCGACTGCTCGACAAATACGCCACCCGCGTCGGCGGGGCCGTCAACCACCGCCACGGCCTCGACGGCGGCGTGCTGATCAAGGACAACCACCTCGTCGCCGCTGGCGGCGTCGCCCAAGCGGTCGAGCGTGCCCGCGCCAGGGCCCCGCACTCGCTGCGCATAGAGGTCGAGGTCGACACGCCGGACCAGCTCGACGCCGCGCTGGCCGCCGGGGCCGACGTCGTGCTCATCGACAACTTCTCACCCGTCGAGGCGCGCGCCGCCGTCCGCCAGGCGAAGGGCCGCGCGCTCATCGAGGCCAGCGGCGGTATCACCCTCGAGACGGTCCGCGCCTTCGCCGACGCCGGGGTCGATCTCATCGCGGTCGGCGCCCTCACGCACTCGGCCATCGCAGTGGATCTGGCGATGGACGTCCACGCAGTCTGAGCTTGCGATTCGTCCTCGGCCTGGTCCTCGTGAGCGCGGCCCACGCGAGCGTCTTCGACACCTACGGTTTCGGGGCCCGCGCGGCGGCGATGGCCAACGCCCACGCCGCCGCCGCCAACGACTACACCGCTGTCTACTACAACCCCGCGGCCCTCACCGTTCGGAAGGTCCCCCACGTCGGCACCGGTCTGAACCTCATCGTGCCGCGCCTGTCCATCGATCGCGACGCGACGACGGCCGCGGCTCCATCAGACCAGCTCCCGACGACCAACGTCGGTGTCAACCTGGGGCTGCTCTTCCCCCTCGGTGGGCTCATCCGCGACCGCTTCGCCCTCGGCGTCGGCCTCTACCTGCCCACGATTCAGGTCACCCGCGTCGACGCGCTGCCGCCCACCACACCCCATTTCCACCGCTACGATGCCCTCACCGACAAGCTCATTCTAGCCATCGCTGGCGGCTTCGAACTCCACGAGACGGTCTCCGTCGGCGCCGGGATGCAGGTCCTGGGCAACTTGACGGGGGACGCCACCGTCGAGCTCGACTTGCTCAACCAGCGCTTCGCTCGCAAGGAGCTCGAGGTCGACGTCCACGCGGATCTCGCGCTCACGGCCGGCGTGCTGGTGCGTCCCTGGCCCGAGCTGCGCCTCGGCTTCTCGTTTCGCGACGAGCTGGCGCTCGGCTACGAGCTGGTCACCGACGTCACGATTCGGGACGTGGGTCAGCTCGTCGCCGAGGTCGAAGGCATCTCGGGTTACACCCCGCAGCAGTTCACCTGGGCCGTCGCCTACGACCCGACCCCCGCGCTGATGCTGACGGCGGATCTCGTCTGGGCACGCTGGAGCCGCTCACCCGACCCGTCGGCGCGCTTTCGCGTCACCCTCGACGGGGAGGACATCGGGCTCGACGAGATCGACGCCCGTAGCGCCCCCGTCGATCTCGGCGCGGTCGACACCGTGGAGCCCCGCCTCGGCGCCGAGTGGCGCCCCACCGCGGCCGTCGCACTGCGTGGAGGCTACGGCCTGCGGCCCACCCCGTTGCCGGCGCAGACCGGAGAGACCAACTACGCCGACAGCGACGCCCACCAGCTCGGAGCGGGCGTCGGCTACAGCTTCGCGGACCCGCTGGCGATGCACCGGACGCCGATCACCCTCGACCTCACGGCGCAGGTCACGATCCTCTCCGAGCGGCGGGCCCGGAAGGCCGATCCGACGGACTCCGTCGGTGACTACTCGACCGGTGGCCCCATCTGGCACGCCACCCTGACCTTTCGCCACGACTTCTGAGCGCTCGAGGCGCGTCGATTTGACCCACCTTCCTGGCAAAATCGGGAAGCTCCACCGTCTCCCACATGCTCTCTGAAGCAGGAGGTCTGGATGGTTGCTCGGCCGGGGAAGCCGCGGATTGGACGCGACGCCGTCCAGCGCATCCTGCGCGACGGGGGCCGCCTCGATGGCGCTGACCTCCGCGACAGCGACCTCTCGTGCCTCGATCTTCGAGCCGCGGGGCTCCGCTCCACCGATCTCCGCGGCGCCGACCTCCGGGGTAGCGACCTCTCGAGCGCCGATCTCCGTGGCGCTCTCCTCGACGGCGCCTGTCTCCGCGCGGTCGTCCTGCGCGGCGCCCGCCTCGTCGGCGCCTCGCTCCGCTCCGCCGATCTCTTCATGGCCACCGCCGACCACGTAGACCTGCGCGGAGCCGACGCGGCGGGCTCGGGGTGGCGGGAGGCGACGCTGCATCGTGCGACCCTGTGGGGGATCGATCTCGCGGGCGCGGACCTCCGCCTGGTCAAGGCGCTCGGCGCGGATCTGCGTGGCGCGGTCCTCACCGGTGCCAACCTCGACGGTGCCCACCTCGTACGCGCGGACCTCAAGATGGCCGACGCGACCGGGGCGGACCTCACGGGCGCCTTCCTCGAGGGGATGGACGCCCGGCGCGCCCGCTTCGAGGACGCCCGACTGCGCGGGGCCGACCTCTCGGCCGCGGATCTGCGCGGCGCGCGCCTGCGACACGCCAACCTGCGAGGCGCTCGGCTCCACGGCGCGCGGCTCACGGACGCCGACTTCAGCGGCGCCCACTTCACGGCAGGCCAGGTCACGGCGGTCGCCGGCGCGCTGGTCTTCACCGGCCCCGCGAAGGGCGACGAGGAGCCGTACTTGCTGGAGCGACCTATCTCCGCTTGATCAGGCGATCCGCACCAGCGCCTCGTTGGCGCTCCCGGAGCGGTAGCCCTCGAGGTCGATCGTCACGAGCCGGAAGCCGGTCGCCTTGCAGGCCTCGACCACGCGTGTCCGCAGGTTGGCGTCGGCAAAGACGCGGGCCAGCTCGTCCCCCTCGAGCTCCACGCGCACCAGCTCGCCGTGGAAGCGGGCGCGCACCTGGCGTAGCCCCAGCAAGTGCAGGCGCGCCTCGCAGCGGCCGACCTGGTCGAGACGCGCGGCGGTGATCTCGGTCCCGTAGGGGAAGCGGCTGGAGAGGCAGGCGGTGGCGGGCTTGTCCCAGGTGACGAGCCCGAGCGCCCGCGAGAGACGGCGGATCTCTGCCTTCGTCAGACCCACCTCGATCAACGGGGCGCGCACGGCGTGCTCGTCGGCGGCGAGCATGCCCGGGCGGTGGTCGCCGAGATCGTCGGGGATGGCGCCGTAGCACAAGACCCCCAGGTCGAGGCGCGCGGCGTGGGCAGCGGCGACTTCGAAGAGCTCGGTCTTGCAGAAGTAGCAGCGGTTGCCGGCGTTTTGCCGGTAGCCCTCCCGCGCCATCTCGTGGGTCTCGACCTCCACCATCCGCGCGCCGATCGCCGCCGCCGTCGCGCGCGCGCTCTCAAGCTCGCTGGCCGGGTAGCTCGGCGACACCGCCGTCAACGCCACCGCGCCTTCGCCCAGCTCGTCGTGGGCGATCTTCAGGAGGAACGCGCTGTCGGCGCCGCCGGAGTAGGCGATCACCACCCGTTCGAGCCCGCCGAGCAGCGCGCGCAGCTTCGCTAGTCGTTCGTCCATCGCACCGTCCCATCGCTATCGTGGCACCGAACGCGCCCCGCGACACCCGCGTCGACGCGGACCACCACATGGTCGACGTCCGGCCAGAAGCGCGCAGCCTCGAGGTCGGCCGCGCTCAACTTGGCGGGCGCGTCGCAATGACTATGATAGACGCCCCGAATGCGTCCGTGGGCGGCGACCAGGGTCGCGGCGTCGATCTCGAAGGCGTCGCCACCTCGCAGGTTCCTTCCGGCGACCACGCCCTGCTCGACCACCAGCCCGCAGCACTCCTCCGGCCACGCCGTCTCCCCGTGACGTCGGATCTCCGCGATGACCTCTCGGGAGTACATCAGATGAAGTACATGTATCCGGGCTTGCCCCGGGGGATCCCCGCCTCCTCGGCGCGGCGAACCAGGTCCGCGAGGCTGGTCCCATCGAAGATCTCGGCGACGCGGGTCGACAGCTCTCCCCACACGACCGCCGGGATGCAGCGGCTGTTTTTGGGGCACGCGCCGTGGAGGGGCTCGCCGGTCTCGTTTTGGCAGAAGTTCAGCTCGAGCGGCCCGTCCGTCGCCCGCATGATGTCGCCCAACGAGATCTCGGCGGGGTCCCGCAGCAGGAAGTATCCGCCGTGCCGCCCGCGCTTGCCGCTGACGAGCTCGGCCCGCTTCAGATCTTGGAAGATCTGCTCCAGGAAGCGCGCCGGGATGTCCTGCCGCTCGGCGATTTGTCGCACCTGCGTCGGATCGCCGTCCGAGTGGAAGGCGATGTCGAAGAGCGCGAGGGCGGCATAGCGGCAGCGGGTGGAGAGCTTCATTCGTCGATCAGTCCACGCGGTCTCGCTCGAACTCCTCCCTGAGGATACGCAAGTTCTCGTCTGAGAGACGACGTTGGGCGTCGGACTCGTCCCGCGCGGAGTTCGCCGCGAGCAGAGACTCGGTGAGCAGCTTCTGCATACTCGTGTGCGTCTTCAGCATCGCCTCGACCTCGCCGGCGTACGCCTCGCGCAACGCGATCTCGGCCCGGAGGCGTCGACTCTCGTCGACCGCGGCGGCCTCCGCGAGCCGCGCCTTCGCCGCCTCTTGACGTGCGGCGGCGGCGTCCGCCAGGAGCGCGTCTCGTCCCGACTGCGCCGCCCGCGCCGCCGCCTCGAGCCGTTCGTGGGTCACGCGTTCGGCATCGCGCAGCGCTCTCTCGGTGCGGAGGGCCGCCTCGAGGCTCTCGATGCGGCCCCCGAGCTCCGCGTCGGACGCCACCGTCGGCTCCGGGGCCGCCGGTGGAGTGGCCGGCGCGGCCTTCGCCGCCGTGAGCTCGCGGACGCGCTTCGCCGTGGCCCGCTGCGCGCGCTCGGCGTCGGCGAGCCGCGCCTTGGTGGCCTTCTGCTCCCGAACGCCCGCGTCGGCCGCCGCCTGCACCGTGTCGAGCCAGCCTTCGAGGGACGCCGCATCCGCAGGCGGGGCGGGGACCGAGGGCCAGCCGAGGCGCTTGACCATGTTGCGGAGCTCCGCGCCGAGCCGCCGGTAGCCTGCCTGCAACTCGGCGACCCGCGCCGTCACCGCCTCGAGATCCGTCGCCGGCTCGTCCACCGCCAACAGGCGCGCCCGCAGGCCCTCGATCTCGCTCGCCATCTCGGCACGCGCGGCCTCGAAGCGCTCGCGGACCCGCTCCACGCGCTGGTCGTTCACGCGGCGCTCCGCCAGCTCGTCGCGAACCGCCGCGTAGTCGGCCTCCAGCGTGGTGGTCGCCGCCTGCGCCTCGAGCGCCGCCTTGGCGGACCGCGCCGCGGCGTCCGTGTGCTCTGCGACCTCCCGCGTCAGCCGCTCGATCTCGCCTGCGTCCGGCGATGGTCGGTCGAGCTCGCCGGCGGGCAGAGCGCACACCACGGCGGGGATCTCCGGCGGCGTCTTCCCGGCGAGCACCACCGAGGGCCCGGGGGCGTCGTCTCGCCCCAGCACGACCCCCACCCCGACGCCCTCGCCGCCCACCAGGGCGTCGGCCACCGACGTCTCGAACGTCACCTGGTGTGCCAGCGCCGCGCTCGCCGCGTTCGGCTCCGCGGAGACGTAGACTCCGGCCTTCTTGAGCACCCGCGCGACCTCGTCGGCGGGGGCCTCCCCCGTCAGATCGACCACCAGATCCTTCGAGCTGGGCCGCTCGCGCCAGTCGTTGCGCATCCGCAGCGGCGCGCCGCCGCCGGTCGTCCCAGCGGGCGCGTCGGGATCCGCCAGCGCGCTCACCAGCACGAGCTCACGCACGTCGGCGCTCGCCAGCAATTGCAGCGCCTCGAAATCGTCACCGGCGAGCAGCACCCGCCGCCCGTCCGCCAGCGCGCGGGCGACGGCCCGCACCAGAGCTGCGCTCACCTCAAACGCCTCCAGGTTCGTGGAGAGAAGGGCGCGTCATACCATAGGATGCACGCGATGAGGCTCGTCCGTTTCTCCATCGCCCTCCTGTCGCTCTGCGCCGCCTGCGATGACGCGACCGCCCCGCGGATCATCGATCTCGAGGGACCCCACGGGTTGGCGGAGACGCCGGGTCCGTGGCCGGTGGCGGTCCTCGCCCGCGGCGGTACGCCGGCGGTGATGTGGGCCACCGACGACGGCGACTTCACGCCCCTCGAGCTCCGCGTCGACGGCGATCGCCACGTCGGGCGCCTCCCCGACCAGCCGGCGGGCACCACGCTGCGCTACTTCGCCCGCGTCGAGGACGACGTCGAGCCCGAGCAGCCACGCACCGCTCGGGTCGTCGATCCGGCGCCGCCCCCCGACATGGAGCCCGCCCCCGGCCGTTGCGCCCTCGCCTTTCGCCGACCGCGGCAAGGGGACGTGCTCACGTTCGACGACGACGCGGCACCCCAGGCGGGGCTCCAACTCACGGTGGTCGTGTCCACCAACCTCGCCGACGGCGTGCCCGCGCGCTTGCGGGTCGGCGGTGTCGGCTATGCCGGCAGCGCGGGGGCCGGGGTCGTGGCGTTCGAGGGCGTGTCGCTCCGCGACGGTGAGCAGACGCTCGAGGTCGACGCGGTGGCCGCGGGCGGAGAACCCTGCGGCGCGGTGGTCATCGTGCGGGCTGAAGCGCGGCCCTGATCTTCGCCTTGAAGGCGTCGAGGGTGGGTGCGACCGGCGCGGACTTTGCGGGGGCGAGCGTCTTGATCCGCTTCGCCTCGACGGTGGCCAGCGCGAGGCCCTCCATGCTCCGCACGACTCGGGCGGCGTCGCCCGTACGGTCGATCGTGAACTTCCCCTGAGCCATGCCGACCACGTAGTGGAAGGGGAGGGACTCGTCCTGGTCCAGGAAGAGCAGGACCTCTTCACCCTGCTTCAGCTTCGCGTTGCCGACGATCTGCTGCGTGAGGCCGTCGAGGGTGCCGCCGATCTGCCGGACCTGGAGCTCGGCTGCCCCGGCGGAGCCCTTCAGCGTCTCGCCGATCCGGATCCGTGTCACCGTGTAGATGCGGGTCTTCTCCTCGTTCCAGGAAGACACCCGCTCGACGACCTCGCCCACGACGATCACGTCGGCGGCCTTCGTCATCTGCTTCAGGCTCAGGGACTTAACGACCGTCGCGTGGGCCGAGCCCGCCCAGAGCAACAAACCCAAAAAAGAGAGCGTGCGAACCATGTCTCGAACCTCCGTCGACCCCACAGACGGGGCGCGAGCAGCCACATTCACGATCATCTACGGCGCCGGTGCAAGGCCACCAGGAACCAAAGGCCCCAGCCGGGAACGCCCGAACCGGGGGTCGCCGCGCACAGCGCGGTACCCGCACCACCGCCGCCACCGCCACCGCCTTGGATGATCACCACGCCCCCATCGACGCGCCTCTCACCCTCGCCTTCGCCTTCGCCTTCGCCTTCGCCTTCGCCTTCGCCTTCGCCT
>CAYOBQ010000045.1:0-50723 GCA_964402225.1 uncultured Nannocystaceae bacterium | reverse complement strand
AGGCGAAGGCGAAGGCGAAGGCGAAGGCGAAGGCGAAGGCGAAGGCGAAGGTGAACCACCCTGGCCTGGGCCGCCGGCCGATGATCCGGTTCCCCGCTTCGACCCGTCCCCCGAGCTTCCGCGGTGGGTCGAGGTGCTCTTCCCGGAGGACAGCCGTCCATCGCCCCGGCCGGGTCCCGATGACAAGACCATTATCGAGAAGCTGGCGGACCCCGTGCTCCTCGCGGAGGGCTCGCTGGAGCTACGTCACACCGATCTGTCCTTTCCCGGGCCGGCATATGCGTTCGAATTCACCCGGACGTATTATTCCCACAGCGAGGCTCGCGGCGTTCTCGGGAGCAACTGGCGCCACAACTTCGAGTCCCGACTTCGGGTCATCCGCCCCGCCGATCGCCCGAGTTGGGCGCCGTCGTACTGCTACGGGTGGGGTGACCGCGTAACCTGCGTCCTCGCCGAGATGGGCGATGGCAGCCGGCGGTTGTTCATCCTCGACCCCGGAACCCGGCTCTTCCTTCCCGAGGCCGGCGGGACCGAGACCCTGATCCCGGAGGTCTTCGACGGAGAGCTCAGCGCCTGGCTGATGCGCAGCGCCGACGGCGCGGTCCGAGTCTTCAACCGGAGTGGCTACCTCATCCACCAGCAGGACCGGTTCGGCAATGGGGTCCGGTTCATGCTCGAGCCAACGCCTCTCTACGCGATGTACCAGCGCTACTGCGCGGACGCCCCCGACGGCGTCGTGCTTCAGTCTGGGCGCCCGTGCAAGTTGCTCCGGGCTCTCTTCGGCGAGGAGGAGATCGAGGAATCCGATGCTGCCGGCTGGGCAGACAACCCAGACACGCTCGCCGAGCTCGCCGCCGACATCGACTCGGGTGACGCGGGCATCGCGCTACGCACCTGGCTATCGCACGGCCGTTTCCCGGGGAACCCGTACGGCGGGATCCGATACCGGGTCAGGCGGGCGACCGACAGCCTCGGCCGGGAGCTGAGCTTCGAGTACTACCCGATCGAAGGCCTCCTCCATCGGGTGAACGGGCCCGGTGGCACCACCGTCACCTACACGTACGGTGCTCCAGATGACTTCCCCGCCGAGCTCGGAGAGCGGTTTCTCGTGCGGATCGACCGAGAAGACCTCGGCCCCCTACCCGTCGGCGTCGAGGCTGCCCCCGAGCGGTCGATGTCCTTCGACTATCAGTGGCCAGGCCCCGAGGCTGACGCGATCGGCGTGGTGGCCCACTACGGTGAGGAAGGCGCCGGCTACCGGCGGGACGTCTACGACCGCTACCTCGACTACTACAGCCAGTTCCTCGGCTGCCGGAACGAACCGGGCGTGTCCTATCACTGTGGAGCGATCCTGGGCGCCGAGCTGACCAAGGGCAACCCGTGTCGACGGGCCCGGGAAAGGGAGCACGAGTACATCTCGCGGGTGGCCGACAACATCGTACGGGTCGTGCGTAACCCGGAGGCGGCGTCGCCGGTGGTGGAGTCGCAGACGGCCTACGTCGCGGACCCCTTCGACGACATCTTCGACCACGCTGTCGCGCAGTGGTTCGGGGGCCGGACCAACGGAGTTGACGACGGAGCCTACGACGCGCTCTTCCAACCTCGGGCCCTCTACCCGCGATTCACCTTCCAGTACGTCCGCCCGGCGCTGCTCGAGGGCTGGCCGGAAGCCGGCGCGTGGGCCGAAGTGGCCGCGCGATACCCGCTCGAAGCCGAGCGCGATGCGGCTGAGGGTTGCTTGCCCGATGGCTGGGACTCCGAGGGCAATCCATGCTTCGTGGTCGTCCACGAGCCTCCGGAGACGGACGCCGTGGCGTGCGCCGACGACGGCTCTTTCGAGCGGGGCGCGTGCCGGGCCGACCGACTTGAGGCGCTCAGAGAGTTGCTGCCCGGGTACGCCCGTTGGCAGCGCTGGTACGTCCCAGAGGCGCCCGACGGTGAGGACCCGGACCACCCACGGCTCCTCACGTCTCGCCTGTCGTGCTCCACCCTCGCGCAGCGCCAGGCAGCCGACGTGACGCACAATGAACTCACCAGCGCGTTGGTGCCCATCGAAGGGGGCGTGCCCTTCGCCCGGATCGAGCGCGTGTGGGGCGGCCGTGCCCGCGTCGAGCGCGATCTGGCGCGTATCTGCGAGTGGGTGCATACCGTGGACCGCGACGGCGTGTCCCGCTACGTCGGGCTCAACTTCCGCGGCCAGGCGCTGGTCGATGTGGCCCCGGATGGGGCGGGTGCGTTGGTCTATCAGGAGCGACTCTACAACGCCGACGGAATGACGCTCGTCGAGCGTGGCGCAACGGCTGGTCACGAGCCCTGGCGCCCGTCCGCAGGGTACACCCGGTACACCTACGACGACCACGTCGAGGGCGGGGACAAGGGCTGGGAGATTTGGAAGCCAGTCTACTGGTCGCGCCGCACGAACGTCATGCGCATCGACGAGATGCCCGCCGGCTACGAGGGTGTGAACGGCGTGCCGGTCTTCGCGCTCACGTGGCCGGACGAGACCAGCCCTGTCGCGCGCCGCTACCAGCGCTTCGCCTACGAGCCGCTGCACAACCAGCTTCGACTCGCCGAGTGGGGCTGGCGAGACCATGAGGCCGCCGACGAAGACGTCCGCAGCGGGCGCGTCAGGTATTTGTTCGACTACGAGGAGTTCCCCAGGGACGTGGTGGACACGCACCTCGAGGGGCTTGAGGCGTTGGGCATCGGCTACGACTGGCTCATCGACGAGGCCGCCCGGCGGTGGCAGTTCCCGATGAACCCCGGCGGTGCCGACCTCAACGACGATGGTCGGCTCGGCATCCGCGATGGACGCCCGCTTGGGCTGCCGGTGCGGGCCATCGTCGAGCCCGCGGCGGAGTCTCCAGACCCCGATCTGACGTACTTGCTGCGTTGGACGCGCAACGGCCTGCCCTCGGGGCTGCTCTACCCTGACGGAACGGCTACGCTCGCGAGCTACTACCCTTGGGACCACGTGTGGGACGACGACGCCGAGCCGTCCGAGCTCCCATCACCGGAGAATACCGGGCAACTTGGCAGCGTAGAGCGGCTCCGCCTGGGCGACGATCCCGGTTGGCAGGCGGCGCCGGGGCCCGCGTGCGAAGGTTGGGACTCGCCGTTTCGTTGGGTCACGGGCGGCGTGGGGTGCGACGCGCTGGTCGACACCCTCACGGTGATGGGCCTGCCCGGCGAGACGATCGAGCACCTCATGGGCCCGCCCGGTGTAGACACCGTCTCGTACGCCTACACGGAGCTGGGTCACCTGCGCCGCAGGTGGGACGAGGGCGCTGCGACGGTGTACACCACCGACAGCGACGGCCGCATCATCCAGACCATTGATGCGCGGGGCACCGTGACCCATAGCGCGCGTGACCTCGATGGATGGGAGCTGGCGCGGGTCCAGACCTACCAGGGGGACCCGGTCTCGGCGACGCACTGGCAGCGCGACGACGACGGTCGAGTGATCACCGAATGCGTTGAGAGGACGCCCGGCGCCTGCGCTGACGCGTGGGTCGACGCGGCACCGGTCGAGCTCGATAGAGCGTCGAACGATACCCGCCTGCTCACAATGTCTCGCTACTCGGGGGAGGGGCATCTCGTCACGCGCGTCGCGCCAGGGGGGCGTTGGATGTCGTGGGCATACGATGGCCACGGACGCACGGTCGCCGAGTCGGTCTCGAAGGGCCAGTGGGGCCCGGCGCGAACGATCAACTACGCCTACACGCCGGCGGGCGAGGTCGCCACCATCACCCGGGGCATCGACGAGCCGCGCGTAACGACCTTCACCCACGATGGCTTCCAGCGGGTGGTTTCGGTCACCGACGCGCGGGGCGTGGGCTGGCAGCAGGCGTTTACGGCAGACGGAGCGGTCGCCGCCCGCAAGCGCGCCGACGATTCCTACGCCAGCGACCCGCAGGGGGGAGGCTCCTGGGAGGTTGGCTACACCTACGACGGGCACGGTCGGCGCATTCGAACCGAGGACGGCGAGGTGACGACCCAGCTCGCCCGTGCCCCGGACGGGCGTGTGCTCTCGCGCTGGCAGACGGGGGCCGGCGCGAGCTGGTTCGCCTACGACCACGCGGGGCGGATCGCCTGGACCCTCGAGGCCGACGGCACCCAGACGCTTCACACCTGGGACCCTCAGAGCCGCACCGCCACGCGGGCCATGATTCGGGAGAGCGAGGAGGAGCGACTGACGACGACGGCCGTCGGGAGCGCCGACAGCGCTGGGGCCCTCCTCGAGCATGCGGTCGTCGGCCACGGCGGCGAGGTTCAGCGCACTCTCTTCGAGCGCGACGCGCTCGGCCGCGTCACCGAGGCGACGGCCCCTGATGGCGTCGTCACGCGGTATGCCCGCGACCTGGCGGGGATTGTGTCGAGCGTCTCGCGGGAGAGGGGGGCCGGTCCGGTCTTCGAGACCGCGTGGTACTCGCACCGGCCGACCGCCGATGGCTGGGCCACCGACATCACCGATCCCAGCGGCGAAACGACGACGGCGACCTACAACGTGTGGGGAGAGGAGACGGGGTGGGTGACGCCCGGCGCGCGACCGGAGGGCGAGACCTGGGCGTACGACGAGCACGGGCGGGTTGTCACGCACGTCAACGGGGGCGGCGAGGTCGTGCAGACGACCTACGGGCTGGTCCCTGGGGTGGGCGAGACGGTCACCCGGCGTTGGGTCGGAGCGCCGACCTCGGGGGAGACGCTGCTCGGTGAGTGGCGCTACGACGATCTCGGCCGCCCGGTGCAGACCACCGCCGTGACGCGGGTTCCGCGCGACGGTGGCTACGAGCTCTTCAACGTCGACCACGACTTCACGTACGACACCAACGATCGGACCACGTCGCAGACGCTCTCCTTCGGGGGGCCGCCGTTGGTCTCGTCGGCGGACTGGGCCATCGGCCCGGAAGGCGGATGGTCGCGCACGCTGACCTATCCCGACGGGACGGTCGTCGAAGCCGAGCGCGACGTCGCGGGTCGGGTCTCCACCCTCCGGCGCGACGGCGGCGCGCGCACCGTCGACCTCCAATGGCTGGGGCGAATCCGAACGGGCAGCGACCTCTACTGGCGCGCCGACGCCGATCCGCTGCGAGAACGGAGCACCCACGACGGGCTCGGGAAGCGACTCACGTGGTCCTGGGGGCTGGTCGACACCGACCCCAGCGGAACGCCGGTCGATCCCGTCTGGGCGGCGGAGTATTGCGGCGGCGAGTGGGACTCCGCCCGGTGCGACCGAGGGCTGCTCGATATCGACGCGAGGCGCGACGTGACCGGGCGCCTGCGCAGCGTGACCACCCGCTGGGCCCACCCGTTCGACGCCGACGGTGACGGTGCACTCGATCCGGCGCCGCAACCGAGGTGGCAGGGCTTCGACTACGACCTCCGTCGTCGGCTCAGCAGCCGCTGGAGCCAGACGGTCGCCGAGGCCGATCTACCGGACCTGGCGTCACACCTCGCCGATGGGCCGAGTGTCGTCGCCGCGGCGGAGGACCTCGACGCGGAGCGCGCTACGTTCACCCGGGAAGCGGGCGTCGGCAGCCTGCGCTCGGTCGAGCGCGACGGCGCGGTCCCGTGGACCGACGCCGTACGCGGAGTGGGGCACCGTCTCAGCACGGTTCGAATCGCAGGCCAGGTGCTCGACCTGACCCACGACCAGGGCGGACGCGTGGTTCAGATCGATCCCGGCTTCGGCCTGGTCTACGACCCCCTCGACCGGTTGGTCGCGGCCACCGGCGAGGACGGCGAGCTCCTGGAGGGCTACATCTACGACGCCGACGGCCGGCTCGTCGCCACAGTAACCCCCGAAGGCGTGGTGACAGCTCTGCCCCACGACGGCCCGCAGATGCTGGGCGCCTACATCCTCGACGACGATGGCGGCTGGGCGCCGCAATGGTCGGCGGTCTGGGGCCCGGCCACAGACGAGCTCATCGAGTGGCGCGACCACCTCGATGCACGCGACTACGCCCCGCTGGCCGACCAACGACGCTCCATCGTCGCGGCGGTGCCGCTGGAGGGCGCCGCCGCGGTCAGCGCCACCGCCGAGTACGAAGCCCACGGACGACTGGCGCTGAAGCGGCACGACGGCGCGCTCGGGTGCAACGAGCAGGACACGCACGACACCGTCTGCGAAGGCCCAGAGGGCATCCCCTTCGGTTTCGCCTCGGCCTGGCGCTCGGCCGTCACCGGCCTCACCCATATGCGCAACCGCTGGTACTCCACACGTCTGGGCCAGTTCGTCTCCCACGACCCCCTCGGCTTCGTGGACGCCTTCGACCTCTACGGCTACGCCGGCTTCGACCCGATCAATCGCTGGGACCCCTCGGGCCGAGGGTCGAGGGGCACGGCGAAGATGGACAAGAAGAGCACGAAGAACGCGGAGAAAAGGCCAGGTCCTCCGGGCAGGGACGTACGCTACGCTCAAACCCCTGCCCCGCCGCTGCCCCCCGGCGTCGTTCCACCACCGCGTCGCCCACCTCCACCCGCGCCACCTCGGGTCACCCCGCCGCCGCCCAAGGTGACCCCGCCACCACCCCGAGTGACCCCTCCGCGATTTGGTCCGGGAAGGCTGGTGAAGACGATCTGGGAAATGTGCCTTCGGGCGCCCTGGCTGTGTTGGTTGGCGCCAGTTGCTATTCTCCAGGGGGACACGCCGCCCCCGGTTGTGAAGGCGGAGCCTGACGACAGGTCAGACGACCTCGTGCCCGGCGACTGGGTTGATGACCTGGACGACCTGTTCGAGCGCGATGAAGACGGACAACCCATCGAGTGGGAGATTGAGGACACAGACCCGACAACGAACCCTCGACTGCGCGAGAAGGGGGTTAGATGGAGATGGTACATTCGAGACCAGAATGGCAATAAGTGGAGTATCGACGTGGGGCCTGGGCCGAGGTTCAGGTATCCGCCGCACAAGTCGACGTATCAGTAGCAGTCATGTAGTACGCGAGCTCTCCTCGCATGGAGCCATCCGAGAATCCGAGAACCCCGAAGGGAAACCTCAGCAATGGTTGAAGCCCAGGCCCTATCACTGCGACGCCACTCGATCGTGGTGGGCGGCTGGACAAGATCGATCAAGGGGGCACTTCAGGCTGGGCGCGAATTCGAGGCGGGCCATCCTGTGCCAGAGGCCCTCGACGGGTTCGTGGGCGCGCGCGTCGTGTCCGTTCAGCCGTCGCGAGCAGCACTGCTGATCGGGTGTCTGGCTACAGGGGGAGGCGCTCACCGGCAGTTTATCGTGCGATGTCGAAGCGGGCGCCTCGAGCTTGAGTTTCCTTGTGACAACTTGAGCATTCTCGATGACGCTTGCGTCGAGTACTGGCTTCGAGACCCGGAGTATCCAGACTCCGACGGGTATCTCTGGGAGCGGCGTGCGTACGTAGATGACCTCGCGTCGCGGACGATTATCTGTTTTCGGTATACGCGGGACGGTCTTCTGATTGGTGCTAGTGGACACCCCGGGCTCATCGTCTGCGCAGCGACGGAGAGCCATTCAGGGGACGATTTCCTATCCTGGTACCGCGACGAGTGACCGGGCGATGCGGTCGAGGTGCCGGACGAGGTCTGGTAGCCCGTCAAGGCCCTCGTTGAACCGCCTGAGTCGCTCGCTCTTTCCGCACGGATCCCGTTCGCCCGGCGGCTGAAGGGAAGGCCGGGGGGCGCGTGCTTGGCCAGGTGCGATGACGGCGCGGGGGCGACTTCGAGCGTGGAGACCGGCGGCCAATCGAGGGGTAGTCTGCCGTCCGCTGTCGTCGCTGCCGGCTGGCAGGACCATCGCCCACACCAGCGGACGACGTGCCACCCGAGTCGCTGATGTCCCGGGACAGAGTGCCTCGAGCGCACGCCGGGGGCCTGCGCTGATGCGTGGGTCGACTCCGCCCCGGTCTGACTCGAACGGGCGCCCGAGGCGACCCGTTTGCTCACGATGTCTCGCTACTCGGGAGAGGGGCACGTCGTCGCGCTCGTCGAGGCCGGGGCGCGGTGGACGTCGTGGACCCAAGACGGGCACGGGCGCACGGTCATCGAGACGGCCTCGAAGGGTCAATGGGGACCGGCGCGAGCCACCACCTACGCCCACACGGTGGATGGCCAGGTCGCCGCCATCACGCGGGGCAGTGACGAACCGCGCGTGGCCACCTTCGCCCACGATGGCTTCCAGCACGTGGTCTCGGCCACCGACCCGCGGGGCGTGGCCTGGCAACAGGCCTTCACGCCGGACCGAGCTGTCGGCGCATCCGCACCGAGGACGGCGAAGTGACGACCCAGCTCGCCCGTGCCCCGGACGGGCGTGTGCTCTCGCGCTGGCAGACGGGGGCCGGCGCGAGCTGGTTCGCCTACGACCACGCGGGGCGGATCGCCTGGACCCTCGAGGCCGACGGCACCCAGACGCTTCACACCTGGGACCCTCAGAGCCGCACCGCCACGCGGGCCATGATTCGGGAGAGCGAGGAGGAGCGACTGACGACGACGGCCGTCGGGAGCGCCGACAGCGCTGGGGCCCTCCTCGAGCATGCGGTCGTCGGCCACGGCGGCGAGGTTCAGCGCACTCTCTTCGAGCGCGACGCGCTCGGCCGCGTCACCGAGGCGACGGCCCCTGATGGCGTCGTCACGCGGTATGCCCGCGACCTGGCGGGGATTGTGTCGAGCGTCTCGCGGGAGAGGGGGGCCGGTCCGGTCTTCGAGACCGCGTGGTACTCGCACCGGCCGACCGCCGATGGCTGGGCCACCGACATCACCGATCCCAGCGGCGAAACGACGACGGCGACCTACAACGTGTGGGGAGAGGAGACGGGGTGGGTGACGCCCGGCGCGCGACCGGAGGGCGAGACCTGGGCGTACGACGAGCACGGGCGGGTTGTCACGCACGTCAACGGGGGCGGCGAGGTCGTGCAGACGACCTACGGGCTGGTCCCTGGGGTGGGCGAGACGGTCACCCGGCGTTGGGTCGGAGCGCCGACCTCGGGGGAGACGCTGCTCGGTGAGTGGCGCTACGACGATCTCGGCCGCCCGGTGCAGACCACCGCCGTGACGCGGGTTCCGCGCGACGGTGGCTACGAGCTCTTCAACGTCGACCACGACTTCACGTACGACACCAACGATCGGACCACGTCGCAGACGCTCTCCTTCGGCGGGCCGCCGTTGGTCTCGTCGGCGGACTGGGCCATCGGCCCGCAAGGCGGATGGTCGCGCACGCTGACCTATCCCGACGGGACGGTCGTCGAAGAGGCGGTGGCGGCCTACGGGGGCTTCCCCCTCGCCATCCATGGCGATCTGATGTTCCGCGCCAACGACTCCCAGCGCTACGGCTGGGGTGATCTCCAGCGCGTCCGCGTGTCCAGCAAGGCGACGCCAGACATGGTGCGTGTAGCCTACGAGGCGCCCGTCCCCACCGGCATCGGCGACCTCTGCCACGACGGGGACACGCTCTGGGCCCTGGCCTACGCCCACGATCCCGGGGGCTCACCCGAGGCCAGCATCATCGGGATGGCGCCCGAGACCGGCGAACTGCGCGCCACCCACGACGCATTCTATCGCTGCCCCCGCGGCCTCCCCTCAGCCTGGGCCTGCGACGGCGAGACCGGCCGCGCGTGGCTGCTGTGCTACGCGGGCGGAGGTCAGCGCGGCGTCCTAGCTGAGTTCGAGATGGGCCTGGGGCGGTGATCAGGCCCGGAGCAAGATGACCTCGCGACCGGCGGGGCTCGTTGTCTGCCCGAGACAGGTGCGGTCCGCGATGGGGGACCGGTCGGCGCGGCGGTCGAAGACGACCAGGATGCCGGTGTCGAGGCCGAGGCGCGCGAGGTACCCGTCGAGCTGGGAGAGGCCGCGCTCCTTCGGATCGGCCTCCCCGTCTCGCCACACCTTCAGCTCGAGGGCTGTCCGCTGCCAGACGCGCTTCCCACGGACCTCGTGGGGCCAACGCACCAGCAGGTCGAGGCGACCGCGCCCGACCCCGTACTCGCGCTCGATGTAGCCGCCGCCGTTGACGACCCGCTGCAGGTACGCCATCAGAACGAGCTGCGGGGCCGCCTCGTGGTAGGCGTCGGCCCGTGCCAGCCACTCGCCGTGCTCGACCCAGAAGGCGGCGAACTCGTGTAGGAGTCGGTCAACGTCCAGACGTCCGTCGGGGCCGATAAAGGCTCGGTTGTCCTCGAAGGGGACCATGTCTTCCGCGGCCCCCGAGAGGACCCGGGCGATGACCTCCCGGTAGATGGGGTTGGCGACGCGGACCGGCTTGGTCGGGGCGATGAGACCGAGGTCACGGACGTAGCGGACCGCGTCGTCGTACTCGGCGTCGAGCTCGAGCCTGGTGCCGGCGAGGATGGGCTCCATGACCCGGTGAACGCGCGGCTCGTGCAGCTTCGCGACCAGCGAGTCGAGGTGGGTCTGCCGCTTCAGGATCAGGCGCTCCTTGGCGTCGTCGAAGTGCGCCGCGGTGATGGGCTCGCTGGTGGGAACGCCCATGTTGCGCACGATCTCCCGCGCGAGCGCGTTGGTCAGCCACGGCTGGCCCCGAGAGAGGTGCCAGGCCCTCGCGAGGGCCTCCTCGGTGAACGCCTGCCCGGTCTCCTCGGTGTGCTGTGCGTAGAGGGCGCGGAGCTGGGCCTCGGTGAAGTCCGAGATGCGCAGCGAGTCGTCCTTGATGTTGAACGGGCTGGAGGTCCCGAGGCGTCCTGGGTCGCCGCCGCTCGCCGCCTTGTAGTCCCGCACGTCGCGCAAGCCGCAGAGCGCGACGGACCAGGGGGCTGCATGTGGCCGAGAGTGGTAGCCCTCGCGGAGCTGCCGCAGCACCGAGCGCAGGCTCTCGCCCCGCAGGGCATCGATCTCGTCGAAGAAGAGCACCAGAGGACGCGGGCACACGCGCGCCCACTCGGCGAGCGCCCTCCGCAGCAGCGTCGCGCTCGAGGCGTCCGGCCATGCGGGTGGGCGCAGCGGCTCCGGCAAGTCGCGCTCGGCCGAGAGTCGGATGGTATCGAGCACGGCGGCCTGGGCCGCGGCGTAGTCGTCGCCTGCGGGCTCGCCCATCTCGCAGGAGAAGTGCAGCGCCGCGTAGCACCCCTCGGCCGTGAGCTTTCGCGCCAACGCCCACAGGGTCGTCGTCTTCCCCGTCTGCCGAGGCGCATGCACCACGAAGTACGCCTGCTCGTCAATCAGCAGGCGCGCCTCGGGCAGTCGCGGCTCGGGCGGCAGCATGTAGTGCGTGTCGGGAACGCAGGGTCCCGATACGTTGAACCTGCGCATGGGGTGACCGTAGCACGACCTCGGTGGGCTAGGACGCTGCGGCAGAGTCGCGACGCGGCGCGAGCATCACTTGGTCGCTTTGTCTGCCGCACCGTCCTAGCCGCGGAGCAAGATGGCCTCGCGACCGGCGGGGCTCGTTGTCTGTCCGAGACAGGTGCGGTCCGCGATGGGGGACCGGTCGGCGCGGCGGTCGAAGACGACCAGGATGCCGGTGTCGAGGCCGAGGCGCGCGAGGTACCCGTCGAGCTGGGAGAGGCCGCGCTCCTTCGGATCGGCCTCCCCGTCTCGCCACACCTTCAGCTCGAGGGCTGTCCGCTGCCAGACGCGCTTCCCACGGACCTCGTGGGGCCAACGCACCAGCAGGTCGAGGCGACCGCGCCCGACCCCGTACTCGCGCTCGATGTAGCCGCCGCCGTTGACGACCCGCTGCAGGTACGCCATCAGAACGAGCTGCGGGGCCGCCTCGTGGTAGGCGTCGGCCCGTGCCAGCCACTCGCCGTGCTCGACCCAGAAGGCGGCGAACTCGTGTAGGAGTCGGTCAACGTCCAGACGTCCGTCGGGGCCGATAAAGGCTCGGTTGTCCTCGAAGGGGACCATGTCTTCCGCGGCCCCCGAGAGGACCCGGGCGATGACCTCCCGGTAGATGGGGTTGGCGACGCGGACCGGCTTGGTCGGGGCGATGAGACCGAGGTCACGGACGTAGCGGACCGCGTCGTCGTACTCGGCGTCGAGCTCGAGCCTGGTGCCGGCGAGGATGGGCTCCATGACCCGGTGAACGCGCGGCTCGTGCAGCTTCGCGACCAGCGAGTCGAGGTGGGTCTGCCGCTTCAGGATCAGGCGCTCCTTGGCGTCGTCGAAGTGCGCCGCGGTGATGGGCTCGCTGGTGGGAACGCCCATGTTGCGCACGATCTCCCGCGCGAGCGCGTTGGTCAGCCACGGCTGGCCCCGAGAGAGGTGCCAGGCCCTCGCGAGGGCCTCCTCGGTGAACGCCTGCCCGGTCTCCTCGGTGTGCTGTGCGTAGAGGGCGCGGAGCTGGGCCTCGGTGAAGTCCGAGATGCGCAGCGAGTCGTCCTTGATGTTGAACGGGCTGGAGGTCCCGAGGCGTCCAGGGTCGCCGCCGCTCGCCGCCTTGTAGTCCCGCACGTCGCGTAGACCGCAGAGGATCACGGACCAGGGGGCGGCCTCGGGTCGGTGTCCGTAGCCGTTGCGGAGTTGGCGCAGCACCGAGCGGAGGCTCTCGCCGCGCAACGCGTCAACCTCGTCGACGAACAGCACGAGCGGTCGCTCGCCGGCCTGCGCCCACGCCCGGAGCCCGGCGCCGAGGGCCGTCTCCTCGGGGCTCGCCGGCCACGGGGGCGGGCGCAGCTCGGGGGGCAGGTCGAGGTTGGCCTGGGTTCGGATCGCGTCGAGGATGATCCGCTGCGTTGCAACGTAGTCGTCCCCCGCCGGTTCGCCGGCTTCGCAAGAGAAGTAGAGGGCGCAATAGAGCCCCTCGGCGGTGAGTTGGCGCGCGAGGGCCCAGAGCGTGGTCGTCTTCCCCGTCTGCCGCGGCGCGTGCACCACGAAGTACGCCATCTCGTCGATGAGCCGCCGTCCCCCCGGGAGCCGCGGCTCCGGAGGCAGCATGTAATGGTACTTCGGGTTGCAGGGCCCGGACACGTTGAATCGGCGCATGCGCAAAGCCTACCACCAGCGGGCGTGCCCCCTGAGTCGATCGGCAGACTTCAGCGGAGCGGCTGGTCGGCCTCGAGGGTTCGGGCGATGTGATAGAGGGCGGGGCGGTCCAGGACGTGGATGGTCTTGGGGTCGGTGCGGACGACGCCCTTCTTGCGCAGCGCCGCGAGGGCCCGGCAGACGGTCTCGGGGGCGAGGCCCAGGAGGGCGCCGAGGTCGCTGAGGTTCAGATCGCGGGGGATCTCGCCCTGGGGGGAGTGGGCCTCCATTCGGTTGGCGAGGTAGGCGGCGAGTCGGGTCTGGGCGCTGGAGCTGCTGAGCCAGGTCTGGCGGTTGCGGGCGCGCTCTAGCTGACCGTGGAGGTAGCCCACGAGGCGGAGCGAGAGCTGGGCGTCGGCGCTCATCTGCGACCGGATGTCGATGGCGGTCTTGGTGCAGAGGTGGCAGTCGTCGAGGGCCATCGCGGTGGAGGTGGAGGGCTGCTCGGAGAGGCTGCCCAGACCGAAGATGTCGCCGGGGCCGAGGAGCTCGACGATGTGCCGGTCGGCGTGCCCATCGACGCGCTCAAGCTTGACCGTGCCGCTTCGGATGAAGAAGACCGGCGTGCCCGGGAAGCCCTCGCTGTAGAGGATCTGGCCCCGCCTGGCCTTGAAGTGGTGGACCTCCTGGCACCGACCGGGGCGCTGGTCATCACCGGCGCTCAGCAAGCAATTGGCACACGGGTGCGCGGGCTGGTCCTTCATGCGGCGGTGTGCTCATGCAAGGCGCGGTCCGGCTGGCATTGTACGCTTCCGCACGGCTTCGTTACCGCACCGCTACGCGATGTTACCGGATCGCGCTGGGCGGGGGTGCCTGGGCGCCCCCCGGCTCGCGGATCCGTCCGGGGAGGCCGTTACGGGAGGGGATGGCGAATCGCGTCGGACAGATCGACCTGTGCGAGCAGGTGGGACGGGGATCCACCGGGACGGTGTGGCGGGGCGTGCACGCGCCCTCGGGAGCCTCCGTCGCGGTGAAGGTGCTGCACGGTGAAGGCGTGCAAGTGCGCGACGAGCACGACCTCTTTCGCGCGGAGGCTCGGGCGGTGGCGTCGCTGAGCCACCCTTCGATCGCCGGGGTCTACGACTTCGGGATGGTGGAGTGGGAGGGGGAGGACCGGCCGTATCTGGTGATGGAGTACGTCCC
Organism: uncultured Nannocystaceae bacterium; assembly: GCA_964402225.1. Classification (GTDB taxonomy): domain Bacteria; phylum Myxococcota_A; class Bradymonadia; order UBA7976; family UBA1532; genus CAYOBQ01. The sequence continues at coordinate 36,632 of CAYOBQ010000045.1, read as the reverse complement.
CGGCGGGAGCCTGTCGGGACGCTCGGGATCGCTGAAGTGGCCGACCATCCGCAGCGTGCTCCTGCACCTGCTCGACGCGTGCTCGCATGCCCACGCGCGTGGCGTGGTGCACCTCGATTTGAAGCCCGGGAATGTCCTCGTCTCGCCGGACTTCGACACCGTCAAGCTCACCGACTTCGGCATCGCGATGGTCCTCGACCGCAGTTCGAAGGAGGCGCGCGAGCGCTTCCAGGGCACGCCGCTCTACATGGCCCCCGAGCAAGTCGAGCGCGCGTGGCGCGACTACGGCCCGTGGACGGATCTCTACGCCCTGGGCTGCCTGGCGTGGTCGCTGGCCTGCGGGATCCCGCCCTTCGGTCGCGTCCGTGGCGTACGGAAGCTGCTGCGGGCCCAGCGCAACGACCCGCTGCCGAAGTTCCTGCCGGTCGTCTCCGTGCCGCCGGAGTACGAGACGTGGGCACGGCGGCTGCTCTCGAAGGCGCCGCGGGACCGCTTCCAATGCGCCGCCGACGCCGCGCACGCCCTGCTCGAGCTGGACTTCGACGCGCAGACCGAGGACGCGAGCGGCGAGTCCACGTTGGTCTTCGGCGGCGACGCGGGGCCCGACCTTCGCGCCGTCACCGCCCCCATCCCGCCCCGCTGGGTGCGGCCCGAGTCGGGGCACGTCGCGCCCCTCGCGGGCCTCGGCCTCGGCCTCCATGGGCTGCGCCACATTCCGATGGTCGGCCGCGCCGACGAGCGTGACCTGCTGTGGCGATCCCTGCGGTCGGTCTCCGAGCGCGGCGGACCCGAGCTCGTGGTGCTGTCAGGTCCCTCGGGCGTGGGCAAGAGCCGCCTCGCCCGCTGGCTCTGTGAGCGGGCCCACGAGCTGGGCGCCGCGCGCTGGATGGTGGCGCGTCACGAGCCATCCAGCGGCCCCGACGCCGCCCTGCGCGACATGGTGGAGCGCTTCACCGGCACCGAGGGGCTCACCCGCCTCGAGGTGATGGACCGCCTGCATCATCGCTTCCCGGAGCTGCACGCCGACTGCGTCGAGACCACCGCCGAGCTGGTGCGGCCGAGCTTCAACTCGGGCCTGCGCATGGCCTCCACCGCCGACCGGCACGCCGCGGTACTCCGCCTGCTCGCGCACGTCACCGAGGAGGGCGCCGCGGTGGTTTGGCTCGACGACGTTCAGTGGAGCTCGGACACGCTCGCCTTCGCCCAGCACGTCCTCGAGGACGCCTCGGTGCCGCTCCTGATGGTCGCCACGGTACGCTCCGACCTGCTCGACGCTCGGCGGGCCGCGGCTCGGCGCGTCACCGACCTCGTGGCGCGGGAGAAGACCCGGGAGATCGAGATCGCCCCGCTCTCCTCCGCCGACACCCTCGACTTCGTGGAACGGCTACTGGGCCTCGCGCCGGACCTGGCCCGGAGCGTCGCTGTCCGCGCCGAGGGCAACCCGCTCTTTGCGATCCACCTCCTCGACGACTGGATCGCGAGGGACGCCCTCTGCTCCGGCCCCGAAGGCCTCGTGCTGCGCGACCCCGGCGCGACCCGACTCCCAGACGCCATGAACGATGTCTGGCGCGCGTCGATCGAGCGGGTCGTCGCCAGCGATCCGGAGCCGCTGGGGCACGCGCTTCGGGTCGCCGCCTGTTTGGGGCGCGAGGTGGGCGCCGACGAGCTCGGGGCGGCGCTTCAGGACGCCGCGCTCGCGGCTCGGCTGGCAGACGCGATGCTCGACCAGGGCCTCGCCCATGCCCGCGGACCCGGCCGGTGGGCCTTCGCCCACGACCTCCTGCGCGACGCGATCATCGCCCGCTCCAACCTGGACGGGGACGCCGACGCGCTCCATCGGGCGTGCGCCGTCGGCCTCGCCTGGCTCGACGACCCGCCGGGGGGGCGCATCGGCCTGCACCTGGTGGCGGGTGGGGTGACGGCGGCGGCGGTGGACGCCCTCGCGGAGGGCGCCGCGCGTCACGCCGCGGCGAGCCGAGGGCAGGCGGCGGAGCGCCTGGTCGCCCTCGTGACGGGGCTCCTCGCGATGGACGATCCGCGGCGAGCGCGGGAGGCGCTGCTCGCATGCCGGGTGGCACGGGAGCGGGTCGACCTCGACGCGCTGGTTCGCTGGTCTTCTGCGGCGGTGGAGTCCGCCTCGGCGTCGAAGGACTCGGGCCTGCGCGCCGAAGCCGCTTGCGAAGCCGCCCTTTTGGCGCGCTTCCGAGGAGACCTGTCGGGCATGGAGATCGAGCTGGCGACGGCTCGCGGCCACCTCGAGGGGGCGCCGCCGGAGCTCGCCGCTCGGGTGGAGCTGGCGACCGGCTGCCTCCACGCCGACGCGGGGCGTAGCGAGAGCGCCGTCCGGCACCTCAGCGCCGCCTGGCGACTCCTGGAGCACAGCGGCGACGGCAGGCGGCGCGGCGAGGTTCGGTTGCAGCTCGGGATCATCCACGGGCGCGCCCTGCGCAGCCCGGCGGCCCGAGCGCTGCTCGGCCAGGCCCTCGCGGACTTCACGGACGCGGGGGATCCGAGCGGCGTGGGTCGCACGCTACAAGCGCTCGGGGATCTCGCGCAGCTCGACGGGCGCGTAGCCGACGCCGGTCGCTGCTACGAGAAGGCCGGCACCATCTTCGATCGCTGCGGGGCCACCGCCCGCGCCGTGGCGGCTGGACTGAACCTGGGCCTCGTCGAGCTCGCGCTGGGGCGGCACGCTGACGCTGAGCCCCGCCTCGCCAGCGCCGCCCGTCACTTCGAGAACAGCGACATCCCGCGCTGGGCCATCTTCCCCCACACCGCGCTGCTCACCGCCCACGCCGGGCTTGGCGACTGGGGGGCTTGGGAGGCGCGGTTCCGCCGCGTGCAACGGCTCTTGCGAGACGAGCAGGTCGCCGATCCGGACGTGGCCCGCGCACTGGAGCGGTCGGCGGATCTCGCGTCGTCGGCCGACGAGCCGCACCGCGCCGCCCGCGCCCGCGCCCTCGCCGCGGAGCAGTGGCGCCGGCTCTCGCCTTCGCAGCCCAGCTCGGCGGCGGGCTAGAGACGCGCTGGTAGTGCTCGAAGCTGGCGTCGCGGTTGGTTTGCCTACAGTGGGGGGAGCGGAGTCGGCGGGGCGATCTCGGGCGGGGCCTCGCTGCATTGATCGCAGACCTCGTCGGTGCTCCGGTTCCCTTCGACGCGGCTCGGGTCCAGGCGCAGCCGACTCTCGCCCTGGCGCAGGATGCCGATCTCGTTGTCGAGCACCGCCGCGCGCGCCACCTCGATGTCGCTCTCGATGACGACCAGCCCCGGTCCGTTCATCCCGCGCAACAGGAGGTCTGTGCCCGTGGCCGTCGTCGCGTCGAGGCGCAGGCCCTCGGCGGCGCCGTCGCCCTGGGTGTCGAGGACCGCGACGCGCTCGAGCTCGAGCTGCGCGAGCAGCGCGAAGACGCCCGTTCCGCCGAAGCTGCCCTCCACGGTCACGTCCACGAGGGAGGCGGCGGCGCCGGCGGACGCAGCCACGGCGGCGAACCTCGGGCCCAGAAAGGCCGGGCCGCCGCCCCGGACCCAGAGCCCGTCGAGCTGGGCCGTCACGCCGGCGCCGGCGAGGGCCACGCCGCCGCCGACGGGCGCCTCGAGTATCGCGTCGCGGAGCTCGAGGCTGGCGCCGTCGATCGCCGCGATGTTCCCCGCGCGGTGGGCGCGCAGCCCGCGGAGGACGGCTCGGCTGTCCACCCCCTGGACGACCAGCGGCGGGCCCCCGTCGCCGAGGACTGTGAGCCGCCGCGCGGACAGCTCCGAGCCCTCGACGACATCGATGGCGTCGATGGGCCACGCTCGGTTGTCCACCTCGACGTCGGCCAGCTCGGCGCGGGAGCGGCGGGTGGCGGTCACCGCGCGCGGGCTCTGGAGGGTGGCCGCTTCGATGGTGGCGTGCCCCCCTTCGGCGATGGCGACCGCGGTCCGTTGTCGCTGCGGGCCCGACGCCACCGTCACGAGTCGCGTCGCTCGAAGCCGCCCTTGGAGGATCGCGACGCCCACCGCGGGCTCTGGTCCGAAGCGCACGTGCACGTCGTGGAGGGCCATGCGCGACGGCTGGTCGGGCACGTCGCTGTCGACGAAGGCCCCCACCCAGAAGTGTCCGGTGAGCGGGCGACCGGGGCCGAGGACCACGTCGCGTAGGGTCGCGCGGCCCACCTCGAGGGCGTCGGGTCCGGCGGGCGTCGTCTGGGCGTTCACGCCGACGGCCGTCCGGGTGATGGCGGCGCCCACGATCTCCAAGCGGCCGCGCTGGGCGTTGCCTCCGAAGCCGGCGCCATCGATCCGCAGGTCTGTGACCGTCGCGTCCCCGCCGTTCCAGACGAAGAGGGCGTCGGTGCCCGCCTCGAAGGCCACGAACTGCGTGACCGCCGCCGTCGCCCCGGGGCCCACGAGGATCGACTGACGCCCGCTGTCCGCGCCGTCGTTCGGAAGCGTGCCGTCCGTCGAGAGGCGGCTCGCCTCCACGCGCCCGAGGGTGCTGAGATCCGAGAAGCCGTTGCCGACGAAGGACGCCTCGCGCAGCTTCAGGACGCCTCCCTCGAAGACGCGGATCCCGAAGAAGCCAGAGTCGGCGGCGAACCGGGAGATGTCCGCCTCGGCCTCGGAGACGACGACGGCCATGAAGCAGTCGACGGCGCGCACGTCCCTCAGCTCGAGGTCGCAGCCCCGGTTGCCGGTGACGCCGCGGTCCAGGTGGCGAAGCGTCGTGTGGCGCAGCCGCACCTCGCCCCCGTTGCACTCGATGCCCTGCTGGAAGCCCTCGATCGAGGCTTCGGGCCCCTCGAGGGCGCAGCGCGTGCACTCGAACTCGGCGCCCTCCGCCACTCGCACGCTGTTCGTTCCGGCCCGGACGGCGAGGGCCTCTGCGACGAGCGTCGCCCCAGGGCCGAGGTCGAGGCCCGTGGCGTCGCCGATGATGCGCACCGAGCGGAGCGTGACGTCGGCCCCGGGCTCGACGGCCGTGGGGGCCTCCGGGACGGCCAACGTGACGCCCTCGAGCGATGTGTCCGCGCCGATGGCGCCGAGCGTGATCTCGACCTGGGCCGCGCACCCGCCGAGCAGCGTCGTCTCCACGACACGCTCGGCACGGTAGACGCCGGCGGCGAGGGCGAGCGTGGCGCGGGGGGGGGCGCTTCGGAGCGCGTCGGCCAGGGTCGCGAAGGGGCGCCTCGCGGTGCCGTCTCCGCCCGGGGCGGCGGCCGCGTCGACGTGGACCGCCCCCGCGGCGACGTCGAGGCGCCCGCAGGCCGCGTCGGTGTGACCGAGGTCGTCGCAGGGCCCCGTCCAGGGGCTGTGCGTGCCGCGTGGACACGCGTCCGGCGGCGCGAAGCAGCCAAGGGCGAGGAGCTCGTGGCGCGACCAGCCCTCGGGGCAGGGCCACGGCGCGCTGCACCCGCCGGGGTGGGCGAATCGACCCGCCCCGCACCCCTCCGCCCCCGGCGGGCGGCACGGCTCGCCTTCCGCGGCGCGGGACCACCCCGATGGGCATGGCCACTGGACGCAGGCCTCGTCGATGCCCGGGGGGCACTCGGCCCTCGCGTCCGGCTCGCAGGTGGCCTCGTCGGCGGCGCGGACCCAGCCCCGGGGGCAGGGCCACGACGCGGCTGGGGGGGATCCATCGGTGGCGTCCCCGATGTCCACCGTGGCGTCGATGGAAGCGTCGACCCCGCCGATAGAACCGTCATCGCATGCCCACAGCGCCGGTATGAGGGACCACTTCACGTTCATCACCGCCACGGTAGGTGCCCACTCGGCGCGTTGTCGACCGCGCGGGGGACCGTATACTCCGGCCATGTCCGGGCCGTCGTCCTGTCGTGACCTCCTGCGCGCCGCGCTCTGGGCGCTGGCCGTCGTTGCCTGTGACGATGGCGTCGAGACGGCGGAGGTCCGGGACCCCGACGCTGGCGACGCCGCGGTCGCGGCGGACGTGGGGGCGCCCGCGTGGCCGTGTCGCGAGGGCTGGCGGACGAGCGCTGATGGGATCTCTTGTGAGCCCGACGCCACGCCCTGCGCCGACGGCGCCTGTGAGTGGCCGTGCGTGGAGGGCTGGGCGCGCGGCGAGGCGGGGTGCGCGCCCCCGCCGCTCCCCGACTGCCCCGGGGGCCGCTTCGCATACCCCGGCGGGTGCAGCGCGGAGTGGCCGTGTCCGGCGGATTGGTCGCGGATCCAGGGCATCGGCTGTGCCCCGGCGCGCGACCGTTGCGCCCTGGGGACGCGCCCCGACTGGGACGGGCGCTGTGACCGGCTGGGGTTCGACGCGTGCGAGGAGGCCGCGGCGCCGCCGGGGGCGATCCACGTCGATGGAGAGGCGGGGGAGGATGGCGATGGGACGGCGCGGCGACCGCTGCGGACGCTGGCTGATGGGCTGGCGAGGGCCGAGCCCGGGGACGTCGTCGTGCTCGCCCCGGGGCGCTACTCGGCGCCGGCGGTCGTGGGGGTCGAGCTGCGCGGCCGATGCGCCGACGAGGTGTGGGTGGCGACGCCCATGCTCGGGGACGGCGCGGCCCTGCGGGGGCTCGCCCTCGACGCGAGCGAGGTCGCGCCGGCCCTCGCCCCGGACGCCGCCGTCGAGCTGTCGGAGGTGCGCGTCGCCGGGGCGTCGGCGGGCTTGAGCGTCCCCGCGGGGGCGCGCCTCGTCGGACGCGGGCTGGCGCTGTCCGGGGCCGGCCCCGGCGTCCTGGTCGCGGCGGGGGCGACGCTGCTGTGTGAGCGGTGCCTCGTGGAGAACGCGCACCGGTCGGCCTTCGAGATCCATGGAGAGGCGACGCTGCGGCGGACGACGGTCCGGGGGCCGGGGTTCAGAGCCATCCGCGCGATGCCCGGGGGATCGCTGACGATGGAGGATCTCCGGGTCGTCGGGGCCGCGCGGGCGCTGATGTTCGAGGGGGCGCGGGGGACGGCTCGGCGGGTGGCGATCGAGGGTGGGACGAGTGGCGTCCGGGCGATCGGCGCGGCGGACGTCTCCTTCGTCGATCTCGCGACGATGGGGAACGGCGGGCAGGACTTCTTTCTCAACGCGGGGCGGGCGGAGGTGCGCCGCTTCACGGTCGACGCACGAGGGGTGGCCGTGCGCGCCCGGTCCGGAGCGGTGGTGGTCAGGGAGGGTGGAGAGCTGGAGCTGACGCAGGGCTTCTTCGATCCCGGTAGCGGGATGGGGATCAGCATGCACCGCGGTCTCGTGCGCGCGCGGGACGTGGCCATCGTCGGCGGGCTCCTCGGCTTGGATGTCGGGGCGGAGTCGCGCTTCGAGGGGGTGGGCCTGTGGGTCACGGGGTCGAACACCGCCTCGGCCTTCGTCAGCAGCGGCGATCTTGTCCTCTCCGCCTCGCGGCTCGGGCCGGGTCAGGAGCCGCAGGCGGTTTCGCCCTTCGTGTCGATCCTGGCCGACGAAGACCTCGATGGGCGCCCGGCGACGGTGGTCCTCGACGACGTCGAGCTCAACCTCGGACCCCACGTGGCGGTGGGCGTGGGGGTGCTCGATGACACCGAGGTGACGGCGCGGAGGCTGTCGGTGGTGGCGCGGGGGGAGGGGACGGACCGGACGGGCATCGCCGTCTTCGCAGGCCAGGTCTCCGTGGAGGGTGGTTTCTTCGATGTGCCGCGGATCGCCACCGGGGTCAGCGACGCGGCGGCCATCGAGCTGCGCGATATTGCGGCGGATACCAGCGCGGTGGTCCACGACGCGATCGACGTCTACGAGGGCGCGCGGGTGACCCTCGAGCGGTTCGAGCTGTTGGCCGCCGGCGGGCCGATCGGCGTGGCGCAGGGCGGCGGATCTCGACTCGAGGCTCGATTCGTCCGGGCGCTGGGGGCCAGCAATCTGGCGGCCCTCGATGGGGCGCGGCTCGTGGTGGAGGACGCCTGGCTGGAGCGACCCGTGGCGGCGGGGGTGGTGGTCGCCGGGGGCGACGCCCACGCGGTGGTTCGGCGGGTTCGGATGATCGATGGGGTCCCGGCGTTTGGAGCCGGGCGCTTCGTGGGGCTCTTCGCGGGGACGGGGGCTGCGGCGACCGTCGATGATCTCGTGGTGACGGGGGCGGTGGGGGTCGGTGTGTTTGCGCGGCTGGCGTCGGTCACGTTCGCGGGCGTGGCGGTGGCGTCCGGTCGCAGACTTGGGCTCGAAGCGGCGGATGGCGTTCGGGTCGAGCAGTCGACCGTGAAGGGAGCGGATCTCCGCGTCGAGGGTATCGAGGGGCCCGGGCTGGTGGTGCTCGACTCGTCGCTGGAGGTTGCCCGCGCGGCGATCCTCGGCAACGAGGTGGGCGTGTTGCGGCGGGGGGAGAACAGCATCCGCCTGGAGCCGGCGCTGGTGGTCGACAACCGGATGGAAGACGACGTCTGCGACCAGTGCTCGGCGGCGCCGCCTTCGGTGCCCCCGCCCCGTCCGCTGCCGCCGTTTTGAGGGTCAGAACTGGAAGTAGATGAAGGGCGAGGCCTGGAAGGGCGCGAACATCAGGACGGCGAGCAAGAGGAGGCCGGTGAGCCACAGCGCCGGCCAGCCGCCGGGGTCCTCGCTGGGGAGAGCCCGGGCGAGGCGGCTGTCGGGCCGCAGGTAGATGACGTGCCAGGCCGCCATGGCGCCGATCAACAGGAGGCTGGGCGAATGTAGCCAGCGGATCCCGGGGCCTGTGCTGAAGAGGCCCGCGACGAAGTCGGCGGTGTGGGCCCAGGTCGCGCAGCGAAAGGGCACCCACAACAGCACCACGAAGAGGAGCGTCGTCGCCCAGGCCAGGACGCCGTAGCCCGGCGGGCGTCGCTCGCCTGTGGCGCGTCGCCAGTGCTTGTGGACGAGGAGGCCGAGGCCGTGCATCCCGCCCCAGAGCACGAAGTTCCAGCCGGCGCCGTGCCACAGGCCGCCGAGCAGCATGGTCAGCAGCAGGTTCACGTCCGTGCGCGTGCGGCCTTTTCGGTTCCCTCCGAGGGAGATGTAGAGATAGTCGCGGAGCCAGAAGGAGAGCGACATATGCCAGCGGCGCCAGAAGTCCGTGATCGAGGCCGCGAGGTACGGGGTGCGGAAGTTGTCCGGGAGGCGGAAGCCGAGGACGCGCGCGACGCCGATGGCCATCAGCGAGTAGCCCGAGAAATCGCAGAAGATCTGCAGGGTGTAGGCGGCGATGGCCCCCCATAGGGTGGCCGTGTCGTAGGCGGAGGGCGTGGCGAAGACCGGATCGACGTAGAAGGAGAGGTTGTCGGCGACGACGATCTTCTGGACGAGGCCCAGGAGGAATTGCTGGGCGCCGATGCTGATGTCGCGTCGGGTCGTGGTGATGCGGCGCTCGAGCTGCGGCAGGAACTCCTGGGCGCGCACGATGGGACCCGCCACGAGCTGCGGGAAGAAGGAGACGAAGAGCAGGAACTTCTCGGCGTCGTGACAGGGCTCGAGCCGCCGCCGCCAGAGGTCGATCGTGTAGCTCATCGACTGGAAGGTGAAAAACGAGATCCCCACGGGGAGGATGATGTTCAGCGCCCCCGCCGAGCGGACGTCAAAGGCGACGCAGAAGGACTCGATGAAGAAGTTCGCGTACTTGAAGAACGCCAGCGCGCCGAGGTCACCGCACAGCGCGACGACCAGGAGGCGGCTGCGCCGCTTGCCGTCGGGGAGCGGATGCAGTCGGTTGCCCCACCACCATGACCAGAGGCTGCTGCCCGCCATGAGGAAGAGGAAGCGCCAGTCCCACCAGCCGTAGAAGACGTAGCTGCCCAGGAGCAGGACGCGTCGGCGTGCCTGGTCGCCCTTCAGCGCGGCGTAGAGCGCGAGCACCAGCGCGAAGAAGACCAGGAAGGTGAGGGACGAGAAGATCACGGCCAGCGCTCCGCGAACCAGGCCGTGAGGGCGGCGGCGACGGCGGCGTGGCCGCGCTCGTTGAGGTGGCCGGTGCCGATCCGGAGGTTGTCGAAGCCGTGGCCGGGCTGCCCTCCGATGGCGTAGGCGTCGCGCAGGGCGGGGCCGGCGTCGAGGTAGTCGACCCCGGCCAGGGTGGCGGCGCGGGCGTAGGTCGCCGACTCGTCGGGGTCGCCCAGCTCGGTCTCGCCACCGCGGAGATAGCGGAGCTGTGGAACGTCGAGTAGCAGGACCGGGGCGCTGCGTCGCAGGTGTCGGAGGACCTCGACGAGGCGGGCGTCGGCGGCCTCGAGATCGAGGGTAGCGGGGGGCGTGGCGGGCCCATCGAGCATGTCCATCGCGAGCACGTTCATCACCACCGGCTTCATCCGGCGCATGAGGTGGGTCGCGAGGGCGGAGCGCGTGATGAGCGGTCCGAAGAGGTCCTTGATGCGGTCCTTCTGCTCGAGAACCAGGTGGACGCCACCGTCACGGACGGCGACGGTTGGGCCCATCAGGTGGACCAGATCGCCCTCGCCCAAGGAGACCACCAGGAGATCGGGCTCGGTGTGGGTGTAGCGCTGCAGGACGACGGGGTAGTGGGCGGGGCCCATCGCGGAGCGGGCCAGGTTGAGGAAGTCGATGTCGGGGCGGGCGCGCTCGACGAGGGAGGTGTAGTTGTCGTCGCGATCGACCTGGAGAGCCTCCATGAAGGAGTTGCCGAAGCCGAGGACGCGGAGGCGCTGACCCTTCGGCGCGAGGGGGGCGTCGTTGAGCCCCTCGGGGCTGACCACGAACGGGACGCCGCCCTCCTTCTTGTTGAGCACCGTCGCGCCGGGGCGCCAGGCCCAGCCGAGCTCGGGGTCGAAGTCCTGGCCCGAGGGCGAGGTAATCCACAGCCGGGCGATGCCCTCCCCCACGAGGGTGAGCGTCACGAGGACGACGACGATTCGGAGCGCGAGCCGGCTCACAACGTTGCTATTCGGTCTTTGTGCTGCCTTCGATGAGGTCGGCGAGCTCGGCGCGAGCGGCCTCCCAGACATCCGGGTCCGGCGACCACGAGACGGGGGTGCGCACCCAGGTCGGGTCCGACTCGCTCGACCGGCCATACTCCCAGAGCGCCTTGGGGAGTATGCGCGCGACGATGGCCCGGGTCTTCTTCTCGTCGACCTTCGCGGCGAGGGCGAGGTACTCGGCGTCTTGCAGGCCGCGGCGCCAGTGTTTCATCCGCAGGCTCGCGAGGGGGCCGCGCAGGCCGAGGTCGCGGGCCGGGAAGACCTTGTCGCTGCCCGGGTAGAAGAGCACCCCGTCGCCGTTGCTATAGTTCCAGCCGTTCAGGCCGTGCTCGGGGTGGAACTTCATCTGCTTGCCGAAGGTCTGGGCCTGCGAGAAGAGATCGGTGGGCCCCTCCCCCGCGTGGAAGTTTTCGTAGTACGTCGACTCCCAGTAGAACCAGCGCTCGATCCCCATCTTGAACTGTGTCCACGCCAGCGCGCGCAGAGAGGTGCCATCGTCCTCGGTGGCGAAGGAGCCGGTCGCGGGGCGGAAGCCGTTGTACATCCAGTAGTTTCGCGTCTTCTGGAGTTGCTCGACGGCGGGCTTCCAGGTCTTGGGACCGACGCTGTAGTAGCTGACGACGATGTCGAGGGACGGGGTGTGGGCGACGGCCTCCGGGGCGGGGACAGTGGCCATCCCGCGCAGGCGGCTGCCGTGGCCGGGGGCGCTGTCGATCCAGCGCGACCAGCGCTCGATCGCCTGGTAGTCGTCGGACTCGTCCACGAGATAGAGGAAGGCGTCAGTGCTCGGGGCGTGGGTGGCAAACCAGGTGCCCCACGCGTGGGCCTTCATCCGCATCACCGTCTCGCCTTTGCCCTTCCAGTCCCACGAGCCGTAGTGGCCGATGCTGTAGACGCCGTTGCCGACGCCGACGCCCGGGCCGTCGTAGCTGTTCGCCGCGGTGAAGAGCGTGCCGTTGAGGCGGGGCACCCACTCGGGTCGCGGGGCGTCGGCCCCCCAGGCGGCGTTGCCCTCGTCGCCGTCCACCAGGCTCAGGCGGTGGCGGTGGGCGAGCTGGTAATGGCGGTCGCGCACCGTGCGCGACAGCGCGATGTCGGCGGGCTTGTATGGGAAGCGCTCGCCCATGTAGCGGTTGTTGATGTGGGCATAGCCGACGCCCACCATCGTCTTGGCCGTCGGCTGGTCGGGCAGGGCGAAGTCCCGGACCGTCAGCTCGACCGGGACCGTGTGCTGGGCGACGGTGACCCGGCCCTTGTAGAGCCCCGCGGGGGTGTCCTTGGGGATGTAGATGTCGACCCAGATCGATTGGCTGTGGAGCGCCGGCACGTCGAAGGCACCCACCGTCTCCAACGGGACGGCGATATCCGGGTACTCGTGATCGTGTTGCGGGCGGTGGTTCCAGCCGCCGATCGCCTTCCCGTTGCCCTTCCATTTGCGCCGCATCCCGACTGGGGCGTGGCGCTCGTCGTAGGTGCCGTAGCCGAAGACGCTGACGCCGCGGATGGGGAGGTAGCCCACGTGGAAGAGCTCCACGGGGCGTCCCCGCCAATCGAAGACCCCATCGGGACCGGGCGCTGCGGGGCGTGATTGGATGCGATGCCCGCCGGGCCCTACCAGCGCAGAGATCGACACCTTCACGGCGCTCGCGCCGGCCCCGTCGGCTTCGAGCACGAGGTTGAAGGAGACCACCTCGTTGCGCGCGCCGAAGACCGCCACGCGCGACCCGTTCCACACGCTGTTGATCACCGCCTTGGGGTCGGTCGCGCGGCGCGACTCGCGGGTGACTTTGTCGCCTCCGTCGTTTGCCCAAAGCGCAGCTAGCGCAAAGCCCGTCAGAATCGCGGTCGACATCGCTTCAGGCTAACATGCCCGCGCCCTTGACCGATCCCCTCCCCGACAACAACACGCCAACAACGTCCGGCCTCGGGCGTGACACGCTGATCTACGGCTTGGGCTTCGTGGTGCAGCGGGCCACCAGCTTCATCATGTTGCCGATCTTCACGCGGTGCCTGACGCCCAGCGAATTCGGCGTCTTGCACTTGCTGGCGATGAGCCTGGACGTCGCGAACATCCTGCTCGCCGCGGGGGTCACGACCGGGGTCTTTCGCTACTACTTCAAGACCGACGACCCCACCGAACGCAAGGGCGTGATCTTCGCCGCGTGGGCGATGATGCTCGCCTTCAACGTGGTCGGCGCGGTCTTGCTCTGGATGTTGGCAGAGCCCATCGCCGTCTACGTCCTCAAGGACGCCGCCCACGCCCACCTCGTCCGCATCGTCGCGTGCAGCTTCGCCCTCGATCCGCTGGTCACGGTGGCTACGCTCTACATGCAGGTGCTCCAGAAGGCGTGGACCTACACCGCCGTGGCGATCGTCCGGGTCGTGATGCAGCTCGGGCTCAACATCACTCTGGTCGTCTTCCTCGACCGCGGCGTGTGGGGCGTCATCGTCGGGACGCTGACGACCTACGTGGTGCTCTCGATCCCGCTGTCCTTCTGGTTGCTCCGTCGCATCCGCGCACCCCTCCTGGGTTGGGCCTTCCGAGATCTCTTCATCTTCGGGCTGCCCTATCGTGTCAGCGCCGCGGGCGCCTTCATCCTCGGCTACGTGGACCGTTATTTCCTCAACGAGACCCACGGCACGGCGGTCGTCGGCGTCTACAGCCTCGCCTACCAGTTCGGCTTCGTGGTCGGAAACCTCAGCGTCGCGCCATTCCTGCTCGCGTGGGATCCGCGGCGCTTCAAGATGGCGACCCGCTCCCGGGCCGAGCGGGACCGCTTCTACAACCGGGGCTTTCTGGCGCTCTCCGTGCTCACCACCACCGTGGTGGTCGGGATCTCGGTGCTCGTGACGCCCACCCTGGTGGTCATCTCGGACTCGGCGTATCACGGTGCAGCGGTCCTCGTGCCGCTGATCATGCTGGCGTATCTCTTCCAGGGGTGGACCTTGGTCTTCGATTTCGGCATCCAGGTCTCCGAGCGTACGCGCTTCACCGCGTGGGCGACCTGGATCGGCGTGGCCATCGTCGTCGCCGGCTACGCCCTCCTCATCCCGACCTACGGCCCCTGGGGCGCCGTCTACGCCACGGTCATCGGCTTCTTCGCCCGGATGGTCGCCGTCTACCTCTTCGCGCAGAGGCTCTGGCCCATCGAGTACCACTTTGTTCCCCATCTCAAGATCCTGGCCTACGGCACCGTCGTCGTAGCCGGCTGGTTCGCCGTCTCGCCGGTGGGGCTCCTCGCTCAGCTCGGCCTCGCGATCACGATGCTCGCGGTCTACGCGAGCCTCCTGTGGTACGGGGGCATCGTGACGAACGAAGAACGAGCGGAGGCCGTGACCTGGGCCACGACCCACCTTCGCGCTCTGCGCGCGCGGTTCACCCGATGAGCCCAGCGGCGATCGAGCAGCCACGATGAGCCCGGGCGAGCTCCCCCGGCGCGCCCCCACCCTGGGCGGCATCATCGTCGGCATCTGGGCGCTGCCCGCCGCCGTCCTCACGCTCTATCCCTTCGACGTCGAGGTCGCCACCCGCGCCTTCGGCCCGATGGGCGCATCCGATCTCTTCGCGAACGTCCTGCTCTTCCTCCCCCTCGGCGTCGGGCTCTGGCTGGGTGGTCGGCGAGCGCTCCAGTGTGCCCTCATCGGTCTCGCCGTCTCCGGCTTCATAGAGCTCGCCCAGCTCATCGTCCCCGGCCGCGTCGCGACCCCGCGCGACCTGGTGATGAACACCTTCGGGGCCTACGTGGGGGCCGTCGCGACGGGCATCGTCTTTCGGCTGCGCGGCGCCACCCGCACCGGCCCGCTGGTCGCCTTCTCCGCCGTCTTCGCCATCGCCGTGACCGCCTTCACCGGCGCCGTCCTGGCGCCCAGGCTCCCCAAGCAGGCGCTCTTCGCCCAGTGGACCCCGGACTTCCCGCACCTCGACCGCTACCGTGGCACCGTCACCGCCGCGCGCCTCGGCGACGAAGCGTTGCCTTACGCCGCCATCGCCAATCCCGACCGGGTGCGCCGGCTGCTCGTCAACGCCGCGCGTCTGCACGTCAAGGCCAAGGCGGGCCCGCCCCCCGCCCGAATCGCTCCCCTCTTCAGCATCTACGACGCCGAATACGCCGAGGTCGTCTTCGTCGGCGTCCAGGGCACCGACGTGCTCCTGCGACGCCGAACCCTCTCAGCCGAGCTCCGAATGGCGCAGCCGACGCTCCGCGTCCGCGGCGCCCTCGCGGGGGTCTCCCCGGGCGATCCGATCGAGATCACGGCCTGGTTCCCCGACAA
Source organism: uncultured Nannocystaceae bacterium (assembly GCA_964402225.1). Classification (GTDB taxonomy): domain Bacteria; phylum Myxococcota_A; class Bradymonadia; order UBA7976; family UBA1532; genus CAYOBQ01. The sequence goes on along the minus strand of CAYOBQ010000045.1, from coordinate 21,524 downwards.
CGGCACCGCGTGTCTCGTGGTCAACGGCGACCAGCGCTGTGGCCTCGGCATCACCGCGGGTCTGGGGTGGGCCGTCCTGCGCTACCCGCAACGCCTCGGCCCCATCCTCGAGCCCTTCGCGCGACCCGTCTGGATGGGCCTGCTCCTGCTCCCACTCGGCTTCTGGAGCCGCCGCAGCCGCGCGACCGTCCTGGCCTGGATAGCCGCCGCTCTGGGCATCGCGATCGCCGTCCGACTGACGCCCTTGCTCCCACCGACCGCGCTGGAGATCGTGGGCGCGATCTGCGGCGCGCTCGTGGGCGGGTGGCTGAGCCGCTTCGCTCGAGCCCACGCGGAGCGCGCCGCCTGAGCGGGGGATGTCACTCCCGAGGGAGCGGCCCAGGGGGGGTGTCCGGCGGCTCACCGAGTTCAAAACCGTAGCGGGCCTGGAGCATGCGGCTGAGATGTCGCAACTCGTAGGTATCGGCCTCGAACCTGGTCGCGAACCGGTCGACGACGCCGTTCGGGTCCAGGTACTTCAGTGAAATGGCGAGAGTACTCCACCGCCAAGTCCACTCGGCCCCGACCAGATGCTCGCGGGGAATGCTGACGTCCAGGTCAGCGCCCTCGTTCGGGTACCCCGCTTCGTCCAGCACAATCTCGACCCCCACGGCCCGGAGCGCCGTTGGCTCTATCGTGAGCGTGTAGTTTCCGGTGGTGAGTGGCGCCCCCCTATCGGCGACCTCCACGCGGACGTCGATGGGGACGAACTTCAAGGGAAGCCGCCTCGGGCCGCTGACCTCGGCGACGTAACGCTCGCGCTCCGCGAGGAGCCGGTCCGCCTCGCGGAACCGGTGGGCGACCAGCGTCGCCAGCGTCTCGAAGGCGAAGCCGATGCTCTCGGGGTCGTCGATGTCGGCGGGCTGCTCCACCACCGGTAGTCGCTCGCCGAAGCTCCAGTACGCGATGTGTGGAATGCGTGCGTGATTCAGCAGTTGCCGAGGGGTCATCCCGGTCGGTAGCCAACGGCGAAGCAGCGGCTCGAACGCAATCGAGTATCGGTCCAACCAGTGCTGAGCCTCGTGGTACTCCACCCGCGCCTCGAAGCGGCTCAAGACCGGGACCGCGATGAGCTGCGCCCGGTCGTAGGGCAGCTTGTCCCGCTGCTCCTGCGCCAGTCGGGCGACGCGAATCAGCCCCTCCAGGCTCTGGCGGTTCGCGGTTCCCAGCATCACCAGGGAGTCGGGCAACTGTACGGTGCAGATGCCGCCGATGTCCGTGACGCCCGTTCGGCTGTCGATGAGGACGTCGTCGTAGCGTTCGCGCCATTCGTCTCTGACCGCCTCGAGCGCCGCGCCGAGGTCACGCTCGGCGTAGAGGGCCTGCCAGTCGAGGGCCTGCATGCGGTCGAAGTAGCGGTCGCCTGCATCGCCTGCGCTCAGGAAGTCGAGGGAGCCCGTCGCCGCCGGAAGCTGGATCCGCGTGAGGCGTCGCTCCCACTCCAGCACGCCGCTCTCGCCGAAGCCTTCGACGACATCGACGAGCCCGTCCGTGGGTGGGTCGGGCATCCAGGCCTTGTCCCGCGAGAAGTAGAGCCCTAGCCCAGGCGCCTCAAGATCCCAGTCGACGCAGAGGACCCGCCGGCCTCGCGCGGCTAGTAGCGCACCGACGTTTGCAAGAGCGAACGTGCGCCCTACGCCGCCCTTGTACGAGTAGAAGGTCGTGATTCGCCCGTCAACCATCGGTCTCTCGCAGCCGAGGTAGGGTCATCGAGGGCGCTTCGGAGGGCTCTGGAGTGCGGACCGGCCAGTCCGCCTGCCATGTCGGTGCAGCCTCCGCCATACGAGCCAACTCCTCCACGATCTTCTTCACCTCCCTGACGAGACCAAAGTAGGTCTCGTCATTACGATACTGCGGATCGTCGAAGGCCCATTGCTTCAAATCGTGAGACTGCGTCTCCCGGGCCTCCGGTGGGAAGTGCTTACCGTCTTGGAAGACCACCGGGTAGATGAGCTTGGAGCCGGTGCGCTTCTCGCGGGCGCGCATCGTCTGCCACTCCGCGGGGCACCATGCCGATTGCCGGAAGTAGCCCGGTGTCCAGACGCACAGCAGCGTCCGAGATCTAGAAAGCGCATCGTGCAGCGCTTGGGGCCAGCGGGTCCCGTGTGGCAACTCGCTGTCACAGAAGATCTTCGCCGCGCCGGTCTTCGTCTCACCCGGTAACCACTTCCTCAGGAGCTCTGCGAAGTGGTTTCTGACCCAGCCCTCCACCGGGTCTCGCCGACGGTAGCTGATGAACACGTCGTATTCGTATCCCGACATCGCTGGTCAGCCGGCGTGCCGGCGGGCGACTACGTATAGGTGCGGGGAGAGCAGCGGGTTGGGGCGGTGGCGGCCGATGATTCGTGTGACGGCGGCTCCGGCGAGCCCGATGGCGCGGGTGGTGGCGCGGTGCCAGAGGGGGGGGGATTCGACCTCCGTCCAGAAGTCGAAGGTGCCGTAGTAGGCGAGCTCGAGGATGTCGAAGGGCAGGGGCGCGAGGGCTCTTCTCACGGAGGCGCGGCGCATCGAGGAGACGTTGTGGCGCTCGAGGTTGTCGTGGTCGAGGAGCCAGTGCAGGGGGTATTGGAGGTGGTGGAAGTGGGGCATCGTGACCAGCAGCGTGCCTTCGGGGGCGACCAGATCGGCGTGGCGGCGAAGTGTCAGGGCCAGGTCGTCGAAGTGCTCGGCGAAGCCAAAGGAGCAGACCACGTCGTAGGTTCGTCCGGGCGTCCAATCGAAGAGGTTGGCCTGGTGGAGCGTGGGCGGGCTCAGGCCGGCGCGGGTGAAGGCGTCGGCCGTGAGCTTGATCCCGTCGGAGAAGTCGACGCCATGGGCCTCGAAGCCGAAGTGCCGGTGCAGGTAGGCGAGGTACTTGCCGTTGGCGCAGCCGATCTCGAGGGCCGAGCGGCTGGGGTCGCGCCGGAAGTGACGGTCGAAGACGTCGTGGAAGGGGAGGGTGTCGTCACCGACCTCGAGGTGTGCGACGTCCGCCGTTTCGTAGTAGCGGTCCCAATAGCCCTGGTCGGTGAGCTCTGCCCCCGCCATCAGACGACGGGCGCCGCCTGCATGTGGGCCGGCACCTCGCAATCGAGCAGGCGCAAGACGGTGGGGGCGATGGACCGCAGCGAGACGCGCTCGCCGGTGGACCTTCGCGGGTTGCCGCTCCTGCGGCCCCCCGGGGGGCGCACCCAGAACACGCCGTCGGGGTGGTGCTTCCCGCTCTTGAGCGAGTCGGCGGCGTAGAAGAGGTCGCCGAAGCGTGCTTCGGCCCCACCCTGGTTGCGCACGACCATGCTCGGATCGACCTGGTCGTAGCGACCGCAGCCGGCCATCACGTCGCCGTCGTCCTCGACCTGGGCGAAGACGACGGGGCGCCCGTCGCCGACCAACGCTCGCAAACGCTCCGTCGCCAACTCGGGGTCGCCGGTTCGCACGTGGAACTGCTCGCTCATGACGGGCGCCACCGTGAAGGGCCCCGGCACACCGGCGAAGTCGAGGAGGGCGTCGAAGTCGTGGGGTCGGTAGAAGCGCTTACCGCCCGTCCCCTCGTAGTCGAGGCAGGGCTGCTGGGACAGCGCCCCGCACATCACGACCGCGGTGTCGTCCCCGGCGAGCTCCAGCGTGTCGGTGACGATCCGGTCGAGGGACTGGTAGCCGAAGAGCACCGCGTCGGCGAGCTCGATCTGCTCGGTGGCGCTCGGCTTCACGGAGAATGGCCCCGGATCCATGTTGCGCCAGAAGCGATGCTGAAGATGGGCGACGCTGTTGGCGAAGAGCACCGAGAGTCCGGGCTTCTCGCGCTGGTGGTACCAGCGGAAGACGTCCCATTGCAGCCGGTCGAGGACCGCCACTCGCTGCCAGCCGTAGCGTCCGGTGCGCTCGCGGAGGAGCTGCCGGATGGCGGTCTCGACCGAGCGCCGGCTCAAGCCGTGGCGCGCCAGGAAGAGCGCGAACCGCGCGTAGTCCGCCTTGCCCAACGGTTTGGCGCCGGCGGTGTGCTCGCGAACGCTGGCCTGGACGACCTCGAAGAAGGGCGCCAACTCCCGGGGGTGTGGCGCGACCCGCGTGCTCCACGGATCGGGGAGCACGTGCCCCCGCGTCGGCCCTTGCCAGGCGACGTTCATCGCGCCGCAGAGCCAGACGCCGTGGCCGCGGTCCGCGGCGGTGTCCCAGATGCTGGGCTCGCTCAGGTCAGGGCCCTGGTCGAGCTGGTGCACCCCGTGGGCCTCGTGCCCCAGCCCGGTGTGCACCGTGACCCATTGAATCCATGGTTCGAGGTCGACCCCCGACGCCTCCGGATCGGTTGTGTAGACGTCGGAGGTGTCGCGCAGGGCTTGGAAGCCGGGCAAGTGCCCGGCGTCGATGAAGCGCGACAGGAGGTGGGGCGTGAGCTCGTTGAACTCGAGCAGGATGACGCGAGGCATGGCCGCACTATCTGCCCATTCGGGCCGGAAAGCTACGGCAGAACGGGGCAGTTCGCGGGACGCGGGCCGGCCCAGCCGGTCTGGATGTTGCCGTCGCCGCAGCTGTTCTGCACCACGCAGAGCACCGGCGCGTAGCTGAACTGGCCGCCCGGGTTCACGACGACGTCCGCCGGCGCGTTCGGGTCGTTGGCCACGAACTCCTCCCAGAGCGCCCGCGCCTCGTCGGTGTCGAGCTCATCGGGGTCCTCGGCCAGCGCGACGAAGGTGTCGCGGCTGTTGAGGAGCTCGTTGCGCGCGTTGATGTCGGTCATCGCCGCCTCGTCGGCGCACAGCGCGCGGACCCAGAAGCGCATCGGGTCGCCCGCGTCGGGGATGCACCCCGGGGTGTTCGATGCCGAGCAGAGCACGTCCCCCGACTTGGGCGTCATCGTCAGCCCCGTCGCCATCTGCGCACCAGGGACGCCGATGTTGGAGCAGCCGCTGCAGACGCTCTCCAGGTCGGTGTACCAAAACGGGCTGTCGACCACGCCGGGGTAGTCGCGCTGCGTGCGCGCCACCCGGGTGTGCATGAGCGGCTGGAGGATGTTCGTGACGCTGTACTGGGCACAGGAGACGTACCGCTCGATCTCGTAGTCGTAGCAGGTGATGAGCGCCCCGGCGTCGGCGTTGGGATCGCTGAGCACGTGGCCCCAGGCGCCCCGGTGGATGATGCCGGTGGAGCTCTCAAGCACCAGCCGCTGGGTGTCGGTGACGCCGGCGACGAAGACGTTGCCGTACTCGACCCAGCCGCGGTCCAGGGTCGCGCCGAAGACCTGGAAGGGGTTGCCCAGCTCGATGTCGGCGAGGCCGACCATCGGCAGGCGGTCACCCTCGAGGCGCAGCTTGGCCGGCGGATCGAAGCGGATGTCCCGGGGCTGGATGGTCCACAGCACGCCGTAGCCGCCCTGGAGGACCTGCATCGGCGCCCGCTCGGCGTCGAGGACCGTCAGCGTGATCTCGTCCTGGGGATCGTCGCCGTCGACCTTGATCGAGTTCGGCTCGATGACGACCGTGATGCGCAGGGCTCCGCCGACCGGGGACTCGGGCAGATCCCAGGTCAGCTCGCCACCTTCGCGGACCAGCTCCTCGGTGATCTCGTAGCCCTTGGCCTGCAACGGAACGTAGGCCGGGCGGACCGTGATCTCGGCCTCGTCGGCGATGCTGTTCATGTCGATGAACTCGCGCAGCGTGACGGGGAGGAGGTGCACGCGATCGCCCTCCACCGTGCCCGCCTTGCCGCGGTCTTCGAGGGGCGACCAGAACAGCAGCGTGACCTCCTGCTGCCGGCGCTCGGCCTCGCGGACCGCGTCGACGGGGATGTCGAGCCGATACGCGCCGTGGGCGTCGGCCTGCACCTTCTCGGTCACGTTCTGGCCGTTGATGGCCAAGGCGACGTCGGCGAAGGCGACGGGCTGGTCGTTCCAGTCGAGCACCACGCCGCTGAGGGCGGCCAACGACTGGCTTTGTGCCTGGACGGGCGGCGCCTCGACGCTTCCGTCCTCGACCGGGCCGCAGCCCACGGCCAAGGCGGCGATGGCCGCACCAGCGATGATCTCACGCAAGTAGTTCCCCACGCGCTCTCTCCTTTGTCTTTTGGAGCTTGTGCCCCGGATTCCCTCTCGGCTTGGATTCTCGCTAAACAGAGGCGAGAAGCAAGAGGGAAAGCTTCGTTTTCTTCTAAGTTGCCGTGAGGGGACGACTTTTCAGTCGCGCTGTAGCCGTCGGGACGCACCGGCTCGCAACCCCCGCCCACCCGTGGGACGATGGTCCCGATGCGCGCGACGATCGTCCTTTCGATCGACACCGAGGGGGACGCCTGGGCGCCGACCCGATCGGCGTACGGCTGCGGGAACGTGCTCGAGCTTCGGCGCGCGCAGGCGCTCTTCGATCGGCTCGGCGCCCGCTGCACCTACCTGCCGACCTGGAGGGTGGCCCATGACCCCGCGGCGAGGGCGCTGCTCGCGGAGCTCCATGGCTCCGGTCGGGCCGAGGTCGGCGCGCATCTGCACCCTTGGAACACCCCCCCGACGGACGAGGCCTTCGAGCCGCGCAACACGATGCTCTGCAACCTCGAGCCCGCGCTTCAGACCGAGAAGCTCCGACGCCTGACGGAGGCGATAGCAGAGATCCGGGGTGGCGTGGCCCCGACCACCTTCCGTGCCGGACGGTGGGGGCTCGGGGCGGGGACCATCGAGGCTCTGGCGCGGTGCGGCTACTCGGTCGACAGCAGCATCACGCCCTACACCTCGTGGACCGAGTACGGGGGCCCCGACTTCGGGGGCGCCCCGCTCTTCCCCTATCGAGTCGGCGCCCGTCACTCACCGTCTGTCCCCGACCCCCTCGGCAGGATCCGCGAGCTCCCGGTGTCGGCGGGCTATACGAGGCGCCCCTTCGCGGTCTGGCACGACGTCTATCGTGCCCTCGGCCGACTCCGTGGGGCGCGCCGCCTCGCGCGCGCGTCGCGCGCGATCCGTTATGTCTTTGGTTCCCCCGAGACCTCCAGTCGCCGGGAGCTCAGCGAGCTGGCGACCCATCTCCTGGCGCAGGGCGTCCCCCACATCCACGTGATGCTCCACAGCCAGAGCCTCACGCCGGGGCTCTCGCCCTTCGCGTCCAGCGCCGCCGACGTCGACCGCATCTACGCCCGCATCGAGGGGCTCATCGACGATCTCGCGGAGCGTTTCGAGCTGCGCTTCGCCACGATCGGTGAGGCCGCCGCGCGGCTCCTCCCGTGACCCGCTCGGAGCACATCGGCCTGGCCTTGTTGGTGCTCGCCTCGGCCATCACGGTCCTGGCTCACCCGTTTCCGCCGACCAACGACGCCTCCAGTCACCTGGCGACCGCGGTGGCCTTCCGAGGTGTGCTGCTCGACGATCCTGCGGTGACGGCGTGGTACGCCTTCGACGCGACGCCGCTCCCCTATTGGCTGCCCACGCTCCTCATGCAGCCCCTGCTCGCGCTCTTCGAGCCCTTGCTGGCGTGGCGCATCTTGATGGTGGCCTACCTCGTCGCGCTCCCACTCTCGTGGTCGTTTCTGCTGCGCACCGCGGCGCCCCAGTCCGCCCCGCTCGCGCTCCTCGGCGCGCTGTGCGCGTTCAACTGGGCCTACTGGCTGGGCGAGGCGGCCTTCCTGCTCGGCCTGCCGCTCACCCTCGTGAGCTACGCTCTCTACCTCGGCCTCGAGCGAACGCGAAGCCGGCGCTTCGTCGTCTTCCTCTTGGCCGCGCTCGCGACCTATCTGAGCCATGTCTTCGCCCTCGCGGCCCTCTTCGGCGCGGTGGGGCTCCACCTGCTCCTCCGGCGAGGGGGCGCAGCGCGGGCGCAATGGGTCGCGGCGGCGTTGCTCGCGCTCGCCGCCAGCGTCGCTGTCTACCTCGTGATGGGGTCCCACGGGACCGACGCCAACCACGGCGAGCTCGTCTTCGCCTTCGACGCCTGGCGTGCAGGCGCCGTGGTGCGGTTCCCGCTGGGGATGTCGTTCGCGTCCCCGCTGCCCGCCGTGGCGTTGGTGCTCTTCGTCGCGGCGCTGCCCGGTCGCCGGCCGCTGTGCTGGCCGCTGCTCGCGCCGGGGCTCGCGCTGTGCGCCCTCGCCTACGCCGGGCCCTCCGGGATCCAGGAGCCCACGGGCTTCGAGGACATCGGCCAGCGCTTCACGCTGTGGGGTCTGCTGCTCACCTTGGGCGGCCTCGGCGCTCCGAGCGCGCCACGACGCCGAGCCGCGCTGCTCGCCGTCTTTCTCCTCTACGGCGCCGCGTCCATCGTCGGCGCGTGGCGGGAGCACGCCGCCTATCAGGGGCCCGCGGAGCGCCTCGCCGCGATGCTGCCCCAAGGGTCGAAGCTCCTGCCCTTGCAGGCGGGGCCGCCCCCGCCCCCCGCCTCCCGCGCCGAGCGGCTGCACCGTTTCGGCAACCACGTGGTCACCCTCCGCCGCGGCTACGGCCCCCACCTCTTCGCCCGCGCCGGTCAGCAGCCGATGCGGCACCTCCGTTGGCCGGACTACCGCCGGGTCCGTGACCTGCGCATCACCACAGATGAGTGGGCCTTCTACGACCACGTCCTGGTGCAGACGGAGACGGAGGATCCCCGCGTCCCGGGCCTCGAAGCGCGCGCGGAGCGGATCGCCAGCACCGATGGCTTTCAGCTCTGGCAGCTAGAAGACTAGCTCGAGTCCGGCCCGGGTGAGCGCGTACTGCTCGACCTTCTTCTCGCCCTTCGTCTTCGGTGAAGTGACCTTTGGCTGCACCACGACGCGGCCGTGGAGGGGTCCAGCGATCCGAACGCTCAGCCCGAAATAGGTCGTCATCGCTGGGCCGTAGTGGACCTCGGGGGGCTTCGGCGGTCGGCCGTCGTCACAGCTCCCCTCGTCGCAGTTCATCTCCCCTTCTGCGTGGGTGTCGAAGTAGGGGAGCACCTCAAGGGCGAGGCCGAAGAGCAGCGCAACGCGGTCGCCCAGCCGCGGGCTGAAGCCCACGCCGAAGTACGTCCCCGGGGCCCACTCCACCTCGTCGAGGCCACCCCCCGTCTTTCGGGCGGGGTGGCCGTTGCAGTCGCCGCTGCACGTCTCCTCGAAGTCCCAGCTCCGACGCAGCTCGTGGGCGCGCAGGCCCATTGTCATCGAGGTCTGCATGAGGCCATCGAAGAGCACCCGCGCGTCGAGCCCGCCGGTCATGAGTCGGGCCTTCTTCAGCGGCAGCGGTGCTGTGTCCACCGTCCCGCGCCGCTCGCCGAAGAACGCGCCGAGGCTAACCCCCAGCTCGAAGCGGCGCCCGAGCTGCATCGCGATCCACCCCTCGGCCTCGCCGACGGGGGTGTAGCGCGCGCCGTCTTCCGGGTCGTCGGGCGCCGTCTCGCTCCCACGGGGGGCGAGCTCCGCGGATCCACCCACGCGGATGGCTCCATCACCCCCCCCGGCGCCCATCAGCGGCGAGGTGCGAGGATAGGCGGACTGGCTGACGATCCGCTGGCTGCTTTTGACCGTGTAGCTCATGAACGCGCAGCCCTGGCTGACCAGGAACGCGATGGACACGGCGAGAAGTCGATACATCGGGCACCTCCGCGTCGCGGTCACTGCATCCGCCGTTCCAAGCCGTGACGCGACGGGATCCGCGAGTCCCCGGAGCACCCCTGCTCCAACCGGAGGGGTCGGCCGGGGTGGGGCTACTCCCCGAGGGGTCGAGGCCCCCACATCACCACCCCGACCCCAGCAGCGTTCGGCGAGGAAGACGAAAGGAGATCACGCTGACGTAGCAGGCCCTATCGAGGTGGATGTGGCGGCGTTGCGGGCACCCCCGTGAGACTGCCGCGGGGCGCTGGCCCCTCGCGAGCCGCTTCGTCAGGCCCTCCGGCGGGCCCAGGCCTCCGTGGCGGGGATCCCGTGGGCTTCGAGTCGCGGCAGCACCACCTCGCCGATGACTCGGTAGAAGAGGGCCCGCGCCTCCTCGCCGTCGCAGAGGCCATACCGGGCGCCGTCCGTCGGGACCGGAGCGAGCGGAAGGTGGGCGAGCTCGTGGCGCTCGAGGTGGGCGAAGGCGACGCCCAGGTACGGCCCGAGCCGGGCAAGGTCGAGCGTGTCACCGCACGCCGCCAGCCAGGTCCAGCCCAGCCGCGCGTGGCCGATCTCGTCGGCCAGGATGATGCTCAGCACGTCGCGGACCGGCCCCGACGACACCCGCTCACGTTCCGCCGTGATGAGCGCGACGGCGACCGTCTCGCTCAGGCAGCACACGCTGAGCACGTTGCGGGTCACGGCCTCGAGGCGGCAGACGTCCGCGTGCTCCGGGAGCGGCACCTCGGGGAGGGCATCGACCACCGCCTGGCCTCCGAGGCCCTCCACGATCGCGCCGCACAGCTCTCCATGGCGTCGCTCCTCGGCGGCCATGCTCGCCACGCGGTCTACGAGGCGTGCGTCCGCCCCGGCGCTGGCGAGTTGCCGGCCCAGGCCGTCGAAGACCGGCGCGGCGCCGTGCTCGTTGCGCATCCGGCGGCGCCACGTCTCGATGGCCGCCTCGCGCAGAACCGGGTGGGCGTCGAGCCGTAGCCCTCGGGCTCGCCCGGCGGCCTGAAGATCGAGGAGGCCCCCCATCACGCCACCTCCATCGTCGGCGGGACCGGTGGGCCCCATGCGCTGCAGGAAGGGACGCGCCGCCAGTCCCACTCGACCGCGTCGCAGCACGCGGCCCACTCCCGGCTGCCGGAGTTCTCGCAGACCAGCGCGTCCGCCCCGCCATCGGCCACCGACGCGTCAGCGTCCGCGGCATCGACGACGGCGACATCGGCGTCGGGCTCGGCGTCGAGCGCGCCCAGGTCGGAGTCTGCTTCCAGCATGAACGCCACGTCGGGAGCGGCCGCCGGGTCCACCTCCGGGACTTCGTGGATGCAGCCGCCGAGGCCGATCGTCAAGCTGATGTTGGCCACCGCACGAAGCGCGCGCCGGGTTGGGTCGTTGGTCATGCCGACACCTCCTTCGATCTGAAGGTGACGGGGGTCGACCATTTGGTGAAGCGGTCATTCTCGAACTACACCGTCCGGCATCCCAGAACAATCAGCAGAGTGGTCGGTCGCGTAGCTCGACGGCGAGGGACTGAAGCTCGTCAACGGCGGAGTGGCCGGACCGCCAGATCAAGCGGAAGAAGTCGGTGCGCGGGAGCGCGTTGGGGAGCAGGTCGACCAGCGCGCCGCCGTCGAGGTCCGGCTGCACGAAGTAGCGAGGGAGCACGCAGACGCCTGCGCCCTCCAGCGCTCGATAGCGGATGGCGGCGATGGTGCCGAGGAGCTCGATGTGGTGGAAGGCCCACACCTCCTCGGGGGGCCGAGCGTCGAGCAGGTAGCGGAAGAGCGGCAGGTCAGGATGGGCGTCGAGCAGGACATGGGCGCGTGCATCTTCGGGGCGCGCCAGCGGGCGCTCATCGACGAGCTTCGGAGCGGCGCAGAGCACGTAGGTCTCCTCGTGTAATCGGGCGTATTCGAGCTGGGCCTCCGTCAGCCGCGCGCTGGTGATGATCGCGTCGAGGCGGCCTCGCAACAAGCGGCCCATCAGGTCGGCGCTGGTCCCGAAGCCGAGGCGGATTCGACGCTCGGGGCGCGCCGCGGCGAGCTCCCCCAGCGCGGGAACCAGCCAGCTCATCCCCAGCTCGTAGCGGGTCCCGACCGACAGCTCGAAGCGGGCGGGCTGCGCGCCCGCCGTGACGACCTCTCGGCATCCCGCGGCCGCCTTCAGCGTCCGCCGGGCCTGTTCGAGGAGTCGGTTGCCCGCGGCCGTGAGGCGGACCCTCCGAGTTGTCCGCTCGAAGAGCCGGGCGCCGAGCTGCGCCTCGAGGCGCTTGATGCGATCGCTGAACGCGGCGGGGGAGAGCCCCACGTGTGCGGCCCCGGCCCTGAAGTTGAGGTGCACGGCGGCAGCCTCGAAGCAGCGCAGCGACTCCAGGTCCGGCAGGCTCATCCTCCGGTCTTCGCCGCGTCGCCGTCTCGTGGTGAAGCTCTCAAGAGGTGCCGGAGGGGCGCAGGGGCTGCGGCGTCGCCGCGGGCGCGGCTGGCATCACCGCGGAGATCGCCGCGTCGAGGGCCTTGGCCGTGAGCGGCTTCGACTGGAAGCCGTCGGCGCCGGAGGCGACGCTGCGCTCCTGGTAACCGTCTACGGCGTGGGCCGTCAGCGCGATGATCGGGACGTGGCCCCCCGTCCGCGTCTCCCGCTGTCGAATCCGCCGAATCGCCTCCAACCCATCCATGACCGGCATCTGGAGGTCCATCAGCACCAGATCGAAGTGCTGCTCATCGAAGCGATTCAGCGCGTCGGCGCCGTTGGCGGCCACCACGACCGAATGCCCCGCGCGCTTCAGCATCAGGGTCGCCACCCGCTGGTTCACGGGGTTGTCCTCCGCCAGCAGGACGTCGAGGGACTGCGACGCGACGGGCGGCGGGGTCGGCGCCGTTCGCTGGGCGGGTTGGGCCTCGAGGGCGCGCGCCAGGGCGGCGCGGGTCACCGGCTTGTGGAGCAGCGCCGTCGAGGCGTCCGGCTCGGCCTCCGCGGCGCCGATTCGACAGAGCCGCACCGCTCGCAGCCCGGGGGTCGCTTCCCGCAACGCGGCGGTGAGCGTCGCTGGGCCACCCTCGGGCAGGCTGCCCGCGACCAGCGCGACGTCGAAGGGGCCCTCCGCCGCCATCGCCTCGGCCGCCGTCGCCACCGCACAGACGCGCGCGCCCCAACGCACGAGTTGCGCCGCCAACGCTTCTCGGGCCGCGGCGTTGCCCTCCACCAGCAGGAGTCGATGGGGGAGAGGCGCCTCGACCTTTGCCTCTATATCCACCTCTGTAGGGGCGCTGTCGTCGGCCGTGAGGTGCAGGTCGAACGCGAAGGTGCTCCCGCGCCCGACCTCGCTCTCCAGCCGCATCTGCCCGCCCATGAGCCCCACGAGGTTCGCGCAGATCGCGAGCCCCAGTCCGGTCCCGCCGTGGCCCCGACTCAACGACTCGTCCACCTGGACGAAGGGCTCGAAGACCGCGTCTTGGTGGTCCGTGGGGATCCCCTCCCCGGTGTCCTCAACCGAGAAGCTCACTCGGATCTCGTCGCCCTCGCGCGCCCAACTCGCGCGGCACACGACCTCCCCTTGCGGGGTGAACTTGATCGCGTTGCCCACCACGTTGAGCAGGATCTGCCGGATCCGCTGCGCGTCGCCGACCACCGAAGGCAGCCCCTCGAGGTCGAGATCGGCGACCAACTCCAACCCCGCCGCATGCGCGCCGTGAGCCAGGCCCTCGAGGGCCAACTCGACCACCGGCCGCAGCTCCATCGGCGCCGGATCCAACGTGAGCTGGCCGCTACCCGCCTTCGAGATGTCCAGGATCTCGTTGACCAACGTCAGCAGCGTGTCGGCGGAGGTCCGCACGGTGCGCTGCAAGTCGCGTTGCTCCGGCGTCAGCGCCGTCCGCTCCAGGATGTCGCCCATACCGATGATCCCGTTGAGCGGCGTGCGCAGCTCGTGGCTCACCTTCGCCAGGAACTCCCTCTTCGCCTTGCTCGCCGCCTCGGCGCGATGCCACGCCGCCTCCAAGCGCTGGATGAGGCGGTTCGTCGCGCGCATGTCGTGGGCGTTGACGACGTACCCCTGCGTCGCGCCCGGTGATCCCAGTCGCGCCGCGCTGAAGCTCACGGCGACCTCGCCCTCCGGCCCACTCAAGGTCGCGTCGCGATCCACGACACGCCCGACGGCGCGCACCTCGTCGAAGGCGTCGGAGACGTCGCTGAACCCGTCGACCGGCCGACCGACGAGCTCGTCGGCGGGCGCACCGACCAGCGCCGCCCCGGCCTCGTTGATGCTGCGCACCGTGCCGTCGGGGTTCACCACCAGCAGCACGTCCGTCATCGCGTCGGTGATCGTCAGCATGAAGTCCTTCGACACGGTCGCGTCGTCGAGGGCCGCCAACATCTCGTTGAAGGCGACCGCCAGCGCCCCGACCTCGTCGTGGGAGCGCACCTCCACAAACTGGCGCAGGTGGCCGCTGCGCTGGACTTGTTGGGTGCCCTCCGTCAGCTCCAATACGGGCTGCGTGAGATAGTGCCCCAAGGTCCACGCGGCGATGAGCGTCAGGAGGAGCGCCACGATCCCGATGTCGAGGGCTTGTCGCCAGCTCTCGCGCAGGACGCCGTCGCGCCCGGCCAAGGACACGCCCAGCCGCACCGAGCCGAGGGGCTCTCCGAGCCGAGACATCAGCGGGTGGTCGTAGATCCGCACGTTGCCCTCGACGGATCCGCGGTGGCGGCGCACCAGGGGCTCGCCGTTCAGCTTGAGCACCGCCGCGGACTGGATGTTCGGGTTCCGCAGCGCCGACTCCAGGACGCGCCCGGCCTCCGCCTCGTCCTCGAACTCCATCGCCGGCACGAGCGTGTCGGCGAGCAGCGCCGCGAGGGCCTCCTGCCCCGCCTCGTAGCTGCGCTCCGTGACCTCGTCGAGGCGTGACGTGGACGCCGTCAACAGCCCCACCGTGACCAGCGCCGCGATGCCGACCATCGCGGCCACGAGGCGACCGCGAATCCCGAGGCGACCGGTCACGGTGGCTCCACGAGCTGCGCGAGGCCGAGGAGGACGGACGAGAAGTCCGCGCCGGCGGGTCGGCACGCATCGAGGTTGATCAGCACCGTCGGTCGGCCACTCTCCGCGACAACCCCGAGGCACGCGCCGTACTCGCGCACGTGGGCTCCGACGCCGGTGACCGTCAGCAGGCCGCGCGCCTCGGCGGCGACCATCACCCGGTCGAGCTGGGCGGTGTCGAGGCCCGGGCAGGTATAGACCACCGAGGCCTGCGCCTGCCGCAGACGACTCGCGAAGCCCGCGTCCTCACCCACGGGGATGCGCTCCACGACGATCTCCCGGCCGGCGAAGCGCATCACGGCGAGGGACCGGAAGGCCGCGGCGGTGGCGTCGGCCGCCTTCGCGTCGTCGGGGTCGTGGAGCACCGCGACCACAAGCGGCCCCGAGAGCGTCGCCTTGAGATGTCGGTCGTAGACCAACGCGCGCAGGATGAGCTTCGCGTGGAGCTCGGAGGCCGACCAGGCCTCCGCCGCCGAGACCCGGACGGGGAACGCCAGCGCCAGCATGAGCGCCGCGGTCGTGAAGAGCTGGTGAGGTCTGCGAATCACCCGTCCCCGTCAGTTGGCCGCGCCGGTGGGCATCAGGTCGGAGTCGTAGCGGGCCTTGACCTCCCAGCCCGTCGCGTCCGCGTTGGGTCCGAAGGTGCGCATCCCCTGCTCGGGTCGGTCGCCGAGCTCGTCGAAGACCAGCCGGCCCGAGGCTCCCTGGTAGTCGACCATCTTGCCCGCGGCGATGGCGTCGGCGGCGGCGCGCACGCCCGCCGCCCCGATACCCACCTCCACCGCGTCCGCCGGTCGATCCTGCTTGAACTGCGCGATGCCGGCCTTGACCTCCGCGGGCACGAACTCGGCTTCGTCTCCGGCGCTGAGCAGCGCCAGGGCGAAGGCGAATGCGCAGTCGTAGGCCGTGGAGGAGAAGGTGTCGGGGGCCTCGCCCGCCGCGTCGAGGAAGGCGGCCTCGAAGGCCGACGAGCTCGCGCCGCCGAGGGTGTCCGCCTCGGTCCCCAGCATCACGTGCCCCGCCCCGAGCCACGCGCCCAGGCCGTTGGCGACCAGGAAGACGTCGTCTGCGCGGGCGCCGTCCGAGAGCAACAGCGCCCCCTCGTAGCCAGCGTCCGTTAGGTGCTTGATGATCGGCGGGGAGTGGGCCTTGAGCACCGGCAGGACGAGCACGTCCAGCTCTCCGGCCTGGGAGGCGGCCACGATCGCGTCGAGGTCGCCGGCGCTCGCCACGGTGTTGAACTCACCCGGCGGGAAGCTCGCGTCGAAGGCGAGATCACCGCCGAGGCCGTCGCGGAGCAGGCTCGCCAGACCCGCGCCGAAGGGGTCATCGACGTAGAAGACGCCGACCTTCGTCCACCCGTTCTCGGCGATGAGCGCGAGCTGCAACCCACCCTGGAACGCGTCGGAGACGACGGTGCGGTAGAACGTGTCGTTCTGGTCGCCCGACGACTTCTCGGGGTTGTTGAGATCGACATTGGTGGCCGAGCAACTGCACTGGACGAAGGACTCGTAGCCGGCGCTGTTGGTGACCTCGATCACCGCCGCGCCGATGCTGGAGAAGAGCGTCACGACGCCGACCGCGGCGTGCTCGTCGTGGAGCTGACGGGCGTTGTCGGCGGCGCGCATCGCGTCGACGCCGTCGCCCAGGGCGGGGCTCAGGTTGCGCACCACCAGCGGACGGTTGAAGACCCCCGCCTCGTTGACGTGGTCGACGGCGAGCTCGATCGCGCGGAGGCGGCTCGCGGCGGCGGGGGAGACGTCGTCGTGGAAGATCGCGCCGAGGACGATCGGCGTCTCGCTGGATCCGCCCTCCTCGTCGTCGCAGGCGGCGCAGAGCGCCACGGTGCAGGCGAGGGAGAGCAACAGGGATGACCTCATTCGATGGCCTCCAATCTAGAAAGACTGCTCGATCGTCAGGTAGACGCTGCGCGGCTCACCCGGCAGGTCGGTTCGGTAGTAGGGCTGGAAGCCCGGGAGCGCGTATTGCGTGTTCAGCACGTTTCGAGCGCCGAGGCCGAAGCGGCTCTCGCGCTCGCCGAGCAGCTCGAGGCCGCGGGTCGTCAGGCTCAGATGCAGCAGGAGGTACGGCTCGAGCTCGTAGTGGTTGCCCTCGCGATCGCCGCCGCGGTTCAGGAAGGAGCCGACGCGCGCGCCGACGTACTGGAGGTCGGTGGTGACGACGAGCCACGCTGGGGCGATGGCGGTCGTGAGCCCGAGGTGCGCGGTGATCTCCGGGAACCCGAAGGTGTCGCGGATCTGACCACGGTCGTCGTCGAAGGACTTCTCGGAATCCTGGAACATCGCGTTGGCGTAGATCTCGAAGAAGGCGACTCGCGCCCGCAGCTCGGCTTCGACGCCGACGGACTCGACGGAGGAGTCGTTGTGGGCCACGACGCCCTGGCCGGCGGTGGTGAAGGCGGCTCTGTCGTTGACCTGGTTGCGGAACCAGGTCACCGAGAGCTCGACGCGCTCTTCGAGCAGCCGCGCACCCAGCATCGCCTCGAAGGAGCTGACGGTCTGGGGGCGCAGCACCGGGTTGGGGTTCACGGGGCGCGGTCCCAGGAAGCCGTGGTCGTACAAGAAGACCGGGGCGGGCGCCTTGAACGCGGTCCCCCACAGCACCTTGAGGTAGAGGCTGTCCAGGAAGGGCCGCTCGCCCCAGGGCAGATCCTCGACGAGCCGCGCGGTGATCCCGGCGCGGTAGCTTGTGTGGCTGTAGCACGGCGCGCCTTCGCAGAGCCGGTAGCGCTCCGTCTCCGTGAGCTGGCCGATCTCGGCCTCATCGAGGCGCTGGCCGTTGTGGCGATCGTGGCGAACGCCGCCGATCGTGCCGACGCGCCCGCCCAGCCAGGTGGCCGTGAGCTGGGCGTGGCCGCCATGGCTCGTGAGCTCCGCGCGCCGGATCCGCTTGGGCTGCGCGGCGCCGTCGCGCACCAGATCGACGCTGGCCCGCTCGATGCCGATCCCAAGCAAGAGGTCGACGTCGCCGAGGACGGAGCGCTCCCCGATGCGCCAGGCGTCCCGGAGCAAGCCGAGGCGGATCTCGGCGTCGGCGTCGTGGGTGCCGAAGCCGGTGTCCTGTCGCTCCTCGAAGCGCCCGGCCTCGAGCTCGGCCTCATACTCGGCGGCCGTCCCCTCGAAGCCCCGCTCGTCGAGGAGTCGCTCGTCCTCCGCGGGGCCCCCCCCCGCTATGCCGCCGCCGAGCTCGAGCTCGAGGCGCCCCTCCAGGAGCGAGACGCGATACCGCAGCGACGCGTCCGCCGCGGCCACGGCGATGCGGTTGCCCGATCCCTCGAGCTCCTCCCCATCGATGTGGGCGTGGTTGAGCATGCCCCAGTCCGAGAAGCTCCCGGTGCTGTCGAGGGAGCGGAAGCCGCCTTGGAGCGAGAGGTGGCCCAGCTCGCCGTCCTTCGCCGCGGTGGACAGGAAGTCGAGGGCGACCTCGGCGGTGGCGATGAGCGAGGTCGTGGTCTGCACGTCGTCGAAGCTGGCGTGGTCGTAGATCGACGGATCCTTGCTGAAGGTGCGCTGCGCCGCGCAGGGGTCATCGGCTTCGGGGAAGGTGGTGCAGGGCAGCTCGAGGCCGCCGCGGTCGGCGCGGGTGTGCTCGGCGGCCGCCATCAGGTCGAGGGGACCGAGCTTCCAACCGGCCACGGCCCACGCGTCGAAGCCCGGGCCGGGGGCGGGGTCTGCGAGGTGGCCGGTGGTCCCGATCTCGCCGCCGTCGATCTGCCCGCCCTTGCGGGTGATGACGTTGACCACCCCGAGGTACGCGTTGGCACCGTAGAGCGCCGATTCGGGACCGCGGATGACCTCGATGCGCTCCACGGCGTGGATCGGCACGAGCTCCGGGCCGATCAGGTTGGTCGAGTCGTGCCCCATCGAGGTGGGGCGCCCGTTGATCATCACCTTGAGGAGGCGGCTTCTGCCGCGGACCTCTCCGCTGACGCCGCGGACGCCGATGTCGTGGAAGACGTGGTCCGTGCTGATGTAGAGCCCAGGCACCGAGGCCAGCGCCTCGGCGACGCTCCGGTAGCCGTGGTGGAGGATCTGGTCGCGCGTGACAACGGAGATGATCGACGGCGCCTCGGCCACGGGCTGACGCTTCTTGCTGGCGGAGTAGACCTCGACGTCGGTCGCGAGCAGCTCACCGAAGTCGAGCTGCTCGATATCGGCGTCGGGCATCGCGGCGACGGCGAGGGACGCGCTGGCAAGGAGGACGAAGACGGGCTTCATGGCGGACCCAATCGATGCCCCTTCATATCGACCTTGGGGGCATCCCACTTGATATGTGTGTTAGCCCCGGGCTAGCAAGGCGTCAACAACGGTCGAGGTCGTGCCATGCGAATCGGTTGGACGCGAATCGGTTGGATGCGAATCGGTTGGGCGCGAGTCGGTTGGGCTCTTCTCCTCGTGTGGGCCGGCGCGGCGTGGGGCCAGGAGCGCATCTACCTCGCCAACGACGACCACACGGACTACTTCTGGGTCGGAACGGACGCCGACTACCGGCGCGTCCTCCCGCAGATGCTCGACTTCTACATGGAGCAGGCCGAGCGGACGGCGGGGCGCCCGGCGCACCAGCGGGGCCGCTTCAATTGCGATGGCAGCTTCTGGCTCTACGAGTTCGAGCGCAATCGGTCGCCGGCGGCCTTCGAGCGGCTCATCGGCCACGTCCGCGCCGGGAACATCACGGTCCCCTTCCAGTCGTTGGTGCTCCTGCCCGGCGCGATGCCCACCGAGGCGGTGCTCCGCGACATGTACTACGCGGGTCGGCTCGAACGTCGCTTCGATCTCGATCTGGATCTGGCGGTGATGATGGAGAACGCGACGCTCCCGGGTGGGATCGCGTCGTTGTGGGCCGGGTCCGGCGCGCGGTTCTCCTGGAAGGGCGTCTGCGGTTGCGTGAGCCAGGTGGGCCTCGAGCGGCTCCAGAACCGGTCGAGGGCCCGGACGGCCAGTCGGTGCTGATGAAGTGGAACTCCCTCGACTTCTGGGCGTCCCTCGGAGGCTACGCCGAGGCCCGAAACCCCGCGGCGGCGGTGGCCTACATGACCGGCGGGGACGCCGACTACGCCGAGGCCTGGCCCTGGCCCGTCAAGGCGGCCTTCGGCTACGGCTTCGACGATCTCTCGTCGATGACCGACGCCATCGTCGACGCGGCCCGTGACCTCAGCGACGCCCAGCGGACGGTCATCGTCAGCAACGAGGTCGACTTCTTCGAGGACTTCGAGGCCAACCATGGCCACGAGATCCCGACGTTTGCGAAGTCCCTCGGCAACGAGTGGGATCTGCACCCCGCCGCGCTGGGGGAGGCGACGGCTTCGATGCGCCGGGCGATGGAGCGCCTCCGCGCCGCCGAGGCCATGTCCGTGGTCGCGCTGTTGGCCGATCCGAACTCGATCGAGCCGCGCGCCGCGGCCCGCGACGAGGCCTTCGTGCGCGTCGGGCTCTACTACGAGCACAACTGGATCGCGAACGGGCCCGTCCCCGCGAATCTACGGCTCCAATTCCAGCGCGACACGCTGGCCATCGTCGAGGCCTACGTCGAGACCCTCCACGCCGACGCCCGCGACGCCCTGGGCGCGCTGGTGCCCGGTGCGCCCAACCGCCACGTGGTCTTCAACCCGCTCTCGTGGGCGCGCACGGATGTCGTCGACCTCGGCCCGGTCGAAGGCCCCGTGCACGCGGTCGACGTGGAGCGCGGGGTGGCGCTGCCGAGCCAGGACATCGGGGGCCGGCTGCACGTCGTGGTGGAGGAGGTCCCCGCCCTCGGCTACCGCACGGTGGAGGTCCGCGGTGGCCCGGGGCCAGCCTTCCCGGACGCAGCGGAGGTGCTCGGCGCTACGATGGAGGGAGAGCGCTACCGGGTGACGCTCGCGGGGGACGGATCCATCTCCTCTCTCGTCGATGTGGGGACGGGGCGCGATCTGGTGCGGCCGGGCGGGGGCCTGTCGAGGAAGGGGCCGCCGGGCGGCGCGGAGGCGCGTGTCGAGGCCCGGGGGCCGGTTCGGACGACGTTGCGGGTCGTCGCCCCCGGCGCCCCGAGCCACAGCGCGCGGGTGTCGATCGTCGCGCGGATCGACCGCGTGGAGATCGACAACCGCATCACCGCCAACTTCGGCGCCGTCACCGGCTACCACTTCGACTTCGCGCTCGCGGACTTCGTGGCGCACCACGAGGAGGTGGGCATGATCGCTGTGGCGGCGCGGGCGGCGGAGGGGGGGGACTACGCCGACGAGGGGACGCGGACGGACTACCTGACGCTGAACCACTTCGTCGATCTCAGCGAGGCGGGCTTCGGCGTGACATTGTCGAGCTGGGACAGCCAGTTCTTCCGGCTCGGCGACAGCACGATCCAACGCCTCGACGCGGGCGTCCCCAGCGTCTTCGCCGTCGTCGGGATGCAGAGCGATGGGCCTGGAGTGTCGTTCCCCAACCAGGGCGGCGACGCCGCGTTCCGCAACCGCTATGCGCTGCGAGCGCACGGCGCCTACGACTCGGGGGACGCGATGCGCTTCGCCCTCGAGCATCAGAACCCGCTGGTCGCCACGGCGGCGACGGGCGGGGCTGACGCCCCGCTGCCGGGGGATCGCTTCTCGCTGCTCGTGACCGGCTCCCCGGACGTGCTGGTCTGGGCGTTGAAGCCCGCCGAGGAGGGCATCGAGGCGGGCGTCATCGTGCGCGCCTGGAACGTGGCGGAGGCGAGGCGAGTCGGTCAACTGGCGTTCGTGGACGTCGAGGCCCAATCGGCGAGCCGGACCACCCACGTGGAGACGGACATCGCCCCCTCCCGCCTCGATGGGGGTCGCCTGGCCTATCGACTCGAGCGCCAGCAGCTCGGCACGTGGCGGGTCGAGCTGGAGTTGCCCGATCATGAGCCGCCGCCGCCACCGCCGGACGCCGCGCCGCCGCCACCGCCGGACGCCGCGCCGCCGCCACCGCCGGACGCCGCG
>CAYOBQ010000044.1:0-52078 GCA_964402225.1 uncultured Nannocystaceae bacterium | reverse complement strand
TCGGCCGGCGGGCACGCACATCACTTGGTCGCTTTGTCTGCCGCACCGTCCTAGACTGCGTTCACCGTGCGCGCGCTGCTCCCCCTGCTGCTGCTGGCCTGCGTCGAGCCGGCCCCCCCGCGGGTCGTCCCTGATCCCGGGCCGCCGCCCCACGAAGCCCCCCCCGCAAAGACCCTGTGGCGCGGCGACCAGCCCGTCGCGCGCGTCCTCGCCGCGACCCCCGACGGCGCCGCCCACGTCGATCTCGAGGGGCGCCTCCACCTCCGTGCCTCCGTCGTCGCCGACCACGTCCTCCCGCAGCTCTCGACCGGCCCGCGGGGCCTCGCCTTCACCCGATCCCCGCGGCCGCCGCGCACCGATGTGTGGCTCGCGGGCAGAGATGTACGTCCCATAACGACTGACGGCCGCAGCGACCGCCCGTTCCAGCTCCCAGACGGCACCTTGCTGTGGATCTCATCGGCCGGCGGTCAGGCGCATTGGGTCCGCGAGGGCCAGCCCCTGACCCGCGGCGGCCCGGTCCCAGCGTACCCCGCCAAGACCCGCTTCGAGGACGGCTGGATCCGCTTCGACACAGGTGACGGGTGGCGGCGTCTCGATCCCGAGACGGGGGTCATCAAGGCGCTCTGACACAGCGCCAGTTCACCGTCACGCCGAGCCGGTTCGCGTCCCCGCCGTTGTTGTCGTAACGCTCCTGGCCGGCGTTGTTGCAGTAGCCGCAGACGGTCCCGCAGGTGCCGCCCCAAGCGTCGGCCTGCTCGTAGCCCAGGTGCTGGCAGATGAGCGTCGGCTGATAGGTCCCGTTGGTGTTCGAGCTGACCCACGCGCTCATGTCGTCGCCGCGACAGACCCGCCACCCATCTCCGTCGATCACTCCGAAGCGCCCCTCGAGGCCGACCGCCGGCGGGCGCCAGTCGGCCTCGTCGTCGTCTCCGGCGGCGTCGCACCCGAGATCGGCGGGGAAGTCGATGAGGTCGTCGCCGTCGTTGTCGACGCCGTCGGCGCATTGCGGGGCCACCATCGGGTCCACCTCGCTGGGATCCCGCCCCCCCTCGCAGCCAGGATCGGCGAGATCGATGCGTCCGTCCCCGTCGTTGTCGACCTCGTCGTTGCAGTCCGTGATCACGCTCTGGATCTGGACGACCGCGGTTCGCGCGACGTCGGGCGGGACGAAGTTCAGCTCCACGAGGACGTAGTACCGACCGCGCGGGACGGCCTCGAGGGTGAGGGCGTCTTCGAACTGCGCCGCGGATCGGCACGCGAGCTCACTCTCCGGATCGGAGCAGTCGGTGCGGGCGTAGAGCGCGAGCCGGGCGGGCTGCTCGCCGTCCCGGACCTCTACCGTGACGTCCGAAGGCAGCTCCAGATCGATGACCAAGACCGCCTCGGCCGACCGGCCCGCGTCGCAGCTCGGGCTCGACTCCCCGAGGCCCACCGGAGCCGGCAGCTCGAACACGCCGCCCCGCTGCCCGACGGCGATGGTCGGTGGTCCGCCCGGGCACAAGGGCGCCTCCATGGTCCCCCCGGCGAAGGCGCAGTCGGCGTCGTCGGGATGATCCGTCGCGCCGTCGCCGTCGTTGTCGATCCCGTCGGCGCAGACCGGCGGCTCCGCCGGATCGACCTCATCGGGATCGTCCGCCTCGACACACCCCGGATCCGCCGCGTCGATCCGGCCATCCTCGTCGTTGTCGACCTCGTCGCGGCACGCCGGGATCTCCACCTCCTCCACCGTGAGGCGGTAGGGGCCGGCCCCGTTACGGCTGCCGGTGTCGACCACGATGAAGTAGGTCCCCGGCGCCGGATCCTCCAACGCGATGGTCGTGCCGGGCGCCATCTGGTTGGGTCCGCGGTCGCACGCGATGTCTGCGTCGGCGCCACAGGCCAGCCGCAGATACACCACCGTCGGCCACAGCGTCTCCCCGTGGGCGGTGCTCACGACCAGGCGCTCGATGCGCCGCTCCAGTCGGTAGCGGAATACCTGCTCGCCCCCCGCCGCGCCGCCGCATGAGCCGACGAAGCGCGCCGGTGCGTCGGCCAGATCCCCGTCGTGGACCCCACCACCCGCAATGTCGATGACCTCCACCCCGGCCCCGCAGGGCCCGATCTCGCTGAAGTCCCCCGCCGCCTCGCAGCCGTCGTCATCGGGGAAATCGCTCGCGCCGTCGCCATCGTCGTCGACGCCGTTCGCGCAGGCCGCGGCCACCGGCGGATCGGCCTCGGTCCCGTCACCCCGTCCCTGGCATCCAGGATCGTCCGGGTAGTCGGCCCAGCCGTCGCCGTCGTTGTCCTCCTCGTCAGCGCACTCCGGCACGAAGACGGTGTCTACCTCGCTCTCGTCCCCCGCCGCGGCGCACCCCCGGTCCGCGGGGAAGTCGATGGCCCCGTCTTCATCGTCGTCGGCGCCGTTGGCACACTGCGCCCCCTCGATGCCCCCCGACTCCCGCGGATCCGCCGAGCTCGTGCAGTCCGCGTCGTCGAGGTCGAAGCGCCCGTCCCCGTCGTTATCACGCCCGTCGTCGCACTCCGGCGGCGGCGGCCCCACCGGCACGTCCGGCGTCGCGGCGTCGGGGAGCGGCCCATCGGACGGCGCCACCGAGTCCCCCAACGCCGCGTCGGCCAGCGAACCATCCGTGGCGCCCACATCGAGGGGCGCTGGCGCCCCGTCGAGCAGGAGCCGCCCCCCATCGGTGGACGGCGGAGTCGGGCGGACATCGGGCTTGGGGTCGGTGCTGGATCCCCCCGCCTGCGGAACACAGGCGACGAGCACGGAGGCGGCGAGGAGTCGTAGCGGCATGCCGCTATCGTCCCCGCGCGGGCGTCCTCAACACAAGCGGCACCCGCGTCCCGTCACGATCGACCGGGAAGGGAAACGTCAGCGAGCGTCAGGAACCGGGGGCCGTCGGTGGCGGTGCCTCGGAGGCCTCGGGCGCGGCGACGGGCGGTGCCGCCCCACCGATCTTGCGGCCTTCTCCCTTGACGATGACGCACGAGCCGGAGGTGTAGAAGTTCGCGCCGACCAGGAAGTCGGCCCCCGACTTCTTCTGCGCGGCCATGATCGCCTCGTCCATCAAGCCCACGTTGTTGCCATCGGCGACCAGCGGCTCGTCGTCGCCCGCACAGAACTGGGCCTCGATCTCACCCAGGCTGGTGGTCTGGGCACCGGAGTCGACGGACCGATGCGTCATCGACACCGCGCCGACGTTGGCCAGGGGGTAGCGACCGCCACAGGCCGACAGGCACAGCGCCAGCGGCGCCCACACGAGAATCAGCTTGCTCATTTGTAGCCCGCTCCCTTCACCACGAGGCATTGCTTGCCGACGACGACCGCGTCGAAGCCCTCCCAGCCGGAGCTGGCGTTGTTGATGTAGCGCAGGGCGTCCTTCTTCTCGCCCTCGCCCAGCGCGTCGGCGACGCTCTCACCGCTTTGGGTACGAGCGCCGGCCATGGCCTTGTCGAGCTGCGGCCGACCGCCGAGCTGGTAGCCCATGACCGTCCAGGTGCAGTCGGCGCCGCGCACGGGCCCAACCGACGTGCCCTTCTCGACGTTCTCGTCGAACGACAGCATCTTGACTTCGCGGGCGTACTGGTACCGGGTGCATGCTGACGTCGTCAGCAGCATCAGTCAGCCAACGAGAGCAAACCACTTCTTCATTGAGTTCCTCCACTCACGAGGTTGAGAGCCCACCGATGCCATTGCTGCCGATGAGGCCCCTGACAATCCAGACACTTCAGAACGGCACGTATTAATGCGTCTCCGCCGGTCCCAGTCGAGTCTTTTCTGGAGTTGGACGCTGGCGCGGTCGCTGGCCAGGTAGTAAAAGGCCGCGCGTGGATGACGAAGCACTCACTGAGGCGGTTGGCGGGCTTCGCAAGGCGCTTCGCAAGCGTGCCGCGGGCATCGAGCGGGCGCGCAAGGCGCTGGACGCGTTGGTCGCCGCGGGGGCTCTCTCGAAGTTCAGCGCCCTCGCCTCGGCGGTGCCGGCCCTGCGCGACGCAGACCTCGGGCCCCTCGAACTCAGCGACGAGCAGGCCGCCGTCGTGGGGCCGCTCTCAACGCGCCTCGCCGCCGCGCAGGCGCGCGCCCGCAGCCGCATCCTCGGTGCGCTGAAACAGGCCGGTGAGTCGATGGGGATGCGACCCGAGATACTCAGCGACCAACCGCTGGTGGTCTTGCTCGCGCCGCTGACCGTCGAGCTCGACCTCGCGGCCGACAAGGCCCGCGTTCAGTACGCCCGCGAGACCATCTCCGAGGTCGATCTCGACGCGAGCAAGATCTTCGCAGCCCGGGAGGCGGCGCTGGCGAAGATCCGCGACGAGGCCCTCGACTCCGCCGACTTCTTCCCCCTGGCCCGCGACGCCTACGAGGTGGCGCGCATCGCCCGTGGTCTCGACCGCGGCGCGCGCATCGATCTGGTCGATGTGTTGGCGCCGCTGGGGCTCTTGGCGGCGGGGGTCGACGCGTGGCGCAAGAAGGAGACGGTGCCGCCGCGTTTCCCCCGCTACCTGCTGGCCTACCAGCTCCGGCGCCTGGGTCGCGACCGCATGCTCCAGCACCTAGGGCTGCGCATCGAGCTGGGCACCGCCACCGGCGGGAGCACGCGGAACAAGCGCGACGTCCTCTACGTGCCGAGCTCCCCCTCGGAGGGGCAGTACCACCTCTCGCTGCGGTTCGTGGAGGCTCGCTGAGCATGGAACTCACGTCCGATCTCGCCCACCACATCATCGCCCGCCTCGGCCAGGGCGGGCTCCCGCCGGAGCACGGCGTCGAGCACATCAACGTCGGCAACGAGAGCTACCTCCGCGTCCTGGAGCACGAGTACTTCGGCCACCTCCTACGCAGCGGCGCCACCTTCAAGTTGGTCCAGGGCTACTTCGGCGCGGGCAAGACCCACTTCCTCCATTGCGTGCGCGCCCTCGCCTGGCGTCACGGCTTCGTCACGGCGGTCGTCGAGCTCTCCCCCGCCGAGTGCCCCTACGACGACGCGGTGAAGGTCTACCGCGGCGTCGTCAAGCGGGTCGCCACCGCGCCGCGCGAGGCGATGCGCACCCCAGAGTACGGGCTGGGCGACCTGTTGCGCACCCACGTCGACGACGCCCTCGACCGCGCGATCGACGAGGCGAAGGCCGCCGGCTCGACGGACCCCGAGAGCCAGGCGCGCCGCGAGGTCGCTCGCTGGTTGGAGCGCACGGTGGGGCGCGCGCCCTGCGAGAGCCACTCCTTCCGCGAGGCCATCGTCGGCTTCGGGCTGGCGCACCTCGAGGGCGACCGCGCCCGCGCGCGCACGTTCGAGGCCTGGCTCCTGGGTGAGTCGGTCCCCGTCGCCCAGATGCGCGAGCTCGGCGTCTACGAGCAGCTCGACCGCGCCAACGGCTTCGCCATGCTGCGCTGCCTCACGCAGATGATGGTGGGCCTGGGCTTCGCCGGCACCGCGCTGCTCTTCGACGAGGTCGATCGCAACCTCTCCGTCAGCGCGAAGCGCAGCCAGGCCATCGGCGACAACCTGCGCCAGGTCATCGACCTCTGCGGTCGCCACCAGCTCCCGCAGACGCTGTTCATGTACGCCGTCCCACCGGAGTTCATGCGCAACGTCGTCCCCGACTACCCGGCGCTCTACCAACGGCTGAAGTCCCCGGTCCCCCTCAGCGTTCGCAGCCCCCAGGCGGTGCTGATCGATCTCGAGCGCCTGGACCTCGAGCCCGCCGAGCTCCTGTCAGCCATCGCCGGCAAGATCACCCACGCCTTCCAGGTCGCCCGTGGCGTCGAGCTGGGCGCCACGGTGCAGCGCCAGAACGCCGAGCACCTCGCCCGGGCCGCCGCCGAGGCCTACTTCGAGGTCAATCACCGCCGGCTCTTCGTCAAGACCTGGGTGGACTTCCTCCACACCCAGCTCGTCGATGGCGAGATCGTGCTCACACCCGAGTCGGCGAGTCAGCTCATCGAGGCGGGTCATACCGACATCGCGACGGCCCCCGCAGACGACGACTTCTCGGACTTCTGATGTCCGGCGAGTCCGTCCGACACCCGGTCCATGGCGTCGGCCGCGTCCTCTCGTGGCGCCGCGGTGGACGCCTCGCCGTGGTCCGCTTCGAGAGCCGCGCCCTGGCCTTCGAGGTCCCGGCCAGCGAGCTCGACGGCGTCACGGAAGGCGACGCTGACGCACCGCGCGTCGCCGCCGTCCACGACGTCGATCTCGCGACCCAGACCCTCGAGGCCATGCGCCTCGGCGTGGTCCCCGAGGCCGAGCTCACGCCCTACACCGTCGGCCGCGACATCGAGCTCGCGTTGGTCGACCGCGATCTGGAGGCCGCCGAGCGCGCCGGCGCCGTCCGTGCCTTCCTCGCCGACTACGGCGTGGGCAAGACGCACCTGCTGGAGATGACCCAGCGTCGCGCCCTGGACCGCGGCTTCCTCACGGCCACCGCCGTCCTCGGCCCCAACGAAGCGGCGCCGAGCCACCCCAAGCGCGTCTACCGCCGGCTGATGCACGGGCTGCGTTACCCCGACCGCGAGGGCGAGGTCGCCGGCCTCGGCCCCCTCCTCGAGCGTGCGGCGGAGTCCCCCGAAGCCCTACGGATGCTCGGCGTAGATCCCAGACTGAGCACCCACAACCTCCGCCGCGCCCTCAGCGACGGGCTGCACCTCTATCTCTCCCCGGGCGTCGCCTACACGCGCACGCTGCGCGAGTCCCCCGATCCGCGGATCGAGGGCCTGCTCGTCGACTGGCTCGAGGGGCACCCCACGCTCTCCAACCAGGTCATCGACCGCCAGCTCGCGCGCTTGCCCGGTGCCCACCCCAAGATCTACAGCCTCCTCGACTATCGCCCCTGGGCCCGCATCTACGGCTACCTGCTCTCGGGCATCGCCGCCGTCGCCCGCGCCGTCGGCTACCGGGGGCTGGTCGTGCTCCTCGACGAGGCGGAGTTCTACTCCCTGCTCTCGAAGGAGAACCGCACCTTCGCCAGCAACCTCTTCAAGGCCTGGAGCTGGGCGGCCGTCGGAGGTGACGAGGCCCCCTTCGACGCCGAAGACCTCATCCAGGGTGGCTACGGCGTCCAGCGCGATCTGCCGGGGCGCTATGGCGAGGGCGCCGGACTCTACGTGGTCTACGCGATGACCCCCGGCAAGGACGGCGTCGACGCGCTGGCCGGCGCGGTCCCCGCCGAGCAGATGCACACCCTCACGCCGCTGGGCGATCCCGAGTACCGCGAGCTCGCCCAGCGCGTCGCAGCCTTCTACGCCAGCGCGCGCCCGGACGCCCCCGTCGATCCCCGCCTCGTAGGCGCCCTCGGGAAGGTCGTCTCGGGTCTCGTCGAGTCCGGCTACGTCGCCAACCCGCGCCAGGCGATGAAGTTCGTCGTCGAGTTCCTCGACGTCGTGCGTCACCACCCCGACAAGGTCGCCGGCGTGGTCCGCACGCTCCAACTCCAGACCGCGTTTTGAGGGAGCGCCTGCCGCACACCTGGCACGCGTTCTTCGCTCGTTTCCCGCAGCTCACCGACGCCCAGCGCCTCGCTGTACCACCCATCGCGGCGGGGAGGGACGTGATGGTCTGCGCCCCCACCGCCGGCGGGAAGACCGAGGCCGTCGTCGCCCCCCTGGCCGAGCGTGTCCTGTCGTCGAGGGCAGACGGCTGCCGCCTCCTGGTGATCTGTCCCACGCGGGCCCTGGTCAACGATCTGCACCGTCGGCTGCGCGCTCCAGTGGAGGCGGCGAGGCTGCGGATCGGCCGCAAGACCGCCGACGCGAGCTTCGACTACGCCCGCCCGCCCGATCTGGTGGTGACCACCCCCGAGTCCATCGACTCGATGCTCGCGCGTCGCCCCCGCATCCTGCGCGGCGTCAGCGCGCTGATGCTCGACGAGCTGCACCTGCTCGACGGCACCGTCCGGGGCGATCACCTCCGCTGCCTCCTCGAACGGCTCGAGCGGGTCGCCGCCACGCGCCCCCAACGATGCGCGGCCTCGGCCACGGTCCCCGATGTGGCCGAGCTCGCCGCCCGCTATCTCTCCGCCGACGCCGTCTGCGTCGAGGCGAAGGCCGCCCGGCGGGTCATCACCGGCCGTTTGGAGCACGCCGCGACGCTCGGTCAGGCCGCCGCCATCGTCCGCGGCGCCCTCGAGACCGCCGGGCGCAAGCTCCTCGTCTTCGCCAACAGCCGCAGCCAGGTCGAGGAGCTCAGCGCGCTCCTCGCCGCCAACCCGGTGCTGCGCCCGCGCGTCTTCGCCCACCACGGCAGCCTCGCCAAGGCGGAGCGCGTGCGCGTCGAGCGCGGCTTCCTGGACGCCGCCTCCGGGGTCTGCGTGGCGACCATGACGCTCGAGCTCGGCATCGACATCGGGGACGTGGATCTGGTGGTCCTCGTCGCCCCTCCGCCGGACGTCAGCTCACTCCTCCAGCGCATCGGCCGCGGCAACCGACGCGGCGACTCGTCCCGGGTCCTCGGGCTCTACAGCGACGCCTTCGAGCGCCGTCGCTTCGAACACCTCCTCCGGTGCGGCGCCGACGAGCGCCTCTTCACGGATCCCGTCGCCTTTCGCCCGAACGTCATCGCCCAGCAGGCCCTGGGCCTCGCCTTCCAGAACCCCAAGGGCTGGATCGACGCCAAGGTCGCCCACTCGCGCCTGCCCGCCGACGTTGGCGCCGAGTGGACCCAGGGGGACGTCGAGGCGGTCCTCGGCCAGCTCGAGAAGGTCGGCGATCTGCGGCCCATCGCCGGGGGGCGCCGGGTCATCGACGAGCCGGCGAGGGAGCGCTTCGACCGCGGGCGGGTGCACTCGCTCATCCAGGACGCCCACGAGACGGAGGTCGTCGACGCCGTCACCGGTCGCAGCATCGGCCGCGCCCGCTTCGGCAAGCAGGAGCGCGAGGCCTTCGAGCGCGGGGAGGTCTCGATGGCCCTCGGCGGGCAGCGCCGCGACGTCACCCGCGTGCGGGAAGACAAGGTCTATGTCACCAGCACCGACGCCGTCGACACGGCGCGCTTCATCTCCCGCCAGGCCCCCCGCTACAGCGCCGGCCTCGCCACCGATCTCGCGCGCTCGCTGGGCTTCGAGCGCCACGAGATGCGCCTCCACCCGATCGGCGACGACGAGTGGCGCCTCGCCCACTTCCTGGGCACCGTGTGGGGGCGCCTCCTGGGGGTGTTGCTCCATCGACGCGGGCTCGGGAAGGCGCGCTCCGGGCCGTTCTTCGCGATCCTGGAGCGGGCGCCCCCCGCCGACGTCCTCGCCTCCGGGACACCCGAGGAGCTGCGCAAGCTCGCGGGCGCCATCCTCGACGCCCAGCGCAAGCGCTTCGCGCGTCTGCTCGGGGCGGGGGCGATGACCGAATCCGTCCCGCCGGAGCTCATGACCCGCTGGATCCGCGGCTGCGTCGATCTCGACGGCTTCACCCAGCGCGTGGTCTCCGCGCGGGTTCGCCACGCGGAGCTCGACCTCTGATGCAGCCCTTCCCCACCAGCGTCAACCTCGAAGAGCTCGTCACGAACCTCCTGACGATCGGCCGCGCGACCGCCAAGGAGTGGTTCGACGATCTCCTCACCGAGGTCTGCGAGGAGGTCGGCCTCGACACCGGCTACCACCGGCACGACACCCTGGTGGCGGCGGCGATGCTCTCGACGGAGCTCGTGGACGGGCCTTCGCCGCTCCACGACGCGGTGCGAGACGACCTCCCAGACGAGACGCATCGCGGGATCTACACTGCGATCCAGGGCGGTGAGTTTGGCGTCTGGGAGCTCTTGCCGGCCAAGGGGTTGAGGCGCTCCGTCGCGCGTCATCCGGGCCTCGGCCAGCGGCGCGGTCGGAGGGTCTCGAAGGTCGATCGGGTCCTGGGGCTCGACGAGGTGCCGAAGCGCTACCGCGCCACGATCATCGGGGTGCTCTTCGAGCGGGGGAAGCGAAGGATGTTTCTGGGGTTGGCGCGGCTGGGGGCGCGGGCCGAAGAGGCCGCCCTCGCGTGGCTCGAGACCCTCGAGGAGGTCGACGCGCCGACGCTCACCCGACGCGCCATCTCTGCCCACATCTGCCCTACCAAACCCCAGCCAGTCTACGTCCCACCCCCGGTCGAGGACTGGCTCCTCGACTACGCGGGTTGGCTGGGGGTCTGCGTGCGGCGGCGTCTTCGCGGGCGAATCAGCCTCGGACTGCCGGCGCCGCGTCAGCGCATGATGCTGCGGAGCTGGGCCACCGTGCTGAGGCCGGAGCAGCGCGCCCGTGCGAGAGCCGAGCTCGAGAGTCTGTGCGAGCGAATCTGCGTCGACGCGCTCCAGTGGTCGCGCTACGACGGCAGCAAGCAGCGCTTCGCCGAGCTCGCCGGTCTGGACGCGTTTCTCACGGCGGAGGGGTTGACCTCGGATCTCCAGCCCGCCGGCTACGATCCTTCCGCCTTGGAGCGGCACCCGGCGGCGATGTTGCTGCTGCCCGAGGGCCACCCCGCGTGGGTCGATGTCGAGCCGCAGCAGCCGATCCGAGCGCTGGTGACCTGGGATCCGGAGCACCGGGACTCGGCGCTCCAAGAGGCGCTGCGGATCTACCGAGCCGAGCGCCGGTGGTGGTGCGCGGGGGGGGGTCGTCGCCCGGGGCATTGGGACCTGGAGGAGGCGCTCGAGTTGGTGTTCCACCCGGGCCTCGCGGCGGCGCCCCTCGACACGCTTCGTGTCACCGCCAAGCTCCGGCTTCGCGTCCAGCAAATGCTCGAGACGGTGACCGATGGAGTCGGCGAGTTCACGGTCGCTGATCTGGTGACGGACTTCAGCGCGATTCGGTCCCACCGGCTGAACACGCGGCGCACGTCGAACACTCTGCACGAGGCCCTCGTCGACGCGCTGGAGAACTGGCGGGCCCGAACGGCGGGGGTCGATCCGGCGATGCTTGAGCGACTGGACGCCGGGGGGGTCCCGGAGGTGCTCAGCAGCGGCCTCGATGAGCTCGCCGCGCTCTTTGGTGGCGAGGAGGAAGCGTAGTGCCTCGTATCGACGTGCTCGATACCTTTCACGAGATCGAAGAGACGGTGGCCTCGGCTCCCGACCCGGTCGAGCTCATCAAGTGCATCGCCGACTACTGCTCACGTCGTGGGTTCTCCATGGAGGATATGCTCGATCATGGGGGGACGCGCATGCTGGCGAGGGTGCTGGGTATGACGGCGGCCCTCCCCGGCTCAGAGAGCCTCCGGGCGAGCATCTCTCGGGCGCTCCCCAGTCAGGCCGCGCGCCGGCTCTACGCTCGCCTGCTCGCGGCCCCGATCAAACCCGTGTACGTGCTGGAGGAGGATGAGGAATTCATCGCGGTCGACGTCTTCGAGGACGACCCCGACTCACCACCGTTGCACGCGATCTTGGGGTTCGAGCTCACGGAAGACCCGTGGGATGTCGTCCTGACCGCCCTGGTGCCCAGCGACCGCGGCCTGCTCGCCGTCGGCTTCGCGGTCTTGTCGACGCGGGCGGAGGAGGTCCTGCTCAGCGCCTACTACGAAGGCGAGGAGGAGGCGGTGTGCGTTCGCCGGGCCCTCGCCGCCATGATCCTGCCGCCGGTGGACGACGCCATGTCCACCCGGTGGTTGGGGGATCTCCCGTCGTACCTGCGCTACGGCCACGAGTGGGAGGCGCTTCGGGGCGGGATGCGAGCCATCTGCGCCCACCTGACGCCGAGCCAACGCCTCCCGGCCCGCGAGAGCCTGAAAGCGGCATGTCGCGAGCAGTTCGGCGGCTTCGTGGTCGCCACCTCGTGGTCGGGGTTCTACGAGGAGCTCGAGGAGATGGGGATCGACCGCGAGCTGGCGCCCATCGGCTTCGACGAGGAGGCCTGCGCTTCGGAACCTACTGTGCTGTTGCGGCTCCCAAGGAGCCACGCGCTGTGGGCGGCCGTCCACCGGTTGGCTCCAATCAGCGAGGCCCTCTCGTGGGCCGCCGGGAACGACGCCCAGGATGTCGTCGAGGCGTGGCGGGCCCACCTCGCCGTGCAGCGTTGGCGCGCGATGGCCGCCGCATCCGAGCCCATGGGGGAGGAGCTGATGAGCGCCGTCCTGTACGTCTTCCGACTCGGCGACCACCCCATCGACGCCCTCGAGATGCCCAACGGCGCGAAGCAGCGGCTGGCCAGGGCGTTGTACCAACTCGGCCGCTGGTCCCCGGTGACGCTCCGCTTGGTGGACCTCCCCGCCGAGCTGGGGCAATTGGCGCAGCAGAGAGGGTTTGGGGAGACCTCGTATCGGCAGCTCCGCGAGGGCCTGTTGCAGCTCCTCCTGCGCGAGGCCGCGGCCCCGCTGGGCGAGGGCGTCGACGGACCGCCGGCCCCGTGCATCAGGCTCAACGAGGGTCTCGAGGAGCTCGCCGGCCTCTTTCCCGAAGAGTAGGGGCGAGGGCCGCCGCCAGTCCGTCGGGGTCATCGACGTGGACCCAGTGCCCCGCGGTCGGGAGGAGGTCCGTCGTCCGCGCCGCGTCGGCGGGGGACCAGCGGTCGCTCCGCCCGGCGCGCAGCAGGCGGATCTCGCAGGGGGCCGCCTCCACCACGGACCACAGATCGAGCCGGCGGTAGTCGCGCAAGAGCGCCTCGATGGGGTCCAGCGCGAAGCGCCAGGCGAAGCCGGCCTCGACGCGTCGGAGGTTGGTCGTCATCCAGCGCGCGAGGGCCCCTGAGAGGCCCGCGGCCCGGAAGTGCTCGACGGCGGTCTCGCGGGTCGGCGTCGGCATCGGGAGCGCGCGGATGGCGGCCACCACCGCCTCGACCTCGCGCGCGCCGACGCGGCTCGGGCCCGGCGGTGAGTCCAGGCTCCAGACCGTCCGGGGGGCGCTCTGGTCCCGGGCGTAGCACAGGGCCACCTTGCCCCCGAAGGAGTGGCCGATCACCACCTCGGCCTCGCCGAGGGCCGCGAGATCCGCCGCGCAGGCCGCGACCGTGTCGGGTGGCGGGGCGCCGTGGGAGTCGCCGTGGTGGCGCAGATCGACGAGCACGATGCGCCACCCCGGGTGGGCGCGGGCCAAACGCCGAGCGAAGCTCCGCCAGTTCGCGCCCGAGCCCAGAATCCCGTGGAGCAGCAGGGCCGTGCGCGGCCCACGGCCGACCACCTCGTGGGCCGGGACGAAGGCCGATTTCGACCGCGCGTCCATTTTTTTTCCCGTTCCTGAAAGAAAGCCGGCCCGACCGGATGTTGCATACATCGAGACGCCGGAACGAGCCCTTTCCCCCGAAGGTTCTTCCCCAACGCACACCGGCGTCTCGGGGTGTTGCTCTCCCGACCGATGGCTCCCCCCAGCCAGTCGGTGCAGCACCTACGAGGCCCCGGAGAGGTAGCCGTCCTGGCCACCTCCCGGGGCCTTCTTTCTTTCTCCCCCGCAGGGTCGAGGCCCGGCCGCCCCGGCCCTCGGTTGCGTGGTTCGGCGCGTCGTGCGACAGGGGAGCGGTGAAGATCGACAGAGACGACTTCTGCTCGGCGGCCCTGCGGCACCTCTCCGATGCCGAGGCTTTGCTGGACAGCTCGCCCGACCAGGCTTGGCATCTCGCTGGCTTCGGGCCCGAGTGCGCGCGGAAGGCGAGCTTGGACCTACGCTGGCTAGACAAGGTCCTTGGGCACGACCTCGGAGCCTTTGGCGATGACGTCGTCGCCTTCGCGGCCGCCCTCGATCCCGCCGCGGCGCGGTACCAGCTCATCGGTCAGCGACAGGGCAACCCGATGCTCGGCAGATGGAGTCCCAACGACCGGTATGCGCGGACTGGCACGAGACTCCGATCGGAGGCAGCTTCCCTCGTCGAGGAGGCGGCCTCGGTCGTCGCGCCGTTGATCGCGCGCCTGTGGGCCGATGGCGTCGTCAAGGAGATCCACTAGATGACGTTCGACGAGGTCCTTCCAGGGCTGCTGGCGCTCGGCTTGAGGGAGCCGACGCTCATGAGCGCCGATCGGGTAGTGGTTGTGCGCGACCTGAGGGGTCGAGTCCGAGTCGTGGTCGAACCCGCTAGCTCGGGTCCGGGGCTCGCCTCGGAGGCTTGTCAGCAACTCGAGGCGACGCTTGGCGAAGAGCTGGGAGGCTGGTGGGCTGCGCCGGTGCTCTTCAGCAATGCCGGGACGCACGCGAACCAACGGATTGCCCGCGCCCTCCTGGATCACACTCGAGACCGGACCCCGTCTTGGCCCCACGACTGGCCCTCGGCGGTCGACGACGCGCTCGGCAACTCCGTCTCGATCGAGAGAGGACGATGGGTGGGCTTCGAGCGAACTCTATCGAAGGAGCAGTGGCTGTCGGAGCAGTCCGTGGCGCCGGTCTGGCCGCTGGTGCCTCAGCGCCCGACCATCGTGTCGTTCTACTCCTACAAGGGCGGGGTCGGCCGATCGACGCT
Organism: uncultured Nannocystaceae bacterium; assembly: GCA_964402225.1. Lineage (GTDB taxonomy): Bacteria > Myxococcota_A > Bradymonadia > UBA7976 > UBA1532 > CAYOBQ01. The sequence continues at coordinate 37,753 of CAYOBQ010000044.1, read as the reverse complement.
GCTCGCACTTGTCGCGGCGCAGCTCGCGGATCGCGGGAAGCACGTGGTTGTCCTCGACCTCGACCTCGAAGCACCGGGGCTCCACGGGCTCTTCGACGTGGCGGTCGAGCGGGGTGTCCTCGACTACCTCGTGGACCACGTCGCCCTCGAGGTTGGGGATCTCACGAACCTGCTCAAGAGAGCGTCCACCCCATCCCACGATGGACCTGGGGGGGGCAGCGTTCGAGTGCTGCCCGCGGGTCGAGTGGAGTGGAGCTTCGTGCGCAAGCTCGCCCGCCTCGACTACGCCGGACATGGTGCGCTGGATCCAGCCGAGAGCCCGGTCGAGCAAGGACTCAAAGCGTTGTTGCGCCAGATCGGGACCGTCGAGCCCAGGCCGGACTACATCCTGCTCGACGCGCGGACCGGCTTGGCCGATCTGGGTGGCCTCGCGATCCACGCTCTGGCCCATGTCGATGTGCTCGTCGGCCGGGCGAGCCCCCAGGACTCCGAGGGGCTCGGGCTCGCGCTCCGTGCGCTCGCGCGGCGGAAGAGGCCAGAGGACATCAATCTGGTCCTCGTCCAGTCGATGGCGCCCAAGGACCCCGATACTCGTCGAGCCCGTCTCGAGCGTGCCCGTGAGCACTTCCATGAGGTGTTCGAGGAGTCGGTCTGGAGCACGCTCGACGACGCGGCCTTGCCGGCCGTCGACGATGATCCCGCGCTGCACTCGCCCTTCCCGATTCCGCTGGATGACGGCGTCGCCATCGCAAGGAGCCTCCACGAGATCGACTCGACCTGGGTCTTTGGGCAGTGGGTGAGCCCGATCGTCGATCGGATCCTGGAGTTGGGGGAGGCCCCGACATGAGTGGGAGAGGGACCAAGCTCGCCGCCGACGATCGGATCGATTTGCTGCGCGAGGTCGCAGGGCTCCACAGCGACGCTGACCAACTCATCGAGCCTTCGAGGCTGCTGCGGTCATTCCTCCCGATGCCCCTCCATGCGCGTGCCCTGGACGACGACGTCATGGTGGTCCGGGGCGGACGCGGGGCCGGAAAGTCGATGCTCCTTCGCGCGATGGGGGCGCTGTCCGAATCCGGTATCCCCGTCGACCGGCTCTTCTCCGGTGCGAAGGGCGCTCCCGGGGAGTGGCTGGTTGGCTTTGCAGAGGATGTCGCGCATCCGTCCGCCGATGTGGTCGCCGAGTTCGCCCACAGAGTCGAGGCCTCGGAGCTTCGACGCATGTGGCTCGTCCACCTGGTTGGACGCCTCGTGGAGTCGTTGGAGCAGGAAACGGGTGCATCGGAGGATGTGGCCTCCATGCTCCGAGCGTGGAGAGAAGGACGCCACGAGATCGCGGCGTGGGCCAACCCCTCTGTCGCCCCGCTCAGCGGCCTCATGGCGACGCTCGACGCCATCGAGCGGAACCTACGCGAGGCGGGGCGGATCGTCGTCGTCGGCTATGACCACCTGGACCGGATCGGGATCAACGACCGAGTCGCCCGAGAGGCGGCGACCTCGGCGCTCCTGCTGCTCTGGCTGACGCTCTCCACTCGGTACCGTCAACTGCGGGCCAAGATCTTCGTCCGCGAGGATGTCTTCGCGGCGTCGCTGAGTCGCGGCGCCGACGCGAGCAAGCTCCGGGCTCGCTCGATCTCTTTGAGCTGGTCCACTCAGGCCCTCTACCAGATGCTCATTCGACAGATGGCAAATCGGTCGCCTGAGCTGCGCGCGTGGATCCAGAGCGGGCGCTTCGGGGTAGCGCTCACGGAGCGGTCGGCGCTCGGCTGGTTCCCCCCGGGGTCACTTCCCGAGTCTGGAAACTGCTCGCAACAAGGCTTCGTCGAGCACCTCGTAGGCCGTCAAATGGGCAAGGGCGTCAACAAGGGATACGTCTACCGGTGGATCCCGAATCGGCTGCAAGACGCCCACCGAGTGATCGCGCCTCGGGCCTTCGTGAACCTCGTGGCCTACGCGGCGGAGACGGCCCTCGAGCGCGGCCCACGCGCGGGCTATCAGCGACTCCTCCATCCCCTGGAGCTCCAAGCCGCGCTGGAGGTGACATCGAAGCAGCGAGCCGATGAGGTGAAGGAAGAACATCCCCGCGTCGAGCTCCTCGAGACTCTTCGTGGGCTCCAATTGCCGGCGCAGCGGGGCGAGGTTCTGCGTCGCTTTCGAGGGGGGCCCGCGGACGTGCTGGGCGAGTCGGACGAGACGGAGGCCCTGGCCGAGCTGCTGGACGTGGGGGTCCTTCGGAGCCGCATGGACAGTCGAATCGACGTCCCCGACGTCTACCGCTACGGGTACGGAATCAAGCGTAAAGGCGGCGTGCGCCGGGCGCGCTGAGGCGCGGGCAAAGCGTTTCTTCTTCGGGCCTCGCTTGACAAGGTGATCGTGCATGCACAATAAAGGTCATGCAGACACTTTATCGTCTGCGATGAGGAAAGTGTGCACGCATGGACATTCACTTGCTGATCATCGACCCGCAGAACGACTTCTGCGACTCCGACGGGGGCTCGCTCTTCGTGCCGGGGGCGGACGCCGACATGGCGCGGCTGGCGGCGATGGTCGATCGGCTCTCGCGTCGGATCGCCGACGTCCACATCACGCTGGACAGCCACCACCCCATCGACATCGCCCACCCCGTGTTCTGGACCGACGGCCGGGGCGGGCACCCGGCGCCGTTCACCTCGATCACCGCCGCGGACGTGGAGGCGGGGCGCTTCACGACGACGCTCCCGAGCGCCCGGGGGCGGGCCCTCGAGTACCTGCGGGCGTTGGAGGTGGGGGGACGCTACCCGCACACGGTCTGGCCGCCCCACTGCCTGATCGGGAGCCGGGGGCACAACGTCGTGCCGGAGCTGTTCTCGGCTCTGAAGCGTTGGGAGGACGAGCGGTTCGGGGTCGTCGACTACGTGACGAAGGGGTCGAACCTGTGGACCGAGCACTTCTCGGCCGTGCAGGCCGAGGTGCCCGACCCCTGCGACCCGGACACGCAGGTCAACGCCCGGCTCATCGACACGCTGGAGCGGGCCGACGTCATCGCCCTGGCGGGGGAGGCGGGCTCGCACTGCCTCGCGAACACCGTGCGCGACATCGCGGAGCAGTTCAGTGATCCCGCGTATGTCGCCAAGATGGTCCTGCTCACCGACGCGACGAGCCCCGTCCCGGGCTTCGAGGCCTTCCAGGAGGACTTCGTGCGGGACATGACCGCCCTCGGGATGCGCTCGAGCACCACCACCGACTTCCTCGCCGCCTGAAAGGAGACGACCATGCCCATCCTCAACGACCCGAACCTGGAGCAGCACGCCATCCCCGGAGCGCGCTTCGGGTTCTCCGCCGCCGGCCTCGATTGCCTCGGCGCGAGCGAGTACACGCTGGTGGCGCTGGCCGCCGACTGCTCGGGCAGCGTCGGCGCCTTCCGGGCCGAGATCGAGGCCTGCATCCGCTCGGTTGTCGCCGCGTGTCACCGCTCGCCGCGGGCGGACAACCTGCTGTTGCGGGTGGTCGCCTTCGACGACGACCTCGATGAGGTCCACGGCTTCGCGCCCCTCGGTGAGTGCGCCGCCAGCCGCTACGACGGGCGCTTGAAGTGCGGCGGTACGACGGCGCTGTACGACGCGGCCCACAACGCGGTCGTCTCCGTCACGCGGTACGGCCGCACCCTCGTCGACGCCGACTTCGCCGCCAACGGCATCGTCTTCGTGATCACCGACGGCATGGACAACGCCTCGACGCTGAACCCGAGACAGGTGAAGGAGGCGATCGCCGACGCCCTGCGCGGGGAGCACCTGGAGTCGGTGGTCTCGGTCCTCGTCGGCGTGAACGTCACGTCCGGCGACGTGGCTCGCTACCTGCGCGACTTCGCGCGAGACGCCGGGTTCTCGCGCTACGTCGAGCTGGGCGCCGCGGACCCGAACACCCTCGCCGGCCTCGCCGACTTCGTCTCGCGGAGCATCACCCTCCAGTCGAGAGCCCTGGCCAGCGGCGCGCTCCTCGGGCTCTGAGGTGCGCGTCTACGTCCCCGGGGAGGGGCCGATCTCCCTGCGCGCGGCGGACTTCGTCGCCCGCGGGGGGCAGGGCTCCGTCTACGCCCGCGGCGACACCGCCTACAAGGTCTTCGACGACCCCCTCGCGGCGCCGCCGGCGGGCAAGGTGGCGGAGCTCGGCTGCGTCACCGACCCCCATCTCATCAGGCCCGATCAGGTCCTCCTCGACTCGGACGGCGCGCCGGTGGGCTACACGATGCGCTATCTGCGCGACGCCTGGCCGCTGTGCCGCCTCTTCACGCGCACCTTCCGAGAGCGGTACGGCGTCCTCCCCGCCACGCGCGTGCGGCTGGTGGCGCGCATGGCGCGCACGGTCGCAGCGCTCCACGCCGCCGGCGTCACCGTCGTCGACCTCAACGAGCTCAACGTCCTGGTCTCTCCGGCCTTCGACGCCGCCTTCTTCATCGACGCCGACAGCTACCAGACACCCTCCTACCCCGCGACCGCCGTGGCTGAGGGCATCGTCGACCGCCACGCGACGCCGGGTGTCTTCGACGCGAAGACCGACTGGTTCGCCTTCGCCGTCACGACCTTCCAGCTCCTCGTCGGGGTGCATCCCTATCGCGGCGTCCACCCGGAGGCGAAGGGCCTCGACGCCCGGATGCGGGGCAACCTCTCGGTCTTCGACCCACGCGTCCGTGTCCCACCGAGCGCTGAGCCCTTCAGCGACATCCCGCCTCGACTGAGGGCCTGGTACGAGGCGGTCTTCGAGCTGGGGGAGCGGCGCCCGCCGCCCCTGGATCTCGATGTCCCGGCCCCGCCTCCGCTCCCCCCGGGGGAGGTCCTCGTGACGCCTCGACACGGCCTCCGTATCCAACTGCGGCGCGAGCCCGACGGCGTTCGCCTCTTCGACCTCGACGCCGCCACAGCGATCCCCACGACGACCCGCGCCGACGACGCCGTCGTCTACGCGAACCGGCTCTACCTCCGGTCCGGGGAGAACTTGCTCGAGCTCCGACTGCACGACGCCGGACCGCGGATCCTCCCCGTCGCCCGCGTCGTCGGGCGCGTCCACCGCCACGCCACGCAGCTCTTCCCGGGCGCGGCGATCCAGAGCTTGCTGGGCGCCACCTTCGTCTCCCGCTTCGTGGCTCCCGGCCGCTGTCCGCAGACCCGGGTCCCCGAGCTCGACGGCTACCGCGTCGTCGACGCCCGCGCCGATCACGACGCGCTGCGGGTGCTCGCCGAGCGTGGCGGCGTCTACGACCGGCTCACGCTGCGCTTCCACGGCGCGTCGGCGTGTCGCGTCGACGTGGAACCAGACGTCGGCCTGCGTTAATCATGGCGCCATGCCCGGGACCTTCGCCCCCTTCGTCCACGCCGCGGTCACCGTCGACCTCGTCGTCTTCACCGTCGTCGACACCGATCTGAAGGTGTTGCTCATCACCCGGGGCGTTCCGCCCTTCGAGGGCGCGTGGGCCCTCCCCGGTGGCTTCGTCCGGGCGGTGGAGTCGGTGGAGGAGGCCGCCTATCGGGAGCTCTGCGAGGAGACGGGGCTACCGCGGCGCTCGCTGTATCTCGAGCAGCTCTTCACCTTCGGCGACCTGGACCGCGACCCCCGCGGGCGGGTCGTCACGGTGGCCCACTACGCGCTGGTCCGCCCCGATCTGGCCCCGGTCGTCACGGCGGGGACCGACGCGGCCCGCGCCGCCTGGTGGTCCTTGACGGAGCTCGACACCGATGCCCTCGCCTTTGATCACGCGCGGATCCTCGAGCTGGCCGTGGAGCGCGTCCGCGGCAAGATCGACTACGCCCCGATCGCCTTCGATCTGGTGCCGCCGACATTCACCGTGAGTGAGCTGCGCTCGGTCTACGAGGCGATAAAGGGCGCCACCTACGACGCCCCGAACTTCCGCCGCCGCTTCAAGCGGATGCTCACGGACGGCACCCTCGAGGTGGCGCCGGGCAAGCGGCACACGGGCCGCCGCCCAGCGACGGTCTACCGCTTCCGGCGGTAACCGAGGAGCGCCAAGGGGCCCAGGAAGAGCATCCAGGTCACCGGGTTCGGCGCCCCGCCGGCGGAGTCGCACGTGCAGTCTCCGCCGCCGCTCTCGTCCCCGCCAGCGCCACCGGTGTCGGGCGTGGTCTCACCGAAGTCGCGCTCCACACCGCCACCGTCGATGCCCATGTCGGGGAGGCTCCCTGGATCCATGTCCGGCCCCGCGTCGCCCGGCTCGATCGCGCCGCCGTCGGGCAACGGGTCCTGGACCCAGTCGGCGACGCATTGCGCGGTGTTGTCGTGCAGCTCGCAGCGCTGGTTGGGCGGGCACTCGATGCCGTGGCACGGGTCGTCTGTGCACTCGCCGTCCACGCACGCCCGTCCGAGACCACACTCTTGCGAGTCGCAGTCGTCCTCGACGCACTGCTCCTCAACGCAGCTCAGCTCGTCGGCGCAGACGATCCCACCGCAGCTCACGTCGTCGCAGACCCCGTCGATGCACTCTTCGCCATAGGGGCACGCGATACCGGCGCAGGAGAAGACGCACTGCCCTTCACGGCAGAAGGAGTCGCCGCCGCACTCGACCCCGTCACACGGATCGGCCTCGCAGGACCCCTCGCGGCAGCGCTCCCCCCCCGGGCACCCGGCGTTGTAGCAGTCGTCGCCCACGCACGCGCCCTCGAGACAGACCTCGTCTGCGCCGCACTCGACCCCCTCGCAAGGGTCGTTGCACAGCCCCGTCTCCTCGTCGCAGACCTGACCGAACGGGCAGTCGACCCCGGCGCAGAGCGAGACGCAGTGCCCGTTGGAGCAGAACTCGTCGTCGTCGCAGGCGTTGACGTCACCGCAGGGCCTCGCGCACTCACCGAGCACGCAGGCGCGGTTCCCGCCGCAGAGGTCGCCGCCCTCGTCGATCTGACCGTCGCAGTTGTCGTCCCTGCCGTTGCACGCCTCCACCGGATCGGCGCCGCACTGCCCGCAGGCGTTGAGCAGGCCCTCGTCGATCTGGCCGTCGCAGTCGTTGTCGATGAGGTCGCAGACCTCCTCGATGGGGCTGACGTCGGCTCGACACACGACCTGCCCCGCCGCGCTGCACGCAAGGTGTCCCTCGGCGCACTGCCCCGCGAGCCCGGTGCCGCAGTCCTCGGCATCGACCACCGGCGAGCCGTCGGCGTGGATGTCGGTGAGGTTGTCGCAGTCGTTGTCGATCCCGTCGCAGACCTCGGGGTTCCCGTCGGGGACGCAGAGGTAGCGGTCACAGGCATCGCCGATCCCGTCGTTGTCGGTGTCCTCCTGGGCGCGGTTGATCACCTTCGGGCAGTTGTCGCAGGCGTCGCCGACGCCGTCCTCATCCTCGTCGGCCTGGTCGGGGTTGGGGACGTCGGGACAGTTGTCGTCGATGCCGCAGAGGCCGTCGTCGTCGGTGTCGAGACAGACGCCGCCGAGGGATCGCTCGAGCGTGAGCAGCGCGAAGGTGTGGCTCGACAGATTCGACCAGCCCCCCGGGGCAGGAGCCCCGCCCCAGGCGCCCGCGGCGTCCTGCCACTCGCGGACGAGGGTGTAGGCGATGTCGAAGTAGGCGTCGCGAGGCTCCTCCGGGAAGCCGAGGGCGGCGGGATCACGGTCACCGAAGTTCTCCGCGTAGATCGCGCCCCCGAGGCCATCGTCGCCGGACACCGTGAGCGCCTTCTCGGCGGCCCACATGAAGTAGAAGGTCGACCGGGGGTTGAAGTTGCCGCCGACCATCCGGTCGAAGGTCCAGTTCTGCCGCAACCAGGCCAGGGACCGCTGGGGCGTGGGATCCCCCGCGGGGACCTCCGCCAGCCGCAGGCACCACAGCGCCGACGAGGTCATCGAGGAGCTGCTCCCGTTGCCCGGCCGGTAGGCCGACCCATTGTCAGCGTTTTGCCCGGCCGTCAGGAAGTTCACGACCCGCGGGAGCTGGAGCGCGGCGCCCTCGATGATGTTCTCGGCGGCGGAGAGACCCGCCACCGCGAACTGGGTCGTCGAGAGGTCGCCGGAGGGACCCGCGGGCCCGTAGTTCCAGCCGCCGTCGTTATTCGGCGGCTGCATGCCCTGGTTGTTGTTGAGCGAGACCACGCCGTTGGCCAACGCCTGGCTCACGGTCACCGGCGCACCGACGTCGTCGGGGCCGTCACTTGCCAGGTAGGCCGACATCGCCATGAGGTTGCCGCCCGTCACGTAGACGTAGGGCTGCTGGTTGGGGTTGGTCATCGACCGCTCGCTGTTGATCATCTGCTGCATCAGCCGGAGGATCATCGCCTGGTCGACGGGATCCATCCCGTCGAAGCCCTGGGCGCGGCCCAACCAGCCCACGCCGTCGCGCTTCTCGAGGAAGGAGAGGGCGCCCAGGAAGTTGTGGCGCGCGCCGTTGTCGTTGAAGTGGCCCTGCCCGCGCTCTCGGTTGCGCAGGTTCTGGAGACCCAGCTCGATCGCGTTGTCGACCGCGCACGCGAAGGGCGTAGCCTGGCACTGAGCCGCGGCGGTGTTGGGCCACAGGAGGGCGACGAGCCCGGCGGAGATCAGCAGACGACGCATGGCGGGGTCCTCGGGGTGACGCTGACCGTTAAGAGACACGGTCGCTGCGTGATGTCACGTAGAAACACCTACGGACAGGCCGCGCCCCGTCGCTGGCCCGCGGGGCAACCACCCGCCTCCGCCTGGGCCCGGGTGCAGATGCGCGGGCAATCGGGGGCGCCCAGATCATCGACGACGCAGCCCTCGCCTCGCCAGGTGATGTCGGCGACCTCCCAGAACTCGGTCCCGGGCTCGCCGCGGCGCCCGCCGATTTGGAGCACCACGGGTTCGTAGGCCCGCGCCAGCTCGCCCCCGCAGAAGATCTTCACGGTGACGGTGGCGGGGCCCTCCCCGTCGGGATCCCAGTAGTGCACGCCGAGGCGGTAGGTGCCGTCGCGGGGGGCCAGAATGTTGATGTTCTCCGGTCCGTTGCCCTCGACGTCGTCGAGATCGAGGCGGGGATCGTCGGCGCCGAGGGGGGCCGACCACTCCACCCGCGGCGGCGGGGATCGGTTCGGATCGGCGTTGTAGGCGGCGATCTCGGCGCGGCACTCGGGCTCGGAGCGCGCCACGCAGACCCGGCAGTTTCGGAAGTAGCAGTCGTCCCCGGTGGGCCCCGCCTCGAACCACGAGGCGTCGGGGGCGCGCTTCAGGTGCATGTCGATGTCGGAGGCGTCCCCCGCCGCGTTGACGTTCCACACCATCTCGACTCGGAGCAGGTCTGCGGATTGGGTGGTCAGCGCCGTAGTGCAGCGCCCGATGCCACCGTTCGCGTCCTCGACCTCGAGCTCCAGCTCGTAGTCGCCCTGGAGATCGGCGAAGATCGTCGTCACCAACGCCCCGGGCGGCGTCGGGGTGGCCGTGGAGCCGCCGGGCTTGGCCACCATCTTCCACTCCGCCCGCACCATCGGGTCATCGTCGTCATCCTCGTAGCCGCCAACGAAGGTGTAGATCGCCAGCGGGGGCCCTCGTTGGGCCGGCGGACAGATCGCGCGGGGCGGCGTGTTCGAGCAGCCGGGGATGTTGTCCACCTCGCCGTTGCAGTCGTTGTCGATGCCGTCGCACACCTCCACCGAGGGCAGGACCTCACCCTCGCAGGGTCCGTAGAACTCGAGGCGACACGACTGCACACCCTCGCGGCACTGCCCGTTGGCGATCGTGAGATCCGCGGGGTTCCCGCTGTAGCACGGCTTCTCGGCCACGGTGCAGTTGCAGCCCTCGTCCACGTGACCGTCGCAGGTGTCGTCGCGGTTGTTTGTGCAGTCCTCGAAGGGCTGCGGCTCGCACCAATCGGGGTCGCCCGGCACCAGACCAGCATCGCCACCGACGCCGCCGTCCCCGGTCGGCAGCACACTCCCGCCACCGGTGCCCGCCGCGTCGAGCACGGGGGGGAGCGGCGAGAAGTGCTCCACGTCACCGAGGTCGTCGCCACCACCGCTGTCGCAGGCGAGCACCAGCACCGCCGCGAAGACGACGCACGGCCAGCGCCTGCGGTGAGCGCTAGCGCGCAAGGAGCATGGCCAGGAGGGCGCCGACGGCCATCAACGCGACGGCGCCCAGGGCCAGCCAGGGCCAGGGTGGCCTGCGGCGCCGGGGGCGGGGCGGGGCGGGCTCCATCTTGGGGACCAACGAGGTCGGCTGCGCCTCCACCGGGCCCTCGGGCGAGGGCGGTGGGGTCGCCACCGCGGGGTGCTCACGCTTCGCGAGCGGCGCTGGCGTGGGGGGGGCCGCCGCTTCGGGCCCCTGGGATCGACGCTCGTTGTCCGCCTCGAGGGCCTTCTCGAAGTCCTTCCGGCTGATCTGGGTGTGGTCCTCACCGAAGCCGAAGACCTGGTTGGAGTCGGCCATCTGGTCGGCGGACGGCAGCGGCTGGCTGATCTGCTCGGAGGGCGCCGGCCTCACCGGCGGGACCCCCGGGGCGGTGGGGCTGGCCATCACCTCCTCGAAGGTGGGCGGCTCCTCCATCACGGTCGCGTCGTCGTCGTCGAAGTCGTCGTCGTCGTCGTCGGGGACGTGGACCGGGATCTCTGACTCGTCGGTGAACATCGAGATGCGGGGCATCCCATCGAGGCTCCCGGTCTTGACCGCGTCGAAGGCCTGCGTGACGCCGGCCACGTCGTGGTCGTCGTCGTGGTCGAGGGCGTCGGGGCCGACGCTGAAGTCCATCTGTACCCGGTGGCTCCCGATGAAGGGCAGAATCTCCGCTTGCATCGCCCGCGCGTCGGGGAAGCGCAGCTTTGGATCCGGGCTCGCGGCGCGCTGAATCGCTTCGCCGAGGCCCGGCGGCAGCGGCTCGCCGGACTTCGTGCGGGTGAGCAGCGGCCGCGCGGGATCCATGTGCGCCCGCCAGGCGTCGACGGGGTTCTGCGCGTCGATGAAGTGCGCGCCCCGCACCAACGAGTAGGCGATGAGCCCCAGAGCGTATTGATCGGTGCGCCCGTCGACGGGCTGTTGATGCCACTGCTCGGGGGCCATGAACCGGGGCGAGCCGAAGACCTCGCCGTTGAGCGTGAGGGCGGTGGCGCCCTCGTCGGAGAGCAGGTGGGCGAGCCCGAAGTCGATGAGCTTCACCGTGAGCCCCGCCGGACCGCTCTGCTGGACGAGCATGTTGGCGGGCTTGAGATCGCGGTGGATGATCCCACGATCGTGACAGGTGGCCAGGGCGCCGAGCGTCTGGTGGAGGACGATGGCGATCTCGGTGACGGTGAAGGCGTGGGTGCGGATGAGCTTGTGCAGGCTCGCGCCGTCGATGCGCTCCATCACGATCGCCGGCGTGCCGTCGGGGAGCAGGTCGTAGTCCAGCAGCGTCACCAGGTTCGCGTGGACGAGGCCCGCGAGGGTCTGCGCTTCGCGCTGCAGCCGCTTGTCGGCGCCGCGCATCTGGACCGTCGCGCTGAGCACCTTGATGGCGACGGGTCGGTTCAGTCGGTTGTCGTTGGCGGAGAGCACCACCCCGACGCCGCCCTCACCGAGGACGCCGTCCACGAGGTACCGGCCGAGCACGAGATCGCCGGTCTGGGGCCGCTCCGCCTCACTCACGGGCCGCACCATAGCACTTGGGATGCCGCCGCGCTAAAGACGCAGACGTCCCGACTCCAGCGCATCGCGCAGGGCGCGGTCGAGGGGCGCATACCCCTCGACCGTGCGCACGTAGACGGGGTCTTCGCCGCAGTCGTCGAAGCCCTGGGCCTGGAGCCGGCTCTTCTTGAACTTCATCGTGCTGGTGCGGTCGAGATCGGGGCAGACGCGCACGAAGACCGGGCGCGCGTAGGGGGGGAGCATCTCTGCGGCGCGGGTCTCGAAGGCCTCGGGGTCGAAGTCACCGACGAGCGCGACCATGCCGGCGCGCCCCTCGCAGCCGGGCACCCGCACGCCGTAGACCGCGAGGGCGACGGCGCCGCCGTGCCCCGAGAGCGCCGCCGCGACCTCCTCGGTGCTGACGTTCTCCCCCTTCCACCGGAAGGTGTCCCCGATCCGGTCGACGAAGTAGTAGAAGCCGGCTTCGTCGCGGCGCAGCAGGTCCCCCGTGCGGAAGTAGCGATCCCCGGGCCGGAACACGTCGCGCAGCGTCTTCTCCTCCGTCGCGGCGTCGTCGGTGTAGCCATCGAAGCGCTCGAGCGGCGAGCGCCCGATGCGACCGACGAGCTCGCCGACCTCCCCCGTCTCGCAGGCCTGGAGCCGACCGCCGGCGGAGCGCGGGTGGGCCTGTGAGGCCACGTCGTAGCGGAGCAGCCGGAGGTTGTTGGCGGGCCACCCGAACAGCGGCCGGCCGCAGCTCCCGACCCGACCCGTTCGGTTGAGCAAGAACGCGTTGCCCTCGGTCGCGCCGTAGAACTCGACCACGCGCGGATCGCCGAAACGGGCCACGAAGTCCGGCCAGACGTCCGGGCGTAGCCCGTTGCCCAGGAAGGTGTGGATGGAGTGGCCCCCTTCGTCCGGGTGGGGCGGCGCGCTTAGAAGGTACCGGCACAGCTCGCCGACGTAGACTCCGACGGTCGCGCCGAGGGTGCGCGCGTCGGACCAGTAGCGGCTGACGGAGAGGCTCGGCGTGAAGGCGAAGCAGGCCCCCGCCGCGAGGGTCGAGGACCAGGCCACGATCTGAGCTGAGGCGTGGTAGAGCGGCAGCGGCGTGAAGACCACGTCGGTGGGGTCCAGCCAGAGCCCGAAGGCGTTGATCCCCGCGCCCGCCATCAGGAAGTGGCGGTGGCGGATGGGCACCGCCTTGGGTCGCCCCGTGGTCCCGCTCGTGAAGAGGTGGCAGAAGACGGAGTCTGCGTCTTTGCCCGCCGCCCGGACCTCGTGGTCGCTGAGCCTCGAGAGCTCGCGGTCGAGGCCCGCCTGGCGCTCCGCGTCGACCACCCACTCGTGCGCCCCGCACACCCGCAGCGCGTGGTCCACCGACGCCGGCGGGAGCTGGGCGCTCACCAGCGCGGCGGCGGCCCCGATCCGCGAGAGACCGAGCTGGTGGAAGAGCACCTCGGGGCGCGCCTCCAGCCGCACCGCGACCGTGTCGCCGGGGCCGACGCCGTGTCGCCGCCAGAGGCGCGCGTAGCGATTGGTCTGCGCCTCGACCTCCCGGGCGGTCCAGGTGCGCTCGAGGGTGCGCAGCATCGGCGCGAGCGGATGGCGGCGGGCGAGGCGACGCACCACGCCGTCGACGCCATCCCCGAGCGCGGCGGGGAGCGCCGGCGCGGTCCGCCCGAGGGCCAGGGCGGTGCGCAAGCCAAGCCGCATCGCCGCGGCGAGCTTCATTCGTCCCGGGCGCGCTCGATCTCGGCGACCAGCGTCTCCTCGTCGAACGGCTTTCTGAGCACCGCCGCGGAGGCGTCGAGGTGGCCCGCCTCCACAAGGGCGGACTTGGGGTGGGCGGACATGAAGATGACCCGCACCCCGGGCGAGAGCTCGGAGACGCCGGCGGCGACGGTGGGCCCGCTGCTCCCAGGGAGCATGATGTCGGTGAGCAGCACGTGAATCGCGTCGCCGTGCTCGCGGCCCATCAGCTCCGCCTCCACGGCGTCGCAGGCCTCGAGGACGCGATAGCCGGCCTCCTCGAGGTAACCGCGCAGCGCGAGCCGCACGAGGGGCTCGTCCTCCACGACCAGCACCGTTCGTGTCGATGTCGGCCCCGGGGCGATGGCGGTCGGTCGCCGCTTCGATGACGCCTCCGCCTCGGAGCAGGGGAGGTAGACGGTGACGGTCGTGCCTCGGCCGATCTCGCTGACCAGATCGATGACGCCGCCGGACTCCTCGATGATGTCCTTCACCGTCGCCAGGCCCAGGCCCGTCCCCCCCACGCCCTTGGTCGTGAAGAATGGCTCGAAGGCCCGCGCGCGGGTGGCCTCGTCCATGCCGCAGCCAGTGTCGGTGACCCGGAGCGTCACGTAGGCGCCGGGAGAGAGGCGCGCCGGGCGCCCCTCGCGGTCACCCTCGACCATCACCTCGGCGGCTTCGACCTCGAGGGCGCCGTGCCCGCGCATCGCGTCCCGCGCGTTGACTACGAGGTTCATCAGGACCTGCTCGAGCTGTCCGGCGTCCGCTCGTACCCGGCCGTCGCCGACCTTCAGCGCGAAGCGCACCTCCACCGTCTCACCCACCAGGCTGCGCACCAGGCGCTCGGTGGATTGCAGCACGGTGTTCAGATCGACCTGGGTCGGTACGGCTTCCTCCCGGTGGCTGAAGGCCAGGAGCTGCCGGGTGAGTGAGGAGCCGCGCATCGCGGCGCGCCGCGCCTCGTCGAGGTAGCGGTGGGGCCGCGTCTCGGGATCGATGTACTTCAGCGCGATCTGGATGCACCCGCTGATGCCCATCAGCAGGTTGTTGTAGTCGTGGGCCACGCCGCTGGCCAGGCGGCCGACGGTCTCGAGCCGCTGCGCGTGGAGGAACTGTCGCTCGCTCGCCCGCAGGGCCTCCTCCGTCTCCCGCCGCCACAGCTCGCTGCCCAGCCACCGCCCCATGAGCTCGAGCAGGGCGTCGTCGGAGCCGGAGAAGGGCACCCTCCCCTCGGGGCCGAAGAAGTTCAGCGTCCCGATGACTCCGTCGCCGACCACGATCGGGACGCCGGCGTAGGCGCCGAGGTGGCTCGCCCCGGAGCACGGGTGGGTCCGCCGCCTAGACTCGGCGATGTCGTGGAGGTGGAGCGGCCCGCCGTGCTTCAACGTCTCGCCACACGCCGCGTCGCCCAGGGGGAAGGTCGCCCCCTCCTCGATCGCCCCCTCCGAGGAGACGGCGTGGACGACCTCGTATCGGTCGTCCTCGATCCGCGACACGATCGCCGTCGGCAGGCCGAAGTGCGTCGACCCCATCGAGAGCAACGCCGTGACCTTCTCGGGGAAGGGCGCCGGCCCCGTTGTGAGCTCGTGCAGCGCGCGCAGGGCGTTGACCGTCCGTCGTTGCTCGGCGGTGCGCTCGGCGACCCGCTCCTCGAGGGCATCGTTGAGGCGCTGGAGCTCGGTGCGCTGCCGCCGCAGCTCGACGAAGACGCTGACCTTGGAGCGGAGGATGTGCGGATCGACGGGCTTGAAGATGTAGTCGACGGCTCCCAGCTCGTAGCCGTGGAAGATCTGGTGCTGCTCCATCGCGACGCCGGTCATGAAGATCACCGGGGTCGTCGCGAAGCGCGGACGCCGCCGGAGAAGCTCGGCGACCTCGAAGCCCCCCATGCCGGGCATGTTCACGTCGAGCACGACCACCGCGAGGTCATCGCAATCCAGCGACTCGCGCAGCGCGGCCTCTCCCGACCGCGCGCGCCGCAGGGCCGCCCCGACATCGGCGAGGGCCGCCTCGATCGCGTCCATGGCCGTCGGGCTGTCGTCGACAAGGAGGATCGTCGGCTTCGACTTCATCGCAGGGCTCCGGCGGCGAGCTCGAAGAGGTGAGCGCCGATGCCCGCCAGGGGGAGGGCGAGATCGGCGCCGGCGGCGATCGCCGCCTCCGGCATCTGGCGCGCGTCGGCGGTGGCGGGGTCCTGGGCGATGACCCGGCCGCCCCGCTCGCGGATGTGTCGAGTCCCCTCGGCGCCGTCCTGGTTGGCACCCGTGAGCACGACGCCGACGACGCGCGGCCCGTAGGTGGCCGCGGCGGACTCGAAGAGGACGTCGACGGAGGGGCGCGCGTAGCCCTCGGGCGGATCGAGGGAGAGGCTGAACCAGCCCGGCTCGACCAGGAGGTGGTAGTCCGCCGGCGCGAGGAAGACGCCGGCCTCGATCGGTTGCTTGTCGTCGGCCTCGGTCACGGTCAGCGCGGTGTGCTCCTGGAGCTGTCTCGTCACGATCTCACCGCTTCGCGGGTGCCGGTGCAAGACGATGGCGACCGGGATCGGGAACGCCGCGGGCAGCGCGGGCAGGACGTGGCGCAGCGCGCGCACCCCGCCGAGGGACGCCCCGACCACGACCAGTGCACACTCGGCGGCGGCCACTACGCGAGCCTCCGATAGAGCTTCTGGTCGCCGACGAGGGGCTCAAAGGCGGTGGCGTGGGGGGAGAACCGGAGCGACTCGTTCTTGCCGAGTCCGAGCACGCCGAAGGTGCAGAGGCTGTCGCGGAAGAGCCCGACCGCGCGCGATTGGAGGTCCCGGTCGAAGTAGATCATCACGTTGCGGCACAAGATGAGCTGGAACTCGTTGAACGAGGCGTCGGTCGCCAGGTTGTGCCGGGAGAAGACCACCCGTTCGCCGAGTCGGCGGTCGAAGACCGCGTGGTCGTGGCTGGCCTGGTAGTACGTGGAGAACGACGCCTTGGCGCCGGAACGTTGGTAGCCCTCGGTGTAGGCGCGCATCTGGTCGAGAGGGTAGATGGCCCGCCTCGCTCTTTCGAGGACCACCTCGTTCATGTCCGTGGCGTAGATGCGCGACTTCTCGTAGAGGCCCTCCTCCTTCAACACGATGGCGGTGGAGTAGACCTCTTCCCCCGTCGAGCAACCGGCGATCCACACGCGGACGTCCGGGTAGGTGCGCAACAGCGGCGCGACCTCGGTCCGCAGCGCCTTGTAGAAGGCGGGGTCGCGAAACATCGAGGTGACGTTGATCGAGAGCGTGAGCAGGAGCCGCTCCATGCACGCCTCGTCGCGCAGGACCCGCTCCTGGAGGGCCGAGAGGCTGCTCAGCCCTTCGTCGTGGACCTGGCGCGAGAGGCGCCGGCGCAGGGAGCTGCGCGCGTAGTGGCGGAAGTCGAAGCCGTATCGTTGGTAGATCGCCTCGCAGACGAGGTCGACTTCGATGTCCTCCTCGGGTTTGCGCACCGGTCAGCGTGGACGCGGTGACTCGTAGAGCCACACTCGGAGGAGGGAGAGGAGCTGGTCGGTGTCCACGGGCTTGGCGATGTAGTCGCTGGCGCCGGCCTCGATGCACCGTGCCCGATCGCCCTTCATCGCCTTCGCCGTGACCGCGATGATCGGGGTCTCCTCGAAGCCCGGCAGCGCGCGGATCGCGCGGGTGGCCTGGTAGCCGTCCATGCCGGGCATCATCACGTCCATCAGCACCGCGCTGAGCTCTGCGCCCGACGAGCGCACCCGGTCGAGGGCTTCGTCACCGCTCTCCGCGAAGACGACGTCCATCCCGTAGGCCTCCAAGATGCTCGTCAGCGCGAAGATGTTGCGCATGTCGTCGTCCACCACGAGCACCCGCTTGCCGGCGAGGACCCCGTCGTGCTCCCGGACTTGCCGGATCATGCGCTGCTTGTCCTCCGGCAGCCCCGTCTCCACGCGGTGCAGGAAGAGCGTGGTCTCGGCGAGCAGCCGCTCCGGTGAGCGCGCGTCCTTCACGATCACCGCGTCGGTCGTTCGCAGCAGCCGATGCTGCTCCTCGCGGGTCAACGCCCGGCCGGTGTAGACGATGATCGGCAGCGTCCGGTGCCGCTCGATCTCCTGCATCTGGTCGATGAGCTCGAAGCCCGTCATATCCGGCAGCCCGAGGTCCAGCACGACGCAGTCGAACTCGCTGCCCTCGAGGGCCTCCAACGCCGCGGCGCCGGTGCCGACGGCGGTCGTCGTCACGTCCGAGTTGCCGATGAGCGCGGTGATGCTCGCCCGCTGCGCCTCGTCGTCTTCCACCACGAGGAGGCGCTTCACGGTGCGCTCGCCGAACCGCTCGATGTTGTCGAGCGCGTCGGAGAGCCCCTGGGGATCGATGGGCTTTTGCAGATAGGCGATCGCCCCCTGCTCGGCCCCCCGCGCGCGCTGCGCCTCGATCGAGAGGATGTGCACCGGGATGTGCCGGGTCGCCGGATCGTGTTTCAGGCGGTCGAGGACGGTCCAGCCGCTCGTGTCGGGCAGGCGCAGATCGAGGGTGATCGCGTCCGGCGAGAAGCGCTGCGCGAGCGCCAGCCCAGACGCGCCGTCGCCGGCGACCGCCACCTTGAAGCCGCGCGCCCGCGCCAGATCCATCAACACGCCTGCGAAGCGGGGATCGTCTTCGATCACCAGCAACACCCGATCCCCGGCGACGATCGTGGCCCGGTCGTCGGGGAGGAGCTGCGGTGGGAGCGGCGGGGGGACCGCGGCCGGCTGGGGGGCGGACACGGGCGGGGGCGTGACGACGACGGCCTCCCCCTCCGCCGGGAGGAAGAAGGTGAAGGCGCTGCCGCCGCCCGTGGTGCTGGCGACGGTGATCTCGCCCCCGAGAAGACGCACGATCTCTCGGCTGATCGAGAGCCCCAGGCCGGTCCCGCCGTATCGCCGCTGGGCGCCGGCGTCCACCTGTTGGAAGGCCTCGAAGATGAGGTGGAGCTTGTCGGCGGGGATCCCGACGCCGGTGTCCCGGACGGTGAAGGCGACCACTCGGCCGGCCGTCGAGAGCACCGGGTGGTCGGGGCCAAAGCCCGTCGTCGCGAGGCCCACCTCGACGCCGACGACGCCGTGCTCGGTGAACTTGAAGGCGTTTGAGAGCAGATTCTTGAGCACCTGTTGAACGCGCTGCACGTCGGTGCGGAGGACGGCGGGGCAGCCCCTCGATATCCGCACCTCGAAGGCGACGCCGCGTCCCGCCGCCACCGGCCCGAAGGTCCGCTCGAGGTAGCGCTCGAGGTCTGCGAGCGGGTAGTCGGCCAGCTCCACCGACATCTTCCCCGACTCGATCTTGGCGAGGTCGAGGATCTCGTCGATGAGCGAGAGCAGCTCCGCACCGGAGCCGTGGATCGTCTGGGCGTACTCGACCTGCTTCTGCGTCAGGTTGCCGTCGCGGTCCTCGCCCAAAAGCTTGGCCAGGATGAGTACGCTGTTGAGGGGCGTGCGCAGCTCGTGGGACATGCTCGCGAGGAAGTCCGACTTGTACTTCGAGGCCTGCGCGAGGGCGGTCGCGCGCACCTCGAGGGCCTCTCGGGCCTGCGCGATCTCGTGGTTCCTCGCAGCGATCGTCTCGCGCTCCGCTTCGAGGAGGAGCGTCTGCTCTTCGAGCTCCTCGTTCGTCTGGCGAAGCTCCTCCTGTTGGGCCTCGAGCTCCTCGGCCTGGGCCTGCGTCGCGCTCAGGAGCTCGGCGGTCCGCGCCCGGATGCGGGCGGCGCCGATGGCGTGGGCGATGGCCGGCGCGACCCGGTCGAGCAGCTCGAGGTGGCCGTCGCCGAAGGGATGGATCGAGCCCAGCTCGAGGACGCCGTACACCTCCTCCTGGTACACCAGCGGGAGCTCGACGACGTGGCGGGGCGCCAGCTCGCCGAAGCCGAAGTGAACCCGCAGGTGCTCCGTGGGCAGGTCACTCACCAGGATGCGTTGCCGGGTCTGGGCCGCGCGGCCGACCAGCCCTTCGCCCAGCGCCCAGCGCCGCGGCATGCCGACGCTCGACGCGGAGCTGGCCCGGAGATGGAGCTGGCTGTCGATGAGCTCGTACTGAGCGCCGACCTGGGCATCGACGAGCCGACACAGATGCTCGACGACCCGGTTCGAGAGGGCCTCGACGGCCGGGTTCCCGGTCATCGCGCGGCTCAGCTCCGCCTGACTGCGCGCCATCCAGAGGTGTCGCTCGCTCTCCACCGCGTGATCGCGGAGCCGCGACGCCATGCGGTTGATCGAGTGTCCCAGGAGGTCGCGCTCTCCGCGCACCTTCATCGAGATGTCGAGATCGCCGTCGGCGACGGCCAGCGCCACCTGGGCGGCCTCCTCCGAGGTCTCCTGCATCGCCGCCACGTAGGCTTCGAGGACGATCGCGGTGTCGAATTGGAGGAGCGTCCGCAGGGCATCGAGGGCCACCGCGCGGTCGGCGACACCCTCGGCCGAGAGCACGTCGTGGAGCCAGTCGGAGACGAACCGCATCGCCTGGAGGTAGACCAGCGGCCCGAGCCCGATCCTGGCGTGGACCCGCCCGACGACTCGGCGGTTCTCCACGTAGTCGTCGTCCACCTCCGCGGCGAGGAAGGTCGTCCAGTACTCGAGCTGCTGCCCCTTGACCCGCCGCAGCACGGAGGCGTCGGTGAAGAAGACGTCGAACTGGGGGTGCCGTGGCAGCCAGGCGTAGAACGACTCGACCAGCTCGGGGACGCGGGGGGCGAGGAGGGGGTGGAGCGCTCGGACCCCCGTCAGGACCGATTCATCGACGCCCAGCGTCTCGCGCAGGCGGGCGGCCGTGACGACGCCGTCTCGATCCAAGGTGGGCTCTCCAGGAGGTCGCCGAGAGCCGGATTAGCGCGCCCGCGGCCGTCCCGTCCAGCGATAACTCACGGTCCGTTGGAGGTTCGCACGCGGTAGACGGATCGGTAGCTCCGCGAGCGGTTCGCCGCCTGGCGCGCGAGCTCGTTGGTGCCGAAGGTGCTCCACGTGGCCTGCTTCGCGACCTGGCCGCTCACGGAGAGCTCCCACGCGTGGGTGGCGTTGCCGAGGCTGAGCACCGCCGCGCCGAGGGCCGGGTCCCAGCGCCAGCCGCCCGGCAACTTCTCCATGAGGTGGAGCGCCGGCAGCTTCAGGAACTTCAGCGCGTCGTTGAAGGATCCCTTCTTCTTGTTCGCCCAGCCGCTCTGCCAGATGGGCGTCGCGCGCCGCGCGGTCAGGGCGGTGCGCATCCTCGCGAGCGGACTGGTCAGGATCGCGCCGATGTTCTCGCGGACCTGCGGTGCCTTCCCGCCGTATGCGCTGTCGTGGATCGGCTTCTTGAACTGATCGAGGATCTGGTACCTCACCTTCGCCTTCCTGGGGGCCAGCGTCACCTTGGTCTGACCGGGTCGAATGAGCCCGGTGGTGTAGTTGAAGCCGGCCTTGAAGCGCCCGCTCGCCTTCAGCTCCCGGGGGGCGGTGAGCGTCACCTTCCGGCTTGCCCGCAGCACCTGCTTGCCCACCGTCACCGCGACGCGCACCCGGTGGCCGACCTGGGCGGCGGTGGTGAAGGTCGTGCCGGCGTCGAACCGCGTGGTCGCGCCGTTGTTGGGCGTGAACGTGCCGTCGCCGTCGTAGGTCCAGGCGTAGGTGGCCCCGACGTTCGGCTTCAGCGTGGCGGTGGCGGTGGCGGTGGCGGTGACCAGCATCTTCTCGTGGGTGCTGAAGTTCGAGCCGCCCCCGGACTTGACCTTGAAGCCCATCGAGAGCTTCACCACCTTCGCCTTGGCGCCGCCGTCACACAGCCACGTCTCTCCGTCGTCGCCGGAGAAGGCGAAGAACAGCGGGAGGGCGGAGTCCTCGGTGTGCGCCTCCGGGGCCGCGCGACGCGGCCGGACCTGGACGCGGAGGGGGACGGGGTAGTGGTCGGCGCCCTCGAGTGGCGCCCCCTCGATGGTGAAGAGCGCCAGATCCGCGGAGGGCTCGATCGCCACGCGGGTGGCCTCGGGATCGTCGAAGACCAGCGTCGTCGAGCCCTCCTCCTCGACGAAGTAGGTGGCGCCTTCGCAGGCGACCAGGATCTCCTCGACCGGCTCCGAATCCACGCAGCCGACGCCGATCTCGACGCTCTCCTCCCCCTCGGCGCGCACCACCACGACGTAGGTCCCCTCCTCGTCTGCCTCCACCGGATCGACGCACCGCGATTCCGGGCGGCACGCCTCGCCCACGGCGAGCTGCGCCCCCGACCCGGCGTCGTAGACCGCAACCGCCACCTCGCCCTCCGCCGCCACGCGTGGCGATATCGCGCCATCGGGCCGTTCGACGACGGCGACGGCGTAGCCATCACCGTCGACCCGCGCGTTGGCCTGTTCGCCGCAGCCCAGTCGCGCGTAGCGTCCGTCGTCGGCCTTGGCGTCGGCGGCGATCCCGTGGGCGTCGAAGCCGGCGAAGGATCCTTGCGAGGCGTCCGGTTGCTCACCGCACCCGGCGGCGAGGGCGGCCACCAGCAGCCACGACGTACCGTTGATGAAGTTCCTCATCTCTGTCTCCTTGTTCACGAGTTGTTGGAGCCGATTGGTCTACGAACGAAGGGTCGGGCCGGATCACCGGGCGGTTGACGGCGCTCAAGCGGGCGCCCTACGCTTCGCGCGTCTGGGGGACGATGCGAATCTGGAAAGCCACCGCGCTCCTGCTCACCCTCGCCGGGTGTGATGCCACCGAGGTGGTCGTCGCCGACGCCGGTCCGGTCGACGTGGCCTTCGCGCCGGACGCGACGCCCGACGTGCTGGTCACGGACGCGGCCCCGGACCTGCCGTTGGGCGGTGCGTTGGGCGACGGGTGCGTCTCTCCGAGCGAGTGCGAGAGCGGGCTGTGCATCCGCGGCAACGAGGGGGGCGTCTGCACGAAGCCTTGCGTGGTGGGCGAGGCGAACGATTGCCCCGATGACTGGGAGTGCGCCGACAGCGTCGAGTTCGGCGCCCCCGTCTGCCGTCCCGCGCCCCCCGAGGTGGGGCGCATCTGCGACGTGTGCGCCGACGATGGCGACTGTGGTGGGCCGGAGGACCTCTGCCTGCCGCTCCTCGGCGGCGACGGGGTGAAGGTCTGCGCCCGCGCCTGCCCGAACGGTGCCTGCCCCAACGGCTACATGTGCGCGCCGGCGGGGGGCGACGTCGATCAATGCGTCCCGGTCGACGGTTGCCCCGAGGAGGGGGACGGCGACGCTGACGGCGTGCCGGACGATCGCGACAATTGCCCGGAGGTCGCCAACGAGGACCAGGCCGACGCCGACGGCGACGGCGTAGGCGATGCCTGCGAGCCACCACCCCCGCCGGGCCCCGTCGCGGGTCCCGGCGAGCCCGTCGCTACCGGCGGGACCTCGTCGAGTCAGAACTACCGCGTACGCGGCGTCGCCGGCGGCCGGGAGCCCGCGCCGCCCATGCGAAGCCCGCGCTATCGCATCCACCCGATCGGAATCGGCGTGATCCCATGATGAGAGCCTCAGCGACCCTGTCGATCCTGCTCCTCGCCGCCTCCGCGGCGGCGCAGGGGATCCCGCAGACCGTGCCCTACCAGGGCTACCTCACCGACGCCGATGGCGTCCCGATCAGCGGCGAGGTGGCGATCACCTTCCGACTCTACGGCGCCAGCCAGGGGGGCCAGGCCCGCTGGGAGGAGCGCCACGCGGCGGTCGCCGTCGACGATGGCGTCTTCGTCGTCCAGCTCGGCGACGAGTCACCGATCAGCTCCACCCTGCGCGAGACACCCGGCGGGTACCTCGCCATCCAGGTGGAGGACGACGCCGAGGCGACGCCGCGTCAGAAGCTCGGGGCGGTGCCCTACGCGCTGCTCGCCTACGACAGCGAGCGGCTGGGCGGCGTCCTCTCGGAGGAGTTCGTGACCAACCTGACGCTCCAGGAGCGCAACTACCTGACCCGTGAGCAGATCCTGGAGCTGATCAACCAGAACGGCGGCGCGGGTGGCATCGATCTCGACGACGTCGCCCAGTACCTCGTAGACAACTTCTACCTGACGCAGGCCCAGATCCTCGAGCTCATCGGCGATGGGCAGGGCATCACGATCGAGGCGCTCGCGCTGTACCTGGAGGAGAACGGCTACGTCACCTTCGACGCGCTGGCGCAGTACCTCGTCGACAACGACTACCTCACGCGCGAACAGATCCTCGCGCTGCTCGACGGGTACGTGACGGAGGCCGAGCTCAACGCCCGCGGGTTCCTCGATGAGGACGCCGTCGCGCAGGTGGTGGACGACGCGGTGGCGGCGGCGGTCGCCGACGCCGTCGAGAACCTCCAGGGTCGGCGGCGGCCCTACATCCTCGGCGTGACCAACGCGGAGACCAACGGGCGCGTGAACGTCGGCGGCCACACGGGCCTCGCGGGGGCCGCCGAGCTGTGCCGACAGACCTACGCCAACGAGGCGACGGTTCACATGTGCACGCCCGACGAGATCAACATCGCGCTGTCGATGGCGGGCTACTCCGACGAGCCGAACTTCGACGACGTGGTCGTGTGGGCCGTCCCGACGCATCGGCGCCCGGACCAGACCTGCCAGTCGCTGCTCTACAACAGCGGCGACGCCGCGACGGGGACCGCGATGCGCGTCGACCTGAACTACCAGAGCGTCGGCAACGGCGGGAACCTCGTGGGGCCCCTGCTGACGATCATCGAAGACCAGGGCTGCGGGAACAACCGCGCCATCCTCTGCTGTCGGTAGCGTGCGCGGCGCGCTCCTCGCGCTCGTCCTGACCTCGCCCTCGCTCGCTCAGCCGGGGTTGCAAACCGACGTGGAGGCGCAGCTCGCCGACGCCGTCGAGCTCTTCGCCAACACCTTCGCCGAGGCGTTCTTCCACGCGACGGATCCCAACGAGCGCTTCGAGGTCCTCATCTTCCCGGGCGTGCTCGCTCAGCTCGTGGAGCGGGGCGACTTCGCGCTGGTCTTCTCCCTCGGTGACGAGGCATTCGAGGCGGAGCTCGATCGAGCCGGCGGCTTGGGACGCGGCGAGGCGCATGGGCCGCCGCCCCAGCCCGCCGTGACGCGCCGCATCCACACCGGCGAGCTCGGCGGCCTCGACGCTGGCGCGTGCCGCGCGTGTCACTTCGTCGGCGGGCCCGACGGGAGTGGGGCGGCGACCCAGGTGGCGCTCTTCCGCGGCGACGGGGCCACGCTGTCGAGCGCGGACCCACGGGATCCGCCCCATGTGATGGGCACCGGCTACGTGTCCCTGGCCGCCGCGCGGATCACGACGGCGCTCCAGGAGGAGCGTGGCGTCGCCTCGCGGGTGGCCGCCAACTCGGGCCGCCGCGTCGCGCGCCCGCTGGTCATCGACGGCGTCGACTTCGGTGAGATCGCGGCGCTCCCCGACGGGACGATCGACACCACGGGCGTGGTCGGCGTCTCCCCCGACCTGGTGGTGCGACCCTTCGGACACAAGGGCCGCCACGCCACGCTCGTGTCGCTCGTCGACGAGGCGCTTCAGGTCCACCACGGGCTACAGTCGACCTCGCGGTTGGCCGAGCACGGAGCGGCTCCAGACCTCGTCGGTGACGGCCCCGAGGGAGACCGCGACGGGGACGGCGTGGTCGAGGAGGCGAGCGAGGCTCAGGCGGTCCTGCTCGCGTCGTATCTCTCGATGCTCGGCGTCCCGCGGATCGCGCCGCCCCACGATCCGGAGCTGGCGCTGGCCTGGGCCCGCGGCCGGAGGCTCTTCGAGGAGGTCGGCTGCGAGGGCTGTCATCGCGCGCGCCACGCCTTGGAGGAGACGATCATCACCCACGACGCCCGGGCCGGCGATCTTCAGATCCGCATCGATCTGTCGGAGCACGGCCAGGAGCCGGCGCCCGTGCAGGTCGACTTCGGCGTCGACGAGGGCGGCTTCCTGCGCCATGAGACGCCCATCTTCCCCTTCACGGATCTGCGCCGGCACGGGATGGGCGCGGCCCTCGCGGCGCGCGACGAGCCGCTCCCCGACGGCGCTGGCGTGGTCCCCGCCGACACCTGGCTGACCCGCTCTCTTTGGGGCGTCGCCGACACGGCGCCCTACCTGCACGATGGACGTGCGCCCACCCTCCACGCCGCCATCGTGGCCCACGGCGGAGAGGCCGAGGCGTCGCGCGACGCCTTCCTCGCGTTGCCCACCGGCGACCAGGGGGCGCTGCGCCTCTTCCTGGCGTCGCTCACCCGCCCAGCCGTGCTGCTCGTCGAGTGATGGGGCGATCGCTCATCGCCCTCGCGTTGCTGGTCGGCTGCGAGGGTCCGGCGGGGGCGCCCGGCGCACCTGGGGCTCCTGGCGAGGCCGGCGCGGGACCGCCCGACGCCGCCCCCGCGGTCGAGTGCCCCCCGTGGACGCCACCCGCGGGGCTCGGTGGCCCCATCGACTCGGAGGTCAGCGTGGCCATGGCCCACCGCTGGCTCGCGTTCCGGGACGAGCGCGAGCAGGAGCGGATGTGGGCCGCGTACGACCCCGCTCGCGTCGCCGCCCGTTACCGCATCGAGCAGGCCTGGATCGACGACGGCTGCGTCACGCTCGCGCAGCTCGTCGATCTGGGCCGGGGCCTCTTCCTCCGCGCCTTCACGCCCGCCGAGGGCTACGGGCGCGGGGGGCCGCGCAGCCGCGTGCAGCGCGATGGGATCGGCGGTCCCGACGCCTCGAGCTGCTCGAACTGCCATTGGAAGGGCGGGTTCGCAGGCTCCGGTGACCGCGCGGACAACGCCTTCCAGTTCGGCGACGGCGAGCGCCTCGACAGCGCCGACGAGCGCAACCCGCCCGCGCTGTGGGGGGCGGGGTGGACGGAGCGCGTCGCCGCCGAGATGACCGCCGAGCTCCACGCGGTCGCTGCGCGCGCGAGGGAGAGCGGAGAGCACGAGGCCCTCGTCGCCAAGGGGGTGTTCTTCGGGCGTGTCCGCGCCCGCCCCGACGGGACGCTCGACACCAGCGAGGTGGTCGGGGTCGACCCGGATCTGGTGGTGAAGCCCTTCGGCTGGAAGGGCACCTTCCCGACGATCCGCGCCTTCGTCCGCAGCAGCCTGAACCTGCACCTGGGGATGCAGGCGCGGGCGGGAGACGACGACGAGGACGGAGTGGAAGAGGAGATCACGGAGGGTCAGCTCTCGGCGATGGTCGCCTTCCTGGCCACCTTGGATCCGCCTCGGATTCTGGTGCCGGACGAGGGCGGAGCCAGGGGGCCACCGCTGTCGGGGGAGCTCGAGATCGTGGACTCACCGGAGTTCGTCATGCGCTGGCTCGAGGGGGCGGAGCTCTTTGGTGAGCTGGGCTGCGCGGATTGCCACGTCCCGTTTCACCGGGTGGACAGCGCCCGCTACGTCGACGACCAGCTCGACATCGACCTCGGCCGCGACGGCGCGGGCCCCCAGCCGGAGCGCCGCGAGGGTGGAGGCTGGCTCGTCCCGGTCTTCTCGGACTTCAAGCGGCACGCGATGGGCGAGGGCCTCGCGGCGCGGCACGTCGAGGCCGGTGTCCCGCGTGACACGTGGCTCACTCGGCGCCTGTGGGGCGTGGCCCAGACCCGGCCGTACCTGCATGACGGATCGGCCGTCACCTTCGATGAGGCCATCGCGCGCCACGGTGGTGAGGCCGCCCGCGCGCGTGAAGGCTTCCTGGCCCGCCCCGAAGCCCACCGCGCGAGCCTGCGCGTCTTCCTGCTCTCCCTGCGCCGCGCCCCCGCCATCCGCGTGCGGTAGGGCGTGGTGTACGAAGGCCATTGCGAGCGCTGCGGCACGACCCACCGCCTCGATCGGACGGAGGCGGCGGAGCGGACGGCGCGGGCGTTGATGGAGGAGCTCGCGCGCGCGCCGCTGTGCGCGGAGGGCAAGATGTACGGCGTCTTGTTGGCGACCGACTCCGGTGGGGCGCCGGTCGAGCTGCGGGCGTTCTCGGGGCGGATCTCCGGCGCCCTCGCGCTGCCGGGGTGGGCGCCGCCGGTCCCCCAGGAGGACACGTCGGAGGAGGAGGCTCGGGTCTTCGCGCGCCTGGCGTCGATTCGCCGGGAGCTGACCCGCTTGGGCGCGGACCCCGCGCCGGTGGAGGTTCGGCGGATCGAGGCCGACTACGAACGGCGGTTGAAGGCCCACAACGCCGAGCGCCAACGGGGAAAGGCACGGCGCCGCGCGCTTCGGGCCGCCGGGGCGGATCCCGGGCCGCTGGACGAGGCGTCGCGGCTCGAGGGGATCGCGCGACGGCGCCTGCGCCGGGAGCGGAAGCTGGCGCTCGAGCCGTTGAAGCCTCGGTACGACGAGGTCATGGAGCGGGCTCGGACACTGAAGCGGGAGCGCCGGGGCCTGTCCCACGCGCTCCAGGCGAAGCTGCACGCGGCCTTTCAGCTCCCCAACCTCGCGGGCGTGACGGCGGGGCTCGCGGAGGCCTTCGACGGCCCCCCACCGAGCGGGGCCGCGGAGTGCTGCGCCCCCAAGCTCCTGGTCTGGGCGACCCGTCGGGGGCTCCGGCCCCAGGCGATGGCGGAGTTCTGGTGGGGCCGCCCCAGCAAGGACGGGCTCAAGGAGCCGGGGACCTTCTACGGACCCTGCGCCGAGCGTTGCCAGCCCATCATGGGGCACTTGCTGTGCGATGGCGGGCTGCCCGTCGTCTATCAGGACGCCCACCTGATGGTGGTGGACAAGCCCGCGGGGCTGGCGTCGGTCCCGGGGCGAACGCGGGACGCCCAGGACTCGGTCCAGTCGCGGGCACGGCTCCGCTTCCCCGACGCCCGGGCCGCCCACCGGCTCGACATGGACACCTCCGGCCTGCTCCTCGTCGCCCTCGACGCGCTGAGCCTACGGCGCCTTTCGATCGCCTTCGAGCGGCGGCTCGTGGAGAAGCGCTACGTCGCCGTCTTGGAAGGGCCCCCGGCCTGCGCCGACGGCGTGATCGAGCTGCGGTCGTCCCCGGATCCAACGGCGCTCCCCCGCCAACGCATCGATCCAGCGGGGAAGCTCGGGCGCACCGAGTACCGCGTGGAGGATGGAGCGCGCGTCGTGTTCCTTCCCCAGACCGGGCGCACCCACCAGATCCGGTTGGCCGCGCTCCACGGGCTGGGACAATCGATCGTCGGGGATCGTCTGTACGGCCGGCCCGCCGCGCGCCTGCTGCTCCACGCCGCGGAGCTGCGGCTGCGCCACCCGATCACCAACGCCCCGATCCACCTCGAGTCCGCCGTCCCGTTCTGAACCGGAGCACGGCGTCTCCTGTGATTTCCGGGGCCTGGCCGGGCCGTGGGGGTGGGGTCGTGCGGGTCCGAGTCATCGGAAGAGGAGGCGGTGAGGGTGCCCGTCGCTCAGCTCAGATGGGTGGCGAATCGACAGAAGCCGTTGTCGTTGACCGGCAGAAGAAATTGTCGCTGTTCACATCGACAGCGCTCGGCCGCTTTGCTCTTGCCACTCGCCTCGGGTCCCTTCATTTTTCCAGCGTTGTGCTGACACCACTTCTCGCCGCCGAAGAAGAGGTCCTGGCCGCCCTCGACGGGCACGCTCGCTGGACCTACGCCCTCGCCGCTCAGATCAACGAGACACACGTGGGCAAGCGCCTCTCCACCTGGTGGGGACATCGGGTCGCCCAGCCTGGGTTGGCGCTCACGATCAACAACCGCATCCACCTCGAGGGGGCCGAGAACCTACCGGTCGGTGCGCCGATGATCCTCGCGGCCAACCATCGGACGTACTTCGACCTCTACGCGGCGCTGATCGCCACCTGGCACCTCTACCCGCGCGCGCCCTACCTCTATTGCCCCGTCCGCAGCACCTTCTACTACGATGGGCCGGTGGGGGCGGCGCTGAACTGGGTCGTCTCAGGCACCGCGATGTACCCCCCGATCTTCCGCTCCGAGGACCGCCGGACCCTCAACCGCTTCGCGGTCGACGCGTGTGTGCGGTTGCTCGACTGGAGCCCTCGGGTGGTCCTCGCGATGCACCCCGAGGGGCGCCGCAACAAGTCGGGTGATGCCTACGCCTTTCTGAACCCCAAGCCCGGCATCGGGCGCATCGCGCTGCGCAGCCGCGCGCCCATCGTGCCCCTCTTCGTCAACGGCCTCGCCCCCGACTTCGGAGGTCTGCTTCGCCAGCGCGCCGACCGCGACGCCGAGCCCGTTCGGGTCCTCGTCGGCCCGCCGGTGGACATCGAGGACCTCCGCGCCCGGCACAACGATCCGGCGACGCAGCTCGCCGTCGCCGAGCGGGTCATGGAGCACATCGCCGCCCTCGCCGCCCGCGACCGTGAGCTGATGTCGTAGGCTTACGCCTTCTCCTGTGCCGCGTACTGTTTCTGCGCGTGCATCTCCTCGAAGGCACGCAGCCCGCGCGAGAACTGGTTCATCGAGGTGGCGATGCGCGCGCGCTGGCCGTAGTCGAGGCCGCTGAGCAGGCCGAGGTACTGGCTGAGCGCCTCCGGGTGGTTGTTCGCGAGGAAGTCGCTGGTCTCGGTGTGGCGGCCTTCGAGTTCGAAGGCCACGTCCAGCGAGCGGCGACCCTCACCACGCTCGACGTCGTCGATATGCCGCTCGACGCGTTGCCGGAAAGCGTGGCCTCGGGCGACGCCCAAGGCGGGGATTCGACCGATCTGCATTTCGCCCTCCTGTCGATGGGGCTGCTGGTCGAATCATCGCGGAATTGGGCCTGAAGAGGAGGGGTTGGGGGGCACATCGATAATCCGGCACGGGCCGCACATCCTATAAGTATGCGCGCGCGACTTGACGCGGCGCCCGCCTCCCTGCACACACGTGTTCATGGTCGAGGAGCCGGCGCCCCGCATCTGCCCCCTGTGCGACGAACGCCAAACGGCGCGAGAAGGGGACGTCTGCGCGAAGGATGGCGCCGCGCTGCTCGCGGCGGCCGATCTCGCGATGCGTGAGGATTGCCCGGCCCTGGGGCGGGTCGTGGCCTCGAAGTACGTGGTCGTGGGGATGCTCGGTCGTGGTGGCTTTGGCGCTGTCTACCGGGCGATCCAGCTCCCGGTCCGACGGCCCGTGGCGCTCAAACTCATGCGAGGGGCGGCCCACGCCGACGACGAACAGCGCCGCGCCCGCTTCAACCGCGAGGCGCGCCTGGTCGCGAATATGCGCGATCCGGCGTCGGTGACGCTCCACGACTACGGCGTCGAAGACGACGGCACCGTCTACATGGTCTTCGAGCTGATCAAGGGCTACACCCTGGAGACCGTCATCACCGACGGGCCGATGCCCTCCGAGCGGGTGGGGCCGCTGCTGGTCCAGGTGCTGCGCGCCCTGGCCGAGGCCCACGGGATGGGCGTCTTGCACCGTGATCTCAAGCCGGGGAACGTGATGGTGCAGGCCGACGCGCTGGGCGGCGAGACGGCGCGAGTCCTCGACTTCGGGATCGCCAAGAGCTACCTCGGTGATAGCGACGGCTCCTTCAGCGACGTGACGACCGAGGACGTGGTGGTGGGCACGCCGCGCTACATGGCCCCCGAGCAGGCGCGCAACCTGCCCCTCGACCAACGGACGGACATCTACTCGGCGGGGGTCCTGGCCTACGCGATGCTGGCCGGAGAGCCGCCCTTCGACGGGCACAACGCGATGACCGTCTTGATGCGGCATCTGCAAGAGGCACCGCCGCCCTTCGCCGAAGCGCTCGGCGTCCCAGAGGCGCTGGAGAACGTGGTCAAAAAGGCGATGTCGAAGGCGCCGGAGGACCGCTATCAGAGCGCCGAGGAGATGGCGCGGGCCCTCGCCGCGGCGATGCCTGGGCTGGGCGTGAGCAGCACCGGCCTGAGACCGGTCCCGACGACCTCCGAGCCGCTGGCGGCCTTCGACGAGACGATGGACTCCGCGGGCGTGAGCTCGACGCTGCTCGCGGCGGAGTCGCTGCCCCAGGAGCCGACGGGTCGGAGCCGGATCGGGGTGGTCGTCGTCGCGATGCTGGTGGCGGGTGGGTTGGCCTGGCTCGCGCTCCCCCGAGGCGAGCCTCCGGCGCGGCCCGCCGCGACCGCGACCCCAATCGACGCCGCGGCGCCGGCGTCGCCCCAGGACGCGGCGTCGCCCCAGGACGCGGCGCCGCCCAAGGACGCGGCGCCGCCCGAGGACGCGGGCCCACCCGAGGACGCGGCGGTCGAGCCCGCGAAGCCCGCGAAGAAGCCGGCGGCCCGCAAGCCGCCCCCGCGCCCGGCGAAGCCCGCGCCGACCCCGGCCGCGCCGGCGCCTCCGCCGAAGAAGCCCGCGTCAGCCAAGCCGCTCGAAGTGCCGGAGTTCTGATGTACCGAGTCCTGCTCTACCTCGCACTCTCGGGGCCGGTGATGGCGCAAACGCCCGCCGCGACCGAGCCGACCGACGATCTGGCGAAGGCGCAGACGCTGGTCAACACCGCCGCCCAACACTTCCTGTCCCAGCGGTACGAGGCGGCGTTGACGGCCCTCGTTCAAGCCGAGGGGCTGGCGGTCCGCGCCAACGACCCCGGGCTCGCGGGGATTCGCTTCAACATCGCGCGCTGCTTCGAGGAGCTGGGACGCGGCTCCGAGGCGCTCGCCGCCTACGAGGCTTACCTGAAGCTGCCCGACGAGTCTCACCGCAAGGCGCGGGCGTGGAAGGCTGTGACGGCCCTGGAGGCGCGGCTCTTCGGGAGGCTCCAGATCGTGTGCGACCCGATCGGCGCTCAGGTCGCGGTGGCCGAGCGCCCGGACGCGCCGGCGAGCTGCCCGCTGCGCCTGGAGCGGCTGAAGCCGGCGACCTACCACGTCACGGCGACGCACCCCGGGCACCTCCCCGCCGAGCTCGAGGTTCGGGTCACGGCGGGCAAGGACGCGACGTTGGAGCTGAAGCTCGTGCCCGAGGCGCCGCCAGAGCCCGCCGCGCCGCCACCCCCACCTCCCGCGCCGCCGACGAACCCGTGGCCGTGGGTGGTGGTCGGTGCCGGCGTCGTGGCCCTCGCGGGGGGCGGGGTCGCGACGGTCAGCGCGATGGACGCGCGTGACGAGGCGGAGGGGCTGGCCCCTGGGAGCGAGCGCAACGACGCCGTCTCGAGCTTCGAGCTCGGGCGGAGCCTCTCCTACTCCGCCTACGGCGCGGGGGCCGCGGCGGTCGTCGGCGGCGTGGTCTGGTGGTTGCTCGATGAGCCCGACGCGGTGACGGCGGGTCCGACGGGGGTGGCGTTGCGATGGTGAGGCTGCTTCCCCTGTTGCTCTTGACGTCCTGCCTCGACGACCCGGATCTGACGCCCTGCGCGGACTTCGCCGCGGGGACCACGGGCTGCCCGGACCGGTGCACGACATACTGCGCGCTGATGGCGGACAACTGCGCCGACGCCTATGCCAGCGTGGCGGACTGTGAGTCACGCTGCGTCGAGCTCCCCTCCGGCGAGGTCAACGAGGCGACGGGCAACACCGTCGAGTGCCGGATCGAGCACGCCCAGCGCGCCGCCGGCGACGCCGTGTCCTGCAAGGCGGCCTCGGAGGGCGGTGGCGACCTCTGCATCAGCCAGGAGTGCGCCGACTACTGCGACGCGATCGAGGCCAACTGCCCGAACGCGTACCCCCAGCGGGCCCACTGCGTACACATGTGCCGCGCCTATCCTCGCGGCTCCGCCGCCGACGGCAACAACACGCTCGAGTGTCGCCAGAAGTACGCGCAGATGGGCGAGTGCAACGCGGCGCACACCGACGGCGGAGGTGTCTGCGGCGATGTCTGCGATCAGTATTGCCGCCTCGAAGCCACCAACTGCCAGGGCGAGCACTCGATCTATGAGAGCGAGCAGGCGTGCCGCTCGATGTGTGCGCTCTTCGACCCGGACGGCGACCATGGGGATTGGCGAACGGAGGTCGAGGACGACACCTTGCAGTGCCGCACCTACCACCTCGGACAGCCGGCGAGTGAGTTCCCGGAGACCCACTGCCCCCACGGTCTCGTCTACGACACGGCTCACTGTGGCAAGGTCCCCTGCGAGGTCTTCTGTGACCTCGCAGACCGCCATTGTCCCGGGCCCCTGGCCGGCCGAGAGGATTGTCTGGGGATCTGCGAGCGTCTCCCGGAGCCGCTGCCGGTCCCCGGTCTCGATGTCGAGGTCTGCGAAGATCTGAGATAGGTCGAGTGGACCCACGACTGCTCCATGACCTCTTCGCCGAGGTCGCACGCCGCCACCCCGACGCGCTCGCCCTCGACGTCCCGCCGGGGGCCGACGGCGCCGTGCGTCAGACCTTGACCTACGCCGAGCTCGACGCCCGCTCCGACGCCGTCGCCGCCTACCTGGCCACGCGCCTCGAGCAAGAACGCATCGTCGCGCTGCGCATGCCCCGCGGCCACCAGCTCTACGTCGCCCAACTCGGCGTCCTGAAGGCGGGCGGCGCCTACACCTGCATCGACCCCGCGTTCCCTGACGCCCGGATCGACTTCCTCATGGGCGACGCCGATCCCGTCGCGGTGCTCACCGCGGCGGACGTGGACGCGTTGCCCGCCGCCGCCACGCCGCCCCGCCCCGCGTGGCTCGAGCCCGACTCGCTGGCCTACGTCATCTACACCTCCGGCACGACGGGTTGGCCGAAGGGCGTGATGATCACCCACCGGGGCATCGTCAACCTGGTCGCCTCCGACGCCGAGTACTTCGACCTGGGCCCCGGGGACCGGGTCGCGCAGGGATCCTCTGCGGCCTACGACTCCAGCGTCGAGGAGGCCTGGATGGCGTGGGGAGTCGGGGGCACCGTCGTCGTGATGGACGACCAGGCCGCCCGCCTCGGGCCGGATCTCGTCGGCTGGCTGCGGCGAGAGCGGATCACCGCGCTGTGCCCTCCGCCGACGTTGCTGCGGGCGACCGGCTGCGCAGATCCCGCCCGGGCGTTGCCCGATCTGCGGTTGCTCTACGTGGGCGGCGAGGCGCTGCCGCCCGATGTCGCCGAGCGCTGGGCGCGGGGACGTTGGATGGAGAACGGCTACGGACCGACGGAGTGCACCGTCACCGTCGTCCGTGGTCGGATTCACGCTGGCGAGCCAGTGGTCATCGGGCGCGCCGTGAGCGGGAACACGGCGCACGTCCTCGACGCCGAGCTCGAGCCGATCCCCGACGGGGAGCCCGGCGAGCTGTGCATCGCTGGTGCCGGCGTCGCCCGCGGCTACCTCAACCGACCCGAGCTCACCGCCGAGCGCTTCGTCGACCACCCGACCCTGGGGCGCCTGTACCGGACGGGGGATCTCGTCCGCCGCCTGCCCTGCGGCGACCTCGACTGCCTCGGGCGAATCGACAGCCAGGTCAAGATCCGCGGCTACCGCGTGGAGCTGAGCGCCATCGACGCGCACCTCGCGGGCTGCGAGGGCATCCGCGAGGCCGCGTGCACGTTACAGGACGAGCAGCTCGTCGCCTTCGTCGTCGCCAGCGGCGAGCCCGATGTCGAGGCGATCCGCGCCCGCCTCGCGACCCAGCTTCCGTCCTACATGGTCCCGGCGCACATCGCGCGCATCGACGCGTTGCCGCTGCTCACGAGCGGGAAGCTGGACCGCGCGAGCCTGCCGGCGCTCGAGCTGGAGGTGGCGCCCGAGGGGGACCGAGTCGCGCCACGGGACGAGGGGGAGGCCCTGGTCCTCCAGGCCTTCGAGTCGGTGCTCGGACGTCCGCTGTCGGTGGACGCCGACTTCTTCGCGGCGGGTGGCGACTCGATGCGGGCCGCGCGCGCCATCTCGATGCTCAGGGAGCACCCGCGGACCGCGCCAGCGACGGTGCGTGATCTCTACGAGGCGCCCAGCGCCGCTGGCCTCGCGGCCTGCATCGCGGGGAAGGGCGCCGCCGCACCGCGGCTGGTCTCGGACCGCCCATCCGGTGCGCGACCAGCCCTCGCCACGCTGCTCCAGGCGGGGTGGCTCTCACTGGGACTGGTCGCCGGCTCGGCGGTCTTCTACGCCCTCGCCTTCCTCGTCCTGCCGTGGGCGCTGCTCACCTTCGGGCTGCTGCCGGTGCTGCTTCTGGCGCCCCTCGCGCTGTTCCCCATAGCCGTCGCCTGGATGCCCATCTCGGTGGGCCTCGCGGTGCTCGCCAAGAGGGTGCTCATCGGCCGCTACGAGCCCGGTCGGTCCCCAATCTGGGGCGGGAAGTACGTCCGCCATTGGGTGGTCACGCGCTTCGCGTCGGCGATCCCCTGGGGCCTGGTGCGTGGCACCATCTTCACGAGCAGCATCCTGCGCGCCCTCGGCGCCCGCGTCGGCGAGCGAGTTCACATCCACGCCGGCGTCGATCTGCGCGCCGGCGGCTGGGACTTGCTCACCATCGGCGACGACGTGACCCTCGGGCGCGACGCGGCGCTCCGGCTCGTCGAGTTCCACGACCAGGCGATGGAGATCGGCCCCATCGACCTCGGCGACGGAGCCGTCCTCGACACCCGCGCGGGGTGCGGGCCCCACACCCGAATGGGTCGCGACGCCTGGCTCACGAGCCTGTCGATGTTGCCGGAGGGCGGCCACATCCCCGACGGTGAGCGCTGGGACGGCGTACCGGCGGCGCCCCTCGACGCGACGCCGTCCCCCCCCACCGTCCACGGCACGCGTTGGTCCCCGGCCGCCGCCGGCCTGGCCCTCGTCGCCGCCCGGTTTGGGGTCGGCGTCCTCGCCGCCGTCCCGTTCTACATGATGGCCGTGGTGGCGCTGCTGGCCACGCGACTCGAGGCCGACACCGCGGTGAGCTGGCTGTACACGCCGAGCACCCACCCCGCGACGTTGCTCCTGCTGGCGGCGCTGCTCGTCGGCAGCTTCGTCGTCTCGGTCTTCTGGACCGCCTTGGTGGTGCGCCTGCTCGGCCGGGTACACCCGGGGGCCATCTCACGGTGGGGGCCGGCCTATATTCGGGTGTGGCTCAAGACCGGCATCCTCGAGGCCGCCGGCCTGGTCCTCAGCGGTACGCTCTTCTGGCCCCACTGGCTGCGCCTCGCCGGGATGCAGATCGGGCCCGACTGCGAGGTCAGCACCATCACCGACGTCACCCCCGAGTTGGTGCGCCTCGACCGCGCCTGCTTCTTCGCCGACGGCATCTACCTCGGCCCGCCGACGGTTCAGCGGGGGTCCGTGACGCTGGGCGCGGTGTCCTTCGGCGAGAACACCTTCCTCGGCAACCACGTCGTCATCCCACCCGGCAGCGAGCTCCCGAGCGACGTGCTGCTGGGGGTCTGCACGGTCGCCGACGCCGAGCGCATCCGCCCCGACAGCGCGTTCTTCGGCCACCCCGCCTTCGAGCTCCCGCGCCGGGAGGTCGTCGAGTGCGATCGGGCGCTGACCCATGATCCCGCCTGGTACCGCTACCTGACGCGGGTCTTCTGGGAGTCGCTGCGCTTCGTGTTGCCGCTGCCCCTCTTCGGCGTCTTGCTCGTGCTCCTCAAGTGGGTGCCCACGGTGGCGCAGCGGGTCGACGTCACGCCCTTCTTCCTGCTCGCGCTCCCCGCCGTGGTGCTCGCCGCCGGGGCCTCCCTCTGCCTGCTCACGCTGGCGATGAAGTGGACGCTTCTGGGCCGAATGCGCCCTGGTCAGCATGCGCTGTGGTCCTGCTGGTGCTCACGCTGGGATTTCCTATACGTGGCCTGGGGCGCCTACGCCCGCCCGGTCCTCGCGAACCTGGAGGGCACGCTCATGCTGGCCTGGTGGCTCCGCGCGATGGGTGTCGGCGTCGGCCGCCGCGTCTTCCTCGGAGGCGGCTTCGCCCAGGTCGTCGACCCGGATATGCTGCGCTTCGAGGACGAGGCGACCGTCGGCTGCATCTTCCAAGCTCACAGCTTCGAGGACCGGGTCCTCAAGCTCGCGCCGGTCCACATCCGCCGCGGCGCGACGGTTCGGCCGGGCGCGGTGCTGATGTACGGGGCGGACATCGGCGCCGGCGCGGCGGTCGCCGAGCACAGCGTGGTGATGAAGCACGAGCGGCTGCTACCGGAGCGCTACCACGTCGGCGCGCCCACCCGGACCGCTACACGTACGCTCGCAGGTGCGCGGCCAGATACGGCAGCACCGTCTGGCGCTCCTCCGGGCTGAGATGCTGGAAGCCGCGGACGTCGTGGCGCTCGCCGTCGGCCGTGTCGCACCAGCACTCGAAGGGGCTCGCCATGTCGAGCTCGGTGGAGTTGTAGTTGAAGGTGAGCTCCTCGCCCGACGTGATGTCGCGCAGGGCCACCAGCGCCCTCTCGACCAGATAGGCGTTCGGCTCACAGTCGTGGTTCATGAACTTCCACGCGGCGTCGGCTTGGACGTGGCCGGTGCCGTTGGTCTCGGGGGGGTCCACGTGCACCGTGGGCGACACCTGCAACGTGTAGCGGCTCGGGGTCGAGACCTCCGTGCCGGTGATCGCGACGATGTGCTCGCCCGCCTTGAGGGCGCGGGCAGCCACGACGCCGCGCTGGCCACACTCGAGCTCGACGAGGAGCAGGTTGGCGAACGGATCGAGGTTCGGGGACATCCAGGGCCTCCACGCAATATGCGAGCGCGGTGACGGAGGGTGCCAGCGAGTTATTCAGTGCGGAAGAAAATATTTTCGGTGCATATCCCGATTCTGACGGAGGGAGTGTGGAGGGCTTTCAGCACTCAGC
>CAYOBQ010000043.1:0-52940 GCA_964402225.1 uncultured Nannocystaceae bacterium | reverse complement strand
GTTGGCGGGCGCGTGCAGCGCGCCGCGTCGCGACTCTGCCGCACCGTCCTAGCCGTCGGAGCCGCCCCAGCCTTCGTCTTCGGCCTTGAAGAGGATCGTGCGGCCGACGACGTTGGACTCGATGAGGTAGGCGTGGCCCGCCTTTAGCTTTGCGGTGCCCTTGAACATGGCGAGGACCGGGCCGCGCTTGGACGCGCGGAGGCGGAAGGTGAAGGCGTGGTCGCCGCCAGCGACGTCCTGGTAGCGGGTCATGGCGACGGAGAGCGGCTTGAACCGGCCGGTCTTGCCCGAGCGATACTCGAGGAAGCCGTTCTGGCGGGCACGGAAGCGGACCTTTGCGGCGGAGTTGGGTGAGACGCCCTTGGGGCGATCCTTCTCCCGATGGGTGAAGACATCGGCGTGGCCGGCCCGGCAACTGGCGATGCGCATGGCGTACTTGCCCCCGGCTTCGAGGGTGTAGAGCCCTAGACTCTTGGTGGCGAGGAAGACCTCGTAGACGTTGTCGGTGTTCTCTACGGCGCCGCCTTGGATCGCGACGTCGGCCTGGGTGGCGCCGGCCGCGAGCTTGCTGACGACCTGTCCGACCTTGATCTCGGCGGCCGCCTTGCACCCATTGACCAGCGTCACGCTCACCGGCGCCGCGGGGGCCTTCTTCTTGCGCCCCTTTCTCTTCCCGGCGAGGGCTGGAGCGGACGTGAAGAGGATCAGGGCGAGCAGCGTGAGGGATCCGCCGAGTCGGTAGGACATTGGTTCTCCGGTGAAAATCGAGCGCATCACGATAATGCAAACGGACGGGTGTGGGTATTTGGATATTCACCCGCGCCGCGGTCCAGACGCGCTCAACGCCCCGAAGGGTCAGTCCTTGGGCCACCCCGGGATGGACTCGAACTCGGACTCGCCGGTGGTGGTGGCGTCCCAGAAGGCGGCGCCGGTGGGGGCCTCGCCGATGGTGCGGTCGCCGTTGCGGCGAATCGCGGGCGTGGGCTCGGCCTCGCGGACCCGGGTGATGGTGCGCGTCGAGGGGCCCGCGGCGGCCTGGGCACCGGGCGCGCGGCTGGTGCGGCGACCCGCCGCCGTGGGACGGCCGGTGGCGGTCCCCGCGGTGCGCGCCGTGGGCGGGAACGTCGCGCCTCGGGTGTCACCCATGGAGCGCTGCGTGCGCGGCCCGGGGCGCTTGGGCAGACGAGGCTCGAAGGGATCAGCGCTGGCCTGGGCCTGGGCCGGCAACGGCGGCGGCCCCGCCGGACGCGACCACCCCGCGTCGATTCCACCGGGGGTCGGGGCGCCATTGAGCGGCGACCCCCCGAACGACGAGCCGTCGAGCGGGGTCCCGGCGAGCGGCGTCGGTGCCGCGATGCGGTCCAGGGGCGACGGTCCCGTGCGAGGGGCCGGCCGAGGCGGCGCAGGGGCAGGCGGCGGCTCCTCGGGATCGACCGTCGGGTACTCCTCCGAGGCGGTCGGGTCGGGCAACTCCCACCCGCCCGAGGTGCCGGGCTCAGCCGCGGACTGCTCCGCTCGTGCCTCCGCCGGAGGCTCGGCCCGGTGGGGCTCGGTGGGCAACGGCCACCCCTCGGCGGGCGTGTCGGCGACCTCGCGCACCGGCTCGACCGGGCTCGACGTGCGCCAGGTCGAGGCCGGGGCGCGGGTGCCGGACGCCGCGCTCCACTCCCCGCCCACGTGCTGGGGCGGACCCGACCGCGTCACGGGCGCCGACGCCGGCGGACTGCTGGGGAGCAGCGCGGTGGTGGCGACGGGCGAGACCTCGCCGGCGGGCTTCGAGCGATCGGCCGCGGCGATCGGCTGGGGCAGGACCCACTCCCCCGAGGCGCCGGGGCCCCAGTCGTTGGTGGCCGCCGGGCGCTCGGGCAGACGGTAGCCCTTGGTCGTGCTGCGGTCGGTGGTCCGCGCGCCGGCGTTGAGCGCATGGGCGTGGGGGAAGCCGGTGGCGATGACGGTGATCTCGATCTCGTCGGTCATCGACTCGTCGATGACCGCCCCGAAGATGAGGTTCACCTCGTCGTCGGCGACCTGCTCGATGAGGCTCGACGCCTCTTC
Organism: uncultured Nannocystaceae bacterium; assembly: GCA_964402225.1. Lineage (GTDB taxonomy): Bacteria > Myxococcota_A > Bradymonadia > UBA7976 > UBA1532 > CAYOBQ01. The sequence goes on along the minus strand of CAYOBQ010000043.1, from coordinate 50,885 downwards.
GATCTCGTAGATGCCCATGTCCGTGCCGCCGGTGAAGTTGATCAGGATGCCGGTCGCCCCCTCGATGCTCACGTCGTCGAGCAGCGGGCTGGAGATCGCCATCTGAGCGGCGTCGAGGGCCCGACTCTCACCGGATGCACGCCCGGTGCCCATCAGCGCCATGCCGCGGCTGCTCATAATGGTGCGCACGTCGGCGAAGTCCACGTTGATCAGGCCGGGCTTGATGATCAGGTCGGAGATGCCCTGCACGGCGTTGTAGAGGACCATGTCGGCCATCTTGAACGCCTCCTGCATGGAGGTGCGCTCCGTCGACATCTTCAGGAGCCGCTGGTTGGGGATGACCACCAGCGTATCGACCTCGCGGGCGAGGGCCTCGATGCCAGCCTCGGCGCGCTTGCGCCGCGCCCGGCCCTCGAACTTGAAGGGCTTGGTGACCACACCGACCGTGAGCGCCCCCATCTCGCGGGCCATTCGCGCGATGACCGGCGCGGCGCCGGTGCCAGTGCCGCCGCCCATGCCGGCGGTGACGAAGACCATGTCGGCCCCGGACAAGGTGTCGCGAATGAGCTGGTGGTCCTCGAGAGCCGCGTCGCGGCCGACCTCGGGGTCGGCGCCCGCCCCGAGGCCCTCGGTGAGCTTCGCGCCGATCTGCAATCGAATGAGCGCCTTCGAGTCGGCGAGAACCTGCGCGTCGGTGTTCGCGACGATGAAGTCCACTCCGGCCAGACCCATGTCGACCATCGTGTTGACGGCGTTGCCGCCGCCCCCCCCGGCACCGATGACCTTCAGGCGCGCACCAGCACCGCCCTTCACGTACTCGAAGATGTTGTCCACGTTCACCCCACTTGGTTCGATCCTAACGGAATTTTTCCGTAGAGACCGACGTTAGATCTAGTTCTAGCCGTTGCTGCCAGAATAATGTGGCATTCCGCAAATTAGACCGCAACGAAGTTTTGGTTTATCTTGGTGGATTTCACTCACGCCACGGAAGCCACCGACGTACCCCACGCCGGGCGCCCTCGATGCGAGCGCTGTAGCACCCCTGGCCGCGACCGCGGATCCCCCACAGCGTGAGGCCGGTGGCCGTCGCGTAGCGTGGGTGTCGGACCACCTCGACCAGCCCGGCGACCGCCTTGGGCTCACCGATCGCCGCCGGCATCTCCAGGACCCGCTCGGCGACCTCCACCATCCCGTTGAGCCTCGAGCCGCCGCCGGTCAGCACGATGCCCCCCGGGAGGCGCTCGACGAAGCCCGCCACCTCGAGGTCCTCGCGGACGTAGGTGAACAGCTCCTCGACGCGCGCCTCGATGATCGCGCAGACCCGAGCCTTGGCGATCTCGCGCCGCTTCCGCCCACCGACACCGAGCAGCTCGATCGTCTCGTCGTTCGCGACGCCGGTGCCGACTCGACCGTGGGTCTGCTTCAGCAGCTCCGCCTCCGCCCGCGGCGTCTCGAGCATCTCCGTGAGGTCCAGCGTGACCACGTCGCCGCCGATGCCCAACGTCGAGCTGTAGACGATCTGACCGCCGCGGAAGACCGCGAGCTCCGTAGTGTCGGCGCCGATGTCGACCAGCACGACGCCGAGGTCGCGCGCCTCCGGCTTCAGCAAGCACTCCGCCTGCACGAGCGGCGCGAGCAGCACGTCGACCACCTTGAGGCGCGCGCGCTTGCAGCACTTCTCGAGGGCCGTGACGAGCGCCCGCTTCCCCAGCACCACGTGGGCGTCTACCTCGAGGCGCACCCCCTTCATGCCAACCGGCGAGTCCAGCGGCTCTCCGTCGAGGACGTAGGCCTGGGGCACCACGTGCAGGACCTCGTTCTCCGCGGGGATCTTCACCGCCCGCGCCATGCGCTGGACGGCCCGGATGTCGTCGTCGGTGACCACCGGACCGCGGAGCTCGACCATCCCGTCGCTGTTGAACGTCTCGAGGTGCCGCCCCGAGATCGACAGCAAGACCTCACCGATCTTGCAGCCGGCCATGAGCGAGGCCTCGCGCACCGCCGCCTGGATGCTCTCGACCAGCTTCGCCTGGTCGCAGACGGCCCCATTCGCGATCCCGGCGGCGGGGGCCGATCCCGTGCCGATGACGCTCGTCTGGCCATCGTCCCCCTCCACCGAGAGGACACACTTGATCTCATGCGTGCCCAAATCGAGCCCAGCGACGATCTGCTCCTTGGCCATCAATCCACCTTCCCCTTCAAACGCCCATCACGTCGGTTCGACGCTTGGGCCGCCAGCGGCGTTTCCTTCACAATTGCGCGCGCGAGGTCGTCACTCAATAGGACGTACGACGCATCCATGTTTTTCTTGCTCAATTGACGGTCGATCAGCACCAATCGCATGAGCTTTTCTTCAAAATCAGTGCTCCCGAGAGCCACACGCATCTGTCCGAGCATCAGTTCCATACGTCCGCCCGGCGCGAGCCGCACGTCGCTGAGGGGTCGCTTCCGGGCGATCGGCAGCCGCTCGTAGCGGCGGGCGAGGGCGAGGGCCGCGCGGATCCGGCTCGCCGCGGCGTCGGGGTCGGCGCTCCAGTCGGCGCGGCTGAGGCCGGTGATCAGCGGCAACCCATGAGCCTCACCCGCGGAGGGCTTGACGAAGGGGTGGCCGTCGTCGCCCACCAGGAACAGCTCCTCGAGGACGACGACACCGGCGGCGGTGCGCTCTTCGATGGTGATGTCCACCTGCTCGGGGAGCGTCTTGCTGACCCGCGCGACGGCGACCCATCGCTCGGCTCGCAGCGCCTCCGTGGCGGCGACCTCGTCGAACTCGAGGATGCTCGTCGGCCGGTCCAGCCCCACCAGCCCGACGATCCGCTCCCGGTCGAGGTGCGCGGTGGGCTCGACGTCGACGACCCGCACCAGGAAGTACGGCGAGTGGATCACCGCCCGCCAGCCCGCGTAGCCGAGGCCGGCGAGGAGCGCCGCGGCGAGCAACGGCACCGCCCCCGGACGAAAGCCACGCAGCGCCCCGACGAGCAAGCCGAAGGGCGCCCAGAGGACTCGGCCGGCGCGGCCGGCGTCGTGGTAGCGATTACGCGCCATCACCAGGCTCACTGTCTGGCTGAGGGCCGTCGCTTGGGGATATGGCCAGCTCGAGGATCCGCTCGCAGAGCTCCGGGAACTCGATCCCTGCGCCGCGCGCCGCCTTCGGGACCAGGCTGTGGGCCGTCATCCCCGGCAACGTGTTGACCTCCAGCAAGACCGCACCATCGGCGCCGGCGATGAAGTCCACGCGGGTGACGCCGCTGCACCCGAGGACACGGTGGGCGCGCTCGGCGTCACGCTCGGCGGCGGCGGTCACGGCGGGATCGATACGCGGCGGGACGTGGTAGCGCGTCTCCGTGTCGTCGGCGTACTTCGCCGCGTAGTCGTAGAAGGTCCGGGCGGGCTCGATCTCGACGGTGCCGAGGGCGCGGCCGTCGTAGACCGTGACGGAGATCTCGGGGCCCGGAACGAACCGCTCGATGAGGACCTCTCCGCAGGCCGCCGCCCGCTCAAGGGCCGGACGCAGCGCCGCCTCCTCGCGTACGATCGTGACCCCGACGCTGGAGCCCTCGGCGGCGGGCTTCACGACCACGGGGAGCGGAAGATCAACCCCGAGCCCTCGCGGCGACTCGCCCGACCAGACCCGGTCCTCCGCGGTGGGCAGGCCCGCCTCGCGGAAGAGCCGCTTGGCGAGCAGCTTGTCGAAGGCGAGCAGGCTCGAGCGCGCGTCGGAGCCGGTGTAGGGCAGACCGACCCAGTCGAGGAGGCCCTGGATGCGGCCGTCCTCGGCGAGGGTGCCGTGCAGGGCGATGAAGACGACCTCTGCGCCGATCGCCCGGAGCTGGGCGACGACGTCACGGCCAGCGTCGATCTGGAGGACGCGGTAGCCGAGCCCGCGTAGAGCGTCGGCGATGGCCGTGCCGCTGGCGAAGCTGACCTCGCGCTCGCTCGACGGGCCCCCGTAGAGCATCGCCACGGTGGCGTCGCGGAAGCGGCCGGTGATGGGGGGCAGCGCGATCACGCCCCCCCCCCAGTGGCGAGGGCGGAGAGGTCAGCCACGATCGCCGCCGCCGCCGCCGGCCGGCCGCGCGACCGGGCGCGCGCCCCCATCTTGGAGAGGCGCGCGGGATCTGTGAGGAGCTCCTCGAGGCGCGCGACCAGGCGCTCGTGGCCGAGGGTCTCCTCGCGCTCCATCACCGCCGCCCCCGCCTCCACGAGGGACGCCGCGTTCGCCGCCTGGTGATCGTCGGCGGCGTAGGGGAAGGGCACGAAGAGCGCGGGTCGACCGACACAGGCGAGCTCGGCGACGGTCGTCGCCCCGGCCCGCGCCACGACCAGGTCCGCTGCGCCGATGGCCGTCGCCACGTCCTCGATGAACTCGTCGACCTGGACCTCGGCGACGCCCAGCTCGGCGTAGGCCGCCCGGACCGCCTCACCGTTGCCCCGCCCGGCCTGGTGGCGGAGCCGAATCGGGCGAGCGAGGGCGGCGACGGCGGCCGGGAGCTTCTGGTTGAGGGCTCGGGCGCCCTGGCTGCCACCGAGGACCAGGACCCGAGGGACACCCTCGCGCCTCGCCGGGCGTTGTGCCAGCTCGCGGATCTCACGGCGGACGGGGTTGCCGAGCTCGCGGACCTTGCGCGCCGGCAAGCCCTCGGCGGCCTCGGGGAAGGCGGTGTAGATGCGCCGCACGAAGCGTCCGAGGATGCGGTTCGTGAGGCCGGGGCGGGCGTTTTGCTCGGCCACCGCGCAGGGGCGCCCGGAGAGGGCCGCGGCGAGGACCACGGGGCCGGAGACGTAGCCGCCGACGCCGAGGACGACCTGGGGATCGAGGCGCCGCAACAGGGCGCCGGCCGACCAGAGGGCGGCGGGCATGCGCGCGAGGCTGCGGAGGCGCTCGACGGCGCCGGCGTTCTTCAACCGGCGCGCCTCGATGGGGACGAAGTCGTAGCCGCGGGCGGGGACGACGCGCGCCTCGAGGCCGCGGGGGCTGCCGACGAAGACGACGCGGCCGCCCCGGGCCACCCACTCGTCGGCGACGGCCACCGCGGGGAAGACGTGTCCGCCGGTGCCGCCGCCGGCCAACAGGAGGAGTCCCAGCGCCATCATGCGGTCCTCGGGCCGGGCGCCCGCTCGGGGACCCAGGCGTGGAGCCAGGCGGGGGGGGGCTGACGGCGCGAGATGTTGAGCAAGACGCCGACGGCGGCGCCCAGGGTGACCAGCGAGCTGCCGCCGTAGCTCACGAAGGGCAGGGTGAGCCCCTTGGTGGGCAGGAGGGCGACGGCGACGGCCATGTTGGTCGCGGCCTGAAACCCGATCTCGGCGGTGATGCCGAAGGCGAGCAGGGCGCCAAAGGCGGAGGTTGCGTTGCGGGCGATGCGGAAGCCGCGCCAGACGAAGACCGCGAAGAGCGCGATGACGAGGGCCACGCCCACGAAGCCGAGCTCCTCGCCGATGATGCTGAAGACGAAGTCGGTGTGGGCCTCGGGCAGGTAGAGCAGCTTCTGGCGAGAGCCACCGAGGCCGAGCCCGGTCCAGTCTCCGCTGCCGAAGGAGATCAGCGCCTGGTTGATGTGGTAGGCGGCGCCCTGGGGATCGGCCTCCGGGTTCCAGAAGGCGACCAGTCGGCGGACGCGGTATTCGGCCTTGGAGATGGCGGCGACGACGAGGCTCGCGCCGAGCAGGCCCAGGACACCGACGTGGAGCCAGCGACCGCCCGCGGCCCAGACCATCAGGACCATCAGACCGCCACAGATGACGGTGGTGCCGAAGTCGGGCTGGAACATCAGCAGCGCGGCGATCCCCGCGAGCATGAGCAGCGGTGTCCGCCAGGCGACACGCCAGTCGTCGAGATCCGCCTGGCGACGGCTGAGGAAGGCCGCGAGGAAGACGATCCAGGCGAGCTTCATCGACTCGGAGGGCTGGAATCGGATCGGGCCGAGGCCGATCCAGCGGGCGGCGCCCTTGGCGTTGGCGCTGATGCCGGGGATCAGGACGACGACCAGCAGCAAGATGCCGACGACGACCACCGGGAGGGCGAGGCGCCGGAGGAGATCGTGGTGCAGGTTGAGCATCGCGACGAGGGCCACGACCGCGAGCCCGCAGTAGGCGAGCTGCCGGCCGAGGTAGTAGCCGGCGTCGCCGTTGCGAAGCTCGGCGCTGACGATGCTCGCGGAGTAGACCATCACGACGCCGACGCCCATCAGGGCCAGCGTCAGACCGAGCACGACGCGGTCGTAGCGGTGCACGACCAGGGAGGTGTGCTGGTCCGACTCGACGCGCTTGCGAAGCCACTTCAACACGCCGTCACCTCACCTTCAGGCTGGCGAGGGCGACCAGCGCGAGCATGATGGAGATGATCCAGAAGCGGACGACGATCTTGGGCTCCTGCCAGCCGAGCTTCTCGAAGTGATGGTGGATCGGGGCCATCCGAAAGACCCGGCGGCCAGTGAGCTTGAAGGAGGTCGTCTGGATGATGACGGAGAGGGTCTCCACCACGAAGAGGCCGCAGACGATGACGCTGAGCAGCTCGTTCTTCGTCAGGACGGCGAGCATCCCGAGGGCGCCTCCGAGGGCCAGCGAGCCGACGTCGCCCATGAAGATCTGGGCGGGGAAGGTGTTGAACCATAGGAAGGCGACGCCAGCGCCGATCATCGAGGCTGCGAAGATCGCGAGCTCGTTGACGCCTTCAACGTGGGGGAGGTGCAGGTACTCGGCGATGTTGAACTGGTAGAACCTCGTGTGGCCATCGACGACGTCGGGCAGGTGCAGGACGGTGCCACCGGCGTAGGCGAGGATGAGGTAGGTGGCGGCGGCGACCATCACCGGACCGATCGCGAGGCCGTCGAGGCCGTCGGTGAGGTTGACGGCGTTGCCGGTGCCGGTGACGACGACCGCGGCGAAGGGGATGAAGAACCACAGCGGCAAGGCCAGTGAGAACTTCTCGGCGCTGACGAAGGGCACGTAAAGCGTGCGGTCGAAGTCGGCCTCGCGGAAGAGCACCAGGAAGACGAGGGCGCAGACGAAGAGCTCGATGGCCAGGCGCGCCTTGCCGGAGAAGCCCTTGGAGTTGCGCTCGCGCAGCTTCAGGTAGTCGTCGACGAAGCCCACGATGCCGAAGAGGACCGTGACGGTGAGCGCGGCCCAGACATAGAGGTTCGACAGCTCGGCCCAGAGGATGGTGGGGATCACCATCGCGAAGAGCACCAGTGAGCCGCCCATCGTGGGGGTGCCCGCCTTCGAGAAGTGGCTCTCCGGGCCGTCCTCACGGATGACCTGACCGATCTGATGAGACTGCAGGCGGCGGATGAACCACGGGTGCAGCACGAACGAGATCAGCATCGCCGTGAGCATCGCGGCCACGACCCGGAAGGAGACGTAGCGGAAGACGCGCAGGGGCGGGAAGTACTCCCGCAGCTCCAGCATGAGGTAGAGGACCACGGTCAGGCCCCCCCTTCCGCGGCGTCTGTGACGCGCTCGAGGCCGATGGCCCGGGAGCCCTTGAGGAGGACGTCGCCGGTCCCCTTCTCGCGAAGCACGGGGGCCGCGGCCTCCGCGTTTGCGACGTGCCATGCCGCGTTCATGCCAGCCTTGCGGGCCGAGTAGACGAGGAACGCCGCGAGGTCACCGACGCCGATGAGGGTCGCCTCCGGGCCGAGCTCGGCGACGAGTTGACCGAGGTCGCCATGGATGCGCTGGGCCTCGGACCCGAGCTCGAGCATGTCGCCGAGCACCAGGGTCCCGCGGGGATGGAGCCGCAGGAAGCTCGTGACCGAGGCGCGCATCGACTGGGGGTTGGCGTTGTAGCAGTCGAGGACGACGCGGGTGCCGTCGGCCAGCCGCCGCACCTCGCCCCGCAGCTTGGGCGGCGCGATCCGGGACAGGGCGCGGACGGCCTCCCCGGGGCGCACGCCGAGCTCGCGCCCGACGGCGATGGCGAGCAGCGCGTTGTGCAGGTTGTGCCGGCCCGACATCTTCAACCGCAACCGCCAGCGCTCGTCGCCGACGTGGACCGTCCCGGCGACGCCCTCCTTTGTTTCGCGCACCGCCGTGAGTCGAACCTCGTCGGTCGGCCCGTCGCCGACCAGGAGCAGCGGCGCGTTCAGAGCGCGCGTCAGCTCCCAGGCCCAGGGCAGATCCGAGGGCATCACGGCGAGCCCGTCTCCAGCTCCGAGGGCCGAGAAGATCTCGCCCTTGGCCCGCGCGACGGCGCGCACCGTCCCCAGCCCCTCGAGGTGGGCGGCGCCGACGGTCGTGACAACGGCGACCTGGGGCTTGGCGATGTTGGCGAGGTAGGCGATCTCCCCCGCGGCGCTCATCCCCATCTCGATCACCGCGAAGGCGTGTTCGCCGGTGAGCTGCAAGAGCGTGAGCGGCATCCCGAGGTGGTTGTTGAGGTTCCCCGGGGTCTTCAACGTCGGCCCGATGAGGGCCAGGACCGTGGCGAGCATCTCCTTGGTGGTGGTCTTGCCGCTCGAGCCGGTGATCGCGACGAGCACCCCGCGGAAGGACTGGCGGTGCCACGCCGCGATGCGGCCCAGGGCGGCGACCGTGTCGGAGACGATGATCACCGGCACGCCGCTGTCGAGGACCCGCGGGGGCAAGGACGTGGCGCCGCGCGCGTCGACGAAGACCGCGCCCGCGCCCGCGTCGACGCTCGCCGCCGCGTAGACGTGGCCGTCGTGGTTGGGCCCGCGGACGGCCATGAAGGCCTCACCGGGCCGCAGCGTTCGGGAGTCGATGGAGAAGCCGCTCACCGACCCGTGACCGCCGGAGAGCCGACGGCCGGCGCAGGCCACGCAGAGGTCGTCCGTGCGCCAGCTCATCGATGACCTCCCGCGGCGCGGGCGACCTCGACGTCGTCGAAGGGGTGCCGCGTGTCGCCCACCTGCTGGTACGGCTCGTGGCCCTTGCCGGCGATCAGCACCGTGTCCCCCTCCGCCGCGGCGGCGAGCAAGCCACGGATCGCAGCGCGCCGGTCGAGCTCGACCCAGGTGTGCCCGAGCTGCGGTCCCTCGGCCCGGGGCCGACCTGCGGCGACCGCTCCCGCCAGCGCGGCGCGGGCGATCACCTCGGGATCCTCGTGGCGCGGGTTGTCGTTGGTGAGCACCACCCCGTCGGCGAGCGCCGCCGCGCGCCCCATCGGAGCCCGCTTTGCGGCGTCGCGGTCGCCGCCGCAGCCGAACAGGCACCAGAGACGACCCGACGTGAGCGGGCGCAGCGTCTCGATGACGCGCTCGATGGCGTCGGGGGAGTGCGCGTAGTCGACCACCACCGTCACCCCGCGCGCGTTGGGGACGGCTTGGAGCCGACCGCGGATCGCCGCTCTGGCGAAGGCCACAGACACCGCCGCGGCGGGCAACCCGACGGCGAGGGCGAGGGCGCAGGCGGAGGCGAGGTTGCTGGCGTTGAAGCGACCGAGCAGGGGGCTCGAGACCTCCACCAGACCCCGCGGCGTGTGGAGCGTGCCGCGGATGCCACGCCCATCGCAGAGCAGGTCGGTGTAGTGGACCTCCGCGGTCGCGTCCGTGAGGGAGAGGCGCCACACCCGGCCGCCGAGCTCCGAGGCGAGGGCGCGACCGAAGGCGTCGTCGACGTCGATGACAGCGACCCCGCCGGGGACGCGCAGGTCGAAGAGTCGGCGCTTGGCGGCGCCGTAGTCAGCCATGTCCTGGTGGTAGTCGAGGTGGTCGGGGCTCAGATTGAGGTACGCGGCGGCGGCCAGCTCGATGCCGTCGACGCGGTGCTCGACGAGCCCCACGGAGCTGATCTCGAGGGCCGCGTAGACGACGCCGGCGTCGCGCATCTCCGCGAGGACGCGGTGGAGCTCAGGGGCCTCCGGGGTGGTGTAGGAGGTTGACCTCACGGTGTCGCCGATCCGGTGCTCGACGGTGCCGACGAGCCCCGGCGCGCCGCCGTCGGCGGCCACGATCTCCGCGACGAGCGTAGCCACGGTGGTCTTGCCGTTGGTGCCCGTGATGCCGACCAGCGTGAGGGCCTGCGCGGGATCTCCCTGGATGCGCGCGGCGAGGGGCGCCAGATCGGGCCGACCGTGGGGCAGCGAGACATTGGGCAGCCCCGGCCATGGTGCAGCCCCCGCGGTCTGAGCGATGGCCACCGCCCCCGCCGCGATCGCCGAAGGGACGAAGTCCCGGCCCTCGTGGAGCCGTCCGGGCAGCGCGACGAAGAGGGTCCGCGGACCCACCGTACGGCTGTCGTTGGTGACCCAGTCCACCGAGACGTCCTCGCCGATGAGGGTGGCGCCGGGCACGGCTCGCAGGAGCTCGCTCAGCATCATCGTCCCTTCCGCCCGAGGCCGTGGGCCGCGAGCTTCGCCGCGGGGGGCGTCCCCGGGAGCTCGAGGCGCACGCGGAGCGTGCCGTCCCGGGGCAACAGCGCCCCCGGCTGGGGCCGCTGGGAGCGCACGAGACCAGCGCCCTCAACGACCAGATCGAGCTGCATCCCCGCCGCCTTCGACACCACCACGCTCAGCGGCTGGTCGCGCAGGTCGGGGATCACGAGGTGGCTCGGCGCCCCCGTGAGGACGGCCTCCTCGAACCACCAGGCCCGCGCCTGCGGATCGAGGCCGTCCGCCGCGGACTCCCAGTCGTCCTCCTCGACCTCGTCGTCGACCGTCAGCGGCTCCGTCGCCTCGACGCCCAGGTAGGGCAGGGCCTTCTTGGCGATGGCCGCGAAGACCGGCGCCGCGACGAGCCCGCCGTAGCGCGCCTCCTTGGGCTCCTCGATGGCGACGTAGATCACCAGCCGCGGGTCCTGGGCGGGGACGAAGCCCACGAAGCTGCTGCGCACCTTCTCCTTCGAGTAGCCCCCGGGGCCGATCATGTTCGCGGTCCCGGTCTTGCCCGCGACCCGGTAGCCGGGGACCCGGGCGCGCTTGCCGGTGCCGTCCTCGCCGGTGACCATCTCCATGGCGCGTGTCGCGTCGCGTGCGGCGCGGGCGCTGACGACCCGGTGCTGCTCGCGAGGCGGCACGTGCTCGACGATGTCCCCGGTGGCGTCGCGCACCTCGCGCACCAGGCGGGGGCGCATCAGCACGCCACCGTTGGCCAAGGCCGAGATCGCCCGCGCCATCTGCAGCGGCGTCACGGAGAACCCGTAGCCGTAGGCGAAGGTCGCGAGGTGGATCTGACCCCAGCGCTTGGCCGAGCGCAGCGCGCCAACCTGCTCACCGCGAAGGCCGATGCCGCTGTGCTGACCGAAGCCGAAGGCGCGCAGATACCGATGCCACAGCTCCTTGCCGAGGCGCTGAGCGACCTGGACGGCGCCCACATTCGAGCTCTTCTGGACGATCTCGAGGGTCGTGAGTCGCTCCTCTCCGTGGACATCCGTGATCCACTTCCGGCCGACCTTCATGCGCCCCTTGTGGCCGTCCCAGACCGAGTCGGGGCGCGCGCGCTTCGCGTCGAAGGCCGCCGCGATGAGCAGCGGCTTCACCGTCGAGCCGGGCTCCAGCACGTCGGTGATGCAACGCAGCCGCCACTTCGAGGAGGGCTCCTCGTTGAAGCGGTTGGGATCGAAGTCCGGCGTCTGGGCCATCGCGAGGATGTCGCCGGTGCGCGGATCGAGGACCACGGCCACGCCCTGGCGCGCGCGCATCTCCGCGACCTGCTCGCGCAACACCGCCTCGGTGATCTGCTGGATGTGGTGGTCCAGCGTCAGCAGCAGCGAATAGCCCGTGAGGTGGTCGGTGGGTACCGCGCCGCCGGGCATCGCCTTGCGCCCGGCGGCGTCTCGCAGACCGTCGAGGACGTAGGCGCGCCCCCGCAGGTAGCGGTCGTAGTCGCGCTCGACGCCCTCGAGGCCGACCCCGTCGATGCCGGCGAAGCCGAGGACGGCCCCGGCGACCTCGCGCGCGGGGTAGAAGCGGCGCGGCTCGTTCTGGAAGCCGACGCCATCGAGCTCGAGGGCGCGGACCGCCTCGGCTTCGCTCGGCTTCGCCTGACGCTTGACCCACGCGAAGGCGCGGCCGTTGCTCAGCCGCTTCGCGAGGCGAAGGCGCTCGCGGTCGCCGAGGTGCAGAGCGGCGGCGAGGGCCTCGGAGGTGCCCGCCGGATCCGCGATCTTGCGCGGGACGGCGAAGACCGAGGGCACCATCGCCGAGAGCGCCAGGGGGTGGCCGTTGCGGTCGTAGATCGCGCCCCGGCTCGCGCGGAGCTCGATGGTGGTCTCGTGTTGCCTGGCGCTGCGCCGGACGAAGTCCGCGTGGCGGTGCACCTGGAGGTACCAGGCGCGCACCATCAGGCCCACCAGGGCCGACGCGAACAGGACCGCCACGATGACCATCCGGACCTTGCGCGGCCCGGGCTCGACGGGGGCCCGGTTGAAGAAGCGGTTGGTCATCGCCCGGCCTCCTCGGTGGGCAGCGCGATCGGGACCACCTCGTCCCCCGCGGGATCGCGCAGCCCGGCGACTGTGGCGATCTCGGTGAGGCGACCAGGGGCGAGCAGCGCGGCGCGCACGATCTCCAGCCGCCGCAACTCGTCTTCGAGGGTGCGCTGTTCCCGCGTCTCGGTGGCGATGTCGTAGCCGGTCGCGACGGAGCGGTGGCGCTGCGTCACGACGCGGACGCCGCACCAGGCCAGGACGCAGACCGACCCGAGCAGGACGACGAAGTCACGCATCAGGCGGCCTCCAGTCGTCTCACGGCGCGGAGCTTGGCGCTGCGCGCGCGGGGGTTGGTGGCGACCTCGTCGGCGTCAGCCACCACCGGCTTGCGGGTCAGCGACTCGAAGTGGACCGGCCCCGCGGGCGGCGGAGGCAGACCGCGCCGCGGCGCCTGCGGCCGAGTGCGACCGGTCCAGCGGGCGAAGGCGCGCTTGACGATCCGATCCTCGAGGCTATGGAACGTGATCACCAGGACCCGGCCCCCCGGAGCGACCCGGTCGGGGATCGTCTCCAGGAGCGCCTCGAGGGCCCCCAGCTCGTCGTTCACCGCGATGCGGAGCGCCTGAAAGCTGCGCGTGGCGGGGTGCTTGCGCCGCTTGGAGCGAGCCTTCGCGGGGATCGCGTCGGCGACGGCGGCGGCGAGACGGACGGTGTCGTGGGGGCCGGGCCCGGCGCTCCAGGCGTGGATCGCGCGGGCGACTGGCTTCGCGAAGGGCTCCTCACCGAGGGTCCGCAGCAGCCGCGCGAGCTCCGCGGTGTCGAGGCGGCGGATCAGCCCGAGGGCGGTCTCGCCGCCGCCGGTGTCCATGCGCATGTCGACGGGGCCCGCGTGGGCGAAGGAGAAGCCGCGCTCCGGGCGGTCGAACTGCGGGGAGCTGACGCCGATGTCGGCCAGGAAGCCGTCGACGCGATCGACGCCCGCCTCGTCGAGGAGGCGCCCCACGTCTCGGAAGTCACCGCGCAGCAGGGCGACACGATCGCCGAACTCGGCGAGCGCACGGGTGGCGAACGCGAGCGCCTCGGCGTCGCGGTCGATTCCGTACAGTTGAACGCCACGCTCCAGGAGGCGTCGGGCGTGACCGGCGAAGCCGCAGGTGCAATCCACCCACACCTCGCCGGTTCGCGCCGACGCCAACGTCAGCACCGCGCTCTCCAGCACGGACACATGTGGTGTCCGCTCACGAATTGTTCGAGCCACCCCTCTGCCGTCACGACCCCCGCGCGGGCTACGACGACGACCTACTCTTCGGCACCCTCACCACCATCCGAAGACACCGACGTCGGCGGTGCCTCCGGGCTCACCAGGTAGCCGACCCTGGCTGTCTGGCCGGCAAACTTCGTCTCGTCGTGGGCCTCCTCCGCCGTCCGGTGGGCCCACACTGCGATGGCGCCGCCCTTGCCGAGGACCCGGCAGGCGTCGCCCCCTTCGAGTCCGGCGAAGCCGCGAAGCATCGCCGGGAGCTGGATCCGCCCGAGCCGGTCGAGCTTCACCTTGCGGTGGTACTGGCGCATCAGATCCTCCGCGGCCTCCGCCGGCGTACCGACATCGAGGTCCCCGGCGAGCATCGCCTTCATCACCGCCTCCTGTCGGCGCGCCGCCAGGAAGTTGGCCTTCTCCTCGAAGCGACGCCAGGCGTCCTCCCAGAAGATCAGCAGGCTGCGGGTCGAAGCATCGCGCGTCACGTAGAGCACATCGTGCTCCGCGAGCTTGAGCTCGGACCGGAACTCACTCGGGATGGACAACCGCGCCTTCGCATCGAGCTTGTGCTCGTGCGACCCCCACACTCGCTTGGGGCTGTCGGCGGCGTCCATCGCCATCTCCACCAGTTGGGGAGCAGATCACACTGGCTCCCACTCGCAACCGTATCAATCGGCTGTTGGTCGTCAACGCCTGATTTGCGGAATATGGAAGATTCTCATGATGCACCATATTTGGTAGTCAGGCCTGCAACTGCCTACTAGATCTTGGGATCTACTCTCGAGTAGGCGGGCATGGGGGGATCTCGTGGGATCTCGTGTTACGCACGAACACCCCTGTGTAGGTTAACTGCCCACATCAAACCACACTCCATTCGAAGTGTCTGCGACGGCAGAAGGTGGGGACCAGGAATGGGGCGTCGGTCGGGGCGGCACGCGACTCGGTCGCTCGATGCGCTACAGGCTCAGAGGACGGCGCGGCAGATTCCCGACGCGGCGCGCTGCACGCGACCGTCCGGTCGTTTCGGCGTCACGCTCGACGAGCTGGCTCGTGAATGGGCCCGGGGGATGCTGATGGCCGCCCTGCAGACGGAGATGGCCGCCGCCGGACCGTCGAGTCCGACGATTCACGGCTCATCGGCGGGGGCGCTGAAGAGGTCCCTGGTCGCGGCCCGTCTCAGATCCCGCCCAGGCAGGCGGACTCCTCTTCGAGGCACGAGACGCGGTCGCGGGCCCGCTCGGTGCGGCACGCGGCGCGGCATTCGCGGTCACGCGGCGCGCATCCGGCGACGCAGACGCGATGCTCGTCGATGGCGGACTGCACGCAGGCGTTCTTGGTGGCCCGACACTCGCGCGCCTGGTCGAACGGCTCCCGACAGGACTGCTCGATGACCCGGCGCTTCGCCGCGCGGCATTCGCCGCGGTCGTTGCGCCAGATGGCGCGACACTCGGCCACGCACCCGGCGGGCCGCCCGGCGTCGATGCAGGACTGGCGACACGAGCGGTAGCCGTTCTGGGCACCAGCGCGGCAGTGCCGGAAGTCGGCCCGAGCCGCCTCCACGCATTGCCGACGCGGAACGCAATCGGCGCCCTCGTCGAGGCAGATCCCCAACTGCGCATCGGCCGCGGTCTCGCAGGCGACGCGGTCGTCGCCACAGGCCCGGCGACACTCGTGGTCGCGACGGGGGCACTCGCGGCGGCAGATGTTGCGCTCGAGCGAGCACGAACGCGCGTCCGCCCGGTGCTGCCGATTGCAGGCTCGACGGGCGATCTCGCAGAGCGCGCCCTCACAGACATCCCCCTCCCCGTCGTCGTCGTGGTCGGTCTGGGTCGGGTTGTAGATGGCCCGGCAGTTGTCGTCGTGCTCGCACACGCCATCGCCGTCCTCGTCGTTCTCGAGGTCGACCGGACAGGGATCGATATTGGCGCACAGCCCGTCGCCGTCCTCGTCGTCCAGGTTGTCGTCGGGGCAGGCGTCACACACGTCGCCCGTGCCATCGCCGTCGCCATCCGCCTGGTCCGCGTTGGCCTGGTCCGGGCAGTTGTCCACATCCCCGCAGACCCCGTCCCCGTCCCCGTCGTTGTCGGGGTCATCCACACACGGATCCACGCAGTCAGCGAGCCCATCCCCGTCCCCATCCGCGTCGGGCGCGCCGCAGCCGCCCCCCCCCGGCTCGACCTTGTCTCCGTCGGCCGGGCAGCCGTCGTCGCAATCCGCCGTCCCGTCCCCGTCCGAGTCGTCGTCGCCGACACCGCAGCCGCACACGCCCGCGTCGGTCTTCGCCGCATCGGCGGGGCACCCATCGACGCAATCCGCCGTCCCGTCCCCGTCCGAGTCGTCGTCGCCGACACCGCAGCCACAGGCGCCGTTCGCGGTCTTGTCGGGATCTGCCGGACACCCGTCGCACGCATCGCCGAACCCGTCGCGGTCCTCGTCGGCCTGGTCGCCGTTGGGGGTCTCCGGGCAGTTGTCGTCGCCGTCGGCCGTCCCGTCCCCGTCCGAGTCGTCGTCGGGCACAGACAGGGCGTCGAGATCCGCCGCCGCCCAGGCCGGGTGGATGGCCGCCCCGTCGTAGGAGCGCTCCCAGGTCCCGGCCCCCGGCGCGTGCTCGAGGACGTCCTCGTCGTCGAAGCGGACCACGCCCAAGGTCCCGCTCCCATCAAAGGAGAGCAGCAGCTCGCCGCCTTCCAGCCGGTGAGCGCCGTCGAGGTCGAGGGCCTCCGCGACACCGGCGGCGCTCCCGTCGAGGAAGAGCGAGAGACCACCCGCCTCGTCGTGGCGGACCAGGTCCTCGTCGGCGGCGTGCACCCCACCCACCGTCACCGCTCCGTCGAAGGACAGCAGCCAATCGCCGTCGGCGGCGCGCGTCAGCGCGTCGATCGCCACCCCGTCGGGGACCCCCGCAGCCCCCGCGTCAAAGGCCTCCGCGAAGACCGCGCCGTCGTAGTGCACCACCACCCTCGGCCCCGCCGCCACACCGCCAGCGAGGACGACGGCGGTGTCGAGCACGAAGTACACCCCGCCACCGCCGGCGTCGTGCAGCGCGACCAGATCCCCCGCCGCCGGCAACCCGCCGACATCTCGCAGCGCCATCCCCGCCCCCGACTCGGAGAGCACGCCCTCGTCATCGGCCCCCACCCCGCCGAAGACCGCCGAGGTGTCGGCCGAGTACAGCAGCTCCTCGAGCACCGTGAACCCGACCAGGGGATTGCTCCCCCGCGAGATCTCCAGGGCATCCGGGCGGCCGTCACCGTCGGTGTCCGCGTCCAGCGGATCGGTCCCGTACACCAGCACCTCGTCCCCGTCCGTGAGCCCGTCGTCGTCGGAGTCCCCGTCCAGCGGATCGGTCCCGTGCCCGTTGACCTCCACCCCGTCGTTGAGGCCGTCGTCGTCCGAATCCGCGTCGCGCGGGTCGGTCCGGTGCACGTTCAGCTCAGCGCCATCGCCCAACCCGTCATCGTCGGTGTCGGCGTCGGTCGGATCGGTCAGCGACACCGTCAGCTCGTGTCCGTCGTCCAGCCCGTCGTCGTCGGTGTCCGCGTCCGACGGATCCGTCCCGTGGATCCGCACCTCCTCGCCGTCGTCCAGCCCGTCGTCGTCGGTGTCCGCGTCCAACGGATCGGTCCCCTCGCGAGCGACCTCCTCGCCGTCCGTGAGCCCATCGTCGTCGGTGTCCGCGTCCAACGGATCCGTCCCCGTGACGTTGACCTCCTGGCCGTCTGTGAGCCCGTCCGCGTCGGAGTCCGCGTCCAGCGGATCCGTCCCCAGGCCCAGCTCCGCGCCGTCGCCGAGCCCATCCAGATCCGAGTCGGCCGAGGTCGGGTCGGTCCCGTGCACCCGCACCTCGTCGGCGTCGTCCACCCCGTCGCCATCGCTGTCGGCGAAGTCGGGATCGGTGCCGAGCAGCACCTCCTCCCAGTCGAGCAGCCCGTCGCCGTCACTATCGGCGTCGTCGGGCACCACCGAGATCGCGTCGAGATCCGCCGCCCCCCACGCCGAGTGCGCCGCCGCCCCCCGCCACGCGAGCTCCCAGCTCGGCCCCGCCGGATCGAGCTCCAGCACGTCCTCGTCGGCGAACGCGATGTTCCCCAGCACGCCGCTGCCATCGAAGCTCAGCAGCGCGTGGCCGCTCTCCAGCAGATGCGCGCCATCGACGTCGAGCCCCGCCGGGACCCCGACCGCGCCGCCGACCACCACCATCCGCGGCGCGCCGGTCACGTCGACCAGATCGACGTCCTCCACCAGCAGCCCACCGAGGTCGACGGTCCCGTCGAAGGACACCACCAGCTCGCCGCCCTCGAAGGTGAGGGCGTCGATGGCGACCCCGTCGGGGACCCCCGCGGCGCCGCCTCCGAATGCGATCGAGTAGCCCACGCCGTCGTAGAGCACAACGTCGCGTGGGCCCGCCGCCACGCCCCCCACGGTCGCCGCGGTGTCGAGCACGAAGTAGAAGCGCCCGCCGGGCGCCTGGTGGAACGCGACCAGATCAGCCCTCGAGGGCAACGCGCCGAGGCTCAACCGAGCCCACTCGGCGTCCCCGGACACGACGTCCTCGTCGGCCACGACCAGCCCACCGAGCGCCACCGTGATGTCCGGCGAGAAGAGCCAGCCCTCGATCGGCGTCGCCGGCACGTTGGGATCGCTCCCCGCGGCCAGCTCCTCGAAGTCCCGGCGCCCGTCGCCGTCGCTGTCGTCGCTGAGCGGATCGGTCCCGTACTCGTTGACCTCGGCGCCGTCCGTCAGCCCATCGTCGTCGCTGTCCGGGTCGAGCGGATCGGTCCCCGCCGCCTGCACCTCGGCGGCGTCGTCGAGCCCGTCGCGGTCGGTGTCCCGATCGCGGGGGTCGGTCCCGTGCTCGTTGACCTCGGCGCCATCGAGCAGCCCGTCGTCGTCGGTGTCCGGGTCGTGCGGATCGGTGTTGTTGGCGATCTCGTCGCCGTCCGAGAGCCCGTCGTCGTCGGTGTCGGGATCGAGCGGATCGGTCCCCGCGGCGATCTCGGCGCCGTCGGCGCGCCCATCGCCGTCGGTGTCGGCGTCGGTCGGATCGGTGCCGCGGTTCAGCTCGTCGCGGTCGTCGAGCCCGTCGCCGTCGGTGTCGGCGCGGGTGGGATCGGTCCCGTGGACGTTGATCTCATCGGGGTCGGACAGCCCGTCACCGTCGGTGTCGGCGCGCGTCGGATCGGTCCCGTGGACCGTCACCTCTTCGAAGTCGCCGAGCCCGTCGCCATCGGAGTCTCCGCTGCGCGGATCGCTGCCGTGGCGCAGGACCTCGTCACCGTCTGAGAGCCCGTCGCCGTCGGTGTCGGCGTCGGTCGGATCGGTGCCATGGGTGTGGACCTCGGCCCCATCCGTGAGGCCGTCGCCGTCTGTGTCGGGGTCGTCGGGATCGGTGCCGTAGATCGCCTCGTCGGCGTCTGAGAGCCCGTCGCGGTCTGCGTCGGGGAGCGCGGGGGTGGCGTGGAAGGCGTCGAGATCGACGGGGACGAGCGCCGCCGACAGCCCCGAGCCGTCGAGGGCGAGGACCCAGGTGTCCGCGACGGGGTCGTACTCGAGCACATCCTCGTCGTCGAAGGCCACGCCGTCGACCGCGCCGCTCCCGTCGAAGGAGAGCAGCAGGTGGTCGTTGCCGACGAGGTAGTGGGCCGCGTCGACGTCGAGGCCCGGATCCACCCCGGCGGCCGCGCCCTCGAAGACCACCTCGAAGGCGAAGTCGCCGCCGCCGCCGGGGAACGGCTCGCCCTCCCCTTCGCCGCCGGGGAACGGCTCGCCCTCGCCCTCCCCCTCGCCGCCCGCCCCGAGCGGGACGATCCGCACCAGGTCGTCGGCCGCCAAGACCGTCCCGTCGAGATCGACGGTCTGGTCGAAGGAGACCAGCAGGGCGTCGAAGTCGTCGCGCGTCACGGCGTCGATGTGCACCCCGTCGGGGACGCCCGCCGCCACCGAGTCGAACTCCAGCGTGAAGTTGGCGCCGTCGTAGCGCACCACGTCAGCCGGCATCGCCAGGAGCGCTCTCAACTCGAGGGCGGTGTCGAAGGTGAGCAGCACGTCGCCGCCCGCTTCGAGGTGTACGCCCGTCACGTCCGCCGCGTCGGCGATGGCGCCGAGGTCGAGCGGCCCCTCGCCGTCGACCATTACGTCGTGGTCATCGAGCGTCCGGCCATCGACGACCGCCGTCGTGTCCACGGAGAAGCGCACCGTCTCGAGCGCTGTTTGGGCGAGCGCGACGGCGGGCAGCGCGTACAGCGCGGCCAGCAGCCGGATGGGGGGTCGACGTGGCATGAACGGCCTCGATTGCGTGCGGTCCCGGGCTTCAGGCGGAGGCGGATCGGGCTGCGGCTATGGGCAGGCCGTGTCGCCGTCGCAGTTGTTGAGTCCGACCTGGACTGCTCCTCCGGTGACGGTGCCGCCCTGATTGTCGCGGACGGTGTTGCCCCCGTACGAGAGGCTCGAGGAGCCGAGGACGCCCGCGCCACGGTTCTCGGAGGCGACGGATCCCGTGAGAACGCTCCCCGCTTCGCCCGCCGCGTTGAACCCGGCTCCGACGCTCCAGATCACATGGCTGTCCTTGATTCGACCAGTCCAGGCGATGCCGGCCGCCCCTGCGTGTCTGACGACGACGCTCTGGAGCCGTCCGAAACCGCTCACGCCATTCTGCCCGGTCCGCTCGATCCTGGCGTCGCGAAGAGCCAAACCGACAGCGACCCCCGATCCCCCGCAGTCGGAGAGCGTGACGTCCGAGACCCGTCCCCCCTTGATACAGTCGCCACCCATCCCCTTGACCGCGCCGTTCGAGACGCGAGTGGCGAGGAACACGCCGACCCCGGAGCCTGCGCCGCTGCAGTCGACGCTCGTGGGAGGGTTCCCACCCACCGGCGTGCAGGCCGTCCCCCCGAGGATGGAGAACCCATTCAGGTCCACCGAGACGCCCTCGAGGGTGTCCACGCTCGACGCGTCGATCACATGCGTGTCGACGTCCGGCTGGGTCAGGTTGCTCGTCAACCGGTAGCTCCCCGGCTGGCTGATCGTCACCGGGTAGCCGGGGCCGTCCCCCGGGGTCACGCCGCCGGCCAGGGCGCGGGCGTGGTTGATCTCGATCACGCCGTCGACGGCCCAGGCCGACGCGGGGGCCAGCATCAGGCTGGCGAGCAACAGGGTCATCGGGTTCGGGGATGCGGATCGCAAAGGGCTCCTCCTCGTTTTCTGTCCGTGTCTCGAAGTCGCGTTCGATGGGGTGTCGTTCGGCGCCCCGGCCTACCCTTCCGTCGAGGCCGAAAAGCTGCGCGCACTTTTTCGAGTTGCCTTACAAAACGTGGGACGCTTGGCTTCGGCGCCGCCATGGATGAGAAACCCCGCGCAGAACCGGACGCTGGTCGGAATGGACCAACGAGTGAGGTCATCTCACCGGGGGCGTTGCGGGCCGGCCGGCCCGAAGCCTTCGAGGCGGTGTACCGGGAGCATGTGAGCGAGGTGATGACGTTGCTGTTGCGCGGATTCCTGTACGGGGGCGGCCCTCAGCGCCGCTTCATGCGGGTGAACAGCGACTTCGACGCGGAGGAGATCTGCCAGGAGGCCTTCGCGCGGTTCTTCCGGCAGTGCATCGACGGCAAGTTCGACCCGACCCGACCCATCGCGCCCTACCTGAAGCGCATCGCGGCGAATGTCGCCGTCACGCGCGTAGGTCGCGTTAGCCGGGAGGTGCTGGTCGACGAGCCGGTGCTGGCCGACGAGGTCACGGAGACGCGCCCCGAGGACCTCGAGTTCGCCCGCCTCTACGACGAGTTCCAGCGCGGCCTCTCGGAGAACGAGAAGGCGGTGCTGCAAGGGTGCGTCCAGGACGGCAAGAGCCAGTCGGCGGTCGCCGCCGAGGTCGGGCTGTCGCGCGACCAGGTCTACCGTGTGCTCACCGCGGTGCGCGGCGCGGCGCGGCGCTTCTTCGCGCGCAGGAGGTGGTTCGATGACGACTGACGAGGCCCGTCGGCTCATCGAGCGGCAATTCGACGAGGGCCCGCTACCCCCGCTCGAGGCCCAAGCGCTGCGCGCGCATCTGCGCCGGGACCCCGACGCGAAGGCGTACTACGACCGGCTGGCGCGGCTGGAACGGAGCATCGAAGGCGCCACCGGGCCCTCCAAAGCACAGGTCGCGCGCCTGTTGGAGGCCGGGCCGCCGCCGCCGATCCGCGCGGAGACCCCGACCGCCCGGAGGGCCACGCTGGGCTGGGCGGCGGGCCTGCTCGCCGCCGCCGCGGTGGCCCTCTTCGTCGTCCCGACGCCCGCACCGCCTGAGCCGCCCGTCGCGCGGGGCGACGGCGAGGCACGGCCGACGATGCGGGTCCTGGTCGCCGACGAAGCGGGCGCGACGCCGCTCGGCGAGACCCTCGACGCCACCGCCGGGCTGTTGTTCGCCTACACCACGCCGCCGAACGTCGAGGCGCGCTATCTGGCGATCGCCGGGCGCGTCGGCGACCGCGTCCACTGGTATCATCCGGCGTGGGAGGGACCGCAGGACACGCCGCGCAGCGTCCCCATCGAGGTCGGCGTCGCCCTGCGCGAGCTGCCCGAAGCGGTCTTCCACGACTACGCCGCCGGCCCCCTCGAGGTCTGCGCGCTGTTCACCGCCCAACCGCTGAACATCCCCGAGATCGACGCCACCCTCGAGGCGGGCGGCTCCTGGCCCGCGGGCGCCGTCCTCGACTGCCACCGCACCGAGGTGCGGCGATGATCCGCGGGCTGCTCGTCGCCGCGCTGCTCGCACCGTCCCCGGCGCTCGCCGGGACCTATGTGCTCGTCGTCGGCCACAACCACTCACCCGATCCCGCCCAGCCCGCGCTGCGCTACGCCGACGACGACGCTGGGCGCTACTTCGAGCTGCTCTCGCCGTCGGCCGACGAGGCGCACCTGCTGGTCAGCTTCGACGCCGAGTCGCAGGAGATCTTCGAGGGCCTCGTCCCCCGGGCCCGGCCGCCCACCCGCGCCCACCTCGACCGCGTCGTCGGCGCCCTGAGCGCGCGCATCGCGGACGACGAGCGCGCCACCCTCTACGTGGTCTACACGGGGCACGGGGACGTCGAGGACGGCGAGGGCTACGTGCACCTCGCCGACGGCCGCCTGACGCGGACCCGCCTGCGCGACATCCTCGCGAAGCTCGGCGCCCACCGCACCCACCTCATCGTCGATGCCTGCAAGAGCTACTTCCTGGTGGCGGGGCGGGGCCCCGGCGGTCGCCGCGCGGCGTTCCGACGTCCGTTCGCGCTGCCCGAGGCGCTCCCCGGCGTGGGCTACATCCTCTCCACCTCGACCGCCGCCGAGTCCCACGAGTGGGCGGCCTGGCGCTCCGGTCTCTTCTCCCACCAGGTGCGCTCGGCGCTGCTCGGCGCCGCCGACGCCGACGCCGACGGGGCCGTCGACTACAGCGAGCTCGCCGCCTTCGTCGCCGTCGCCAACGAGGCGATCCCCAGCCCGCTCTACCGGCCCGGCGTCTTCATCCGACCCCCCACCGACGACCGGGCCGCCACGGTCTTCACGCCCGGCGACGCACGCTCCCCGGATCGGCTGCTCATCGAGCCCGCCGCCACCGGGCGGCTCGAGGTCACCGACCAACGCGGCCTGCGCTTCGCCGACACCCACAAGGCGGCGGGTCAGCCCCTGCGCCTGCTGCTGCTCCCCCCCTGGCGCTACGACGTACGCTGGCGCGGCGAGAGCTTCACCGTCGAACCGGGCGCCGGCCCGGTGCGCTTGGCCGAGCTCGAATCGACCGGCGTCTGGGTGGCCCAGCGCGGCGAGGCCCACCGCGCGTTCCAACACGCCTTCGCGGTCCCCTTCGGCCAGGACGTCGCCCGCGGCTTCCGGCTGGGGCGCGACACGGCGCCGCCAGCGGTGCTGGGGGCTGTAGGGGCCCCGACGAGGACCGATCCCTGGGTCGTCGGGCTGCTCACTGGCGCCGGGCTCGCCATCGCCGGGGGGGCGGCGCTCACGGCGGGGGCCGTCCAGGCCGCGGAGCAGGGTTCGACCGCCGCCCAGTCGAGACGCCAGGCGCTGGCCGAGGACGAGGCCGCGTTCACCAACGGCGCCGTCGCCGCCTACAGCGTGGGCGTGGTCGCCGTCGGCGTCGCGCTCTACCTCTACTTCAGCGACCGTTGACGAGCCGCCTGCTGTGGCCCCTCGCGTTGGTCGGCTGCGTCGCCCAGCCGGCCCTCGACGACGCGCCGTGCCCCTGCGCCGACGGGTTCTTCTGCTGCGCGGCCACCGGGCTGTGTCTGCCCGAGGGAAGCCAGGGCTGCCCGGCCCCGGACGCCGCCCTGCCCGGGCCCGACGCGAAGCGTGACGTCGACGTCCCCGACGCGGTCGTCCCGGACCCCGATCGCCTCGCGCTGCACGCCATCGATCCCGCCGAATGCCCGGTGACCGGCGCAACGGAGGTCACCGTCTCCGGCGCGGGCTTCACCGACGAGCTCGCGATCCTGGTCGGCGACGCGCCCTGCGGCGATCTCGTCGTAGAGAGCGGACAGACCGCCCGCTGCACCACCCCGATGGGATCGGAGGACGTCGGCCGGGTCGACGTCGTGGCCCACGTCGGCGCCACCGTGGCCCGCCTGCGCGGCGGCTTCCTCTACCGGCTCCTGCCCTTCGCCCAGGCCCCCGATCCAGCGTTCACCGCGGGGGGCCAGGGGATCACCGGGGCCGCCCTCGACGCCGACGGCGACGGCCACCTGGACCTCTATTTCGGTCGGCTCGACGCCGGCCAGACCGACCACCTGTACCTCGGCGACGGCCAGGGCGCGTTCACCGACGCCTCCGACGCGCGGGTCCACCGTGAGATCCCCCCGCACCGTGGGCTGGCGGCCGGGGATTTCAATGGAGACGGACTGCCGGACCTCGCCCTCGGCGGCGACCGTGGGCGCGGCGTCACCGTGCTGGGAGGGGTCGGTGCGATCCCCTGGTTCCAGGTTCGACCGGTCCCGACGCTCGACGTCGGCTTCGAGGCGGCGACCTTCTTCCATTTCCTCACCGCCCTCGACCTCGACGGCGACCACCGCCTCGACCTCGTCGGCTGCCGCGCCGGCGGGCCCCGGCCACGGCAGTTGGTCGCGCTGGGGGACGGACGCCTGGGCTTCGCCGAGGCCCACGGACGGGCGGCCTCCGACGACCGACCCGACGGCGACTGCGCCGCCGGGACCGCGATCGACTTCGATGACGACGGAGACCCGGACATCGCCCACTGCGACACGCGGCTCACGCTGCTGCGCAACGACGGCGGCCGCTTCGTGGACGTCACCGGCGAGCTGACCTCATCGTCGGCGGACCAGATCGGGCCCCGCTGCCACGATCTGCAGGCGGTGGACATCGACGCCGATGGCGTGCTGGACCTGGCGTACGTGGGCTCGGGGGTCGTCTCCGGGGTGGTGATGCTCACCTACGTCCGCGGGGGCTTCCGCTTCCGACGCGACGTGGTCGAGGACCTCGGCCCCGCCGCCGTCTGCCCCGTCGACGGTCGAATGGAGATGCCGCTGCGCGCGCTGTCGGCCGGCGCCAAGACCGCCTCCTGGATCGACGTCGACCACGACGGGGACCTCGACCTCCTGCTGCCCCGGCCCTACGGGGGCGATTGCGAGGGGCCACCGCTGCTCTACCGCAGCCACGCCGCCCAGGGTGCGCTGCGGTTCTCCGCGGAGCCGGCGATGCTCGACCCGCGGCCGATGTCGGAGGTCACCGCCAGCGTGGTGACCGATCTCGACGACGACGGGGACGTCGACGTCGCGTTGCATTGCGAGGGGTCGAATTGCCGCCGCTGGCTGGTGCGGAGCAACACGGCGCAGGACCCCGACGCCCCGCCGTCGCTGGAGGTCGTGGCCCTCACGGACGCTGACGGGGACGCCGTCGAGGGCGACGATGAACCGGACCGGGTCGCCTACGGCGTGAAGGTCGATCTGGACCTCGACGGGCCCGATCCCGGCCCCGACTTCACGCCCGGCGTCGGGCGGCTGCAGACGGCGATGCTCTCCGGCGGTCCGCGGCCGGTGGGCTCGGTCCGCTTCGGCCTCGGCGAAGCGGAGCCCCCAGTCTTCGTGCGGGTCCGCTTCCCCGATGGCAGCGAAGCGGTCCAGCGGGTCGACGACCTCTCGGGCCCGGTGATCGTCCGGGACTGCGCACCAAGGCGCTGCGACCCGCTCCCCTGACCCAAAGAGAACGGCCCCGCCGAGGCACAACACCCGCCAGCGCTGATGCGCCCTCAAGGGCCGCTTGAAGCCGGTCCCCTTCTTGGACGGCTTCGTCGTGCGTCGGTGGAGTACCCCCGCCTCACCGAGTTCTTGTGTGGACCGTCGCGGGCGCAGCACACACGGCATCTTCGTCCAACATCATGTACGCCAGTCGACGGGACCCGTTCTCTGGCCGTACCCGTTCTCCGGCCACCTGTTGTGGCGGTAGCGCCCGGGGTGAACGCCTGCCAATTGATGACAACGCATCACTCCATTGACGCTAGGACATCAGGCCGATAGCTTCGGGTCATGAGAACCACCTTGACCCTCGACGACGATGTCGCCGCAGCTCTGCGGCACCGCGCGCAGGCGCACGGGGTTGGCTGGAAGCAGCTCGTCAACCAGGCACTTCGCCTCGGTCTGGGCCAGCTCGAGGAGGAGGAGGTCCCTCGAGGCCCGTACCGGACCCCAGCCAGCGACCTCGGAGAGATTGCACCGGCTCTGCGGAGCGTCCACTCCGTCCACGAGATGTTGGTGCTCGCCGAGGGCGAAGGCTACCGGTGATCCTCATCGACGCGAACCTGCTCATCTACGCGCGGTGCAGCGGCTTCCACGAACACGCGATCGCCTCCAAATGGCTCGACGAGAAGCTCAATGGTCGCGCGCGAGTTGGCCTGCCTTGGCCGTCACTCCTCGCGTTCTTGCGGATCACCACGAACGCGCGCCTGTTCTCCCGCCCGTTGTCGATGGCAGAGGCCTGGGCCCAGGTCCAAGCGTGGCTGGCGCTGGATCCCGTGTGGGCCCCCGCCCCGACGGTGGACCATGCGGACCGGCTCGACGGCCTCGTCACGGGCGTCGGGCTGACACCGAAGCTCGTCACCGACGCGCACCTGGCGACCCTGGCGCTAGAGCACGGCCTGATCCTCTGCTCCGCCGACAGCGGCTTCGCTCGATTCTCCGGGCTGCGCTGGGAGAACCCGCTGCTTGCACCCTGAGCCACTGGCGACCGCCAACGAGAAACGGCCCCGCCGATCACCGGCGGGGCCGCCACACACACACACCGGTTGGGTTCGTTGGTAGCGCCTCCTTTCGCGAAGGTCGTGGATTACAGGTAGTAGGAGACCGTCAGGTTGGCCTGCCAGACATCGAGGAGCCCGGTGATGGGCGCGGCGCTCAGCTCCTCTTCGACCTGGGCCCGCACGGCGCCCGCGTTGGGGATCCGCGCCCGCAGGTCACCGCCGAACGCGAGGTGCGGGCCAGCGAAGAGCTCGAAGCCCGGCCCCACGTGGTAGCTGGTGGTCTCGCCGGAGACGTCGAAGAGGTCCCCCGCCTCGTGGGCCGCCAGCCCGCCAGCGACGAAGATGTTGACGTGGTCGCTCGGGAAGACGTTGGCCATCAGCGCGAGCTGGAAGCGCGGCGACAAGAGCCGCTGGTCCTGGGTCTTCGGATCCTGGTCGAGTTGGGTCGCCACCTCGAGGCCGAGGAACCGGATCAGCTTCAGCCGCGTGACGAGCCCGTACTGGTGCTCGGGGGCGTCGCGGTGGGCGTCGGAGACGCTGCCGCTGACGAAGCCATACTGCGCGCCGACGCCGAGCGTAACGACGCTGTTGCTGTCGGCGAGGGCCGGCGCCACCGTGAGCGCGACCACCGCCAGGAACCGTATCGAGACCGTTGGGAACATCGCTGGAACCTCCGTTGCACTTGAACCGTACGGCGGCGAAGCTCCTGCCCTTTATTCTGCATCCTCCATATCCCCCATCGACAGATTCACCTCCCCCGTGCGACCCTCCCCCCATGGAGGCAGAAGCGCCCGAAAACACTGAAGATCACGCCGACTCCAGCGCGCCGGTGACCCCGGGTAGTGAGGGACCCGCCGTGCAACTCCGCGAGGTCGAGTTCGACTACGCGCCGTGGGGGGTCTTCGTCCTCGGACTCGGCGCGTGGGCCCTCGTCTTCTACGATTCCGTCCTGCGCTGACTCGAGTGGTCACGCAGCGAGCGAACGCGCCGCGCCCCGCGCTCTGCCGCGCCGTCAGGTGCGGTGCCCCTACTCACCAGAAACGGACGCCATCACGCCAAGGTCATCGGCCTCGGGCTCCGGCGGGGTCGGCGCCTCGCACAGGCCCCCTTCGCCATCGGCGCGGGGAGACAGCGTCCTCGCGGGGCGGAAGCCCAGATCGACGTAGGAGTCTCCCGGCGGAGCCTTGGTGCGGCGCGCCACGCGCAAGTGCCCAACGGGGCAGTTCCAACAGCCGCCGCGGTGGACCCGCTCCGGGCCACCGACCGCGCCCCGAGGATCGACCGTGACCGCTTCGAGCCCGCCGTAGTCGACGGCGTAGCGGTCCTCGACCCACTCCCAGACGTTGCCCCCCATGTCGCACAGGCCCTGGGCCGTGTGCCCCGGCGGCCTGGAGCAGACCGGCCATGGCGAGCGCTGGCCACAGCCTCCGCCGCCCTGCCCCGGTCGGTCATTCATGACGGCGAGCTCGCAGGTCTCCTCCTCGTCCCCCCACGGATACCGCTGCGCCAGACCCTGGCTCCGCGCGGCGTACTCCCACTCGGCCTCCGTGGGCAGCCGGTACCCTTCGCAGTCCAGGCTCGCGGCCTCGACGGGCGCGCACTCCATGTCCTGCCCCGGCCCGCTCTCCCCACAGCCATCGAGCACGTAGCAGCCCGGCAGACCTTCGAGCTGCGACAGCGCGTTG
The DNA here is from genome assembly GCA_964402225.1 of uncultured Nannocystaceae bacterium. Lineage (GTDB taxonomy): Bacteria > Myxococcota_A > Bradymonadia > UBA7976 > UBA1532 > CAYOBQ01. Next base: position 22,399 of record CAYOBQ010000043.1, on the reverse strand, counting down.
CAGTAGGCCGCCGCCTCGAACCAGTTCACCTTCTCCACCGGACAGCCGCCGCCGCACTCCGCGGCCCGCGCCGGGTTCTCCACCTCCCAGCCGGCGGCCTGGGCGACGGCGCGCCACTCCGCCTGAGTCACCTCCGTGGCCTTCATCAAGAAGGGCCGCGTGATGCGCACCTCGTGGCGGGCCTCGTTCTCCTGCCGATGGGGCTCTTCCTCGGGGCTCCCCATCCAGAACGTCCCCGGCGCCAGGCGCACGTAGCCCGCGGGCGGACCGCAGGCGCCGTCCAGGCACGTCTCCCCCGCCCCGCACTCAGCCGCCGTCCCTTCGTCTACGATCCCGTCACAGTCCTGGTCCTCCCCGTCACAGACCTCTTCGGTGGGCTCGATCGACGCCTCACACGGGCCCCAGTCGCCTTCGTCGCAGGTCTGTGCCCCGGCCTCACAGAGCCCCACGCCGAGGGTCTCCCGGGATCCGCCGTAGCAGGGCCGCCGGAGCGGGGCGCCGTCCTCCCCCTCGTCCGCCGCGCCATCGAGGTCATCATCGATCCCATTGCACGTCTCACCGGGCAGGCTCCTGGCGAGGCGAAAGCCCAGGCCGTCGTCCCGGAGGTCCGGCCGATGGCGCTCCCGGTGGGCGACGCCCACGGCGTCCCCCTCGTCGAACCACGCCCCGCCGCGATCGATCCGCTCCACGCCGAGGGCCGGCCCCTCGGGATCGTCGGTGAAGACACCGACGCCCCCGTAGTCCCCAGCGTGCCAGTCGCCGACCCACTCCCCGACGTTGCCGGCCATATCGCACAAGCCCTGGGCCGTGTGCCCTTCGGGCCGGGAGCAAACCGGCCAGGTCGAGGCCGGACCACAGCCGTCACCGCCGTCCCGCATCACCGCGCGCGCACACGTCGCCTCCGCGTCGCCCCAGGGGTAGCGCTGGTCTGCCCCCTGGCCCCTCGCGGCGTACTCCCACTCCGCCTCCGTCGGGAGCCGGTAGCCCCGGCAGGTGATCCCCGAGAACTCCACTCGCGCGCAGGAGAAGCCCGAGCCGGGCCCGGCCTCACCGCAACCTTCGACCACATAGCAGGTCTCGAGGCCCTGCGCGCGTGAGAGCGCGTTGCAATACGCGACCGCCGCGAACCAACTCACGGACTCCACCGGGCAGGCGTCGCAGCCGTCGAAGCCGGCGGGGCTCTCCGCGGCCCAGCCCTCGGCCCGCGCGACCGATCGCCACTCGCCCTGCGTCACCTCCGTCGTCTCGAGCAGAAACGGCCGCGTGATGCGCACCTGGTGGCGAGGCCCGCCCTCGTCGGCCGGGCTCCCCATCCAAAACGCCCCCGGCGCGAGGCGCGTGAAGCCCTCGGGCTGCTGGCACTGGCCGGCGAGGCAGGTCTCGGCGAGTCCGCAGGCCGCCGCCGTCCCCTCGTCCACCCGCCCGTCGAGGTCGTCGTCGGCGCCATTGCAGGCCTCGGGGTGGGCGACCGCCGCGTCGGGCTCGGCGACCGCCGCGTCGGGCTCGGCGACCGCCGCGTCGGGCTCTGGGCTCGGGTCGCCGCGAACGCAGCGGGCCTCGTGACAGACGTCGCCGTCGCCGCAGTCGTCGCTCGTCGCGCAGGGCGGCAGCGCCTCGATCTCACCGCAGCCCGCCAGCAACAGCAGCGGGATCGCCACCCGCCCGCTCACCATCGGTAGACCGCCGTCCCACCGCCCGGCGTGGGCGACAGCTCAATCCGCGCCTGGGCGACGCCGTCTTCGGGCCAAAGGAGCAGCGTCGCGCCCGCCGCGGTGAAGACCGCGCCGCCCACGAGCCCCAGCCAGGCGATGGGGCGGGCGGCCTCGTAGTCCGCCGAGAGCTCGTCGTGGCGCCTCCAATCGCGCGCCTCCAGCCCCGCCGCCTCGTCCTTGGCGTCTTGGGCGCTGGCTCCGTAGGCCGCCCCAACGACGAGCCCCGCTGCCCCCACGCCGATGGCGCTCCACCCGACGACCCGTCTCCAACCGACGCCTCCGGTGGCCTCGAGCTCCGCGTGGACGGCGTTGCTCTGACCGCCGACGACCTCGACCGTCCGGGCGCTGGCCTCGTGGCCGTCGAGCTCGAATCGAACACGGTGGGTCCCCGGCGCGAGCCGGGCGGTGACGGGGGTGGGCCGCTCGAGGGGGGCGTCATCGTCGATCGTGATCCGCGCCCCCGCGGGCGCCGTCGTGAGCACGAGCTCGGAGAGGGTGGCTTCGAGGCGCCTCCGAATGGCCGCGACTGTGGCCTCGACATCGACCCGATCCGGTGCCTGCGGGCTGAGGCGGAGGTACGCCCCGTAGGCCTCGATGGCGGGCTCCAGGTGACCGGCGCGCTCGTGGCATCGAGCCGCGTTGTAGGCGAGCTTGGCCGAGGTCGGCAGCATCGCGAAGGCCACGTCGAACTCGGCGGCGGCCTCGGCGTATCGGCCCTCGGCGTACAGGCCTCGTGCGATGGAGTATCGGCGCTGCGCGGCCTCCGGGGCGTCGGATCCGAGGCCGGGCTCGGCGGCGGGGGCGTCGCCGACCCAGACGAGCGCGGCGAGGGCCCATCCGATCGCGTCGAGCCCCCTCGGCACACGGTGGATCACAGGCGCTCCTCGGGCTCGCGGAGGCCCTACAAGTAAGCCAGCATCAGGTAGGCGTACAGCAGAAGCGCCGCCCAGAGCGCGGCGGAGCCGGTGGGCCAGGGCTCACCCATCGCGCCGCCGGGGCGGTGATGGTCGGCGACGAAGCCGACCGTGCGATCGAGGCCGGCGCGGACGAGGCCGCCGAGCCAGGCGCGAGCGTGCCCGCCGAACCACCACACCCAACGGACGACGCCGACGCCGAGCTTGCGGTAGGTCCAGTCGAAGTCGACCACGACGGAGCGCAGCTCGGGGGGGTAGAGGCCGGTCTTCTGCAGGAAGACGAACGCCACCGCGCTGAACAGCAGGAGCTGCAGGGTGGTGACGACATGGGTGACGTCGTAGGGGATCCAGCCCAGCTTCCCCATGTCGTAGGGCAGCAGGTCGTAGAGTGGCTGGGGGTAGCAGCCGATGGCGACGCACAGGAAAGCGGCGATGGCCATCGCCGCGAGCATGTTCTTCGGCGCCTCCTCGACCCGCTTGCCGCTGTCGTGGGCGAAGAAGGCGAAGTACGGGATCTTGATGCCCGAGTGGTGGAAGACGCCGGCGCTCGCAAAGAGCAGCACCAAGAAGACCACCGTGTAGTGCCCCTCCGCGGCGGCGGTGAGGATCATCGACTTGCTGACGAAGCCGCTGAAGAGCGGGAACGCCGAGATGGCCGCGGCGCCGATAGAGGTGAAAACCATCGTCAGGGGCATCGAGCGCCAGAGGCCGCCGAGCTCGCTGCCCTTGACCGTGCCCGCCCGGTAGAGCACGGCGCCCATCCCCATGAAGAGCAGCCCCTTGTAGAGGATGTGGGCGAAGGCGTGGGAGGCGGCGCCGTTGAGGGCCAGCGGCGTGCCGATGCCCACGCCGACGACCATGTAGCCGAGCTGGTTGTTGAGGCTGTAGGCGAGCACGCGCCGCAGATCGTTCTCGATGACCGCGTAGAAGATCGGGAACGCGGTCATGATCGCGCCGATGGTGATCAGGATATCGGTCCCGGCGAAGCCACGCGCGAGCGCGTAGATGGCGAGCTTCGTCGTGAAGGCCGACAACCAGACGGTGCCGGTGACGGTCGCCTCGGGGTAGGCGTCCTGTAGCCAGTTGTGCAGGAGCGGGAACGCGGCCTTGATGCCGAAGCTGACGAAGACGAGCAGGACCCCGACCGGCGCGCTCCCCAGGCTGTCGAAGGCGAACATGCCGTGGGGCTTGGCCTCGGTGCCGAACGCGAGGGAGCCCGTCTCGGAGAAGATGAGCAGCGCGCCCGCGAGCAGGAGCACCCCGGAGAGCACCTGGATGATCAGGTAGCGCATCCCGGTGCGGTAGGCGCGCTCCGTCCGCCGGGCCCAGATGAGGAAGACCGACGTGACCGCCGTGCCCTCCCAGAAGATGAAGAGGGTGAGGAGGTCGCCCGCAAAGACCGCCGCGATGGCGGCCCCCGAGTAGGTGAGCGCCGCCACCTGCTGGACGCGGTCGTCGTTGTGCGCCGCGTAGAGCCCGCTCAGGACGGCGGCCAGGTGGAAGATGAGCCCGAATATGCGGGCCAGCGAGTCCACCCGCACCACGTGCAGCTCGTAGTCGAAGACCGAGAGGAAGACGTCGGTGCCGAGTGGGAGCGACCACAGGTGCGCCGCCCCGATGGCCGGCACCACGACGAGCACCGCCTTGCGCGCGTACCGCGGTAGCACCGGCACCAGCAGGCCGGCGACGATCAGCAGGAGGCCGGGCGGGATCTGCTCGATCACGCGTCCTCCCCCTCGTCGGGGCCGTCACCGTAGTAGTCCTCGTCGCGCATCACGAGCTTGCGCATCTGGGCGGCGAGGACCACGAGCAGCACACAGGACACGAAGCCATAGAGGGCGTGGAAGCCGATCCACGCCTCCCACCCGTAGTGGGCGTGCTCCTTCTTGGTGGGCATGTAGAAGAGGTCGGCGACGACCACCGCCGCGCAGACCGCGAACAGCACACGGACGATCCACTTGACCTTCTCGGGATCGACCGACGGCGGCCCGTGCCCGTGCTCGTCGCTCATGGCGCCCCCTTCACGGCTTGCACGCCCCCGATGATCGGCAGCAGCAGCGTGCGCAGCTCCTCGGCATAAATGAACAGGCCGAAGCAGCCGAGGGCCGTGAGGCACAGGGGCACCACGATCAGCCCGGCGTGGGCGCGGCTCGCCTCGTGATGGTGACCGTGGTCGTCGTGGTGATGGTCGTCCTCCTTGGGCGCCAGGAAGAAGGCGCGCGCCACCACCGGCATGAGGTAGCCGATGCTGAGGAGCGAGGAGAGCATGTAGACGCCGATGAAGAGATAGTGGCCAGACTCGGCGGCGCCGCTGGCCAGATACCACTTGGACCAGGAGCCGCCGAAGGGTGGCAGCCCGATGATGCTCATCGAGCCCAGGAAGAAGGCGAGCATGGTCCAGGGCATCTTGCGGCCCAGCCCGTCCATCTCGCTGACCTTGGTCTTGTGGGCCAAGACGATGATCGCGCCGGCACAGAAGAAGAGGGTGATCTTGCCCATCGCGTGCATCGCGATGTGCATCGCCCCGCCGAGCACGCCGGCGCCGGTGGCCAGGGCCGCGCCGAGCGTGATGTAGCTGAGCTGGCTGATGGTCGAGTAGGCGAGGCGGAGCTTGAGGTTGTCCTGCGTCAGCGCGATGACCGACGAGATGACGAGAGACGCGCCGGCGACGTACATCAGCCAGACCGAGGCGCCGCTCTGGGCGAGCAGGTCGATGCCGAAGATGTAGACCACGACCTTGGTGACGGTGAAGACGCCGGCCTTGACGACCGCCACGGCATGGAGCAGCGCGCTGACGGGCGTGGGGGCGACCATGGCGTTCGGCAACCAGCGGTGGAACGGCATCAGCGCCGCCTTGCCGGTGCCGAAGGCGAAGAGGCCGAGGAGGAGGACCAGCTCCCAGCCGTCGACCTTGCCGGCGAGGATGCCGCCGAGGCGGAAGTCACCGTGGCCCGCGGCCTGGTAGGTCCAGATCACCGCGCACAGGAGGAAGGCGACGGACGTGAAGACCAACACGCCGAGGTAGATGCGGCCGGAGCGCACGGCCTTCTCGCTGCCCTCGTGGGTGACGAGGGGGTAGGTCGAGAACGTCAGGACCTCGTAGAAGAAGAAGAGGGTGAACAGGTTCTTGGCGAACGCGATGCCGAGGGCCGCAAAGATCGCGATCGCGAAGCAGATGAAGAACCGGGTCTGGTTGATCTCGTGGTGGGCGCGCATGTAGCCCACGGCGTAGAGGTTGGTGGGGATCCAGAGCCCCGCGGCGACCAGCGCGTAGAGCATGCCCAGCGGTTCGAGACGAAAGGCCAGGGGCACGCCGGGGAGCACCTCGAAGAGGATGAGCTCGGGGCGGTTGCCCTCCAGCACGCCGGGGACGAGCTGCACGACGACGGCGAAGGTGGCGATGGTGGCGGTCGCGGAGACGACCTCGCGCACGTTGGCGCCGACGAAGCGGCCCGCGAGGCCGACCAGGACTGCGCCGATCGCCGGGACCAGCAGGGCGACGCCCATCGCGATGTCCGGCGTCATGGCAGCCCCCCGCCCAGGAGCTGGGCGGCAGCGGCCTTGGCCACGCCCGCCGTCAGCTCGGTCTGGAAGCCGAAGACCAGGGTCCCGCCGATGAGGATCAGCGTGGGCACCAGCATCGAGAGCCCGGGATCACGCAGCGGCTTGTCGTGGGTGGGCGCCCTGAAGTAGGCGAGCTCGACGACGCGCCAGACGTAAACCACGGCCAACAGGGAGCTGAGCAAGATGAGGACCGCGACGCTGGTCCAGCCGCGGTCGAGGGCGCCGGTCACGAGGTACCACTTGGAGACGAAGCCGACGGTGCCGGGGACGCCGATCAGGCTCATCCCACCGATGACGAAGGCCGCCATGGTGATCGGCATGCGCCGGCCGAGGCCACGGAAGTCGTCGACCTTGGTGCCGACCTGGACCGCGACGCAGGCCACGACCAGAAAGAGGCCGCCCTTCATCAACGCGTGGTTGAACAGGTGCACCAGCCCGCCGGTGAGGCCGTTGAGGTTGTGCATCGCGAGGCCCAGGGCCATGTAGCCGATCTGAGCGATGCTCGAGTAGGCGAGCAGGCGCTTGATGTTGGTCTGGTAGATCGCCGCGACGCTCCCGATGAACATCGCCAACAACGCCAAGGGGACCAGCAGCAGGTGGAGGCGCAGGGTGCCGAAGACGAAGCCGGCCCCGAAGATGGTGAAGACCACCCGGACCAGCACGTAGTAGCTGACCTTCGTGGCGGTGGCGGCGAGGAAGGCGCTGACGTTGTCCGGGGCGTAGGTGTAGGCGTTGGGGAGCCACTGGTGGAGCGGGAAGACCGCCAGCTTGATGCTCGCGCCGACCATGATGAAGGCGAAGGCGACGAGGACCGTGCGGGTGCCGATGACGGTGGGCAGCCGGCCGGAGATGTCGGCCATGTTGAGGGTGCCCGTCATCTGGTAGAGCAGACCGATGCCCAGGAGGATGAAGGTGCCGCCGATGGTGCCCATCACCAGGTAGTAGAAGGCGGCCTTCTTCGCACGCCGGCCCTTGCCCAGGGCGATCAGCGCATAGGAAGACAGCGAGGTGATCTCGACGAAGACGAAGACGTTGAAGGCGTCGCCGGTGATGGCGATGCCGAGCAAGCCGGAGATGCACAAGAGGAAGGCGGCGTAGAAGAGGTACTCGCGGCCCTCCTCGAGGTCGAGGCCCATCCCGGTGGGGCCGAAGGGCAACACGACCGAGGCGATGGCGCTCACGATCACCAGCAAGTACGCGTTGGCCAGATCGACCCGGTACTCGATGCCGAGGGGCGGCGCCCAATTGCCCATCTCGTAGGAGATGACGCCGCCGTCGGCGGCGAGGAGTAGCTGGAAGCTCGCGTAGAGACAGGCCCACGCCACAGCGATCGCCCACAGCCGCACGGCCGTGCGCTGGCGGATGAGGAAGCACGCCGGAGCCGCGAGGAGCGGCAGCACGACCTGAAGAGCGGGGAGGTGACCCATCACTCGCAGTCACGCTCCAGGTCAGAGATCTCGTCTTCTTCGCAGGTGCCGTAGTCCTCGTAGATGCGCACGACGAGGGCCAGGCCCAGGGCGGTCGTGGCGACGCCGACGACGATGGCCGTGAGCATCAGGACGTGGGGCAGCGGGTTGCTGTAGAGCACATCACCGCCGCCCTCGGGGATGATCGGGGCGGTGCCGCCGGCGACCCGGCCCATCGAGACGTAGAACATGATCGCGGCGACCTGGAAGATGTTGAGGCCCATCATCTTCTTCACCAGGTTGTCCCGGGCGATCACCATGTAGAGGCCGATCATCATCAGGACGATGACCGCCGCGTAGTTCCACAGCCCCAGCAGATCGCTCACGCGCGCGCCCGCCCGGCGAAGAGGTAGAAGATGGTGGTCATCGCCGCGGTCACGGTGATCCCAACGCCGCCTTCGATGAGCAGCAGGCCCAGGTGCAGGCCGTGTGCTGGGTGGTGCGAGTCGAGGGCCTGGTAGTCCAGGAAGTTGCCACCGGCGAGGATGCACGCCACGCCGGTGAGTCCGTACATGAGCAGCCCGGCGGCGAGGGCGATCTCGATGATCTTGGGGGGCGCGACGCGCTTGGCGTCCTCGAGGCCGAAGATCAGGCCGTGCAGGATGAAGCCCGCGCCGAAGATGACGCCGGCCTGGAAGCCGCCGCCGGGGCCGTAGTCACCGTGGAATTGCACGTAGAGCGCGAACAGCACGATAAACGGCGTCAGCGACTTCGAGATGACCCGGAGGATCGCCTTCTCGTGCATGCGCTGGGAGGCGTCGCTCACGCGGCCTCCTCCTCGGACTCAGACGCTTCGTTGGCCGCCGCGGCGGGCTCCGGTCTGCGCTTGCGACGACCTCCGAGGAGCAGCATGACGCCGACTCCGGCGGTGAAGATCACGCCCGTCTCGCCCAACGTATCGTAGCCGCGGTAGCTGCCGAGCACGGCGGTGACGATGTTGGGGATCTGGAAGACCTCGTCGGTGCCTTCGATGTAGCCGGGGGCGACGTGGCCGTGGATAGGGGCGTTGGCGTCGCCATACTGCGGCATGTCGGCGGTGCCGACGAGGAGCGCGCCGCCGGTGACGAGCACCGCGATGAAGGGCAGCACGCGAAACGGCTGTTGGTCCTCCTGGGTGGAGGTCAGCGCCAGGGTCGCGAGGATGAGCACCGTGGAGATGCCCGCCCCGACCGCCGCCTCCGTGAAGGCCACGTCAACCGCGTCCATGATCACGAAGAGGCCCGCGGAGAGCAGGCTGAACATGCCCAGGAGCATCGCCGCCGAGAAGAGGTCGCTCAGGCTCGCCACCGCCCAGGCGGTGACGATGAGCAGCACGAAGAGGATCAGCTCAATCAGCATCTTCCTCCCCTTCCATCGGCACCAGGTGCAGCCCCTGATCGTCGGTCTCGACCTTCAGCCCGTGGGCGAAGGCGGCCTTGACGAGCGCGTGACCCGCGGTGGGGCTGGTGAGCAGGATGAAGCCGCCGACCATGGCCAGCTTCACCACGACGAGCGTCGCCAGGATGTCCCAGTCGGCGGCGGCTGCGAGCTTGCCGGCCTGGAGCATCAGCCCCAGCAGGATCAGCAGCGCGCCGAGCGTGTCGGTGATGCTCGCGGCGTGGGTGCGGGTGTAGAAGTCTGGGAAGCGCAGCACGCCCGCCGCGCCGATCACGCAGAAGATCGCGCCCGACGAGATCGCGATCCAGCTCAGGATGTCGACCGCCAGGCTCATCGTTTCCGCTCAATCGCCGCTGGGCTCATCGTTTCCGCTCAATCGCCGCTGGGCTCATCGGGCCCGCTCATCGTCGGTCGCGAGGTTCCCGAAGCGGACGAACTTCAGCACCGCGATGGTGCCGACGAAGTTCACGAGCGCGTAGACCAGCGCCAAATCGACGAACTCCGGCCGACTCTCGGCGATGACTACGCCGGTCGTCGTCACCATCCCCTTCGTGAAGCCCGCCACGCAGATCAGCAGCACGGTGGCGGTCCCGAACATGTTCACCGCGAGGATGCGATCGAAGACCGAGGGGCCCTTCAGCGCCCGGGAGAGGGCGAGGACCATCGTGAGGATGATGCCGACCATCGCGACAACGAACATCAGGCGTTGCCCTCGAGACGGGTCACGCGGCGGTCCATCTCGTTGGTCTCGACCCCCGCCGCGCTCTCAGCCGTGAGCGCGTGGACGAGGATCTCCCCATCGCGCAAATCGAGGGAGATGGTGCCCGGTGTGAGGGTGATCGAGTTCGCGTAGATGACCTGACCGATGATCGTGCGCTGGGTGGCCTTGACCCGGATGAGGCGGGGCGAGATGCCCGTTTCGCGACCGACGATGCACTTCGCCACGTCGATGTTCGCCTTCACGATCTCCCACAGGAGCCACGGCAGGTAGGGGATCGTGCGTAGAGCGAAGAGATAGGGGTCGGCGTGGTCGGGCTGGCGCATGCGCGCCGCGAGGGCCGCGACGCCGATGCACGACAGCGCACCGAACGCGAGCGTCAATCCGTGATAATGACCGCTCCACAGCAACCACGCTGCGACAAGCAGGACCAAGAGCACCGCCGAATGCTTCACGACCCCTCGCGCTCACCCTTCGGAAGGGACTTCATCATGCGTCGCGCAAAGCCGCAACTTTCCACCCTCGCTTTCCTCGCCGCCGCCACCATCGCCACGGCCCACGCCGAACCGAAGCCTCACGGCCACTCGATGAACCTGTCGATCTCGCCGATCCACTTGTTGTTCCCGGTCGCCGAGGTGCAGGCGGAGCTCTACGTCCACGAGCTCGCGTCGGTCGCGCTCATCGGCGGCTACGGCCAGATAACGGCCACGAGGTCCGGGGGGGACTCGGTCACCTTCGACGTCCTCGAGGTCGGCGGCCAGGCGCGTGCCTGGTTCTACGGGTCGAGCCAAGAGGGGGCGATGGCCGGCGTCGAGGTGCTCTACTTGAGGGTCGACGGAGAATTCGATGACGTCACCGGCGTGGGCGCGGGTGCCGCGATCTCCGCGCTGGCGGGCTACAGGTGGGTCTGGAACGCGGGCTTCCTGATCGACCTCAACGGCGGCGTGTCCTACCTGGCGGCACGGGCCGAGGCCACCGACGGCGAGGACACCGACACCCAGTCCGACAGCCAGATTGCCCCCGCCCTCAACTTCAACCTCGGCTGGGCGTTCTAGGAGAGTCCTAGGACTCTGCCGCAGACAAAGCAGCGTCCTAGCGATCGGCGGTGGGGATCGACTCCCAAAAGGGCGTGTCGCTGGCGTAGATGGAGTAGCCATCCGTCGCCTTGTAGATGTGCTGGCGGTACTCCAGAAGTGGCACGATGTGCTTCTGCTTGGCCCGCGCCTTGACCCACTCACCGGGCGTGGCGGATTGGTCGTCGAAGTTCAATCCGACCTCGTTTTGGGAGGCGCACATGCCGTCGCCGAGGGCCATCACGGTGTGCCCGAGGGGGTTCCCGACGCGGACGAAGACGACGGTGCAGCCAGCCTCCACGTCGGCGAGGTCGTTGTCTCCGATGGTGCCGCCGTTCGGCTTCAGGATCGCCGCGGCGGCGTTGACGGGCGGCGGGGTGAAGGACATCGAGGCGGCCTTCCATTGCAGCAGGAAGCGGTGCCCGACGGCGCCACCCTGGAACGCCCAGTAGACCAGCGCCGTGTAACAATTGAACGCCTCGACGGGCACCACGCCCACCTGCCAACGGGCATACTTGGAGGGCGCGGTGTTGGACCAGGGCTTGATCGCCCCCTCTCGAGCGGCCGTCACGACCGCCGGGACCCCGCCGGTCGCCGCCACCGCGACCCGGTTGAGGTGCGCCCGGACGAGGGCGTCGAGTTGGGTCTTCGTCCGGTTGGCGTGGGTGGCCTTGTAGGTCCCGAGGCTCGTGAGCAGGGTGTCGCCCATCATCGCCTCGACGAGGATGGCCGCCCGCAACGCGTGGCGCCGCGTCGTCTCGTCGCCGAAGTGACTCTTGAAGGGGCGCCACCCACCCAGCGAGAGCGCCTGATGAATCATCGGCTTGCACGCGTTGTCCAGGCGGGCCCACTGCGCGGCGATGATGCCCCGCTGCGTGACCCCGAAGGTGGTCTGGATGTAGCCGAGCGTGTCGGTCAGACGCTGCTGGTCGGTTTTGGCCATGGAGCCCCCCGGAGGTCTTTGCGGCGAATGGGGAGCGTAGCGGTCCGCGCCTTGTCGGTCGAGGGCCGCGTCTGCTATATGTCCGCGCTTTCTCGCCCCCCTCCAGCCTGCGTGAGGACCGCCGTGATCACCGTCAGCGAAGTCTCGATGAACTTCGGGCCCCAGGTGCTCTTCGAGAACGTCAACGTGACGTTCAACCCTGGCGAGCGCTACGGCCTCGCGGGGCCCAACGGCTCCGGCAAGTCGACGTTCATGAAGATCGTCTCGGGCGACATCGAGGCGATGAACGGGACGATTCACCGACCCAAACGGCTCGGTGTGCTCCGGCAGGACCACTTCCTCTTCGACGGCGACCGCATCCTCGACGTCGTCTTGATGGGGAACGAGAAGCTGTGGCGAGCGCTGGTCGAGAAGGAGAAGCTGCTCGCGCAGGGGGACGACCTCTCGGACGACGACGGGATGCGCCTCGGCGAGTTGGAGATGACCATCGCGGAGGAGGACGGCTACACCGCCGAGTCCGAGGCGGAGGAGCTGCTGGAGGGTCTCGGCATCCCCACCAAGCACCACACCGAGAAGCTCGCGACGCTGACCGGCGGTGACAAGGTCCGGGTGCTCCTGGCCCAGGCGCTCTTCGGCGCCCCCGACGCCCTGCTCCTCGACGAGCCCACCAACGCCCTCGACATCGCGAGCATTCGTTGGCTCGAGGGCTTCCTCCTCGACTACGTCGGCTGCCTGGTGGTCATCAGCCACGACCGCCACTTCCTCAACGAGGTGTGCACCAAGATCGCCGACATCGACTACGAGACGATCATCGTCTACCCCGGCAACTACGACGACATGGTCGCCGCCAAGGCGTCGGCGCGCTCGTCGCTGGAGATGGCCAACTCCGCCCGCAAGCAGAAGATCGACCAGCTCCAGGACTTCGTGCAGCGCTTCCGCGCGGGGTCTCGCGCCAGCCAGGTCAAGTCGCGCGACAAGCAACTGCAGCGCGAGCGCAAGGCGCTGTCGGACCTGAAGCGCTCGAACATCGCCCGCCCCTTCATCCGTTTCGACCTCAAGCGCCCCAGCGGCAAGCAGGTCCTCGCCGTCGACGGGCTCTCGAAGCAGTTCGAGCACGCGGTCATCTGCGACGACCTCCACTTCAACGTCTTCCGCGGCGAGAAGATCGCCATCGTGGGGCCCAACGGCATCGGCAAGACCTCCCTCGTTCGACTCCTCCTCGACGAGCTGCGCCCCGACGACGGTGGCTTCAACTGGGGCTACGAAGCACAGATCGGCTACATGCCGCAGGACCACTCGGAGCAGGTGGAGAAGTCCGACGACACCGCGCACAAGTGGCTGTGGCGCTGGAACGACGACGCCAGTGAGGAGGAGCTGCGCAGCCTCTTCGGGCGCCTGCTCTTCACCAAGGACGAGCCCTTCAAGCCCACCAAGGTCCTCTCCGGTGGCGAGACCGTCCGGCTATTGCTGGCGCGGCTGATGATGATCAAGCCCAACGTGCTGGTGCTCGACGAGCCCACCAACCACCTCGATCTGGAGGCCATCCGCTCTCTCACGGAAGCGTTGGAGCGCTACGAGGGCACGGCGCTGTTCGTCACCCACGACCGTCAGATGGTCACCCAGGTGGCCACGCGCATCCTCGAGATGTCCGAGAAGGGCATCCATGAGCTGAGCCCCGAGCAGTTCGCCGACGGGCACTTCCTCACGCAGACCCGCCAGTACCGCAAGCAGTCAACGAGCTGGTAGGGGCTCACAGGTAGACGTCGCGAGGCAGGGTCGGTGCTCCGCGCTGCCGCTCGTGAAGAACTGCCCGAGCAGATTGCCGAGGTAGGTCGCGCCGTCCCAAGAGGCGTCGGTTCGCGGCGCCCCGATACCATGAGCCCCCCCCTCGTCCATGAGCGCGATCCGTAACGAAGCCGCCCGCAGCGGAGGATCGAACCGCGTCGCGCCGAGCTCGTCGGTGCCGTCGGACAGGTCGTCGGGATCGACGAGCGGCTCGAGGCGCGCGAGCCCACGCGTGACCCCCGAGGCGATGAGCCGCGCTTCGTCCTCTCGTGAGAGCGCACCGGCGGCGCGGGCGAGTGAGAGCCCGGCAGAGATCGGCACCGCGGTGTCCCCCGCCGTCAGCACGAACAGGGTCTCCGTCGGCCCCGCCACGGGCTCCCGGAGCAGGAGCCGGGCGTAGTTCACGGGATCGGCGGCTTCGAGCAAGGTCTGGGCCACCTGCACGTGCCGGCGCAGCTCCGGCGACTGCCGGCGGAGGCCAAAGCCCGAGGCGATGGCGACCAGCTCCGTCCCCTTGGCGAACCGCACGCCACGGAAGTCAACGGCCTCCTCGAAGCGGTCGACGGCTCGCTTGGAGCGGCCGGTCACGTCGAAGACCTCGAGGCGCAGCGGATCGCCGGTCCTGGTCGACGGCGAGAGCGCCGCGGGTGGAACGCCGACGCCCGGCTCCAGTCCGGTGAGGACCCGAAGCTCGGTGGCGCTCGCCGCGTCGGCGGCCACCGAGACGCGGAAGCCGCCAGACCCGTTGACCGTCGCCCGCTGCGCCGCGCCGCTGCGCAGGTTGGTGAGCACCACGCGGTCTCCGGGGACGAGGGACCCCATGGAGGCGAAGGGCAGCCCCCTTCGAGGGCCGTCTCCGGCGTGGCGGACGCGGTTGGCGTCGCCCACTACGAAGGAGAGCGTCGTGCCCGACGCGCTCGGGTAGCCGACGACGAGGGGCCCGATGGCGCCGAGGACGAAGCTCTCCGGGATGCCCTCGTGGTCGCTGCGAACGGCGATATCCGTCAAGCCGCCCCCCCCCGAGACCGGCGCGACGGAGACGATCGCGGGGTCGAGGGCCGCGGTGATCGTGGCGACGATCGCCCCGTAGCCGGTCCCCGTCATGTGGTAGCGGGCGGTGGGGCCGCCGAGGTCCACGCGCCCGTCGCCGTCGAAGTCACCAGCGATCTCGCTCTCCACCCCCGCCGTGTTCCAACGTCGACGGCCATCGAGGGCGCGCAGCACGCGGACCAGTTGGAGCCAGTCGATGACCGTCTGTCGCACCATGTCGCGGCTGTGGAGCAGGTCGGTGGTGAAGGTGTCGCCGCCGGGGTCGCGCACGCCATCGTTGTCGAGGTCCCGCGTGCGCGTGCCGACGATGGCGTCCCGAAGCTCGTCGGCGACCCCCGTCAGCCCGACCACGCCGTGCCCCGGCGCGTCGAGGGCGCACGTCGCGAGGCCCCACCGCGCGAAGGCGCCCGCCAACAGCAAGCTGTCGACCCGGGAGCTCCCGAAGCGGTGGGCGTACAAGACCACCGGATAGGGGGGGCCGCGGCCGACGGCGGGCTTGGGGACGGTGCACCAGAAGTCGACGTTGCCATTCGGCGCCAGGACCGCCCCGCTCTCGTAGTCGAGCCGAAATGACTCGTCTTCATCGGCTGGATAGTCATTCCCCGCCGCCTGGTGGTCGTCATCCGCGAGCAGATTCGGGGCCTGGAACCGAGCGCTGACGAGGTAGTCCACCGCCTCGCAGCTCGCCGCGACCGCCTCCGCGTCGAGCCCCGGATCGGTCTGCGGCAGCACGGCGCGCACCATCTCCTTGAGCTCGGTGGTGCGCAAGAGCGCCGCCTCTCGCGTGTCGAGGGGGGCGAAGGTCTCCACATGATCGATGCTCGGCGTCGCCTGCTCCGCGAGGCTCGCGAAGGGCCCGACGCCGTGGAGGCCACGACGCAGCTCGACGAGGTCGCGGACCACCGACTGCGTCGTGAAGGTCCACGCGAACGCCACCTCCTCGATGTCGACGCCGTGCTGGGCGAGAGCGTCGGGTAGACGCCGCAGCGCCTCGGCCTGCCGGTTGTGATGGACCCACTCGAAGGGAGAGCGGACGGGTCGACCATCGGCCCCGACCACGGCGTCCGTCAGCACCACCGCGTAGGTCCGCCCGGGGCGCAGCGGCAAGAGCGTCCGCAACAGGAGCGTGTCCGTCTCGCGCTCGTAGAAGGTCAGCAGCGCTCCGTCCAGAGTGTTGGGGCGGTCCAAGCGACCGTCGGCGTCGGTGTCCTCGCGGGCATCGAGCTCGCCATCGCCGTCAGTGTCCTCGTCGGCCGTCTCGAAGAGCAGGTTGCTGGCACCCGCGCGAGGGTCCTGATCGAAGTAGGCGTCGGGGGACGGCAGCTCCAGCGGGAAGTGACCCCGACCGAGGTCGAGATCGAAGCGCTCCCCGAAGCGCTCCCCCTCCCCTACGTCGACCACCAGCACGGGATCGTCGACGAAGGCACGACCCACGCCCCGCAGAGCCCGCACGTCGAGACGGGCGTCGAACCGCACCGCGATGGGCGCAAACGTCCCGAACCCATCGAGCTCGAAGGCCTGCCGCCGCAGGGCCTCCTCCAGCCGAGTGCCGGCGACGAGCGAGAGGTTGAGCCGGCGCCCCGTGGGCGAAGCCCGATCCGCCCGCGTCAGCACGTCGTTGGGGAGTGGGAGATCCGGCATCGACGGCGCCTCGAGGTCGAAGACGACCCGCGGCCCGTCGCCGTCGGGCGTGCGGCGCAGTCCCTCCGGCGGGTCGTCCGTCAGACAACCCGCAAGGACCAACGCGAGGACGGCGAGGCGGCGCACGCAGGGAGTCTACGTGCGCCGGAGGGTGCGCGCTAATCGACGGCGCAGGGGGCGGCGCCACCCGCGTGGAGGCAGTGCATCGCCGGGGTGCCGGCGGCGGGGAACGAGGCGTGGTAGGCGCGGCACTGGAGGCTGTCGCCCGCCGTCGCGTTCCAGGGCCCGTCGGCGGGGATCTCGACGCAGTCGAGCTCACAGCCCGCGCGCTCCATGTAAAGCGCGTCGTCACCGGCGCAGTTGGCCATCGCCTGGTCGCAGAAGGCCTCGCAGGGGGTGCCGCAGACCCCGGCGTCGCTGGCGATGCCGGCGTGCGGGCAGTGGTCCGCCGGCGCGCCGGCGGCGGGGGACGAGGCGTGGTAGGTCCGACACTGCACGCTGTTGCCCCCGGTGGCGTTCCAGTCCCCGTCGCTCGGCATCGCGCCGCACGCCGCCACGCAGTCGTCGCGGTTGGGGTAGATGATCTGGTCGCCACCGCAGTTGGCCATCGCCTGGTCGCAGTAGGCTTCGCAGTAGTCGCCGCAGACACCGCCGCCGTTGACGCTCGCGTGCGGGCAGTGGTCGCCGGCGCCGAGGAGCGCCGCGGGGAAGGTGGCGTGGTAGGTGCGGCACTGCACGCTGTTGCCGTCGATCGCGTCCGTCGCGCCGTCGTCGGGCATCGCCGCGCAGGCCGCCATGCAGGCGTCGTTGTCCGCGTAGGCCTCGTCGTCGCCGGTGCAGGTCTGACCGATGACGTGGCAGTAGTTCTCGCAGTACTCGCCGCACGTCCCACCGCCGTTGGCGCTGGCGTGGGGGCAGTGGAGCTCACCGTTCTCCACGGCGACGCCGGCGTGATAGGTGCGGCACTCCACCGAGTTTCCGGCGACGACGTCGCCGTCCTCGTTGGGTTCACCACCCTCGGGGAACAGCGCGCACGTCGCCATGCAGGCGTCGCGGTCCGGGTAGACCCCTCCGCAGTTGTCCGCCATCAGGTCGCAGTAGGCGTCGCAGGGCGTCGGCTCTTCGGGCTCGACGCAGACACCGCCGCCGTCGGGGGCCGCGTGGGGGCAGTGGTCCTCGGGGGCGCCCGCGGCGGGGCCGCTGGCATGGTAGATGCGGCATTGCAGGGTGTCGCCGCCCGCGTCCCCCCACGCCTCGACCCCCTCGTTGAAGTCGAGGCAGGCGAGGACGCAGGTGCCCTCGTCGCCGTAGACGTCGGGGCAGTTCGCGCCCATCAGGTCACAGTAGGTCGCGCAGTCTCCGCCCTCCGGGCTGCACACGCCGCCGCCGCCGAGGGAGGCGTGGGGGCAGTGCTGTCCGGGGCCGTTGGCCGCCGGGAAGGACGCGTGGTAGGTGCGGCACGCGACGCTGTTGCCGATCACGGCGTTCCACTCACCGGGGCCGTCCAGGGTCGCCTCGACCGCCCCGCACGCAGCCTCGCAGCTCGCGCGGTCGTCGTTGAAGCCGCCCTCGCAGTGGGCGCCCATCTGGTTGCAGTAGCCCTCGCACGGCGTGCCACAGACCCCGCCGCCGTTCGACGACGCGTGCGGACAGTGCATCGCGGGCGCATCGTCCTTCTGGGCGACGCCCGCGTGGTAGATGCGGCACTGCACGCTGTTGCCGTCCGTCACGTCGTGGGCGGCGTCCGCCGGGTAGGCCTCGCAGGCGGCCATGCAGTTGCCCCAGCGCATGTCCTCTCGACCGCCCCACATCTGGTTGTCCTCGTCGCAACCGGCCTCGTCCAAGGTGCGCTCGCAGTAGACCTCGCACCACGAGCCGCACTGGTTGCCACCGGAAGGCGACGCGTGGGGGCAGTGCATCGCGGCGGCCTCCTCGCTCTCCGCCGCCGGCAGGTTCGCGTGGTAGATGCGGCACTGGATCGAGTCGCCGACCACGTCACCGGGGTCACCGCCGTCGGGCTGGACGGCGCACCAATCCATGCAGGCGTCGCGGTCGACGTAGAGGTCGCCGCAGTTCTCTCCGACGCGGTTGCAATAGACGTCGCACCACGAACCACATTGGGCGCCGCCGGAGGGGGACGCGTGCGGGCAGTGAAGCTCACCGTTGACCAGAGCGGGGAAGGACGCGTGGTAGGTGCGGCACTGCACGCTGTCACCGACGACGGCGTCATGCTCCTCGCCCACGGGGAACGCGGCGCACTCCGCCAGGCAGGCGTCGGCGTCCTCGTAGAGCCCGTCACAGGTCTGCATCGCGAGGTGGCAGTAGTTCTCGCAGTAGTCGCCGCACATCGCGCCGCCGTTCGCCGAGGCGTGGGGGCAATGCAGCTCGCCATTCTCCGCCGCGACGCCCGCGTGGTACGCGCGACACTGAACGCTGTTGCCCTCCGTCGCGCCGCGCTCGCCGTCGTCCGGGAACAGGCCACAGGTGGCCAGGCAGTCGGCGCGGTCGCCGTAGAGACCGTCGCAGTTGGCCTCCGTCAGGTCACAGTAGAGGTCACACCAGGAGCCGCAGACGCCACCGCCGTCGGCCCCCGCGTGTCCGCAGTGCGTCGCCGGCTCGTCCGCCGCCGGTAGCCCGGCGTGGTAGATGCGACACTGGATGCTGTTACCGTCCACCGCGCCGACGTCTCCCTCGGCGTCGATCGCTCCGCAGGCGGCCATGCACTGGTCGCGGTCCGCGTACTCGTCGCCGCAGCGCGCGTCCATCGCGTCGCAGTATACGTCGCAGTAGCTGCCGCAGATGTCGCCACCCTCGGGGCCGGCGTGCGGGCAATGCAGCTCGCCGTTCTCGGCGGCCACCCCCGCGTGATAGATGCGGCACTGAAGCGTGTTGCCGTCGGTGTCGCCAGCCATCCCACCGTCGGGGTAGAGGCCGCAGTTGGCAACGCAGACGTCGTTGTCGACGAAGACGTCGCCACAGTTCTGCGCCATCAGCTCGCAATAGCGCTCGCAGGTCTGTGGCTCGCCTTCCCCTTCGCCCTCACCTTCCCCCTCACCTTCGCCTTCGCCTTCGCCCTCACCTTCCCCCTCACCTTCCCCTTCGCCTTCGCCTTCCCCTTCGCCCTCCCCGCCATCGACCCCGGAGTCGGGATTCAGCAGGTCGCTGACGGCGTCGTCGCACCCCCAGAAACAAACGGCCAAAGCCGCCAGAACCAACCACAAACGCGTGCTGCTCATCATCCCCCCGGATGCATTGTATGTTCGCCGAATACGAGCACCGGCTCGGAGTGGATCAACCAAATCGTCGAGAGTGGCGCAAGCTTTCGCACACGACGGTTGCCGGCGGGGCTCCACGGGTCGAGAATCCGGACCGATGCAGCGCGCCTCCCGCGCCTGGCTGGTGATGGCCGCCACGAGCGCCACCCTCACCTGGGGCCTGGCACACTTCCTCGGCAGCGGACCCCTCCGCCGCGACGCGCTCCTCCTCGCCGCCCTCGTCGGCGTGCTGGTCACTGGCCTCCGCTTCGTCCGGCTCTCGCCCCCCACCGATGCGGCGAGCCGCAAGGACGCCGTCTTGTCCCGCTCCGGGAAGCGCCTCCTGGTCACAGCCCTGCTCGCCGGCGCCGGCTTCGGCGGCTGGATGCTCGTCCGTGAGGCCCGCACCGGCTACCCCGTCCTGCCCATCGAGGCCGTGCTCGGCGGCGAGGACGTGCCCGCCGGCTTCTACACCGCCACGGGCGGCGTCCTGAAGCTCCCCCCGTTCGAGAAGGCGCCCGAGGAGCCGGCCTTCTATCGCCTCGACGGCCCCGAGGGCGTCCGCTACCTCACGCCCTTCGACAGCTACCAAGGTCGCCTCATCGTCCTCACGCGCGAGCTCCCACCCACGACGGAGGTCCGCGTCACCGGCCGGCTCCGCACCGATCTGCGCACCGTCGTGAACCTGAGCGGCGGCAAGAAGCTCCCCTTCCTGGCGGAGCACAGGCGCCTGCTGGGGGCCCCCGACGATGCGCGAATCTACTTCCTCGACACGAGCGAGCGGGCCGGCGCAAACGTCCGCACCGTCGCCCTCGTCCTGGTGCCGGGCTACCTGGCGCTCCTGCTCATGGGCGTCGCCACCCGCGAGCCATAGCCCGCGGAGGCGGTGGCCACAGACGTCTGGAGGGCGTCAGTTCCCCAGGATGATGTTCGCCAAGTCGCGGCGACCGTCTTCCCATACATCGGGATCGGTGGACCAACTGATGTCGGTGTAGACGTAGGTGGGATCCCGCGGGTTGCTCACGCCGTACTCCCACATCACGCGGGGCACGACCCGGTTCATGATCTCCCGCGTCGCGTTCGGATCACGCGCCTCCGCGAGCGCGAGGTACTCCACGTCCTGGAGCCCGCGCCGCCAGTGCTTCAGCCGCAGGCTCGCGAACGGGCCTCGCACGCCGTAGTTGTTGGCGGGGAAGACCGTGTCGGTGCCGGGATAGAAGAGCACCCCGTCGCTGTTGGCGTAGAGCACGCCGTTGCGGCCGTAGACGGGGTCGTTGCGCAGGTCCGAGCCGAAGGTGTGGGCGCGCGTGAAGACGTCCGTCTCGCCCCGCCCGCCCTGGAAGTTCCGGTAGTAGGTCGACTCCCACGCGAACCAACGGTCGATGCCCAACTTGTACTGCGCCCACGGATTGACCCGCAGGGCCACGCCGTCGTCCTCCATCATGTAGGTCCCGCCGGCCGGACGGTAGCCATGATAGAAGACGAGCTCGCGATCGTCGTCGTGGATGCGGTTGATCGACCCCATCGTGTCCACGCTCGCCAGGATGAAGGCGGTGGCGACGGTGTCGAGGGATGGCACCCGCTGCTCGAGGCCGGCGAGGCTCCCCGTCGCGAAGCTCCGAAGCCCCCGCCCCGGCCCGTTATTCGACGCATGCTGCGCCGCCCATCGCTCCGTCTGCGCGTAGTCCACGGACTCGTCGATCAGATAGAGATACGTGGTGGTGTCGGGGAAGTTCTCGTCGAAATAACTCTGCCACTCGTCGGTGTTTCGGTGCATCGCCGCCTCACCCTGGCCGCGCCAGTGCCAGGTGCCATAGAGGCCGACCACGAAGACGCCGTTGCCGAGCCCCTCCCCCGGCCCGCGATAGCCCCGCGCCGCCGTGAATAGCGACCCGTCGAGACGTGGCATCCACTCCGGCGGCGGCCGATTCCGGGGCCTTGGATCTGGGCTGGCCAGGTCGTCTATGAGCGATATCCGGTGACGCTTGGCCACCTGCCAATGGCGGTCGCGGATGAGCTTCGACTGCTCCCCGATGGGCCCCTGGTTCGGGAACGGCTGGCCGAGGTAGCGGATGTTGATGTTTGAGTAGCTCAACACCACCATCGTCTTGGCGGTGGGCTCGTCGGGCAGCGTGATGTCGAGCACCTCGAGCCGGACCGTGACGCGGCGCGGCGGGAAGTCACCCTCGATCACGGTGAGCGTGCCGGTGTAGTGACCCGGCCGGGCGTCGCGCGGGATGTAGATGTCACACCACACGCCCTGGCTACGCGCCTGGGGGATGTCGAAGCGCCCCTCGAGCTCGAGCGGCACCGCGATCTCCGGGTAGTGGCGGTTGTGGTCGGGCCGGTCGAGCCAGCCCCCCTGCCCCTGGAAGTTCTGGTCGAAGGGGCGCCGCATGCGCGCCGGCACGTGGCGCTCGTCGTAGCTCGCCCAGCCGAAGACGCTGAGCCCACGCAGCTCGAGGTAGCGCACATAGAAGAGCTCGATGTCGCGCTGGGTCCAATCGAAGACGCCGTCCCCTTGGGCGGGCTGGGACCGGATCACCGCGCCGCCGGGACCCTCGAGGCGATCGAAGCGAACCTCGATGTCCCGTGCTGCCCGCTCCGGCGCCTCGAGGATGAGGTTGAAGCTGACCACCTCGTTTCGCGAGCCGAAGAGGTTGATGCGGTTGGCGTTCCAGACGTTGTTCAGGACGGCGGCGGCGTCCGCGGTGGCGCGCAGCTCCTCCTGGGCGACCTTGTCCCCCCCTTCGTGGGCCCACAGCTCGCCGAGCCCCGCGTTGGGAGGGGGCGGCGGCGGCGGTGGCGCGGCATCGGGCGGCGGCGGCGCTGCGTCCGGTGGCGGCGGCGCTGCGTCCGGTGGCGGCGGCGCTGCGTCCGGTGGTGGCGGCGCGGCGTCCGG
>CAYOBQ010000042.1:0-53306 GCA_964402225.1 uncultured Nannocystaceae bacterium | reverse complement strand
CTGAGTGCTGAAAGCCCTCCACACTCCCTCCGTCAGAATCGGGATATGCACCCAGAAGAGCGTTTGCCACCATGGGGTTGTGCGCCAGCGTGGACGGGCGCTCAGCCGTCGGCTGTCAGCCCCGTTGGAACCAACTGCGTTGGACGCCTCTTCATCCCGCCGACTCGCGAAACCGCGGCTCCGTTCGGCGTCGCTTCCCGGTCTTCTCGAGTCGGTCAAAGGGCGAGCTCGAGCGCGAGGGCGAGGTGCTTGTGGACCGTGCCCGGGCTGATCTGGAGTGCGCGGGCGGTCGCGCGAGCGTTCCCCTCGAACTGGGTGTAGATCTGGGTGATGTAGCGCGCGGTGTTGAGCTTGAGCGGGAGCACCTCGGCCAGCGCGCGTTTGGGCACGAGCGGCCGGAGCTCGAGATCGCTCGCGCGAATCAGCCCATCGGTGCAGACCAGCGCGGCGCGAAGGACGTTGTGGAGCTCCCGCACGTTCCCGGGCCACGCGTAGGCGCGCAGCGCGTTCCACGCGTCCGGCGTGAGGCGCGCGACGGCCGAGCCGCAGAGGGTCGACGCCAGATCGATCAGGTCGTCAGACCGCTCGCGCAGGGGCGGCACCCGGATCACGATGCCGGCGAGGCGCTGGTAGAGGTCGAGGCGGAAGTGGCCGCGCTCGACCATCGACGCGAGGTCCCGGTGGGTCGCGCTCACCAGGCGAAAGTCGATGCGCTTGGGCCGATGGTCGCCGACCGCGCAGACCTGGCCTGTCTCGAGCACGCGCAGCAGCGCCGCCTGGGCCGGCAGCGGGAGGTCGCCGATCTCGTCGAGGAAGAGCGTGCCGTGGTGCGCCGCCGCCACGAGGCCCGGGCGCCGCCGCGCCCCGGTGAACGCCCCCGGCTCGGCGCCGAAGAGCTCGGCCTCCACCAGGTCCCGAGGGAGCGCGCCGCAGTTCACGGGGACGAACGGCCCGATGGCTCGATTCGACGCGGCGTGCAGCGCGCTGGCCGTCAGCTCCTTGCCGACGCCGGTCTCCCCGCGGACCAGCACCGGCACGTCGGAGGCCCCGATGCGCTCGATGCGCGCCCGCAGCTCGACCATCGGACGGCTCGCGCCGACGAGGGTGGGGGAGGGCGGTCGATGGATCGCGTGGACGTTGGCGTGCATGGGTCTTCTCCGTGGTGGGTTCACTCCCCTCTTTCGGACAAATCGCGCGGCTGTTGCGCAGAAAGCGCAGAGGGCACACGATTTCCCCATGCCGACCGACGTCACGAGCGAGGTGCGCCTGGCCGGGTTCGCGCCGGACTCACGCGTCAACGGCCCGGGCCGCCGGGTCGTCATCTGGGTCCAGGGCTGCGATCTGGCCTGCCCCGGTTGCTTCAACCCGCAGACCCACCCGCGCGACGCGGAGGACGTCTCTGGAGTCTCGCCGATGGCGCTCGTGGAGCGCATCCTCCGGGCTCGCTCCGAGGTGAGCGTTGGCGTCACCTTCTCCGGGGGCGAGCCGTTCCAGCAGGCTCGGGCCCTGGCGGTGTGCGCCCGAGGGCTGAGGCGCGCGTGGCCCGGCGTGTCCTTGATGGCGTTTACGGGCTATCCGCTCGAGGCGCTGCGTGGGGGAGGCGCGCCGGCTGGTTCGATCGAGCTGCTGGACCAGCTCGACATGCTCGTCGATGGCCGCTACGACCCGCGCCGTCCGAGCACCCGCGCCTGGCGCGCATCCGGCAACCAGAGGCTCTGGGTTCTGGGCCGTGCGCCCGTGGACTGGTCCGCCTCACCGGACGCAGAGCTGCACGTCGATGCGGCCGGAAACGTCCTGCTCAGCGGCTTCCCCGACGCGACCCTCCGGCGGGTGGTCAAGGAACTGGCACGATAACGTCGCCGCGTTCGATCGGTGCGACGTTATCGTGCGAGTCGGGTCGTCGCGCCTCTCATTCGCACCGGTTGCGGTCGCCCTCGGCGTTGTCGGCGTAGGCGTTCGCCGCCGGCTCCTCGAGGGTCGATCCGTCACAGGCCACGTAGGCTCCGAACCGCCCGTTCCCTTCGAGGCGGGCGTCGCTCATCTGCGCCTCGGAGAACAGCGAGACGGAGAGGCCGCTGCCGGCGTTCCCGTGGAGACGCCCCCCCCGCAGGGTCAGCCTGCTGTTGAACCCCGCGGCGACCCCGTCTCCCTCACCCTCGCCCAACCGCGGCGTACTCCCGGACGCTTCGCAGTCCGTGACGTCGGCGATCGACGAGACGAAGAGCAGACCGGCGCCCGTGTTGTTCATCGCGACGCAGTCGCGCACGACCGCGGTGAGCGTGCCCTCGGCGACCACCATCCCGGGACCACCGTTCCCCGTCAGCAGGGCGCCGCTGACCGCGACGGTCGAGCGCTCCGCGAGCAGGCCCGGCCCCGCGTTGTCCATCGACCGCAGGCCCTCGAAGCCCGCGCCGGCGTCGAAGACGTGCACCCCCGGCGCGAGCCCGCTCTCTCCGATGCGGGTGCCGCGCACCTCGAGGTCGCGAATCATCACCGGTCCTTGGGAGTCACCCAGCACGGACAACCCCGTCGTGCCGCAGTCCTCGACCAAGGCCCCCTCCACGGTGACCTCGCCGGAGGCGTCGGTGATCTGCACCCCGACATTCCCCGCCCGGCGCACGACGATCTCGCGGACGTCCCCGCGGGCATGGAAGAGCCCGAAGCCTCGACTCTGGATGTCTTCGACCGTGACGCTTGTCGCCGACAGGACTGCGCGGGATGCGAGCACCCCATGGGTCGAGGCGCCGCGGACGAGCAGCCCGTCGATCTCGACGCGCGCGTCGATCACCGAGAGCCCACCCCCGCCCGACCCGATCACGCGCACATTCCGTAGGTCCGCGCGGCTCTCGTTGCTGACGTTGACGCCGGTATGGGCGTCCTGCACGAGCAGCCCTTCGAGGCGGACGTCGGACGCCATCGACACTCGAACGCCTCGGTCGCCTCCGAGGATCCAGGCCGCCTCCACCGACACCTTCGAGCTGACGAAGCCGACCCCGCTCCCGGTGGCCTCCGCTTCGGAGTAGGCGGTGCGCGCGACTCGGATCTGGCGCAGCGAGCCCTCGGCGTCCACGAAACGGACCCCGGCGCCCTGGGCGCGCTGCACATCGACCCGCTCCAGCGCAAAGGTGGCGCCCTCGAGCAGGATCCCGATGCCGCCGCTGTCGATCACCCTCAGATCGGTCGCCGTGAGATCGGCGCGCGCGTCAACGCCGACGCCCTCGGCGCCGAGGACGTGGACGTCACGCAGCGTGGTCGCGGCGGTCACCACGACGCCGGCGCCGACGACGCTGAACCCACCGGAGACCAGCCCCGGTCGATCGAGCGTCACCGGGCCGGTGATCCGCACGTGCTCGGGCCCGACACCGAGCAGCGAGACGCCCTCGGGCGGCACGTCGGGGGGCTCATACTCGCCGGCGAGCAGGAGCACCACATCACCGGGCCGGGACTCGGCGTAGGCATCCGTCACCGTGGCGAAGGGTCGGTCGCGGGTGCCGTCGGCGTCGCCGCGCCGCGCGTCGGGCTCTACGTGCAAGAGCCTGCGCGCGTCCGCGTCCGGGCGCGCGTCGGCGGTCCCCGCGTCGCGGCCCGACGGGGAGGCGTCTCGCACCAGCCCCGCGCCGTCGTCGCAGGCCAGAAGCGCCGCCATGATCAGGGCCGAGAGACGCATGGGCCGAGCATCGCATAGACGGAGCCAGCGGTGCACGATGCCGCGCGCTACCGATCGGGGTGGCAGATCCGGCACTCGGTGCGAACATGGCACGTCGAGCATCGCGCGGGATCCGTGCGGGCGACGGCGGCGTGACTCGGCCCGGCGAAGCCCGGGCGGTGGTCCCTCGGGGCGCGGAGGCGGTGGCAGCGCGCGCAGGCGTCCTCCCGGTGGCAGCGCTCGCAGTCCGTCCGATGGGCGTGGTCGGTGACGAACGCGCGGGTGTGGTCGGGGGGCGGGGCGGCCGGGGCGCCGATCTCCACCCGCTGACACGCCGCCAACAGCGCGACCATGGTGAGCGCCCGCGTCATCTGAGCTGGGCCTCGAGGAGTCCGTAGGCGAGGGGCCCGCCCTCTGGGTGGACCTCCGGGTGCACGGCGGCGACCACCGCACGCGCGCCGACAGAGAGCGAGCCCGAGACCGCGAACGTGGCCTCGAAGCTCGCCTCCGGGAGCCAGCGGTCACGGTCGAGGGCGCGCAGCCACGTCGCGCCCGCGCGCGCGCCGAGTCGCCACCGGGCGGCTCGCCACCGCGCGTCGACTCCGCCACCCGCACGACCCGCGAGCAGCGGATCACCGTCGACCATCAGACCCTCAAGGCTCGCGCCCAGCCCCAGCGGACCGAGCCACGAGAGCCGCGAGGTCAAGGAGCGCGTCTCACCCTCCCAGCCGCGGGCCGAGGCCTCCAAGGATCCCCAGCGCCCGCCGGCTCGCCCCTCGTAGCCCGCGACGTCGCGTCGCCAGCTCAGGGGCGGCACCGACGGCTCGAAGGGGCCCCGAACTCCGCGCCGTACGCGGGCTTCTGCCCACGCCTCATCGCGCCGACCGCTCCACTGGAGGCGCGCGCCACCGTCGGCGAGGGCAGCGCCGACGGTGCGTCCGTCGGCGCGAAGGCTGAAGGGAGCGAGGGGGAGGACCCCGCCGAGATCGGCGTGCACCGTGTCGGCGTACCAGACCGACACGCGGGCATGCTCCGCCCACGCGACGCCAGCGTGGGCGAGCCAGCCGCCGTCGAAGGCGCGGCGCCCGGTTCCGAGGGCCAGGCGGAGCTCGGAGAGCCTCGCGCGTGCCCTCGCCCCATCGAACGCGAAGGCCCGTACGCCAGGGCCCTGCGCGTACATCCTGCCGGCGTCCGCGCGCCACCGGCCGCCGTGGTAGCGCAGCCTCGCTTCCTCCAGGCGGAGCGTCGAATCGGTGAGGTCGGCGGTCTGTCCACCGGCGAGCACCGGCCCGCCGGCGACGTCGCCTCGCCCCCGGATCTCGACCGCCGTCGACACGGCGTTCGTCGCCACCCGCGCCCCCTCCAATCGCCACCGGTAGGTCGCGTCGAGATCGTGGCCTTCGCCCAGCGTCGCCCCCTCGAGACCGACGCGCCCGGAGAGGTCGTAGGCTGGCTCGAGCGCGGGCGCTCGAGCGTCGGGGCGCCGAGCCGTCTCGCGCTGCCACCCGGCGTCCACCGCGACCGTCGAGCCGGGGGCGACGAAGACCAGTCGGCGCCAGCGTATGCGGGACTCGGCGCGCACCTCCACCAGGTGCAAGCCCGCGGCGACCTCGAGTGGCGCGAGCGGGGCGCGGCCGACCGGACGCCGGTCGACGAGCACCGTCGCCCCGTAGTGGGGGCAACGCACGTGCAGCGAGCCGACGCTCACCCCCAACAACAGGAGCCACATGGCGGAACCCTATCGCGTCGGGAGGGTCGGTGAGCCTTCAATGGTGGGGAATGGGGCGTTGCGGCGCCGGGACGCGCTCACTATCCTCGCGGCCCTCTGCGCCGGGAGCCCCGTATGGAACGCCGCATCCGTGAGTGCCTGACCTTCGACGACGTGCTGCTCGAGCCCGCCTACAGCGAGGTCCTGCCCGCCCAGGTGGACACCGCGACGCGGCTGACGCGAACGCTTCGGCTGGGCATCCCGATCGTCAGCTCGGCGATGGACACCGTCACCGAGTCGGCCACGGCCATCGCGATGGCGCGCGCCGGTGGCCTCGGCTTCGTCCACAAGAACTTGAGCATCGCCGACCAGGCCCTCGAGGTGCAGGCCACGAAGAAGGCGCAGTCGGGGATGGTCGTCGATCCCGTCACGATCGATCCCGATCTCCCGCTCGGCGACGCCGTGCGGCTGATGAAGGAGCACCGAATCAGCGGTCTCCCGGTGGTCAAGGATGGCTATCCGGTGGGCATCCTGACGCACCGCGACATCCGCTTCGAGCGCCGCGTCAACCGCGCCGTCTCGGCGCTGATGACCACCGAGCTTGTGACCGTCAGGGAGGGGATCGACGCCGAGACCTGCAAGGAGCTGCTCCACGAGCACCGCATCGAGAAGCTGCTGGTCACCGGCGACGACGGGCGCCTGCGTGGGCTGATCACCATCAAGGACATCGAGAAGGCGCAGGCGCACCCGCACGCGACCACCGATGAGTTGGGCCGGCTCCTGGTGGGGGGCGCGGTGGGCGTGGGCGCCGATCGGCTCGAGCGAGTCGACGCCTTGGTTCGAGCGGGGGTGGACGTCGTCGCCGTCGACACCGCCCACGGACACAGCGCAGGCGTGCTCAGCGCGGTGCGCGACATCAAGACGCACTACCCCGAGCTGCAAGTGGTCGCCGGCAACGTCGCCACGGCCTCGGCGACCCTCGCCCTCATCGAGGCAGGCGCCGACTGCATCAAGGTCGGCATCGGTCCAGGCTCGATCTGCACCACGCGTATCGTCGCTGGCGTGGGCGTGCCGCAGGTCACCGCGATCATGGAGTGCGCCGCCGCCGCCGCCGAACACGACGTCCCGATCATCGCTGACGGTGGCATCAAGTTCAGCGGTGATGTCGTCAAGGCCCTCGCCGCGGGGGCCAACGTGGTGATGGTCGGCAGCTTGCTCGCAGGCACCGCCGAGGCGCCGGGCACCGTCGTCCTCTACCAGGGCCGCACCTACAAAGCGTACCGCGGCATGGGCAGCATCGGCGCGATGAAGAAGGGCAGCAGCGATCGCTACTTCCAGGAGGGGGCCGACGAGCGGAAGCTCGTCCCCGAGGGCATCGAGGGTCGCGTCCCGTACCGGGGGCCACTCGCCGACACCCTCTTCCAACTCGTTGGGGGCCTGCGCTCCGGCATGGGCTACACCGGGAGCGCGGACATCGACGCCCTGCGAACCGGGGCGCGTTTCCTCAAGATCACCTCGGCCGGCCTGCGCGAGTCCCACGTCCACGACGTGGTCGTGACGCAGGAGGCTCCCAACTATCGGATCGATTGATGGCGACTCACGAGACCGTCCTCGTCCTCGACTATGGCAGCCAGTTCACGCAGCTCATCGCGCGCCGCGTGCGAGAGCAGAGCGTCTACTGCGAGATCGTCCCCTTCGACGCCGATCCCGCTGAGCTCTGCGCGCGCCGTCCCAACGCGATCATTCTGAGCGGTGGTCCAGCGAGCGTCACCGCCGACGACGCGCCCGCGTTCCCCACGGAGCTGCTCGATCTTGGGGTGCCGATCCTCGGCATCTGCTACGGCTTGCAGGTGCTGACTCGTACCCTCGGTGGGGAGGTCTCGCCTGCCGTCCGCCGCGAGTACGGGCGCGCGTGGATCGACGTGGACGAGACCGGCGCCCTGCTCGCCAACCTCGAAGAGCGGCGCGTTCAGGTCTGGATGTCCCACGGCGACCACGTCTCGCGCCCAGCGCCGGGGTTCAGCGTCCTCGCCAAGAGCGACGACGGGGTGGTGGCGGCGGTCGCCAATCGTGAGCGCCGCATTTGGGGCGTGCAGTTCCACCCGGAGGTCGTGCACACCCCGCGCGGCACTCGGATGATTCGGAACTTCCTCTTCGACATCGCCGGGTTGCGAGGGGACTGGACCCCCGCGAGCTTCGTCGATGAGGCGGTGGCCCGCATCCAAGCGCAGGTCGGAGACGCCCGCGTCGTCTGCGGTCTCTCGGGTGGGGTCGACTCGGCGGTGGCGGCGGCGCTGCTCCATCGGGCCCTGGGCGACCGGCTCACCTGCGTCTTCGTCGACAACGGCCTGCTGCGCGCCGGTGAAGCCGGAGAGGTCGTGCGCCTCTTCTCCAACTCCGGCTACGATCTGCGGCACGTCGACGCCGCCGACCGCTTCCTGGCCGAGCTCGCCGGGGTGACCGATCCAGAGGTCAAGCGAAAGACCATCGGCCGGGTCTTCGTGGAGGTCTTCGAGGAGGTCGCCTGCGGGATCGAGGACGCGCGCTTCCTGGCCCAGGGGACGCTCTACCCCGACGTCATCGAGAGCGTCAGCGTCCGCGGCCCCGCCGCCGTGATCAAGAGCCACCACAACGTGGGTGGGCTCCCGGAGCGCATGAACCTGGAGATCTGCGAGCCGCTGCGCGAGCTCTTCAAGGATGAGGTCCGCGCCGCGGGGCTGGAGCTGGGTCTCGCCGAGGAGATCGTGTGGCGCCACCCCTTCCCGGGGCCGGGGCTCGGCATCCGTATCCTGGGTGAGGTCACCGCCGAGCGCCTGGCCGTCTTGCGCAACGCCGATCTCATCGTGCGCGAGGAGGTCAAAAACGCCGGCCTGCACCGGGCGATCTGGCAGACGTTCGCGGTGCTGCTCCCCGTGCGTTCGGTGGGCGTGATGGGTGATGACCGCACCTACGAGAACGTGCTGGCGGTGCGCGCCGTGTCGTCACTGGACGGGATGACCGCCGATTGGTACCCCATCCCCCATGAGGTCCTCGGCCGAATGTCGACCCGCATCATCAACGAGGTCGCAGGCGTCAACCGCGTCGTCTACGACATCTCGAGCAAGCCGCCCGCAACGATTGAGTGGGAGTAACCCCAACGTTGCATCGAATCGCCGGTGCAGACCTCTGGCGCGTCTGCCCTCGACGCCTCGACGCAACGTTGGGGTTATCCTCGCCGTCGCGCTGGCGTTGCTCCTCCTCGGCGCGGCCCCAGGCGAGCCGGTCCTGCGCAAGAGTGAGGATGGGGCGGTCGACTGGACGGCGCGGGTGGTCCGTGCCACGGGGGTGGGCACCCCGAAGATCCTGTCGCCGACGGGTGCCCTCACCCCCCGCGATCCCTACGTCGTAGCGCGCGAGGACGCCCGCGTTCGGCTCGAGCGGCTCCTCGCGAGGCTGCGGGTGGAGCGGGGCAAGCGTCTCTCCGGCTACCCGGAGCTCGACGCCCGCCGCGGCGACGCCCTCGATGGCTTCACCAGCGCCGAAGCCCTCCGCTTCAGTGACGGCACGGTGCATCTGCCCGTCTCGGTCCCCTTCGATTGGGTCCCCGCGGCCCTCGCCGGGCGCGGTCCCGCGGCGGTGGCCTCCGACGCCGCCGTCACCGGCCTCCTGCTGCGCGTCGAGGGCAAGCTGGAGCCGCGGCTGCGGCTGGTCCTTCGCGCCGGCGAGCGTACCGTGAAGGCGGGCTTCCCAGTCGATCCGCTGGGCGCGACCGGGGTGGCCTTCTTCCGCACCGTGGCCGAGGCTCGCGCCTGGCCTCTCCTCGGAGCGCGACCCCGGGAGGCCACGGCGGTCGTCAAGGGCCGGGCGCTCCAACTCGCCGAGCCCGACGCGGACCTGCTCTCGGGGGTCCCCGGAGCGATCGCGGTGGTGTTGCCGTGAACACGGCTCGGACCGCAGCGCTGCTCCTGCTTTTCGGTTGCGGCGGCGTGGTGCAGCGGGCTGATGAGCTGCCGCCGCCGCCGCCGGGCTACGGCTTCCTACAGATCGTGTGCGAGCCGGGGGACGTGGACGTCTTCGTCGATGGTCGATTCAGCGGCCGCCTCGATGGCTACCCCGAGGGCGTGGTGCGGCTTCCAGCCGGGGAGCACCGGGTGCGCCTGGGCAAGTCGGGCTACTACAGTTGGTATGGGGTCGTCCAAGCCGGCCCCTCGGCCGCGCGGGTTCGCGCTCGGCTCGTCGCGGAGCCGCCCCTCGAACCATAACCGCACACCTGATTATCCGCGGGTCAGAATGTACTCGCGCGAATTGGGAAACCGCGTCGGCCTGTCGTTATCTCACTCACAGATACGCAGGAAGTGGGCGTGAGCCGAGACCGACGCAAGAAAGGCCGTCAGCCAGTCATCGACACCGTCGATCTCGGCTACGACGACGATCCGAGCGTCGCGACCGCGGCGTCGGAGACCACCATGCCGGCGGGGCGGCCCACCCTGGCCGTCGGCCCCGCCTGCCTCGTGGAGGTCTACGGGGATCAGGTCGGGCGCCGCCTCGATCTGGAGAGCGGGGTGCAGGTCCTCGGACGCGTCCCCGAGAGCGATATCGTCGTGGCCCACCCGTCGGTGAGTCGCCAGCACGCGCGCATCACGTATGCTCCGTCCGGCTACACCGTCACCGATCTGGGGAGCACCAACGGCACCTTCGTCGACGACAACCCGGTGCGGGAGGGGCCGCTCTACCACGGGTGCTTCCTCAAGGTGGGCACCGCCGTCTTCCGCTTGCTCGCGACCACCGATCTCGACGAGGCCTACGCCGCCGAGGTGCGGCGCATGTCCCGACTCGACGGGCTCACGCGCACCATGCGTCGACGCGCCTTCTGCGAGGTGGTCGACGCGTGGGTCGACTGCCAGCTCCCGGTGGCGGTCGTGCTGCTGGTCATCGATCGGTTCGATGAGCTGCGCGATCGCTTCGGGGATCTCGCCGCCCAGAACGTGCTCTCCCTCGTGGCCAGCGTGTTGCGGAAGCGCTCGCGCAGCACCGACGTGATCGGCCGGGTCGGGGACTCCGCCTTCGCGCTGCTGCTCACCGATCTCGACAGCGTGTCGGCGAAGGACGTCGCCGACAAGCTGCGCCGCCACGTGGCGCTCAGCAGCTTCCGCTACGCCGACACCACGGTGCCCATCTATCTGCGAGCCTCCGTCGCGATGGCCGGAGGTTCGGGGTCACGCGGCGATCATCTGCTCGCGCGGGCGGCCAAGGACCTCGACGTGGAGCTCGACCTCCGGTAAGCGTCCCCGCGTGGGTCGCATCCAAGTCCTCGACGACACCCTGGCCAACCAGATCGCCGCCGGCGAAGTGGTGGAGCGACCCGCGAGCGTCGCCAAGGAACTCCTCGAAAACGCCCTCGACGCCGGCGCCACCGCGATCACCGTCGAGATCGCCGCCGGCGGCGTCGAGCGCCTGCGGGTCGTTGACGATGGCCACGGGATGGGCCGCGAGGACGCCTGTCTGGCCCTCCAACGCCACGCGACCAGCAAGCTGAGCTCCAAGAGCGATCTCCACCACATCCGAACCCTCGGCTTTCGCGGCGAAGCGCTGCCGTCGATCGCGTCGGTGAGCCGTTTCTCGATGCGCACGCGGGAGCACGACGCGGTCGGCGCGACGCAGGTGCGTGTGGAGGGGGGCAAAGAGATCGAGGTGCGAGACGCCGGCGGACCGCCGGGGACGGAGATCCTGATCTCCGACCTCTTCTTCAACGTCCCCGCGAGGCGGAAGTTCCTCAAGAAGCCCGCCACCGAGAGCTCCCACGTCCTCGAGGCGGTCCAGCGGCTCGCGTTGTGCTACCCGGAGGTGGCGTTTCGATTCATCCGTGACGGCCGAACCACCCTCGAGCTGCCACGCCACGGGACGTTGCTCGAGCGCACCCGGGCGCTGTTCGGCGATCGGATGACCGAGGGCCTGGTGGCGATCGGTCGGGAGGGTCCGCTGGCGGTGACGGGGCTGATCGGGCCGCCCGGCGGGGCCCGCGCGACGGCGCGGCACTACCACACCTTCGTCAACGGCCGCTTCGTGCGCGACCGGGTGATGATCGCGGCGGTTCGATCGGCCTACAGCACGCGCCTCGAGCGCGGGCGCCATCCGTTCGTCGTGCTGCGCCTGACGATGCCGCCGGAGGCGGTGGACGTGAACGTCCACCCGGCCAAGACCGAGGTCCGCTTCATCGACACCAGCGCGATCCACCGGCTGGTGGCGCGCACGATCGGGGAGACGCTGCAAGGCGACCCTTGGGCCGAGCCCGAGGAGAAGCCGCCCGCCCGCGCCTACACGCTGCGGGCCCCTGAGCCGACGACCGCCCCCCCCGAGCCGCCCGCCGACGACGCCCACCGACGTCGCGTGCTGGACGTGATGGAGCGGCTGAGCGCGCGCCGCGGCTCGTTGGGCGCCCGGCCCGTCGCGCCCCCGGTGCACGCGCGGCGCCCCCCGGCCGTACAGCCGCCCTTGTTGGATGTCCCGCCGGCCCCCCGCGTGGCGCCCTCGCCACCCGTGGAGGCGCCGCCCCCCACGCCCGGCCTCCCCGCGTTGGGTCCGAGCCCGGATCTGGCGACCATCCCGTTCGCGGATCTGCGCCCCATCGGTGAGCTCGGCCCGCTGTGGCTGTTGGCCGCCGCCGACGCGCTGGTGGTCCTCGATCCGCGGGCGGCGGCGTTGCGGGTGGCCCACGACCGCCTCCTCGGAGCGACCGGGGTCCCGCTCGGGTTGGTCGTGCGGATGGATCTCGATCCCGAGCAAGCGTCGAGGGTCGCAGCGGTGACGGCGACGGGGTGGGGGATGGAGCCCTTCGGCGGCCCGACCTGGGTGATCTCCCGCGCCCCCGCGGGTCTCGGCTCGGACGACGTGCCCGCCGTGATGCGGGCGATGCTGACCGGAGATCCGCATGAGGCGGCGTGGCGTGGCGCCCAGGCGTGGGCCGAGCGCGGGCTGCCCCTGGGGCGCCGCGAGCTCTTGCGCGCGTTGGCCGCCGTGCACCGCGCGCCGCCCCACCCGGTGCCCTTCGTCTCGGTGACGAGCGAGGCGGAGCTCTTGCGTGGTATGAGGGGCCCGTGAAGCTGCGCGGCGTCGTACAGGTCCCCGGTGACAAGTCCGTCGGTCACCGGGCGTGCATCCTCTCGGCGTTGGGCGAGGGCGCAAGCACCGTGCGCGGTCTCGGGCGCGGAGCCGATCTGGCCAGCACCCGCCGCGTGGTCGAAGCCCTCGGGGCCACCGTCGAGCAGCAGGGCACGACGCTGCGCATCCACGGGTGCGGTCTCCGGGGCTTGCGCCAGCCGGCGGCGACGCTCGACTGCGGCAACAGCGGGACCACGATTCGGTTGATGTGCGGCGTCCTCGCGGGCCAGCCGGGGCTGGAGGCGGTGCTCGACGGCGACGAGTCCCTCCGCGTGCGCCCGATGGCCCGGGTGACGCGGGTCCTCGAGCCCTTCGGCGCCTGCTTCGAGCTGCCCGAGGGCGACCACCCTCCGGTCCGCGTGCGCGGCCGCGCGCTCCGCGGCGCCCGGGTCGACACCGGCCTCGCCAGCGCTCAGGTGAAGAGCGCCGCACTCCTCGCGGGCCTCACGGCCGACGGCGTCACGGAGGTGCGCGAGCGCGGACCGAGCCGCGACCATACGGAGCGAATGCTCGGCCACCTCGGCGTCCTCATCGAGCGCGAGGGCACCACCGCCCGGCTGCACCCCCCCGAAGGCCTGCCGGCCACCGAGTGGCGCCTGCCGGGCGACCTGTCGAGCGCTGCCTTCTGGTTGGCGGCGGGGGCGCTGCTCCCCGGCAGCGATCTCAGCGTGACCCACGTCGGCCTCAACCCGACGCGCACCGGCTTCCTCGACGCCCTCCGCGCGATGGGAGCCAACCTCGAGGTCACGCAGACCGACGTCTGGGGTGGGGAGCCCGTCGGCACGCTGCGGATTCAGGGGGGCGAGCTTCGTGGCGCCCGCATCGACGGAACGGTCGCCCTACGGGCCCTCGACGAGCTCCCCCTCGTCGCGGTCCTCGCGTCTCGGGCGGGGGGGGAGACCCGCGTCGCCGACGCCGCCGAGCTGCGGGTCAAGGAGAGCGACCGCATCGCCGCGATGGCCGAGGGGCTCACCGCGATGGGCGCCGCCATCGAGGCGACGCCCGACGGCTGGGTGATCGAGGGCGCGGGCCAGCAGGATGCCCTCCGTGGCGCCCCCGTGCGCGCCCACGCCGACCACCGCATCGCGATGGCCCTGACCGTCGCCGGGTTGGTGGCCCGAGGCGAGGTCGAGCTCGACGACCCGGATTGCGCCAGCGTGTCCTACCCGGGCTTCTTCGATGCGCTGCGCGCCCACCTGGAGGGCCCGTGATCGTCGCCATCGATGGCCCCGCGGGGGCGGGCAAGAGCACCGTCGCCCGTCGCCTCGCCCGCGGCCTCGGCTTCGCGCGCCTCGACACCGGCGCCATCTACCGCACAGTGGCCCTCGCCGCGACGCGCGCCGGCATCCCTCCGGGGGACGGCTCGGCCTTGGGGGCCCTCGTGGCCGAGCTCGATCTGCGCTTCGAGGCGAGTCGCGTGCTGCTCGAAGGCGAAGACGTCTCGGAGGCCATCCGCACCCCGCAGATGAGCACCGCCGCCAGCGTCTACAGCGCCGTGCCGGAGGTCCGCGCGGGCCTGCTCGACGTACAGCGTCGCGTTGGGCGCGCGACCGACGCCGTCGTCGACGGCCGCGACATCGGCACCGTGGTCTTCCCCGACGCGGCGGTGAAGATCTTCCTCACGGCCAGCGTGTCTGCGCGGGCCGAGCGGCGCCTGCTCGAGCTACGGCAGCGGGGGGCCACCGCGGATCTCGAGACCGTCAAGGAGGAGATCCGCGCCCGCGATCACCAGGACAGCACCCGCGCCGTCGCCCCGCTGGCCAAGGCCGAAGGCGCCGTCGTCGTGGACACGACGCACCTCGACCTCGAAGGCGCGGTCGCCGCCTGCCTGTCGTTGGTCGAGGAAGAGAAGGGGAGGCGCCGAGCGGACTCGAACCGCTGAATGGAGGTTTTGCAGACCTCTGCCTTACCACTTGGCTACGGCGCCCCAAGGGGGCGGTTTGTACGTCCAGGGCGGGCGCCCTGTCAACTATTCAGAAGAAGCCGTCAACTGTTCAGAAGAATCGGTCGATGAACTCGGGGAGCTTGGCGACATCCATCGACTTGCAGAAGTAGCCGTTGATGTCCTTGGCGTGGCAGACCTTCTCCAACTCGTCGGCCTCTTGGTCGGAGTAGAGGACCACGATGAGGTCCTCGTGCTCGGTGGAGTTGCGAATGGTCTCGAGGAGATCGTCGGCGGCGAGGCGTGGCATCGCGGTGTCGACGAGCAGGACGTCGGGCATCTCGTAGTCCAGCTTCGCGATGCAGCCGTGGGGCGCAGACATCTTCACCACGTCGTACCCGTGGGAGACCAACAACTCCTCGGCGATCATGAGGCTGATGATGTTGTCATCAAGGATCATGATCTTGCGCTTCTCGCCCGGCATCATGCCGATTATGTTTCGCCCCTCTGGCAAGTCAATATTTGGGAGGAAGATGCGGGAGGAAGGCTACCACGACCTGCACCTCCATGTGCTCCCCGGGATTGACGATGGGGCCCGAAATATCGGGGCGAGCGTCGAGATCATGCGGGGATTGGCGGAGCTGGGCTTCGCGCGGCTGGTGGCGACGCCCCATTACGATTCGGAGCGCCATACCTACGGCCCCGACCGGATCGAGGGGCTCTGCGAGCAGGTTCGCGAGGCGGCGGAGGCGGCCGGAGTGGAGATTGAACTGCGGTGGGGGGCCGAGTACGCCTTCGGGTCGCGGTTCCACCACGACGTGACGTCGCGTGAGGTCGTGACGCTGGGGGGCAGCCGCTACGTCCTTGTCGAGCTGCCGGAGGCGTTCATGCCGGCGACGATGGCGGACACGCTCTTCCAGGTGGGCGCCGCTGGCTACTACCCCGTGCTCGCGCACCCGGAGCGCTGCGAGCCCTTTCACGACGACGTACCTCGGCTCGAGCGGCTGGCCTCCGGGCGAGCGCTCATCCAGGTCAGCTTCCGCTCGCTGGCGGGCACCTTCGGGCGCACGATCAAGCGGACCGCCTGGACCCTGGTCACGGAGGACATCGCGGATCTGGTCGCGACCGACTGCCACTCGCCCCGGGAGCTGAACAAGATCGTGCGCCCGGTCCTGAAGCAG
Organism: uncultured Nannocystaceae bacterium; assembly: GCA_964402225.1. Lineage (GTDB taxonomy): Bacteria > Myxococcota_A > Bradymonadia > UBA7976 > UBA1532 > CAYOBQ01. Next base: position 37,752 of record CAYOBQ010000042.1, on the reverse strand, counting down.
CTCCGTCGGCGGATCTCCGCAGACCATCGGGACCGCCTCATGCGACGACTTCCGGCGAAGATGCTGGCATGAGCTTCTTCTGGAAGTACGTGGTGTCGATCGCCATCGGGGCGGTCCTCGTGTGGCTGGCCTTCCGCGGTGAGGACTGGAGTGGCTTCGGCGATCGGCTGCGCTCGGTGGACACCTCGATGGTGGGCTTCTACCTGGGGTTGTTCGCCTTCGCCCATGCGGTTCGCATCGTCCGGTGGGGCGTGTTGGTGCGCGCCCTGGGGCCCATCCGGTGGCGCGACATCGTCTCTGCGGGCTCCGTCGGCTACATGTGCATCATCGTCTTCCCCTTGCGCCTGGGGGAGCTCGTGCGCCCCTACCTGGTGCGCGGGAAGGGGGGCGTCACCGCCTCGGGGGCGCTGGCGACGGTCGTCGTCGAGCGGGTCATCGACGGGCTGCTCTTCGTGGCGCTCTTCTTCGTCTTCCTGGCGCTGCTCCCGCCCTCGGACAACCCGGCCGTCGCCGCGGTTCGTGCGAGCGCGTATCTGGCGGGCGTCGTCTTCGTCACCGCGCTGGTGGTGCTGGTCGCCGCCCATCACCGACGGGCCCAGACGGTGGCGCTGTGCCGAGCCATCGGGGTGCGGTTCCACGAGGGCCTCACGGCGAAGCTGATCACCTTGCTCGAGGCCTTCCTCGACGGCCTGAAGGTGCTGCCCGACAGGCGGCGCCTGGTGCTCTTCTTGGCGATGACCGTCGTCTACTGGGCCCTGTTGGGTGTGGGCATGAAGATCATGGCGGTGGCCTGCCACATCCCCGACCTCACCTACGTCGGCGGCTTCGCCCTGCTCGCGGTGCTGGTCGTCGGGATCATGATCCCCGCGGGGCCGGGCTTCACGGGGACCTTCGAGCTCGCGTTGAAGGGTGGCTTCGCGTTGTTGATTCTCTCCGACACGAGCCGCGCCAACATCGCGCTCTACACCGTCATGCTCCACGTCACGCAGCTGCTGGTGCAGGTGAGCTTCGGCGCCGTCTTCTTGTTGGGCGGGCGGGTGGACATGCGCGCGGCGGCCTCCGCTGAGTTGTAGCCACCCCGTCTGGGGGGTGCCGGAAGCTGCACTCCCCAGGATGCGACCGCTTCAGTAGCGTGGAAACACAGGGAAATCGGGACCGCGCGTCGATTGACTCGGGCGGGGGCCCGTGGTTGACTTGCCCGCGCTTTCGAGAGAGGTACGGCGCCGATGCGACGACTGTTGATCCTTCCGGCGTTGGCCCTCGTGGGCCCAGCCTGCAACAACCACCCGGTCGAGCCCCTCGACAAGGTGGTCACGGCGGTGAACCGTCAGGAGAACCGGCTGCCCGCGAAGACGAAGATCGACTTCCTCTTCCTGGTCGACAACTCGGGGTCCATGTGTGAGGAGCAGCGCAACCTCACGCGCAACTTCCGCGCCTTCTCCGACTTCCTCTTCGAGGAGCTGGGCTCGGCGGCGGACTACCGCATCGCGGTCATCAGCACCGACATGCACGGGCCCAACAACCAGATGGGGCGCTTCCTCAAGGAGCCCGCGCCGCCGGTGCCGTCCCTCAACTGCCGCGACGAGGACGGCAACGCGCTGGCGCCCGACACCAACGCCTGCGTCGATCTGGTGAACGAGGGCGCGTTGCCCACGATCATCAAGTCCGGTCGCGAGGGGAACATCGGCCGGGACTGCGCCGGCTCCCCCAACCCAGAGCAGTGCGCCAAGGACGACCTCGAGCTGAAGTTCCGCTGCCTGGCCACGCTCGGCACCAACGGCGACGGCTTCGAGAAGGGCCTCGAGGCGATGCGCCTCTCCCTCTCCTGCAGTGGCCCCAACTCTGCGCTCTTCGGCGTCTGCTGCCTCGACACGAACAACGACGGCAAGGTCGACACCTACGACCCGGCCTGCGAGGTCCCGGTCAACGATCCGGGCCCGGACTTCCTTCGCCCCGACGCGGTCCTGGTGGTGGTCTTCGTCACCGACGAGGACGACTGCTCCGACCCGGCGTCGAACCCCGCCGCGAGCAAGCTGGCCATCTGCAAGTATGGCGCGACGGACCGCGACTCGGACGGCATCCCCGACGGCTACCAGGATCGCGAGCTCTGCGAGGGCAGCCCGGCGCAGTGCTTCGAGAGCGAGTGCGGCGGGATCTCCGCCAACGACTGCCGGCTCCAGCGCTGCGTCATCTCGCGCAGCGAGAACAGCAACTGCGAGTGGGAGCGCAGCACGCTCACGCCCATCCAGGACTACCGCGACTTCCTCGTCGGCCTGAAGCCACAGCCGCTGGAGCAGATCGTCGTGGCGTCGGTGGTGGGGCTGCGCGACTACACCGAGAGCGGCTTCGAGATCACCTACAACCCGGGTCGCCCCACGCCGGAGGCCTGCGATCCCGACTCGCCGGCCTACGACTCGAATGTGTCCAACGACGTGTGCTGCCCGGAGGGGCGCTGCAGGGGAACGATCCAGCCGTCGTGCGAGTCCGCCAACGGGCAGGCCTTCTCCGGGCGTCGTTACCTGCAGCTCACCGAGATGTTCGATGAGAACGGCATCGGCTGCCCGGCGGGGACCGAGGGTGACAGCGAGGAGTGCGTCCACATCTGTGTCGACGACTTCTCGGAGCCGCTCGAGCGGATCAAGGAGCGGGTCGCCAACATCATCGGCACCTACTGCCTCGACAAGCCGCCCGCGTGCACCGTCCCCACCGAGGCCGGGCCGCGCTCCTGTGAGAACGCGGGGGAGCGGGCCAACACCGATCACTACCAGATCGACGTGCAGGTCCAATGCACGACGTCCATCGAGCAAGGCGGCAACTGCGCCCAGGAGGACCTGGGCATCCGGCGATTGAGCCGCGAGCAGGGTGAGTGGGAGCTGTTCCTCGAGGAGGGCGGCTGCCCCGGTGGCGCCGCCGTCAAGCTGCGCGACCCGCCGCCCGCGGGGGCTGATGTCTTCGTCGAGTTCCAGGTCGAGGTGGGCATCGACAACTCGGGGGGCGGCGCCGGTGGCGGCGGCGGCGGCGGTGCGGCTCTGGACGCCGGAGCCGGCGACAACCTCGACGCGGGTCCCTGATCGAGCGCACGCTCTCGACTGAATGCAGCCCGACCACACCGACGTTGTCCTCGAAGAGCTGGCGCGCCTCCGCGAGGAGGTCGTCAACACGCGCAACGTCACGATCAAGACCGACAACGTCATCAAGAACCTCTCCGCCGAGGTCAAGGCGATCACCGAGACGCAGGGTCGCCAGGACCGGAAGAGCTTCATCAACTCGGTCGCCGCCTACTTCATCTTCGTGGTCCTGATCGCCGGCGGGCTCTACCTCAGCTTTGACGCGCGCCTCGAGAAGTACGCCTCTGATCGGGCGCTCTTCGCCAAGACGGAGGCGGACTACAAGCTTCGGATCTCGGAGATCGAGGCCGAGTTGGGGCAGTGGAAGCAGATCGAGCGCGAGCTGCTCGAGTTCGAGCGGCTCGTGCGTGACGGCAACAAGGAGCAGGCGGTTGCCAAGTTCAGCCGCCTCCGCCGGGTGCGCTTCGCGGGGCTCCTGGAAGACCTCATCCAGCGCTTCAAGGCCGAGGTGGCGCAGGACAAGTACGACCGCGGCCGCGAGCTGTTCGAGCAAGGCAGCTTCGACAAGGCCGACGACGCTTTTCTGAAGTCCCTCGAGTACAATGAGGAGCCGAAGTATCTCGGCACCTTGCTCTACTTCCAGGGGATGAGCGCGCTGAGGATGAAGGACTTCCCGCGCGCCGCCGAGCTCCTCCGCAAAGCCCTCTCCTTCCGTCATCCCCGAAAGACGCTGGCCGACGCGCGCTACCACCTGGCCTACGCCTTCGACCGCATGGGGGAGAAGCGCACGGCGAGGAACCTCTACCAGCGCTTCCTGGAGGCGCACACCAAGCACCAATTCGAGCCGCGCGCCCGCCGTCGGTGGAATGCTCTGCGGCGGAACAAGTAGGCGCCTGACCCCCAACGTTGGGGTGACCTACGGTCGGTGGCCGGGGCGGGCGTGGATGCGCTCGAGGGGCCTGCGTCCGACGTCGATGAAGCCCCGGATGGCCGTCGTGTAGGCGAGGTGGACCCGCTCGAGATCCTTTGCGCGCTTGCGGGTGGCCTCACGGTTGGGGGCGCCGCTCGCGGTGCACCGGGCGCGCATGCCTTCGTACTCGGCGCGCCAGCCGGCGGACCACTCGTGCCATGTCTCGGCGATCTTCGGGGTGGGGGCGGCCATCAAGCGGGCGCCCTCGCCGCGCACGGCGGCGTAGAGGCGGTCGAGATCGGCGTCGCAATCGGCCCCGGAGCTGGCGGCGTCCGTCGTCGCGCCGCCGCCAGCGGCCTGGATGGCGTGGTAGGTCACCGAGAGGGAGACGCTCGCGCCGAGGCCGATCGTGAACACCCAGTACACGGCGCGATAGGCGCGCCAGAGCGGGCCTGTGCGTCGGCGCGGGGCCGTGTCACTCACTTGACGAGGCGCAGCACGGGACGAGGCTTGTGCTCCACCTGCTCGTCGGTGGGCTCTGGCGCTGGCGCAGGCGCAGGCTCCGGAGCCGCGCGAATCGCGACCGCGAGGGCGTCGGTGACCTCCTCGGGGGCGGCGTCCGGGTAGAAGGCGACGAATGGCTGCTCGTCGGTGGAGAAGGCGAACATCGCCTCGTAGGGCAGCACACAGCAGAACCGTTGCCCACCGAAGCTAAGGCTCGCGGTGACGTCGAGCGGGCCGACCTCGAAGGTGTCGAGGTGGAAGCGGTGGCTCAGCTTGAGGACCAACGCGGCGTCGCCCGCCAGGTGGTCGGGTACGACGACGCCCGGGCGACGTGCGTCGAGGTGCACGTAGACGAGGCCCTCATCCAGGAGCGCGTCGAGCGCTCGGCGGCGAGCGCGCTCGGTCTCGGTGGGAAAACGCGACGACATTGCGCTTCGCTGTACCACGCGGGGGCCGCGCCGTGGAAGGTGGCTCGGACCGCTCTTTCATGCTAACCGGACTGGGGATACGCGGCCTACGCCGCGCAAGCACGGAACCGCTGGCCAGGATGCGCCGACTCCCAGTTCTCCTTCTACTATCCCTCGCGGGTCCGGCGCTCGCTGCCGATCCGCCCGCGGCGGACGGCGGCGCCGCGGCGGAGCCCGTCGATCCGAAGGTGAAGCTGCCACGGACGACCGGGGGCTACCGCCAACTCGCCAACACCTGGAAGCTGCGTCGGTCGGCCCTGGCCGAGGGCGACGCGGAGCGTGCCGACGAGCTGCTCCAGCGCGTGCTGCGGATGCGCCGCGACACCGGTATTCGTCGCCTCGACAGCTTCGGAATCGCGTTGCTTCGGGAGGGCGAGACCGCCCTGGAAGCGAACGACGCGGGGGCGGCGCGGGCGCGGGTGGCGGACGCCGAGTCGCTGGCCCCGGGACTCCCGGAGATCCCGGACGCCCGGGCGCGGCTCGAGCGCGACCAGTTCCCGCTGTCGGCCCACGTCTGGCTACCGCACTTCGTCAGCGCGTTTCGGGCTCGCCTCGCAGACTTCCAGCGACGCATGCTCCTGGTCAGCGACGCGGCCCTGTCGGCCCTCGCCCTGCTGGCCGTCCTGGGGTGCGTCTTCCTGGTCGCTCAGACCGTTCGCTATGGGCTCAACGTCTACCACGACCTCGGCCACGTCTTTCCCAGCATGGCGAAGTTCGTCATCCTCGCCGGGGGCGTCGTCATCGGCCTGTTTCCGCTGATCTTCGGCTTTGGGCCGCTGCTGTTGGTGCTCCCGGTCGCCGGGCTGTTGTGGGGCTATCAGTCCCGGGCGGAGCGGGTGATTGGCGTGCTGCTCGTGTTGGGGTTGGGCGCGACGCCCTGGCTGTTGCGCATGGCCGACCGGCTGAGCGAGGCCGGCACGGGGCTCGAACAGGCCATCCACGCGCTGAACCTCAACCCCTACGACAATCGAGCCACCGCGACGGTGGAGGCGACGGTGGCCCGTGACCCCGACGACTGGGAGGCGCGGGCGAGCCTCGGCCTCGCCTACAAGCGCAAGGGTCGGCTCGACGAGGCGCGCACCTTGCTCTCGTCGTCCGCGCGCGAGCTCGACTCGAAGTCGGCCTCGGCGGTGACGTACAACAACCTGGGCAACGTCGAGCTCGCCGCCGGGCGCCCGCTGGCGGCGGCGGCGGCATACGAGCGGGCGCGCGAGCTCGCGCCGAGGGCCCCGGAGCCGGTCTTCAACATGCACCGCCTGCAGCTCGCGACGGGTGAGGAGGAGGCGGCGAAGCGGACCGTGCAGGAGGCGACGGCCCTCGACACGGAGCGGGTCACGGCCTGGAGCGACGACGACGCGCGCCAGCTCAATCGGTACGTGGTCGACATGGACCTGCCCGCCGACGTGCTCACCGGTCGGGCGCTGTCGAACGTGCTCGCGCCGACGCCCTTCGCCCACCGCGTCTGGGTGGTCCTCGCCGGACCTGTCCCGGAGATGGCCGCACCCATCGGGGCCGGCGCGCTCATGTTGGTCTTTGTGGGGACCTTTGGCCTGCGCAAGCGCCTGCGGCTCACCTGGCCGTGCTCGCGCTGCGGGCGTGCCGCCGAGGTCTTCGTCGTCGACGGCCCGCCAGAGAACCCGATGTGCGAGCAATGCGTGAACCTCTTCGTGAGGAACATCCCCGTCGATCGGCGCATCCGCTTCGAGAAGGAGCTCGCGGTGGCGCGCTTCCAGAGCGTCCGGCGTTGGGGGACGCGGGTCGCGGGCCTGGTCCTGCCCGGCTTCGGGGCGCTGGTTCGCGGTCGCGTGCTCACGGGGATCGTCTTCGCCGGGGCCGCGATCTACATCGCGATGCGGCTGATCATGCCCGACGGGGTCCTCTTCTCGCCGGTGATGCCTCCGCCGCGCGGCCAGTCCTACGGCGTGTACGCCCTCCTGGGGCTTTTGGCCCTGCTGTGGCTGCACGGCGCCTGGCGCGCCTTTGCGTGGACCCGCGACTGATGGCGCTGCAAGGCTCACTCTCGGACTTCGGGATCGCGGAGATCCTTCAGCTCATCGGCAGCCAGACGAAGACCGGCATCCTGCACGTCGAAGGCGGGCCCGACGAGGAGGAGATCCAGGTCTACTTCTCCACCGGGCGGATCATCCGCTGTGACGTCTCCCGGCGGGACAAACGCGACCTCATCGGGAGTCGGCTGCTCGCCGCTGATCTGGTCACGAAGGACCAACTCAGCGCCGCCCTCAAGACGCAGAAGAAGTCGCTGAAGCGGGTGGGCGACGTCCTGGTCGAGGGCGGCGCGATCCGGCAGGAAGACCTCGTCGAGTTCACCGAACTGCAGATGCGGGAGTCGCTCTACCGGCTCTTCGAGTGGAAGCAGGGAAAGTACCGCTTCGAGAGCAAGCCCCCGAACTTCGCGCGCCCCTCCGGTACGCCGATCACCTCCGAGAGCATCCTGATGGAGGGCTTTCGGATGCTGGACGAGTGGCCGCTGATCCGGGCCAAGATCAACAACTACGATCTCGTCTTCAAGACGCTGCGCGCCTTGGAAGACGCGGAGTCTGAGGCCGACGCCCTCGAGCGCATCCTCGACGACGCGTTCAGCGAGTTCGTCGACGCCGGGGGGACGGCCGCGCCGGTCAAGAAGGGGCAGCTCGGGGCGGCTTCGAATCTCGGCCGGGGTGAGCGCCGAGTCTTGAGCATCGTCGACGGGAAGCGGACCGTCTACCGGCTGATCGAGATGAGCCGCCTTGGCGAGTTCGAGACCTGCAAGTCGCTCGTGACGTTGATCGACGAGGGCTTCATCGCCCCCGTTCGGCTGAAGAAGGCACAAGAGGCGCCTGGGCGCGGCAAGCGCGGCGTCGACTGGGTGGGCTTGCTCACCAAGGGGGTCGTCAACCTCGTCGTGCTCGGGGGGGTGGTGGCGGCGGCGATGTGGATGCCCTGGTCGCGCATCGAGCTGAAGAACAACTCTGAGCAGGTCGCGACCGAGGCCCGCGCGCGGGTGCGCGCCAATCGCCTCGTCGTCATCGGCAACGCCCTCGAGCTGTACCGTCTCGAGCAGGGCGGCTACCCGGAGGCGCTGGAGCTGCTGGTCGAGAAACGCATGCTCGATCCGCGGGTGCTCGATCTTCCAGGTGCCGTCCCCCCGCGCTACGTCAGCATCGGCGTGGACTACGACCTGCGGTGAGATGAATGGAAGACGGGCATCGGCTTACGATTCAGGTACCGGAGGGTCAGGTCGTCACCACGCCGTTGTGGGGACCCCAGGACGCCCATCGCCGCCTCCTCGAGCGCCGGCTCGGGCTTCGCTTGGGCGCGCGCGGTGCGGAGATCACCCTCAGCGGGAAGAGCGCGGCCGAGTTGGAGTTCGGGGCGCGGGTCATCGGCGAGCTGCTCGACGTCATCCGCGGCGGCGCGACGCTGTTTCTGCAGGATGTCGAGCAGGCGATCTCGCTGCTGCGCCACGACGCCGACGTCCATCTGAGCGCGCTGCACGGCAAGACCGTCGTCGTCACCCACGACAAGCGCGCGATCTCCCCCAAGTCGCCGAACCAGGCGGCCTACGTGGAGGCGATGGCCCACAACGACCTGGTCTTCTGCGTGGGGCCGGCGGGCACCGGCAAGACCTACCTCGCGATGGCCGCGGCGGTGGCCGCGTACAAACGCAGGGAGGTGAAGCGCATCATCCTGGCGCGTCCGGCGGTCGAGGCCGGAGAGCGATTGGGGTTCTTGCCGGGGACCCTCACGGAGAAGGTGAACCCCTACCTCCAACCCCTCTACGACGCCCTGTTCGACTTGCTCACGCTCGACAAGGCCGACCGCCTCATCCAGAACAACACCATCGAGGTCGCGCCCCTCGCCTTCATGCGCGGTCGGACGCTCAACAAGGCCTTCGTGATCCTCGACGAGGCGCAGAACACGACCCGCGACCAGATGAAGATGTTCCTCACGCGGCTCGGACACAGCTCGCGGGCGGTCGTCACCGGCGACACCACGCAGATCGATCTCCAAAGGGGTCAGAGCGGGCTCGAGCACGCGATCCAGGTGCTGGGTGAGGTCGACGACATCGGCGTCTGCCGGCTGACGCCCGTCGATGTCGTGCGCCACCCGCTCGTGCAGGCGATCGTCCGGGCCTACGAGGCTGACTCCGAGCGCTCCGACGGGTGACCCTCCAGTGATCTCCATCCGGCAGCGGGCGGCGGTTCGTGGACGCCTCCACCCGTCGACCCTGCGACGCCGCGCCGCGAAGCTCCTGGGCCGCTTGGGGGTGGGCGACGCCGAGCTCTCGCTCCTGCTGACCGACGATGTCGAGATTCGCGGGCTCAACGCCCAGTGGCGGGGCAAGGACGCGCCGACGGACGTGCTGAGCTTCCCGCAGGATGACTTCCCGCGCCCCCCCGGGGCCCCGCGCGCCTTGGGCGATGTGGTCATCAGCCTCGATACGGCGAGTCGCCAAAGTGCCCTCGGCGCCCTCCCGAGGCTGGAGCTGGAGGGCCCCTGGTCGCTTCTCGATGAGGTCACGTTCCTCATGCTCCACGGCGTGCTGCACCTGTGCGGCCACGATCACCTGACGGAGCCCGAGGCCGAGGCGATGGAGTCCCTGGAGGCCACGCACCTGCCCGCCTTGCTCAACCGTCGCCGGGCCTGAAGCGCCTGAGCCGGGCCGCCGAGATGGGGCGCCCCCCCTCGTGGAGGCGATCGATGAAGAAGCCGTGCCTCGCGGCGAGTCGCGAGAGGGCGCGGACGCGATCCAGGGGGACGTCCCGGCCCACGCTGCACAGGCCGGTGTCACCGGCGAGGGCCATCAGCATCGGCTCGGCGAAGCAGGCGAAGACCGCGCGTCGTTGACCCGTGACGAGGCTGTAGACGCTCCGCCAGAGTCCCCCCTTCAGCGGTCGCGGGAGCCGCACATACTCGCCGTCGAGTACGAGCACGTCGTCGCGGGAGGGGCAGTCGCGGCGCACGTCCTGTGGCTCGGCGACGTCCACCACGATGCTGCCGGCGGGGACGTCTGTCAGGTTCAGGCGCCCGCCCGTGCTCGACGCCGCGACGAGAACCCGGCCCGGCCCGAGCACGGCGGCGGGATCGTCCACGAAGTCGATGCGCCCGGGGCCCACGGCGCCGATGGCGGCGGCGAGCTTGCGCAGGGGCGCCGGCGGCCGAGCCGCTACGACTTGTACATGCTCGCCCCGGGCGACCAGCCCGCGCAGGAGCCCCGTCGCCACCGGACCCGGTGGACCGATGAGCCCGACCGGGCCACGTAGGAGACCGACGCGACTCAGGCCGGCGCAGGTCTCGAGCGCTGCCAGGGTGGTGAAGCCGTTGCCGGTGCTGACGGGGATCGCCGCCGTCCGCGCGACCGCCTTGCCCTGGCCACCGATGACGGCCGCCACGGCGCCGAGGCCCACCACATCGGCGCCTTCTCGCGCACACAGCGCGACGCCGTCTGCGACCGCCGCGACGGCGGCCTCTTGATCGCCGAGGAGCTGCTCGGGGAGGTGGGGGATGCACACGAGCACGCCGCGCGTCGCGACGCCGAACGGGTCGTCGAGCTCCAGGCGAGCGATGACCCGCGCAGGCGCGCGTCGAGTGTGACCTCGAAGCCACAGGTTGAGGTCCAGCGACCTCAGCCCGAGGAGCTGTCGTTGGAAACGACTCAGGGGGTGGACGACGAACCCGAAGGTCAACCGACCGCGACGCCCTTCTCTTCGACCAGACCGATCACGATGTTCACGAAGGTCTCGACTCGGAAGAGGCGCGGGATGTCGTTGGCCGTCAACCCCTCGACGATCTCGGCGGGATCGACCTCGGGCATCATCTCCCGGAGCTTCCCGAGGGCCTTCTCCGTGAGCACCCCGTCGACCTCGTATTCCGATGGGTCGATCCCCTGCTGCGACGCTTCTTTCAGGCCGCCCCGGGGGATCTTGATGTCGAAGCCGCGCTCCAGGAGGAAGACGATCTCGAGGAGGTCGAGGGACTCCGCGCCGAGGTCGTCGAAGATGCGTGACTCCGGGGTGACCTCGTCGTCGTCGACCCCGAGGGCCTCGACGAAGGCCTCGCGGACCTGATGAAAAACCTCGTCTCTGGTCATGTCGAAGGCGGCAGCTCCTTTGGGCGAGCCATCCTCGCCGCGGAGTGGAGTCTCCTTCAAGTGCATGATCTTGCCCCCCGGGGCCGTAGTTCGGGCCCCGAGGCATGCAAAACTCGGGCCTACCTCGCGTGTTTGACGGCGCGGGTGGTGCGGATGACGGTGACCTTGACCTCACCGGGGTAGCTGAGCTCCCGCTCGATGCGGCGGGCGATGTCGCGGGCGAGCAGGTCGGCGGCGCGGTCGTTGATCTTGGCGTTGTCGACCATCACCCGCACCTCCCGCCCCGACTCCAGCGCGAAGCAACGCTCGACCCCGTCGAACTCAGTGGCCAGCGCCTCGAGGTCCTCGAGCCGCTTGATGTAGCCGGCCAGCGCCTCTCGACGGGCGCCCGGGCGTTCCGCGGAGAGGGCGTTTGCGGCCGCGACGAGCTGACTGAGCAGCGTCTTCTGCGCGCGGTCGTCGTGATGTGCGCCGACGGCCTGGACGATGGCCTTGTTCTCCCCGTGCTTCCGGCAGAGCGCCGCGCCGACCTCGGCGTGGTCGCCCTTGGCCTCGTGGTCCACCGCCTTGCCGATGTCGTGGAGCAGGCCCGCCCGCTTCGCCGCCTTGGGATCGAGGCCCAGCTCGGAGGCCATCAGCCCCGCGAGGAAGCCGACCTCGACGCTGTGGGCGAGGACGTTCTGGGCGAAGCTGGTGACGAAGTGCAGGCGCCCGAGGGCCTTGAGCAGCTCCGGCTTGAGGCCTGTCACCTCGAGCTCCAGCGCCGCCTCGTCACCGATCTTGCGCACCGTCTGGTTCATCTCCTTGCGGGTGCGCGCGACCACCTCCTCGATTCGAGCGGGGTGGATGCGACCGTCGGCGAGCAGCTTGATCAGCGCCTGGCGGCCGACCTCGCGACGGACCGGGTTGAAGCAGCTCACGAGGACCCCGTCGGGCGCGTCGTCCACGATCAAATCGCAGCCGGTGGCCGACTCGTAGGCGCGGATGTTGCGCCCCTCGCGGCCGATGATGCGCCCCTTCATATCCTCGCTCGGGAGCGTGACGGCGACGACCGTGCGGTCGGCCACGTGCTCGCTCGCGTAGCGCTGGATGGCCGCCGCCACGATGGTCCGGGCCCGCTCCTCCGCCATCTGGCGGGCTTCGCTCTCGATCGCGCGGACCTGGTCGATCGCCCGCTTACGCGCCTCGTCGCGCATCTCGTCGAGCAGGATGGCCTGGGCCTCCTCCCGCGACAGCGCGGCGGCGTTGGCGAGGTGCTCACGGGCCTCTGCCAGCGCCTCGTTGGCCTCCTCCTCCTGGCGCCCGAGCTTCGACTCGCGGCCGCCGAGATCCTTCTCCCTGCGGCCGAGCTGTGACTCTCGCTTGCCGAGGGCCGTGTCGCGCTTCTCCAGGGTGGACTCGCGTTTCTGTAGCTGGCTCTCGCGCCGCTTGAGCTCTCCTCGGCGCTCGGCCACCTCGTCGTTGGCCTGGGCGCTGAGGCGTTCGAGCTCCTCGCGCGCCTTCGTCTCGGCTTCTCGCCGGGCGGCGTCCGCCGCTTCGTTGGACTCGCGGCGGACACGCTCGAGCTCGGTGGCTCCCTTGCCTCGGGCGAGGATGTGCCCGAGCGCGGCGCCGCCGGCGATCCCGACGATCGCTGCGATGATGTACCCGATCAGCAATTGTCGGACTCCAGAGGGTTGAAATCGTAGGTTTCTTCTTCTGTAAAGAGGATCGCCACCGGGCGATCCCAGCTCGCGCGGGGCACGCGGGGCACGCGTTGGCACTCGAAGGCGAGGCCCGCGGGCCAGGCGGCCGTGGCGTCGAGGGTGCGGTCGTAGTAGCCCCCGCCCATGCCGAGCCGGTAGCCCTCGTCGTCGAAGCCGACGCCGGGCACCACGATCACGTCGCCGGGTTCCAGCGCCACGGTGCAGCCCCGGGGGATTGGCAAGCCGCGCGGCCCTCGGCGCCATCCGTCGGGATCCACGAACTCGAGGGGCTGGTCCGGGATGTGGCGGGCGTAGAGCACGCGGTGCCCGGCGGCGGCGACCGCGGCGGCGATGGCGTCGGTCGCGACCTCGCCGTCGAAGGCGCGGTAGATCGCGACTCGGGCGGCGGCGGTGAGGCGCGGGTGGGCGATGAGGCGCGCCTGCGCGGCGACCTCGGCGGAGGCCCTGGCGGTGGGATCGATCGTCCTCCGGCGCTCGCGCAGGGCACGACGCAGCGACCTCCGCTCGGGGCGTGTCGCGTTCACAGCGTCCTTTCGGACCTCGCGCGCCCCGTGCGCTCTCAGCTCTTCGGGGGCACCAGATCGTCCAGCAAGGTCAACAGGGCATCCGCGCGCGCGCCTGCCTCTCGGCGGAGCGCCTTGTGGTGCCCCGTGACGCGCGCGAGCTCGCCCTTGGACTTCATCAACTCGTCGGCGAGGCTGAGCGCGGCGAGCAGGGCTCCACCCGTAGGCGGTGCCCCCTGTGCGCTCGCCTGACGCACGCGTTCGTCGACCAACCGAGCCAGGCTCTGCACGTACGCCTCGTCGGCGCTGGAGCGGACCGTCAGGGGATGTCCGCAGATGACGAGCTCGTAGGTGTGCACGGCCGGCCCGGGATGGAGTCGTCCGGGGCGGACACTAGTCGCCCGACACGCGGCGGTCAACGCGCGTGGTTGGAATCGGGTGCAAATCCCAGATCTGCGGTCGTCTTTGGAGAGGCTTTCAGCTTTCAGCTTGTGGCGCAAAGCACACGAGTTGGTGGTCGACGTGTACGAGGCCACACGATCGTTTCCTCGTGAGGAACTCTACGGGCTGACAAGCCAGCTCCGGCGCAGCGCCGTGTCGATACCGTCGAATATCGCCGAGGGATGTGGACGAAACACCGACGCCGACTTCGCTCGATTCCTCGATATCGCGATGGGCTCGGCCAGCGAACTTGAGTACCAGCTACTACTCTCCGCGCAACTCCAGATGCTGGGCAGTCCCATTCACCAACGTCTCGACGCGGCCACCACGGAAGTCAAGCGCATGCTGGCGTCGTTGCTTGCGCGGCTGAGAGCTGACCGCTGAGTGCTGAAAGCCCTCCACACTCCCTCCGTCAGAATCGGGATATGCACCCGTTGGAATCTCCGCATCGATCGGCCCCGACGCCGTCAACCACCGGCTACCGGCGCACGCGAAGGCCCCGCCGATGCGACGTTGGGGGTAGATTGGACGTTGGGGTAGATTGGAAGCGTGGACGCGTCTCCTCCAAGTCCGCGCTCGCTTCGGATCGCGGTCGCCCTGAGCCTGTTGATGCCCGGGCTGGGGCACCTGTATTGCGGGCAGGTGCGGCGCGGTCTGGCGGTCTGGTCGGCGGTGCTGGTCACGCTGTCGATCGCGCTGTACGCCTGGGCGCGCTGGCTGCTCGTGCCGCTGGTCCCCGCCGCCGGGGTGCTGTTCTCGTGGACCCTCCTGCAGCTCGCGCTGGCCAGCGATCTGGGGCGCTTCGTGCGTCAGCATGGCGAGACCTATGCGCTGCGCCCGATCAACCACCCGCTCGCCTATGTCGCGGCATTCCTCGGTCTCGCGGTGCTCCCGGCGGTGCTCATGGGCGGGCTGAGCGCCTCGCTATGGGTCGGCTCCGTGGAGGTGGGCGGCGCGAGCATGTTCCCCCACCTCCTCCCCGGCGATCGGGTCCTCTTCGACCGCCGCGCCTTCACCGACCGGCGCCCCGCGGAGGGGGAGCTGGTGGTGGTGGCCTGGCCGCCGTCCGGGCGCCTGGTGGCGCGCGTCGTGGCGACCGGCGGGCGGACGGTGGCGCTGCGCGGCGGGCGGCCGATCGTCGACGGCGCGCCCCTCGAGCGCAGCCACGTCGATGGGCTCCGCGTGCGGCGCTTCGGGCCCGTCGAGACGGCGCGCTTGAAAGGGCTCGCCGGCTACCTCGAGCGGCAGGGCAGCCGCGCCTACGTCGTCACCTACGATCGGGATCGCGATCTCGGCGCCGATCCGGCCCCGGTGGTCGTGGCCCACGACGAGATCTACGTCTTGGGCGACAACCGCGATGAAGCGGTGCGCCTGCGCCACTTCGGCGTGGTGCCCACCGCCGCGCTCCACGGTCGGCCCCGCCACGTGTGGGCCTCCTTCGACGCGCACGGAGCCCCCAGAGAGGGGCGGATAGGCAAAGAGGTCCGCTGACTCCCATGGTGTAGTAAGCTGCCCGCCGGCAAGTGAGGGAGCGGAAACTTTTGAGCGAGCCAGGCCGCGTGCTCGTGGTCGACGACATCGAAGAGGATCAGTGGCAGATCGCCCGCATCCTCAAAAGCGAGTTCCACATCTCGACGGCGTACAGCGGGACCGAGGCCCTCGAGCGCCTCGAGCACGAGGACTTCGAGGTCGTCGTCAGCGACCAGAAGATGCCGCGAATGCTCGGAGACGAGCTGATCGGTCACATCAAGGAGGACCCTCGTACGGCCCACGTCCGCTGCATCCTGCTGTCGGGGCGCGCCGGGCCTGAGCAACTCGTCGAGATCCTCCGCGGCGGGCGCGTCTACCACTACTTCGAGAAGAACAAGACGCTGCTGAAGACCGACGGCAAGGCCGAGCTCGTGCTCGCCGTGCGCAGCGCAGTTCAGGCGAGTCGGCTGGAGCGCGAACGAGAGCGGTTGACGCGCCGGTTGCGCGCGCAGGTCGACACGGTCAACAGCCAGTACCGCTTGCTGCGGACGCTGGTGAACGTGAGTGAGCCCCCGGCCGTGCTGCGTCTGGTGGTTCAAAACCTGGCCCAGCGCGTGTCGTGCCGGGGCGCCGTCGGCCTCGTCGATCTGCTGCCGGAGCAGGGCGTCTTCAGCCACATCGCGGCGCGGGACGACGCGGGCAGCGCGGTCACCACCGGCGACGCCCAGGGTTGGATGGAGTGGGCCCGCAGCGAGTACACGCGGCTGTCGGGCCGGTCCGCCGACGCCGCCAATGTCACGCAGACGCCGGAGCTGCTCGCCTCCGGGGAGCCCGTCGGGCTGCCCGCGCAGGTCCCGACGATCCCCGTCTTCGTCGAGCGCGATCTGCGCGGCGTGCTGGTGGTGGTTCGTGACACGCCGCTCGAAGCGGAGGAGCTCGGCGTCCTCGAGGTCTGGCGCGACCAGCTACAAGACGCGCTCACGCGGGTGCGCGCGCAGATGCTCGATGAGCAGCGTCGCATCGAGCTGATGGTCGAGACGATGGACGAAGGGGTGGTGCTCACCGACGAGCACGGCGCCGTCTCGCTCATGAACCCCGCGGCCCGGCGCATGCTCGGCCTGGCGGACCTCGATCGACCCGACTTCACGGTCATCGTCTCGGCGATGGGCCTCTCCAACGTCGACGTGCTGCGGCAGCTCGGCGTGGGCGAGGGGAAGATGGCGTGGCGCGAGATCCGCCTCGCAGACCGCTACTTCAAGGTCCTCTTCGCGAACGTTCGCGACAGCTCCGGCGGGTTCGTTGGGGTGCTCACGGTCATTCGGGACGTCACGGCGCAAAAGGTCTCCGAGCAGCGCCGTGAGGAGTTCGTGCACATCATCGGCCACGAGCTACGCAGCCCGCTGACGAGCATCGGTGGCGTCCTCGACCTGCTCAGCAAGCAGGTGCTCGGCGACCTCAACGGTCGACAGCGCGAGTACGTCGAGATGGCGAAGGACTCCTGCGTCAAGATCAACCGGCTCCTCAACGACCTGCTCGATCTGGCGAAGTTCGAGCAGGGCAAGCTCCAGGTGAACCTCGAGAGCATCGACCTGCGGGACGTGGTGATCGACGGCGTGCGCCGCTTCGAACCGGTGGCGATCGAGAAGGGCGTCGAGCTTCGCTTCGAGTGCCTCACGGAGGGGCTGCTCTGCCAGGCCGACCCCGACCGGCTGGGGCAGGTGACCAGCAATCTGCTCTCGAACGCGCTGAAGTTCACGCCGCGCGGGGGCTCGGTCTCGGTGTCGATCATCACCGCCTACACCGCCCCCGAGCTGTATCTGGTGGCGGTCCACAACACGGGGGAGGAGATCGCGGAGGGCGACCTCGATCGCATCTTCGACAAGTTCGAGCAGGTGGCCATGCTCGATCGACGCAGCGTGGGCGGGACCGGGCTGGGGCTCTCGATCTGCCGCAACATCATCGAGGGGCACGGCGGTCGAATCTGGGTCGAGAGCGGGCGCGGGGAGGGGACCTCCTTCGTGTTCAGCCTCCCGATGGCGTCGGTCGGTCGCGACACCGGCTCGAGTCTCGCGCCGATCACCGCTCGGCCCCGCGCCGAGGACGACCCGGTGCTGTTGGTCGCCGACGATCAAGCGGAGGCCTTCGCGCTGAAGGCGATGCTGCTATCGATGGAGTTCAAGGTTCGAATCTGCCCGGCGCGGGTCGAGGCCGTGAGCGAGCGCGTCGCGTCGCACCAGCCCGCGCTCGCCGTGTACCTGGACCTCGAGGGCGCGCCCGCCGAGGACGTCCTGGCGGAGCTGGCCGGGCACAACGATCTGCCCGTCGTGAGCCTGCTGCCCTCCGGGACCCCGGTCCCGAGCACGGTGGATATGGGCCTGGACGTGCCCCTCGATCCGACGGTCCTCGGGAGCATGCTCAACGTCGTGCGGGTCCGGCAGCGCCAGCGGCGCCGCATGCGGGTCCTGGTCGCCGATCGCGATGTGGCCTGGGCGGGCGAGGTGGCCGAGCACCTCGATGAGGCGGGCTACCTGCCCTACACGGCCACCGGCGCCGCCCTGGCCGAGCAGCGGATCGACAGCCTGCTGCCGGATCTGGTCGTGCTCGATCTGGGCATGCCGGAGGCCGGCCGAGTCGTCGAGCGGCTCCGCGGCGAGACTGGGGTCCACATCCCGGCGCTGTTCACCAACGTGGAGCAGGCCCCCGAGGCGGACGAGTCGGTCGCCACCATCGACGTCCTCGCCCGCGAGCTGCCGGCGCGCGAGCTGCTCGTCGCCGTGCGCAACCGCCTCGCCCGTGACCGCCGACGCTCGGATACGCTGATCGTGCTCCCCGGCGCGCGCGAGCTGCAGCGCGAGGTGCAGTCGCGGATGCGGGAATGGCAGCCCTACGCCTACTGCGCGGTGGATATCGTGGGGCTGCGCGACGCCATCGACCGCAACGGCTTCGTGTGGGGCCTCGGCGCGATGACCCACACCGCGGAGCTCGTGCACCGCGTGCTTCAGGAGCACGCCGACAAGCGCGCCTTCTTCGGACAGCAGCGCGACGACGACTTCGTCTTCCTGTGCGCACCGGCGCACGTCGAGACGGTGTGCGCCGAGATCCGACGCGGCTTCGAGCACATCGTGGCGTTGATCGCCGACGCCGGCCACTCCGACGGCGCCACCCTCTCCCTCTCGATCACCGCCGTCACCGACGAGACCGGGCGCTTCGAGACCTTCTCCGCGCTCCAGGCCTATCTGGGCATGTGGCGCGAGCGGAACACCGGTGAGGTCGTCCTGATCGATCGCGGCCGTGACACCCCCGGCGCTGGGCTTCCCCCCGAAGAATAACGCTTGCACCCTACACGTGGGCGGTGTACCCACATGTCAGACGATAGCGCACTGGGGGGTACCCATGTCCGAGCGACGCGATACGACGAGGCTTCCGCTTCGGCTCGAGGTCGAGCACATCCTGGGGGAGGGCGCGTCGGCGCGTTGCCTCGCCAGTGACATCAGCACGACCGGCGTGCGCATCTCCCGCCTCCCCGGCGAGGACTGGGGACAGCCGCGCCACGCGTGGTTGCAATTCCAGCTCCCCGACGAGGACGCCGTCGTCATCCGAGCGCTGGGCGAGCTCTGCCACGAGTCGCCGGACGCGCCGGTCCGTGGCTTTCGATTCAAGTACATCTACCCGCGCGCCCGGCGCCGCCTGGAGCGCTTCCTGGACAGCGTGGCCACGGCCTGACGATCCATCCTGGATTCCGGTAGGCTCCCGAGCATGTCGGCCTTCCTCCTTCCTCCGCTCCCCGAACCCTCGAGTGCGCTCCGGCCGCTGCTGGTGGGGTCGGCGGCGCGGCTGGTGCGCGGCGGTGCGGGGCTGCACATGCGACCCGAGCTCTGGTTGCGCGAGGCGCCGGAGACCGACGTCGCTGGCTGGGCGGTCCGGGTCGTCCCCGACGACGAAGTCCGCGGGGCCCTCGCGGCGCGGGGCGTCCCCCTCGACGCCTTCGCGGTGTCGCCCGACGGGGCGGTGGTCTCGGATCCGCTGGGAGGGCTCGCGGATCTGGAGGCGCGGCGGGTTCGGCTCCCGGCCGCAGACGCGCTGGCCGCCGACCCCTCGCTTCTGGTCAACACGATCGCGCTGGTGAGCGAGGTAGCGGCCCACCTGGAGGCCCCGGTCATCAACGGGATCACCGATCGATCCGGAGCCGTCCTGCGAGCCGATCGCGACGCGCTCCGACGCGCGTTGACGCGGTTGCTGGTCGGGCGTCGGCCCGGTGGCGGGCTCCAGCTCCTGCGGCGCACCGGGCTGCTCCCGCTGGTGCTGCCCGAGGTCGCCGCGCTGGTCGACTTCCACCGCTCGAGCCGGCACCACCACAAGGACGTCTGGCGGCACACGGTGCAGGTGGTGAAGCAGGCGATGCCGCGCCCGCTGATCCGGTGGGCGGCGCTCTTGCACGACATCGCCAAGGTGCACACGCGTAGCTACGCGCCGGGGTCGAAGGTGCACTTCTTCCAGCACGACGAGCTGGGCGCCCAGATGGTCGAGGGCATCGCCGCGCGCCTTCGCTTCCCCGCCGAGCTCGGGGCGCGGGTGCGTGAGCTCGTCTTCTTTCATCTGCGCGCGAACCTCTACGATCGGAGCTGGACCGACTCGGCGATCCGGCGATTCGCCGCCGAGGTCGGCCCGTGCCTGCCGGATCTGCTCCAGCTCTCGCGGGCCGATGTCACCAGCAAGCGCGCCGGCCGGAGGCGGGAGGCGATCTGCAACCTCCATCAACTCCGACATCGCGTCGCGGCGGTGGAGGCCGCCGACGCCGCGCGGCGACCGCTGGTCCCCAAGGGGCTGGGGGCGCTCATCATCTCCGAGCTGGGGGTCCGTGCGGGTCCGCGCGTCGGCGAGCTGCGCCGCGCCTGCGAGCAGGCCGTCCGCGATGGTGAGCTCCCCGGCGCGCCGGACGCCGCGGCGTGCATTACGTGGCTGCGGTCCGTCGTCGCCGCGTAGATCTACGAGCGGGCGCGGTACGCTCTCGGTGAATGCGTCTCGCCACGGGCCCGTCGATCCGGGCGAACCGACGAGCGACGAACGAGGTGAACCATGAAGCGCACAACGACCTTGGCCCTGCTGGCGGTCGCCTTTCTGTTGGGCCCGAGCCTCGACGCCGCGCCCGTCCGCGCGGCTCAGGCGGCGAAGGTCAAGAGGAAGCGGACCGGAAAGAAGCGGGTCACCAAGAGACAGAAGTGGCCCGTGCGTCGGCCGAAGAAGAGGCCGAAGTCCATTCCGCGGCTGGGGAACGTGCCATTCCCCGAGGGTGAGCGGCTCGCTTTCAAGATCAACATGCTCGGCGCGGAGGCCGGTGAGGCGGTCCTGGCGGTCGGGAAACGGACCCGCGTCAATGGTGAGTTCGTCGTGCCGTTGGTGGCGTTTCTACGCTCGAGCGACTTCCTCTCGAAGTTCTACCCGATCGACAACAAGCTCGTGGTGCTCGCCGACGAACGCACCTTCCGGCCCATCAAGACCGACTTCTACATCCGCGAGGCGGGCAAGCGCATCGACTACCACACCACCTTCGACCAGCGGGCACGGTGGGTGAAGTCGAAGCGCGTCAAGAAGGGCAAGGAGCTCAATCGTAACTTCACGCCGGCCGGCGCGGTCTACGAAGCGCTCAGCAGCGTCTATGGCGCGCGGCGGATGGACCTGAAGCCGGGGCAGAGCTTCCAGTACTTCGTCTGGGACGGTCGCAAGGAGCGCCTGGTGACGGTGAAGGCGAAGGGCATCGAGAAGGTCTGGACGCCGAGCGGCTGGTACGAAGCGATGCGGGTCGACGTCAGCACCATCGTGACCGGCGGCTTCATCAAGCCCAAGCAGCTCGGCGGCGCGGACAAGAAGGGCTCTGCGTGGTTCGCGACCGACGCCTACCGGACGCCCGTGAAGCTCACGACGCCCACCAAGCTGGGGGACGCCGAAGCGCTGCTGGTGCGCAGGTACGTGGAGAAGGTCTGAAGAGGCCCTCGCGAGGCGTCAGCCCTGGACCTTCTGCCATAGATCCGGGTCGGGCTGGCCGTCGCCGTCCTCGTCGCTCCCGGTCTCGTAGAGCTTCCCGCCTCGGTACTTCTCCCAGTAGTCGACCTTGCCGTCGTTGTCGGAGTCGCCCTCGATCCGCACGAGCTGGCCATCCTCGTAGAACTTGAAGAGGTCCGGTCGGTCGTCGAACTCGAGGTCGACCTCCTTCCGGGTGACCTTGCCCTTCTCGTAGAAGCTGGACAGGTCGACCTTGCCGTCGAAGTCCATGTCCATCTGGTCCCGCGTCAGCTCGCCGGTGGGGCTGTAGTAGCGCCAGATATCGACCTTGCCGTCGAAGTTGATGTCGAACTCCTTGCGAGCCAGGACATCCTTGCCGTCGACGGGGGTGTAGTACTTCCAGACGTCGGGGACGCCGTCGCCGTTCATATCGAAGCGCGAAGCCCCGGCGTGGGCGTCGGCCTTGGCGCCAGCGGCGTCGTCCTTCTTCTGCTCGACGGCGGAGCCGCCGCACGCGGCCAGCGCGAGGGTGGCGGCGAGGAAGATATGACGCATCGTAAACGCTCAAGATAGCTGAAGCTTGCCCATACATCGGCCAAACGCCCGAGCGAGTCAAGCGCGGCCGGCGTCTCGGGGTCCTCCCCACAAAACGGGCGCTGCATTGAAATGGGCGGCTCGTTCCCTATAATGCCGCAAACCTAGCCGCGGGGCACCCCAGGTCGATGGCCCGAAATGTCCGTAATTTCGCGATTATAGCGCACATCGACCATGGAAAGTCGACCCTCGCTGACCGCATCTTGAGCCTCACGGGCGCGGTCACCGACCGTGAGCATCGTGAGCAATTCCTCGACTCGATGGATCTGGAACGTGAGCGTGGCATCACGATCAAGGCCCAGGCGGTGCGCATGTGCTACGTCGCCGAGGATGGCGTCGAGTACGAGCTGAACCTCATCGACACGCCGGGGCACGTCGACTTCACCTACGAGGTCTCCCGATCCCTGGCGGCGTGCGAAGGGGCGCTGTTGGTGGTCGACGCCTCCCAGGGGGTCGAGGCCCAGACCCTCGCCAACGTCTATCTGGCCCTCGACAACGATCTGGAGATCGTCCCCGTCCTCAACAAGATCGACCTGCCGGCGGCGGACGTCGAGTGGGCGAAGCAGGAGATCGAGGACGTGGTGGGGCTCGACGCGAGCAACGCCCTGCCTGTCTCCGCCAAGACCGGCGAGGGCGTGCCCGCCGTGCTGCAGGCCGTGGTGGACTACATCCCGCCCCCCGAGGACAACCGCGAAG
Source organism: uncultured Nannocystaceae bacterium (assembly GCA_964402225.1). GTDB lineage: Bacteria > Myxococcota_A > Bradymonadia > UBA7976 > UBA1532 > CAYOBQ01. Next base: position 15,302 of record CAYOBQ010000042.1, on the reverse strand, counting down.
CACCGCTGCGAGCGCTGATCTTCGACTCCTGGTACGACAACTACCGCGGCATCATCATGCTCGTCCGCGTGGTCGACGGCGCGATGAGCAAGGGGTCGCGCATCCACATGCTCGCGACCGCCCAGTCCTACGAGGTCATCGAGGTCGGGGTGTTCAGCCCCGGCGCGCTCCCCGTCCCCGAGCTGGCCTCGGGTGACGTCGGCTTCGTCGTCGCCAACATCAAGGAGGTGCGGCACGCGCGGGTCGGCGACACCATCGTCGAGGAGGCGCGAAAGGACGTCCTCGAGCCGCTCTCAGGCTTCAAGGAGGTGACCCCCGTCGTCTTCTCGGGCCTGTTCCCGATCGTGTCGTCGGACTACGCCGACCTGCGCGAGGCCCTCGAGAAGCTCCGGCTCAACGACGCCGCCTTCTCCTTTGAGCCGGAGACCTCCGCGGCGCTGGGCTTCGGGTTCCGCTGTGGCTTCCTCGGCTTGCTACACCTGGAGATCATCCAGGAGCGCCTCGAGCGCGAGTTCGACATGGATCTCATCACGACGGCGCCGACGGTGGTCTACAAGGTCGACACCACGTCGGGCGAGACCATCCAGGTCGACAACCCGGCGCTGCTCCCCGAGGTGCAGGAGATCTCCGAGATCCGCGAGCCCTACATCAACGCCACGATTCACGTCCCCACGGAGTATTGCGGGCCGGTCCTGGGTTTGTGCGAGGAGCGTCGCGGCATCCAGCGCGATCTCGGCTACTCGGGGACGAAGCGAATGCTCATCCACTACGACCTGCCGCTGAGCGAGGTCGTCTTCGACTTCTTCGACCGCCTCAAGTCGATCACGCGGGGGTACGGGAGCTTCGAGTACGAGGTCTCGGACTATCGCGCCTCGAAGCTCGTCAAGCTGGATATCCGGCTCAATGGCGAGAACGTCGACGCGCTGTCGATCATCGTCCACCGCGACCGGGCTTACCAGCGGGGCAAGGCGCTGTGCGAGCGGCTGCGCAAGGTCATCGATCGGCAGCAATTCGACGTCGCGATCCAGGCCGCCATCGGCAACAAGATCATCTCCCGGGAGACGGTGAAGGCCCTACGCAAGGACGTCACCTCCAAGTGCTACGGGGGTGACATCAGCCGCAAGCGCAAGCTGCTCGAGAAGCAGAAGGCGGGGAAGAAGCGGATGAAGCAGGTGGGCAACGTCGAGGTGCCGCAGGAGGCCTTCCTGGCGATCTTGAAGGTCGATTGATGACGCCACCGACCACCACCCGCGCGGTCCCCCGCCTCGGCAAGGCGCGGCGTCGAGCGAACAACGCCATCAAGACCGGGCGCCGGCTGATCAAGAAGTACGGGGCTCGCATCGATCCCGCGCACCGGGCCGAGGTCCAGGGGGCTCTGGAGACCCTGGAGGTCGCCGCTCGCGGCGGCAGCGTGCTGGCGATCTACAACGCCATCAAGGCGCTGGATGCGCGCGTCGATGACCGCCTCGGAGGCGTGCGCAAGGGCCCCACGCGGGAGTACGTCGAGTCCATTGGGTGGGCGGTCGGCATCGCCTTGCTCCTGCGGGCCTTCATCGTCGAGGCCTTCACCATCCCGTCGGGATCGATGATCCCCACGCTCGCGGTGGGCGACTACCTGTTCGTCAACAAGCTGAGCTACGGGCTGAGGTTGCCCTTCGCCAATCGGCTGATGGCCGAATGGGACGATCCCGATCGTGGCGACGTCATCGTCTTCGTCTACCCGTGCGACAAGTCCCTGGACTACATCAAGCGGGTGGTCGGGCTGCCGGGGGACGTCATCGACGTGCTCGGGGACGCGAAGTCGGGCTTCGTCACCGTCAACGGCGAGCCCGTCTCGGAGGGGGAGCTGGGCACCTTCGGCATGATGGGCGAGTTCTTGCCGGATCTCCGCGCAGACTCCTGTGGCGGGCTGCGACCGGCGGTCCATGACCACTTCGACGTCACCCTCGGTGAGACGCGCTTCAACACGCTGCGCTGCGAGCAGGTGACCCGGGGCCAGCCACACCAGCGACCGCCGGACGACTGGGCCGATCGCGGCGGCTTCGACCACTGCCCCGCTGGTCCAAACGTCGCCGCGCCGTTTCCCTGGAAGGTCCCCGAGGGCCACGTCTTCGTGATGGGCGACAATCGGGACAACTCCCAGGACTCGCGGTACTGGGGGTTCGTCCCCTACGGGAACATCAAGGGCAAGGCGATGTTCATCTGGATGAGCTGGGATGGCGGACCCGGCCGGGCCTTGTCGGAGCGCGTGCGCTGGGGGCGGCTCTTCGATGGCGTCCACAGCCTGCTGCCCACGGAGGGGGTGCGATGACGCTCGTCGAGCGCCGCGTCGTCATGGACGCGACGGCGGTCCGCCGAGCGGTTCGGCGCATCGCCCACCAGGTGGTAGAGGAGGTCGACGACCTCTCCTCCCTCGCCTTCGTTGGGGTGCGGACCCGCGGCGTGCCCCTGGCGCGTCGAATCGCGGCCTTCGTGGAGGAGGCCGAAGGCGTCGCCTCTCCCGTCGGCGAGCTCGACATCACGCTCTATCGTGACGATGTCCTCGAGGGGATGGCGACGCCGATGGTGCGGCCCACACACCTGCCCTTCGAGATGGCGAGTCGCCACATCGTGCTGGTCGACGACGTCCTCTACACCGGGCGAACGGTGCGGGCCGCCCTCGAGGCGCTGATGGACTGGGGGCGTCCGCGGTGCATCCGCTTCGCCGCCCTCGTCGACCGCGGGCACCGCGAGCTGCCGATCCGCGCAGACTACGTGGGGCTCTGTGTCGACACCGGCCGCGACGAGAGCGTCTCGGTGCAGCTCGTCGAGATCGACGGAGAAGACCGGGTCTTGCTGCGCGGTCTGCCCGAGGGCGCGGGAGGCTAGGACGTGGAGCGCAGACACCTGCTCGAGCTCGCGGCGCTGACCGGCGAAGAGATCACCAACCTGCTCGATCTCGCCGACTCCTTCGGCGATATCACCAAGCGCGCGATCAAGAAGGTCCCCACGCTGCGCGGGCGAACGGTCGTCAACCTCTTCATGGAGGCGTCGACGCGCACCCGCGCCTCCTTCGAGTTGGCCGCCAAGCGCCTCAGCGCCGACACGCTCAACCTCTCCGGGGGCTCGAGCAGCGTGGTGAAGGGGGAGACGCTGCTCGACACGGCGCGGAACCTCGCGGCCTACAACCCGGACATCATCGTCCTGCGCCACCGCCACGCCGGCGCCCCGCACCTGCTCGCGCGCCACATCGACGCGTCGATCGTCAACGCCGGCGACGGGGCCCACGAGCACCCCACCCAGGGGTTGCTCGACCTGCTCACGATACGGCAGCACACCCGCCGCATCGAGGGGCTCAAGGTCGCGATCATCGGCGACATCGCCCACAGCCGGGTGGCACGTTCGGCCATCGTCGGCCTGTCGAAGCTGGGGGCGCACGCCGTCGTCTGCGGGCCGCCGACGATGCTGCCGGTCGGCGTCTGTGCGCTGGGCTGTGAGGCGACCCATGACCGCGCCGAGGCGGTGGCTGACGCCGACGTCGTCATGATGCTGCGGATTCAGAAAGAGCGGCTCGACGAGGAGCTCTTCCCGAGCGACCGCGAGTACAACCGGATCTACGGGCTCAGTCGCCGCGTGCTGGCGGGTGCCAAGCCCGACTGCCTGGTGATGCACCCCGGGCCGATCAACCGAGGCGTCGAGCTCGATCCAGACGTCGCCGACGGGCCCCACTCGATCATCCTCGACCAGGTCGCGAGCGGGCTGGCCGTGAGGATGGCGGTGCTCTACCACTGCGCCGGCGGCGGACGGGAGGCCTGAGATGGACGCCTGGTCCGGGATGGACATCTGGATCGTCAATGGACGCGTGCTCTGCCCGGCCTCGGGGCTCGACAGCGAGGGCGCAGTCGAGCTCAGCGGCGGCACCGTCCGCGCGGTTCACCCGGGTGGGGCGAGCCCGCCCGCGGGGGCGGAGGTCATCGACGCGGGGGGTGGCATCGTCTGCCCCGCCTTCGTGGATCTCCATTGCCGCTTGGGCGAGCCCGGCGAGGAGCACAAAGAGGATCTCGAGACGGGGGGACGCGCCGCGGTGCGCGGGGGCTTCGGGACCATCTGTCCGTCGTCGGACACCACGCCGGCCAACGACAACCGATCGGTCACCGAGCACCTCGTTCGCCGGGGCGCCGAGCTCGGCTCCGCGCGCGTTCGGCCCGTCGCGGCGCTGACGGTGGGCCGCGAAGGGCGCCGCCTCACGGAGATGTTCGATCTGCACGGCGCGGGGGCGGTGGCCTTCGGCGATGGCGGCCGATCCGTCGCCGACGCGGGGCTCTTGCGACGGGGGCTCGAGTACGCCCGAGCGGTCGGCGCGCCGGTCTTCGAGCGCCCCGAAGACGTGCGCCTCGCGCATGCGGGGGTGATGCACGAAGGGGAGGTCGCCACCCGCCTGGGCCTGAAGGGCCTCCCGTCTGCGGCGGAGGAGGTCGCCGTGCTGCGCGCGATCGTCCTCGCGGAGCTCACCGGCGCCCGGGTTCATCTGGGGCCGATCTCCGCGGGCGGCTCGGTGCGCGCGATCCGCGACGCGAAGCGCCGTGGCCTCCCGGTGACGTGCGCGGTCACGGCGGCCCACCTGCACCTCGCAGACGAGGCCATCGCCGTCGCCTACGACACGAACCTGCGCGTCTCTCCGCCGCTGCGCTCGAGGTCCGACCTCGAGGCGCTGCGGGAGGGCGTCGCCGACGGCACGATCGACGCCATCGCCAGCGGTCACGCACCGCAGAGCGCGGTGGAGAAGGCCGTCGAGTTCGACGTCGCCGAGCCCGGGATGATCGGGCTCGAGACCACCCTCGGCCTGGTGCTGCGTCTCGTCGAGGCCAAGGCCATCGGGCTCTCGGACGCCATCGCGCGCCTCACGTGTGGGGCCGCCGCGGTCCTCGGCATCGACGCCGGGCGCCTCACGAAGGGCGCGCCGGCGGACGTGACGGTCTTCGATCCGACGGCCCGGGCGCGGGTGGAGGCCGGTGGCCTCGCCAGCCGCTCGCGCAACTCGCCCTTCGTAGGCCAGGCGCTCCCTGGACGCGTGGCGTGGACGCTGGTGGGCGGTCGCGTCGTGTGCGCGCCGGAGGGGCCGGGACGATGAGCGCTCATCCGCGAGAGCCCGCACGGCTCCTCTTGGAGGACGGCACGGTCTTCGAGGGCCTCGCCTTCGGGGCCCGGGGGACGACGGGCGGCGAGGTGGTCTTCAACACCTCGATGACGGGCTACCAGGAGATCCTCACCGACCCCTCCTATCGGCGGCAGGTCGTGACGATGACCTATCCGCACATCGGCAACTACGGGGTCTGCGCGGCGGACATGGAGAGCGCCGACGTCCAGGTGTCCGGCTTCATCGTCCGCGATCCCTGCCCCGTACCCTCGAGCTGGCGTGCCGAGGGCGGTCTGGAGGATTGGTTGGTCGAGCGCGGCGTCGTCGGGTTGTGCGGGATCGACACCCGGGCGCTGGTTCGCCGGATCCGTGAGCACGGCGCGATGCGTGGGGCGATCATCACCGGCGAAGCGACGCCGACCGATCTGGAGGCGCGCCTCGCCGCGGAGCCTTCGATGGTGGGGCGTGATCTGGTGGCGGAGGTGAGCTGCGAGGCGCCCTATGAGTGGCGGGAGGGGACCTGGCGCCTCGCGGGCGAAGACGCCCTGCTCGGCCGGCCGGCGACACCCGAGGCGCCCTATCGTGTGGTGGCCTACGACTTCGGCGTGAAGCGCAACATCCTGCGGCTGTTGGTCGACCATGGCTGCGAGGTCACGGTGGTCCCCGGCGACACACCGGCCGAGGCGGCGCTGGCCCTGAATCCCCACGGGATCTTCCTCAGCAACGGTCCCGGCGATCCGGCGGCGGTCGGCTACGCGGTAGACGCGGTACGGGCGCTGGTCGGCGTCAAGCCCATCTTCGGCATCTGTCTGGGCCACCAGATCGCGAGCCTGGCGCTGGGGGCATCGACCTACAAGCTGAAGTTCGGACATCGCGGCGGCAACCAGCCCGTCTCGGACCTGGCGAGTGGCCGCGTCGAGATCACCAGCCAGAACCACGGCTTCGCGGTCGATCCTGACGCGCTGGGGGAGGGGGCGGAGGTGAGCCACGTCAACCTCAACGACGGAACGGTGGAGGGGGTGGTGCACCGTGGCCACCCGCTGTTCACGGTGCAGTACCACCCCGAGGCGAGCCCCGGGCCCCACGACGCGAGCTACCTCTTCGAGCGGTTCGCCCGGATGATGGAGGCGCACCGATGAGGTGGCTGCCCTTCGCGGCGCTCCTCGTCGCGTGCTCGAAGCCGTCTCCGCCCGCGGAGGCGCCGGAGGCGGCGCCCGCCACGGCACAGACGAAGCCCGTCGCCGTGGCAAAGAAGGCTGCGCCCGCGGCGCCCCACGCGGAGCTGCCGGCGAGCGACCGGGTCTTCGCCGTGAAGCTCCTCGAGGGCGAGGTCTCCCAGCTCCTAGGCGCCCGACGCGACCGCCTCTGGGCCTTCGATCCCGCCAGCGGAGAGACGTTGTGGGAGGTGAAGGGCCCGGGGGTCGCGCAGCGCGTGGCGGTGGGTGACTACGGCAGCGGCCGCAAGCTCTACGTAGCGTGGGGCTCGGGTCGGGACTTCCTTCGGGTACCGCTGGTGCTGCAAGCCCTCGATCCGCGGACCGGCGCCTCGGTCGAGCTCTGGCGCTTCCAGGGGCCTCGCACCGAGTGCGCACACCTGTCGGTGGCGGACGTCGACCGTGACGGCAAGCCGGAGCTCGCCTTCGCCCACTACGAGACCAAGTACTTCGTGCGGACGCGGCACCTGAAGACCGATGGCGCGGTGATCGAGGGCCCTCGGATCCGCATGGCGAGCAGCCGTGTCTACGGTGACGTCGACGGCGACGGGCTCACAGACGAGGTCATCGGGCGCGTCTACGGTGACGAGAAGGGGGTCGTGGGCGACGTACAGATCGATCGAGGCAAGGGGCGGAACCTCGTGCCGGGTGTCGATCGAGGGATCAAGGCCGTGGCCGTCGCCGATCTCGACGGCAAGGGCCCGCTGCTCTACTTCTCCGATGGTTGGGCCGCCAACTACGGTATGGAGGCGCGGGCGCAGCTCGGTCGCGTGCGCTTCGTGGACGGCAAGCCCAAGATTGACCGTCTCGGGACCTCCTTCGACGAGTTCACCTTCTTCGAGATCATCCCCTTGGACGTGGACGGAGACGGGTTGCTCGAGCTCGCGGTTCGCGGCGACAAGCGGGTGTCCCTGTTCAAGCCGACCGCCTCTGGTCCCTGGGCTCGGCGTACCCTCGCGGAGGTGCCGCCGATCCTCAACGTCGCGGTCGCCCGCACCGCGAAGGGCCCGTTCGTGTACATCCCAGACAAGAAGGCGACGAAGGCCGTCCCGATTCGGTGAGGACGCCGCGGCAGAGTCCTCGTGACCCCGCCTTCTTATACTTCTAACGTCTCCGCCGTATTCCCTCTCGCACGATGCGACAGGAGATGGCGATGAGGACGAAGGCGATCTTGGTGGCGGCTCTTGCGGTCGCGGCGGGCTGCGGCACCGACGCTCCTGGCCTGCCGGGTGGTGGGGACGACCGGGTCGATCTGCCGCCGGTCGCGAAGTACGACCAGCAGCGCCAGCCCACCCGCGTCACCGTCGAGCACGGCGTCGGCGGCGAAGGCGCGGGCTCGGGTTGGTCGGGGCCGGACCTCCGTCGGAGCTCCAAGACGCCCGGTTTGGAGGCGTCCGTCTACGCTCGAGCCGACAGCGGCGGCGTCGTCCTGCCCGGTCCGTCGGCGCGGCGGCTCGGTGAGGACACGGCGCCCGATCCCCGCGCTCAGGGCTACCAGGAGGGGGAGCTTTGCACCTACGACGCCGCGGCCTGGGCCACCCCGTGCGGGTCCGAGCCCGCGTCGCCCGGGTGCCTGCTCAAGAACCACTTCGTCTCGCTCTTCCCCGACGGGATCGTCCTCGGCCGCGCCGAGAAGCACTTCGTATTGACCGGGGTCCAGGCGGTCGAGGCGGCGCTCCCGGCGGAGGGCACAGCGACTCGCCTGACGGAGGACGAGATCGACCCGGTCGGCAAGGACGCCAATCGGCTGGCGGCGGAGCTCGCCGTGCTGCGGCTCAACATCGCCTTCAACCAACAGGCGCTGATTGGCACCGCGGAGCTCGACGGCGCGACGTTGCTGGTTGGACCCTTCCAGGGCTGGAGCATCGCCCACCTCGCGGAGCTCGCGGAGTCGGCCCTCGACAACGACAACTACCGGCACTTCGGCGTCGACATCGACCGGGAGGCCTTCGCCGATGAGCTCGCCGTGCTCAACAGCGCCGCCCCCGGCTGCGTCCCCGACGACATCCTGTCGCGCGTCTCGCCCTGAGCGCGCCCCTCTGGTACGACCGACGGATGAAGGTCGTCCTCGTACATCCCCAGATCCCTCCGAACACCGGGAGCATCGGGCGCCTCTGCGCCGCCACCCACACCCCGCTGGTCCTCGTCGAGCCCCTCGGCTTCAGCTTGGAGGACCGCTACCTGAAGCGCGCCGGCCTCGACTACTGGCCCTGGATCGATCTGACGGTGACCGATGACTGGCGAACGGCGCTCGAGGGCGGACGCCCCTGGCTGTTCACCGCCCAGGCCGACCGAGCCCACACCGACGTGATCTACGAGCCCGACGATCTGCTCGTCTTCGGGCAGGAGGACACGGGCCTCGCCGACGAGGTCATGGAGGCGTATCCGCGCCAGCACGTGCGCATCCCGATGGACAACCCGAAGGTGCGCTCGCTGAACCTCGCGCAATGCGCCGCGGTCGCCGTCTACGAGGCGCGGCGGCAGCTCAGTACCAGGTGCCCGTGACGCCGAAGTTGATCATCGTGAAGTCGAAGTTCTCGAAGATCAGGTAGCGGAAGTCGCCCCCGAGGCCGACGGCGAGATCCGCCGTGGCGAAGAACTCGTAGCCCACGCCCAGGCCCAGCCCGGTCCCCGTCTCCGAGTCCTCGGCGCCTGGATCGGGGTCGACGGAGATGTGGCTCACGCCGCCCATCCCGCGCAGGTAGAGGCCATCGTGGACGAAGAAGTTCGCGCCGATCATGCCGGTGAAGATCTGCTGACTGATGTCGATCCCGCTGACGTCGTAGCTCGAGCGCTGCACGGTGAGGTCTGCGTCGAGCGTCAGCTCCTTCGAGACGCCTCCGCCGATGCGGGCGTCGAAGTTGAAGCCGATGTGGGCCTCGGCACCCTCCACGTCGGACTGGCCGGAGCCGGCGCCGACGCCGACGCCGACGAAGAGGCCGCGGCGATCTCGCCAGGCGTCGAGGGCGAGGGCCTCCGAGGCGAGCGTGAGCACCAGCAGGGTGGCGAGGGTGGCGGCGATGGATGCGCGCATACGACGGCTCCTAACGAAGATCGGAGAAGTTGAGCACCGCCCAGCCGCCGGGCTTCAGGTCGACCTCGGTGCGGCGGACCTGCCCACGGTAGCGGACGGCGATGGTGTGTTTCCCCGCGGCGAGGCGCGCGCGGGCGACATGGAAGCGCGCGGGCAACGTGACCCAACTGCGCGTGTCCGGGGTGTCGGCGGCGGTGAGCGCCCCCTCGACGGCGAGGCCGACGAGGAGGCCGGCGAGGCCGTTGCCGCTCGCCTTCTCGGTGATCGCCTGGGTGGCCTGACCGGCCACCGCGCGGGAGATGAGGCGGGTGATGGAGGCGGCGATGATCGTGCCTTCTACTTCCTCGTGTTGCGCGATCACCTTGTCCTCCACCTCGAGGGCGATGCCGGCCTCCAGCGCGCCTCCGTCGGCCTCGATGTGGATCGGGCGGCGGCCGATTCGCTTGACGCGCCGCAGCGCGGGATAATTCACCCACTTCAGGACACCCTTGGCGGCGAACACGTTCGCTCGCTCGCGATCCTTCGAGCTCAGGCGGGCCCCGCGGCGGGGGCGGCTGGCCGCGACCACCGCCGCGCCAATGGGCAGCCGCTTGGGGACCTTGTACGGCGCCATCCCGGTCTGCACGACGACCAGCAGCTCGGCCTCGGCGGAGTCGTCGGGGGCTTCGACGGGCAGCTCACCGAGCTTCAAGCGCTGGTCCGACTCGCCGCTGCGGGTGGCGAGGCGCCGCGCCGCGTCGAGCATCCCGGGGATGGCGCCGGCGTCGTGGGCGTCGCCGTAGTGACGCAGCGCGGGTCCGGCTTCACCGGCGGCCTCGAAGGCGAACCCGGCGAGGTAGCTGCCCAGGGCGAGCATCCCGCGACCCTGCTCGTCGTCTTGGAGCCACTTCCGGTTCACCGTGAAGCGGCGCGCCTCGACCTTGGCGCCGCTCGCGTCACCCATCACCAGGTAGTTCAGCAGGTTGACGGTGTTGAGGAGGAGCTTCTCGTGGGGCGGCGCCTTGTAGAGGGTGGCGTCGTCCGAGAACAGGTACTTGCCGATGTCGCCGGCCGTGTCACTGGTGAGGTCGAGGACCTCCAGCGTCTTGTCGGCGGCCTGGAAGTCCCGGGCCGACAGCTTCGGGCGCCCGAGGGCCTGCAGGATCGTCGCCCGCTCGAGCAGCAGCAGCGGCGTGTCGGCGTCCGGTTGGCTGGGGAGTTCCTCGGCGCGCTCCACCCCCAACGCCTCGTTCACCCGGTCGAGGGCGGGCGTCACCCTTCCGGTGGTGAGCGCGGTGCGGAAGGCCTGGCTGGTGTCGGCGTAGCCACCGCACCCGGCGAGCGCCAGCGCCGCGGCGAGGAGGTACCGCATACGCTAGTTGATCAGGCCCTTCGTGAGCTCTGCTTTGTTCTGCCAGCGAAGGGCCCCGGTCTCGACGTCCACCGCCTGCATGAACAGGAAGTACTGGACGCGGCGCTCCGAGCCGCTCTTCTCGGCGGAGTCATAGACCTTCCCGGTCACGAAGTACTGGGCACCGAGCTGCTTTCCGAGCTGCGCCGCCTTGTCGGGATCGAAGGCCGCCGACTGTTGGATCTTGAGCTCGCGCACGAGCTGCTTCTGTCGCTCGTAGCTGATCACCGTGACGTAGCCGCTGTTGACGAGCTCGGTCTCGAAGTCCGAGAGCAGCGCCTGAAGCTGGCTGTCGATGTGCTCGCTGGTCTCGTTCTTGATCGGGAAGATCGCCACCGTGGGCTCCTTCCCGTCGCGGGACGCGTCCTTCCAGCGCTTCATCGCGCCGCTCGCCAGCAGGCTCTTGGAGTTCTGGGCGAAGAGCTTCTGGAGGTCCTTCTTGTCGAGCCCGGTGGACATCGCGTACTCGTCGAGCTCGGGGTTCTCCGAGCCGCGCACGTAGGCGGGGCCGCCGCAACCGGCGAGGGCGAGGGCGAGAACCAGGATCCAACGCATGCGGGGCACCTCTTTCGGGTGGTCGTCGTCCGTAGGGACGGACGGGGATGACGGTTATTCAGTCGCACCTTCGGTGGCGGACGAGACCCCGATCTTCTCGAAGACGAGGTCGTCGATGGTCTTCTTCGAGATGGACCACAACGTGTCGCGGTCGCGGGTGCGCGAGAGGAGGCCCAGCGGAATCCGGAAGCCACCCTTGTTGCGCCGACCGCCGCCGTAGGGGCGGCCCGCCGAGTCGGCCCCGAAGACCGCCTTCAACCACGCGTCGGGATCGATCGTCGGGCTGGTGGTGCGCAGCGATCCGTCGACGACGTCCCCGTTGACGATGCCGTAGACGACGGCGGTCTCGATGCCCTCGTGGCGCAACAGGAAGTCGGCGGTCTGTGCGATGCCGTCGCGATCCTCCTCGCGGACGAACCCCACGCCGGCCACCAGGAACGTGTCGCGGATGACCTTTCGGTTCAGCCCCCGTTGGATGATCTCCATCGTGCGGACGGAGATCGACTGCTTGGAGATGAGCCGCAGCAGGTCGTTGTCGAGGAACTGCCGCAGATAGGCACCGGCCCGATAGTCGATGGGCTGCGCGAGCAAGAAGGAGTCGGAGTCGGCCCGGATGCCGTGCATCATCGCCGTGGCGAGGCGCGAGTCGGAGGCCTTGTTGAGCCGCAGGCCGTGGATCGAGTGCTCCATGTACTCCGCGTAGATCGCGCACGTGGAGCCCGCGTCTTCGCGGATATCGGTGAAGAGCGGCTCGCCCTCGAAGGCCCCCGGCAGCGTCTTGTGGTGGTCGACGAAGGTCAGAATCGGCGGCAGGTCTTCGACGGTGACCGGCAAGTGCGGGGACTGGCAGTCGACGAAGGACAGGTAGTCGAAGTCGGCGAGGTCCATGTCCTCGCGGTACTGATGCAGTTGCACCTCGAGCGCCTTCACCAGCGCTCGATTCTCCGGGTGCGAGATCTCGTCGAAGTAGACGATCGTCGAGGTGATCCCGAAGAGCCCCCCCAGTCGCTTCTGGGCGATGGCGCTGCCAATGCTGTCGGGGTCGGGGTGCCCCTTGATCACGATCAGGACGCGCTTGTCCCGTGCGGTCTCGAGGGCCGCGAGAAACTGCTCGAGGCGGTCGGGCGCCTCACAAAAACCCATGGACGGCGGTGCGCCGTTCTGCACGGCCGGGTGCTCTCCAGTATGTGCCGTCAGAGAGATGGGTTCGCCGGCTGCGGGGCTCCGACTCGGCAACGGGGGCATCCGGGCTCCTGTCGTCGGGCACACGAACTTAGCGCCGTGGGAGCGGCTCCGCAAGGACGCCGGTGCAGTCGAGACGCGTCAATCGCCTTCGAGGTCGTCGATCTCGTCCAGCGGGATGCGGGCGGCGATGGAGCTCAGCGGCAGCTCGTCTCCGGCCATCTTGCGGATGAGGCCAGCCCTCCTCGTCGCGCCGAAGCACCTCGAGCTCCTCGTCTCGGGCGGGCCCCTACGCGAACATATCCAAGGCGGCGCCCGCGATGGCGGGGGGCGCCGCGGCCAGGAAGTGGATGGCGGACGCGATGTCCACCGGCTCCATTTCGGGCTCGAAGCCGCTCCCGACGAGCATCTCGGTGTCCACGCTGCCGGGGCAGATCGCCGTCACGACGACGCCTGCGCTCTTCACCTCGCTGGACAGCGCTTTGGTGAAGCCGAGCAGACCCCACTTGGAGGCGCAGTAGGCGCTGCGCTCGGGAGTGCCGACGCGGCCGGCGATGCTCGAGACGTTGATGATCCGCCCCCGGCCGGCAGTGAGCATCGCCGGCAGCACGGCGCGGGCGAAGAGGAACGGGGCCCGCAGGTTTACGGCTTGGAGGTGGTCCCAGAGCTCGACGGGGTGACCCTCCACGGTCTGGCGCGCCGCGACGCCCGCGTTGTTGACGAGGACCTCGATCGGGCCCAGCGCGTCGGCCACGCGACGCACCGCGGCGTCGATCTGCTCGGACTCCGAGACGTCGGCCGTCACCTCCAGGGCGCCGAGGGAGGCAGCGACGGCGCTCAGCCGCTCGGAGGGGCGGGCGAGGACCGCGACCCGGTCGCCGTCCGCCGCGAATCGACGCGCCGTGGCCTCACCGATCCCGCGGCTCGCACCCGTCACGAGTACGGTCCGGCTCATGTTCTCTGCTCGGTCACCGCCGGCCTGGTCTCGTCGTCGGAGCTCACGGGCGCACGCTGGGCAGCACGTCGTGGCGGCCGACGAGGGTGCCACGCGCCGCGCGGGTGTGGAGCCGGGCCGAGCGGGGCTCGCGGCCCCGGAGGATGAGGCAGAGGTGGGTGCCCTCGACGGAGCAGGCGGCGCCGCGCGCGCCGAGGTGCTCGATCAAGGCGTCGACGACGCAGCGCGTGAGCTGCTCCTGGAGCACCAGGCGTCGCGAGCAGGCGGCGACCAGCCGCTCGAGGGCGCCGAGCCCCACCAGCTCGCCGTCGGGCTCGTAGGCCAGGTGGGCTTCGCCGAAGTAGGGGACGAGGTGATGGGGGCAGACGCCGTGGAAGGGGATCCCCGTCAGCGTCACGATGGCCCCGGACTCGTCGGGGATGCGCTCCGCGAGGACGGTCCGGGGATCGGCCTCGTAGCCGGAAACGAGCCGTGTCCGCCAGAACTCGGCGACGCGCTCCGGCGTACCCTGCGTCCCCTCGTCCTGGGCGCGCCCGAGGGCGTGGAGCATGGCCGCGATGCTGTGCTCGAGCGTCACGAGTCCACCAGCTTCCCGTCGTCGTCGACCAGATAACTCCCAGCGGGCAGGGTGTGCACGCTGAGCCCGTCTCGGACCTTCTCGCAGCAGGCCCGCCCCCAATCCGGGGCCTCGGCCTCGGGCGGGCGGAACTCGAAGTGACAGCACCCGATCGTGTCGTTGAAGCAGAATCGGCTCCAGTCGCTCTCCATGCCCTTCAGCTCGAACTCGATGTACTGGAAGGCGCGGATGAGCGGGATGCCCTCGGGGACCTCGAAGACCCGCCCCAAGACGCGAATCGGAACCAACCGGTCGAAGTCCCCGTAGATCTTCCGGTTGGGGTTGCTCATCGCCCGGCGCTCCGGGCCTCGAGCGCGGCGAGGGCCTCCGCCGAGACCCCGTGATCCCCCAGGTCGACGCGGCCCTCGGGTCGGTGAAAGTCGGATCCGCCGGTGCTCACCAGCCCGTGGCGCTTCGCCAGGCCGGCGTACTTCGCCCGCGTCCCCGGGTCGTGGGCCGGATGATCGATCTCCAGGCCATCGAGCCCCGCATCGACGAGCTGCGGCAGGTCCTCGTCGACACGTTCGACCCCCGGGTGGGCCAGCACCGCCGCGCCCCCCGCGTCGTGGATGACGCGGATCGCGTGGGCTCCCGTGAGCCGGGAAGCGGGGATGTACGCAGCTCCGCTCTTGCCGAGCAGTCGGGTGAAGGCCGCCTCGAAGTCGGGCACGTGGCCCGCGTCGATGAGCGCCTGGGCGACGTGGGGTCGCCCGACGTTCCCGTCGGCGCTCGCCAACACCGCCTCCACGTCGATGGGCAGCCCGAGACGCGCCAGCCGGTCGGCGATGCGACGGACCCGCTCGACGCGCCCGCCCGTCTGCCGCGCGAGGACCTCGACGAGGTTGGGATCGTCGGCGTCCATGAAGTAGCCGAGCACATGGATCTCCTGACCGAAGAAGGCGCTGATCTCCACGCCCGCGACGATTGAGACACCGCAGCCGGCCCCCGCGTCGCGTGCGGCGGCGATCCCGGAGACGGTGTCGTGGTCAGTGAGCGCCAGCCGCTCGACGCCCCGTTCCGAGGCGCGGCGCACGAGCTCGGCCGGGGTGAGCGCCCCGTCGGAGCAGGTGCTGTGCGAATGAAGATCGATGGTGTAGCGCGGCGTCGCCAAGCGTCTCTCGTCCCCGCAAGTCGGCGATTCTCGTTGCACCGGGCGCGCGGTGTCAACATGCGCAGGACCCGATACAGTACTGATCTGCGCCCAGCGGCCCGGACCGGTGCCTGCCCGTCCTCGCGGCGT
>CAYOBQ010000041.1:0-53576 GCA_964402225.1 uncultured Nannocystaceae bacterium | reverse complement strand
CGGTGGTCCAGTTTTCACAAGCAGAGGTGGGTCAATTCTGGATAGCGTCGAAGCCCAACCCCGAGCTCACCGGGCGCACGTGCGTCGGAGCGCGCTTTGACATGGCCCCCTACATGTGATCTGATGTAGGCACGCACGCGGAGAGTCGAGAATGCACGAGCGCAGGGCGCAGCAGCGCCGGACTTGGGGGGCGCGGGTCATGGCGCTGTGTGGAGACGGCGTCGTCGAGATCGACGCGACGGATCTGTCGGCCGGTGGGATGCGCGTGCGGGGTACGCCTTCGAGCGTAGCGACGCTCCGCGCCGCCCGGGGCCCGCTCCTGCTACAGATGGAGCTCCCCGGCGACACCGATCCCCACTTCTGCTTCGGTGAGACGCGACGCCACGCGGTGGGCGCCGGCTACGGAACAGCGGGCATCGAGTTCGTGCTGCTACCAGAAGGCACACGCACGCGGCTCGAGATGTTCGGTGAAGGGCATTGATTGGCGGCAGCGCCTCGCGGATGAATCGCGCCCACGCCGTCGGGGTGCTGGCGGCTCTCTTGCTGGTCGCCTGCGCGGATGACGACGCGGGTGACGGGCCGCCCGACGGTCCGGTGGCCGACGCCGCGGGTACCTTCGACGTAGCTAGCGCCGACACGGGGCCTCCGGACGTGAGCGCCGACGCAGGCGGATTCGTCGAGATCGAGGGGCCGGCCCCTGACGAGGACGAGATCCAGACGCGGCCCGGAACCACCCCCTCGATGCCACGCTTCTCGCCAAGCGGCGAGCAGATCGCCTACCTCCGCCGAGACTCGCAAGCGGGGGTCTCAGACAACACGAGCGATGTCGTCGTCACGGATGTGGTCACCGGCACGGACACGCTCCTGACGACCACCGACGCGGGGGCCAACGCGTCACTCGCCTGGCATCCAGGCTTCGGAGTCATCTTCTTCACCCGCAGCCGCGACATCGCCTCCGTATCCGCACGGGGCGGAGAGGCTCTGCGCGTCACCGCCGTCTCGAACCCGAGGGGGCCCGACGTCTCGCCGGACGGGGCGCAGATCGTATGTTCGATAACCGGTGGATCGTCGATGTTCTTCACGCCCAGCGACGGGTCGTTGGGCCGCGAAAGCGTGCCCGACGGCGGCCGGTCCCCACGGTTCTCCCCCGACGGACGGCAAGTCGCCTTCATCGACAGGGATGATTGGGTCAAACTCTACGACATCGAGACAGAGACCATCGAACCCGTCCTCGGCGTAGAGAACTACCTCGCCCACCTGGCGTGGTTCTCCGACGGCCAACGGCTCGCCGTGACGACCCGTGCGGGCGTCGAGATCGTCGACCTCGAGGCCCACACCCGGCGCCTGCTCGTTCGGGCCGGGGCCGCCGCCGCGATCGACGTCTCGCCTGACGACGGTTCCATCATCTACACCGTCAACGGCGGCATCAGCGTCCGCCGCCTTCGCGCGTTCTAGAGGACGCTGAAGGCGGCCGTGAGCAGCAGGTTGTGCTGCCGCTGCCACTCGTCGAGCACCAGCGGGATGCGCTTGGCGGAGAAGACGTAGTCCAGGGATGCCCACGACGTCAGCCGCAGCGCGAGCTTCGCGCCGAGCTCGACGTTCATGAGGTCGAGGCCCTCGAGATCGGTGTCGGCGCTGGTGACGAAGGGGTGCAGGACGTTCGCGCTGAGCTGCCAGCTCACGTTCGTCGCGAGCTCGCCGGTGGCGACGGCCTCGAGCTCGACCCCCACCTCCTCGTAGGACTGGAGTTGCTGGAGAAAGACCGTGTCCGCGCCATCGTCGACCTTCGCGACGACGTAGCCGTCGTCACTCGCGATGACCTCCTGGGCGCCAGCGCCCAGCGTGATGTTGAGCGTGAAGCGCTTCTCGTCGTAGGGCTTCGCGAAGGCCCCCGCCGTCTCTCGCAGGATCAGCGGCTCGAACCCACCGGCGATCTGCTCCCGGTCGTTGGCCTCGATGACCTTCCCCTTGTCGGGCTGCACCTCGCCCTTCGGGTCCTGGAAGACCAGCGTCGTCGCCTTGGCGCGCACCACGTTGCTGGGGAAGAGCTGGGTCGTGAGCCGGAAACGACCGAAGGGGCCGAGCCAGGGGACCGACGGCAGCGCGTACTGATAAATCGACTTGAGCTGCACCTGGTCGGCGGACTTCACGAAGCCGTCGATCACGGGCGTCATCGACTGCTGATGGGTGACAGCGAGGGTGGTGTCCCAGGCGTGTTGTCCCGACTTCCACTTCGCCTCGCCGTTGAGCAAGACACCGATCTGGAAGTAGTTCCCGTCGTCTGAGCCCACCACCGCGTCGTTGTTGCTGAAGCTGCCGTTGCTCCCGAGCGTGAGCTTGTAGGCCCAGCCGTCCGGCGCCTTCTGGGCCTCCGCGGCTGCCTTCCCCTGCTCCTCACCCTTCACCCAATCCTGCTTCTCCTGGCCGAAGGCGACGAGCGGCAAACAGCACAAGAGGCAGACTCGCATCATCATCCCAACCTTCACCCGGCGATCCTCCGCAACACATCCTCGTCCACGTTCACGTCCACCGTCTGGTACGGGATGCCGATCCCCGCGTCGTCCAGCGCCTTCTTGGCCGCGGTGGTCGTCGCGTCCCACACGCCCCAGTAGAACTCGTCGTTGCAGAAGGTACGCACCTGCCAGTCCACCGAAGACGCGCCCAGCGACAGCAGGATCACGTGGGGCTCGCCGTTGGTGTTCTCCACGGTCTTGGCCGCCGCCACGAGCACCTCGCGCACGCGCTCCACATCGGCCGGATACTCGGTGCCGACGGGCACCTCGACGCGCCGCGACTCATTGTGGCTGTAGTTCGTGAGTCCCTGACCGAAGACCGCCGTATTGGGCAGGGAGACGCGGACCCCCGACGGCGTATCGAGGGCGGTGACGAACAGACCGATCTCGACCACGATGCCCTCCACCCCGCCGACGACGATGTGGTCGCCGATCTTGAACGGGCGGAGAATCAACAACATCGCCCCCGCCGCGACGCTGCTCAATGTGCCCTGAAACGCGAGGCCGATCGCCAGACCCGCCGCGCCGATGAGGGCCGCGAAGCTGGTCGTCTGGACGCCAAAGGCGCCCAGGCACGCGAGCCCGACCATGATCAGCAGCGCCCAGCGCACCAGGTTCCCGGTGAACTCGGTCAGCGTGGTGTCGACCTTGGCGCGCTTCAGCGCGTCGCTGGCCAACCGCGCCGCGAACTTCGAGAGGACGTTGCCGAAGTAGAGGACGACGACGACGCCGATGACCTTCACCACGTACGGGACGATGAGGTTGATGTACTCGCTCACGGAAAAGGGCACCTCCAGATTGGCTGAGCGCATGTGGCCAGGGGCCTTGATCAATGTCAACGGGGACCCGCCTTCAGCGAACCTCGAACTCGACCACGCGGCTCGCGCTGTCCGCGTCGCCCTCGGGCCACACGCGGACGCGGTGACGCCCGGAGCGGAGGCGCCACCATCGGCCAAAGGGACGACCGCCGCTCGCTGTGACCCGATCGTCGACCTCCCACACCAGGCGCTCGACGTCGCCGGGCGCCTCGGCGCGCATTCGCAGACGCCCGAGGGTCTCCGGGGTGTCGACGTCCGCGGCGAAGGTGTCGCCCTCATCGGGGAAGGTGACGCGGACGCGGCGGTCTCGGTGCACCCTGGGGCCCTCCACGGTCGGCTCGGTGCCGGCTACGAAGAGCTC
Organism: uncultured Nannocystaceae bacterium; assembly: GCA_964402225.1. Lineage (GTDB taxonomy): Bacteria > Myxococcota_A > Bradymonadia > UBA7976 > UBA1532 > CAYOBQ01. The sequence continues at coordinate 49,884 of CAYOBQ010000041.1, read as the reverse complement.
ATCGACGCCGTGATCGCAGTTCGGCGTCTGAGGCCCCCCCGTCGACGCGCAGACGCGCGCGCTCACGAGCGCCCCGCGCTCGAAGGGCTCGGCGCGCAGCCCCCGCATCGCCGCCCGGACCACGCGATGCCAGAGGGCGCCCGCGCCGGTCACCCCGCTGACCCCCTTCATCGGCCGCCCATCGAAGTTGCCCACCCACACCGCGACCGTCACCTCCGACGTGTAGCCGACCGTCCAGTTGTCGGTGAACGCGGTGCTGGTCCCCGTCTTCGCCGCCGCCGGAAACGGCAGCTCCAGCGCGTTGTCCCGACCGAAGGCGGGCACTCGCGCCACCGGATCGGCGAGGATGTCCGTGAGCAGCCGCGCGACCTCGATCGGCATCACCCGCGTCGCCACGCCAGGCTCGGCGTCCACGCGCCACCGGACCGGACTCACCTCGCCGTCGTTGGCCAGCGCTCGATACGCGTTGGCCAACTCGAGCAGCCGCACCTCTCCGTTGCCGAGCGCCAGGCCCAGGCCGTAGTACGCCGCCCCGCGCTCGAGGCTGCGGAAGCCCACCGCTCGGAGCCGCTGAAGCAGCGGGGCGGCGCCCACATGCTGGGCCATCCAGACCGCCGGTACGTTGTAGCTATTCGCCAGCGCGTCGCGCAGCGGCACCCACCCGTGAAAGCGCCGGTCGTAGTTGCGCGGGCGGTAGCTCCCCAGCGCCGTGGCGAACCAGATGGGCAGATCCGGCAGCCGCGTCGCCGCCGTCAAGCCCGACTCGAGCCCCAGCCCGTAGACAAAGGGTTTGAGCGTCGACCCAGGCTGTCTCAGACCCACCACCATATCCACCTGCCCAGCCTCCGGATCGGTGAAGTCCGCGCTGCCCACCCAGGCGAGGATCCCCCCCGTCTCGTTGTCCAACACCACCGCGGCCCCCTGCCCCACGCCTCGATCACCTAGCTCACGCACCGTCTGGGCCACGAGCCGCTCGACCTCGCGCTGGAGATCCAGATCCAGCGTCGTCCGACTCCCACCGACCGGTCCCTGACCGACCCGGCCCTTGCCCACCACCCATGCAGCGAAGTGCGGCGCCGCGAAGGCCCGCTCCGGGGGCACCACCCGGGTCGGCTCCGCGAGCGCCTCCGCGTGCTGCGCGGAGTCGATCATGCCGAGGGCGCGCATCCGTTCGAGCACCACCACCTGACGGGCGCGCGCCCGCGCGCGATCTCGGTACGGGTTGTTTCGCGACGGGGCCCGCGGGATGCCCGCGAGCAGGGCCGCCTCGGCGAGCGTCAGCGCGTCGGCGGGCTTGCCGAGGTAGAGCCGCGCCGCCGCCCCGACGCCCACCGTCCCATGCCCGAAGGGGACCCGGTTGATGTACTGCTCGAGCACCTGCGGCTTGGTGAGAGCGCCCTCGAGGCGCAGCGCCCAGACCGCCTCTTTGGCCTTGCCCCACAGGGTCCGCGGCTGCGGCATCACGTGCTTCACGACCTGCTGCGTCAGCGTGCTCCCCCCGGCGACGACCCGGCCCGCGCGCAGGTTGTCGCGCAGCGCTCGGGCGACGCCCCGCAGGTCGACGCCGCCGTGCCGCTCGAAGCGGTGGTCCTCGATGGCGACGAAGGCCCGCGGAATCCACGGGGAGACGCCCTCGAGGGCGGACCACGCACCGCGAGCCCCTGCGTCGTTGAGCGCCTCGCGCAAGAGGCGGCCGTGGCGGTCGTAGAGCCGCCGACTCTCGACGCTCTCCGGCTCGAGCAGCTCCGCGGGGAAGTCCACCGCGACCACCGCGATCCACAGCGTCAGCGCCACCCCGAGGGCGCCGAGCCCGAAGCGCCGCGCCCATCGTCCGAAGCGGTGCATGCTCACCGGCGTTAGTGTAGCCTCCCGAGCCATGCACACGGGCACGATTCGAGTCTTCACCTTCAAGGACCGGCGCAAGCTGCTGTCCACGGTGGCCCACGACCTCCAACTCACGCTGGAGCGATTCGAGGTCGTCCAGGATGGCGACCACTGGACGGTCCGCTGCTTCCTCGACTCGCTGGTCGTCGACGGCGCGGCGACCGACGGCGGCGTCGGGCCGATGCGCGACAAGGATCGCCGCGACATCCTCGAGAACCTGCGCAAGAAGGTCCTGCACACGAGACGCCATCCAGAGGCGCGCTTCGAGGGCGTCTTCGCCTCGGGCCGCATCTCGGGACGCCTCACGCTCGTCGGGCGCGACGCCGAGATCGACTTCGCCGCCACCGAAGCCGACGGCCGACTGCGCGGGCGCGTCGAGCTGCGGCCCACGCGCTGGGGCATCAAGCCCTTCAAGGCGCTGATGGGGGCGATCGCCCTCGAGGACCGCGTCATCATCGAAATCGACGTCCCCACATGACCGCCATCGAGACGCTGGAGCGGCTCCTCGCCCCCGCGGGCGGCGGCGTCTACGTCGTCACCACCGGCGTCGCCGAGCAGGAGGCGCTGCAGCGCCGCATCTACGGCGACGACGTCGCGGGGGGCTGGCGAGCCGCCCTGCGACGGATCACCGGAGCGCGCGTCGTGCTCCTCGGCGTGCCCTCAGACACCGGCGCCGGCTTCACCCGCGGCGCGAACCGCGCGCCCGCGGCCCTACGCGCTCATCTACTCGATGACGCGCACCCGATCCGGGCGCGGGACGTGGTCGACGCGGGCGACGTACGGGTCATCCCGCACTTCCTCAGCGACGAGCTGCTCGGCGACGCGCAGATCGCCGCGTCGCGGACGGCGCTCTACGGCGAGCCCCTCGAGCTGCCCGTCTCCCCGCTCGACATGTGCGCCGCAGCGCTCCGGCAGATCCACGCCCTCGCCCCCGACGCGGTCACGGTCGTGCTCGGTGGGGATCACAGCGTCGGATGGCCGGCCTTCAGCGAGGCCCACGCCCATTGGGAGGGCAAGCGCGGGCGTCGTCTCGGTCTGCTGCACTTCGACGCGCACACCGATCTGCTCTCCGAGCGTCTCGGCGTGCGCCACTGCTTCGCCACCTGGGCGTGGCACGCAAACGAGCTGCTGGGGCGCGACGGTCGACTGGTCCAGGTCGGCCTCCGTGTCAGCCGTCATGATCGCGCTCATTGGGCGCAGACCCTCAACGTCCGCCAGCTCTGGGCCGACGCCTGCAACGCGCGCCCCGTGGGCGACGTCGCCGGCGAGATCGCGGACCACTTCCGTTCGCTGGGCGTCGACGCCCTCTACATCTCCAACGACATCGACGGCACCGACGAGGGCTTCGCCGCGGCGACGGGCACCCCCGAGCCCGGTGGTCTCACGCCGGACTTCGTGTCTGGCCTCGTCGGCGCGCTGCGCGCGGACTTCCCCCTGGTGGGCGGTGACCTCGTGGAGGTTGCCCCGCCCCTGGCCCACGACCGCCCCGGCGAGCCCGAGCGCACGCTCGACGTCGCGGGCACCTACCTCGCAGACTTGGTGAGGAGCTGAGCATGACGCCCTTCGAGACACGGCGACGACGCCTGGCGGAGCGGGTGGACGGCCCCATCCGAATCCCGGCGGGGCACGCCCCCTCGCGCAACTACCCGGCGAATCGGTATCCGTTTCGTGCATCGAGTCACTTCCTCTACCTCGTCGGTGAGGGCATCGAGGGTGCCTGGCTGTGCATCGAGGGGGGGCGTTCGACGGTGTATGTGCCCGGCACGACGGCCGACGATGCCCTCTGGCACGGCCCCGCCCCCGACCGCGCCGAGCTCGAGGCGCGGATCGGCTGCCCGGTCCGAGATCTCGCTGACCCACCATCGTCCCCCGCCGCGCCCGGTCCCGAGGACGAGGCGGTGGCCCAGGCCCTCATCGCGCTGCGGCTGATCCACGACGAGGAGGCGATCACCGGCCTGTGCCGCGCCGCCGACGCCACCGCCGCGGCCCACCTCGCGGGGATGGCCGCCACCCGGCCCGGGATCCGTGAGTGGAAGGTGCGGGCGGCGATGGAGGCGGAGCTGGTGGCCCGCGGGATGACCACGGCCTACCCCTCGATCGTGACGGTCCACGGGGAGGTGCTCCACAACGACCAGCACCACCGCGTGCTCGAGGCGGGCGACCTGCTTCTCGCCGACGTGGGGGCCGAGACACGCGCCGGATGGGCGGGGGACGTGACGCGCACCTGGCCGGTGGCGGGCCGCTTCAGCGAAACGCAGCGGCTGCTCTACGACGTCGTCCTGAGCGCGCAGGCCGCGGCGATTTCGGCCGTGGAGCCAGGGGCGCGGTTCCGCGACGTGCACCTCGCGGCCGCGCGCGCGCTGACGAGCGGGCTCGTCGAGCTCGGCATCCTCCAAGGTGACGTCGAGTCGCTGGTCAGCGACGACGCTCATGCGCTCTTCTTCCCCCACGGCGTCGGGCACCTCATCGGGCTCGACGTCCACGACATGGAGGATCTCGGCGACCGCGCGGGCTACCCGTCGGGGCGCGCGCGCTCGGACCGCTTCGGCTTGTGCCACCTGCGGCTCGACCGGGATCTGGAGCCGGGGATGGCGGTGACGATCGAGCCCGGCTTCTACCAGATCCCGGCGATCCTCCACGACCCGCGGCGGGCGGGGCGGGCGTGCGTCGATTGGGCGCGCCTGGCCGAGTTCGGCGACGTGCGGGGCATCCGGATCGAGGACGACGTGCTCGTTACACAGACCGGCCGCGAGGTGCTCACGGGGGACATCCCAAAGCTCGCCAGTGAGGTCGAACAGGCGGTCGGCGTGTAACCCGCCGTTACGGGGCCGTAGCACGCCCCCGCGCCGCGGCGCGCCTTCCCCCGGTGGCACGTAGCTTGCCACGCATGGGCTTCGCACCCACGCGCGGAGGTTCACCGTGATCGAGCTCGCGACCCCTGAGGCCTGCGTCGATGCCATCATCGCCCGTGTGGGTAAGCGGCTGGTCGTGGGCACGCCCCTCGCCGCCGGCAAGCCGAACCACCTGCTCAACGCGATCTACCGACGCGCGAAGGACGATCCCGAGAGCACGCTGACGATCCTCACGGCGCTGACATTGGAGAAGCCGAAGGCCACGAGCGACCTCCAGCGGCGCTTCCTCGAGCCCTTCGTGGCGCGGGTCTTCGGGAACTACCCGGACCTCGACTACGAGCTCGATCGCGTGGCGGAGGCGCTGCCCGACAACGTGCGAGTCATCGAGTTCTACTTCGCGCCGGGGAAGTTCACGCACAACGCTCTGGCCCAGCGCGACTACATCTCGAGCAACTACACCCACGCCGCCCGGGACATCACGGACCGCGGGATCAACGTGCTCATGCAACAGGTCGTCGACAGCCCCAACGGCGACGACCGCGTGAGCCTGAGCTGCAACCCCGACCTCACGACGGACATCGTCCGCGAGATGCGACGGCGCGAGGCCGAGGGCACACCGGCGATCGTTGTGGCGCAGACCAACGGGAACCTGCCGTACATGTACGGGGACGCGGAGGTCGACGCGAGCGAGTTCGACTTCATCGTCCGCGACCCCGCCCTCGACTACACCGTCTTCGGACCGCCGAAGATGGCGGTGACGGACGCCGAGCACGCGATCGGGCTGCACATCGCGCGGCTGATTCGAGACGACGGCGAGCTGCAGGTTGGAATCGGCGCCCTCGGCGACGCGGTGGTCCACTCGCTGTTGATGCGCCACGAACGCGACCCGGAGTATCGGCGCGCCATCGATGCGCTGCGGATCGACGAGCGCTTCCCCGAGGCGGTCGACAAGATCGGCGGAGGGGGGCCCTTCGAGCGCGGCCTCTTCGCTGCCAGCGAGATGATGGTCGACGGGTTCCTGCATCTGTTCCTGCGAGGGGTGATCAAGCGGCGGGTCTACGACGACGTCCCGCTACAGCGCCTGCTCAACGAGGGACGGGTGTGCGAGGAGGTGACGCCGGTGATGCTCGACCGCCTCGTCGAGATGCGCGCCGTCCACACCTTCCTCACCCGGCGCGACGTCGACTACCTGAAGCGCTGGGGGGTGCTGCACGAGGACCTCACCTACGACGACGGGCACCTCGTCCTGCCGAGCGGCGAGCGCATCACCGCCAACCTGCGGGACCCCATCGCCCGTGCGCGGCTGCACGGACAGGGCCTCGGAGCGAGGTTGAAGCACGGCGCGGTGATGCACGCCGGCTTCTTCCTCGGCAGCCAGGCCTTCTACCAGGGGCTGCGCGATCTCACGGAGGACCAGCGACGGCTCATACGGATGCGCTCCGTGCTCCGCATCAACCAGCTCTACGGACACGAGGATCTCGACCGGCTCCACCGCAGGAACGCGCGCTTCATCAACACCTGCATGATGGTCACGCTCTCGGGGGCGGCGGTGTCCGATGGCCTGGCGGACGGCACGGTCGTGAGCGGCGTCGGCGGGCAGTACAACTTCGTTCACATGGCCCACGCGCTGCCCGATGGACACTCCATCCTCAGCCTGCGGGCGACACGCAGCGTCGACGGCGTCACGGTGTCGAACATCGTGCCCAGCTACGGGCACATCACCATCCCGCGCCACCTGCGCGACGTCTACGTCACGGAGTACGGCATCGCCTACGTTCGGGGGAAGACCGACGAGGAGGTCGTCCGGGCCCTCGTCAACATCGCCGACTCCCGGTTCCAGGAGGAGCTCGTCACCGCGGCGAAGAGCAGCGGGAAGCTGCCACCGGACTACTCGGTGCCGCTCGCCTTCCGAAACAACACCCCCGACATGCTCCAGCATCGGATGGCGCCGCTGAAGCAGCGCGGCCTGTGCCCGCCGTTCCCGCTGGGCTGCGACTTCACGGAGCAGGAGCTCGTACTCGGCCGCGCGCTGAAGCATCTGAAGGCCAAGGTCGAGGGCACCGGCGGGGAGATCCGCGCGGTCCTCGAGTCCCTCGCACCGATGGGGGACCTCGAGTCCCTCGAGCCCTACCTCGCGCGCATGGATCTCGCGACCCCGCACACCCTGGAGGAGCGGCTGACCCGACGCCTGCTGGTCTCCGCCCTGCACGAGACGATGGTCACAACGTAGGACGCGCTGTTGTGCCTCGGGGCGGGCGGCCGATCGGTCACAGCGTGGGGCGCGCGCAGGGCAGCAAGCTCCGGAGATGGTCGCCGGAGACCTCGATCTCGAAGACCCCGTCGGTGTGACGCACGGGGAGCCACTCAAAGGCGGAGAGCCAGTCTCGGGTCGCTCCCAGGAGCGCTGTCTGCGCCTCCTCGGCCCGGGATGGGTCGTGGTGGGCCAGCTCGAGCCTGATGGCCAGCCCGTCGTCGGCCGTCACGGTGAACCAGGCCTGGGCCCCCTCGAGCTGCTCGTCCAGAGCTCGCTGCACACCGGGCGGCAACGGGAGCTGCCTCGACAGCTTCGACGCCGGGACGGTGCCCGACAGATGGCCCGGCAAGATGGGGAGCCGCGAGGACCGCGCGCGCCCCTCCAGCCGGTCGATGGCCGCCTCGACTGCGTTCGCGTTCGGGCCAGCCAGGACCACCCGACCATCCCACACCGCCAGGGCGCCGCCGTGCCCGTCGCCTGGGTCGTACAGCTCGCCGTGCTCCCCATACGGCACGGGCTTCGCCTCCACCAGAGCCGCCCAGTCGGCGCCGCCGAAGTCCCCGGTGAAGACCGCCAGGTCGTCTTGCACGGCGAAACGCTCGACCCGCTCGCCGATGTCGTCTACGCCGAGCTTCTGGGACAGCTCGGCCAGGGGACCGGCGCCGATACAGCGGAGGACGGACTCCCCCAGCTCCGTGCGCCGAAAGGCCGACCAGTGGACCACCGCCATCTCGGTCACGGTCCCGTCGAGGGCCCTGTGAACAGGATCGCGAATGGGGTCGGCTCGCCGCTGCCGTCGGCGCGCCGACGCCCGCTTCGACCGTCGCTGCGCCGCGACTCGAGGCCGCCGGCGAGGGTCCTCCTCGAGGATCGACCTGGCACGAAGCTCCGGCGTCTCCACGGGCGCCTCGAGGGCGGCCCACATCGCCCCGGCCGGGAGGAGGAGCAAGAACAGCAACACTGCGAGTCGGCGCATACCGCTTTTCGACAACCGCGATGGCCCTCAGGTTCTTCCGAAGGCCCCGACCGCATGCAAGACCACCGCATAGCGAGCGGCCTTGCCCGCGCCCACCAACAACACGAAGAGCGGCAACCGAACACGGGCGATCCCCGCCACCACCGTCAACGCGTCGCCGACGACCGGCGTCCAAGCCAGGCACAGACTCCAGACGCCCCATCGAGCGAACCACGCCTGCCCGCGCTCGAGCTGGGCCGGCGTCGCCGGGAACCAGCGACGGTCCGACCACCGCAGCGCGAAGCGACCCAGGGCCCAGTTGAGGACGGCCCCGAGCGTGTTCCCGATGCTCGCCACGCACCACAGCGCGGCGGCGTCGACCTCGCCGGCATACGTCGCCGCCACCAGCGCCACCTCAGACGAGATGGGCAGCAGGGTCGCGGCCAGAAACGCGGTGGCGAAGACGCCTAGGTAGGTCACCGATTCCGCTCGAGGGGGGTCCATTAGAGAGCGACCGAGCCAAGCGATGGGCTCGTCGTGCCCTACGTTCGGCGTAAAGCTGCGCTACTGTCCACCCATGCTCGTCCTCTTGCTCACGGCGCTCACGCCGGTCGCGACGCCCGCCGCCTCGGATGCCCGTACGCCGGGGCTCTCCGTGGACGGCGACCGCGTACACCTGGTCTGGTTCGAGGACGCCCCCGAGGGCCACCGCCTGCGGACGGCGACCCTCGAAGGCGATGTCTTCGGCCCCGCTAGCACCGTCCGGGCGGGGGGCGACTTCATCGTCAACTGGGCCGACACCCCGTCGATCGTGCGCGGCGGGGACGGAGCTTTGTGGGTCCATTGGCCGCAGAGGTCGGGACCTGCAAAGTACGCCTACGACGTCCGCCTCGCGCGCTCCGAGGACGGCCGGACCTGGGAGACGCGCGGCGCCGCCCACGACGACGGCACCCAGACTGAGCACGGCTTCCCGTCGATGTGGCCCGCCCCGGGCGGCGTCGAGGCCGTTTGGCTCGACGGGCGGCAGACGCTGCGCGGCGGTCCGATGACGCTGCGCTGGGGGCGATTCGGCGCGAAGCCCGCCGGTGAACGCGTCGACGAGCGCGTCTGCGACTGCTGCGGGACCTCTGCGTCCGGGGGGCTCGTCGCCTACCGCGACCGCGCCCACGGAGAGATCCGCGACGTGCGTGTCGCCCGACGTGATGCCGGAGGCTGGCGCTCCGTCAGCGTCCACGACGATGGCTGGCGGATGCCGGGCTGCCCGGTCAACGGCCCGGCCATACGAGCGGATGGATCGCGCGTGGTCGTCGCGTGGTTCACCGGAGCCGGCGGCGGCGCTCGGGTCCGCGCGGCCTTCTCTGCCGACGGCGCGCGCAGCTTCGGTGCACCCATCGACATCGACACCGCGGCCCCCCTCGGGCGTGTCGATGTCGCCCTCGCCCCCGACGGGGCGGCGGTCGTCGCCTGGCTGGCGAGGGACGAGACGCGCGCCGCCCTCCGCGTGCGCCGCGTCCACCCGAGCGGTCGCATCGGCGCGGCCCTGACGCTCGCCACGACGGCCGCCACCCGCGCCGCCGGCTTCCCCCGCATGGTGCGTCGCGGCGGGGATCTCGTCGTAGCCTGGACCCACTGCGGCGCGAGCTGCGGCGGCCTCCGGGTCGGACGGCTCCCGCTGACAGAGGTCCCGGCCGCCACCGCCGTCCCCCAGCGCCGGGCCCGCGGCGGTGGCCCGCCCGCGCGCCGTCCGGACTACGCGGCGCCCGACCTCTCCGGCGCGCGCGTCGCGCTGCGACCCGAGCGGACGCTCGTGAGCCTGTGGGCCACGTGGTGCGGCCCCTGCCGAGGGGAGCTCGAGACCCTCGCCCGCCTCCAGCCGAAGCACCCCGGCCTGCGCATCCTGGCGATCGCCGTCGACGACGACGCCGACGCGGTGCGAGCGTTCACATCGAAGCACCCCCTCCCGTTCACGGTGCTCCACGACCGAGGCGCGCAGAGCACGTTCGTCGCCGCCGCGGTCCCGGCCACCCGCCTCTACGACGCGTCGGGGACGCTGCTGTGGTGGCACGACGGGCGCGTCGACGACGCCGCGCTGCACACGGCGCTCTCAGCGCATCGCGAGTAGCGTCAGCAGCGCCCCGGCGAGCACGAAGACGACGCCAGCCAGCACCCACGCCGTCGTGTGCGGCTGCGGCTGCGGCGTGCGTCGCAACGCGCTGGCCATCTCCGCCGCCGACTGGAAGCGCGCCGCGGGATCCTTCGCCAGCGCTCGATCCACCACCGCGTCGACGGGCTCGCCGGTGCCGACGGGAGGGGCTGGGTCCTCCACGTGCATCCGCAGGAGCTCCAGGGGTGAGGGGTCCTCGAAGGGGACCCGACCCGTGAGCATCTGAAAGAGGACGACGCCGAGGGAGTACAGGTCGCTGCGCTCGTCGACGGGCTGGTTCTTCGCCTGCTCCGGCGACATGTAGGCGGGCGTCCCGAGGACCACACCGACCCGCGTGAGGGGATCGCCACCGGAGTCCGAGACCGGGCGCGCGATGCCGAAGTCGAGCATCCGTGCGCGCTCCTCACCGAGGGCGTCGGTGGAGACGATTACGTTCGATGGCTTGAGGTCTCGGTGCACGATCCCGTGGGCGTGGGCACAGGCCAGCCCGCCGAGCATCTGCAGACCGAGGCGCACCACGCGGGCGGGGTCGAGGGGCCCTTCACGGTTCAGCACCTCGGTGAGCTCGCGGCCGTCGAGGAACTCGAAGGCCGAGAACAAGCTGCCATCGGCGTCTTCGCCGAAGTCGAGGAGGGTCACGACGGAGGCGTCACGCAGCGACGCGACGACGCGAGCCTCGCGGTAGAAGCGGGCCCGCGTCTCGGGGTCGGCGGCGAGGGCGGGCAGCATGCACTTCAGCGCGACGTAGCGGCGGACGGGCTCCTGAATCGCGAGGTAGACCGCGCCCATCCCGCCAGCGCCGACCACGTCGACCACCCCGTAGCGACCGGCGACCAGGCGCCCGAGGATCGGGTCTTCGGGGTGCGCCGCGTCGACCCCCGCTGCGACCAGGAGGCCTCCATCCCCCGCCGGGCACGGATCACCGACGGCGGCGCCGGACCACCCCTGGCGGCAGCGCCGGCAGACGACGACGTCGTTCAACGCGCCGCCACCTGCGCCCTCGGGTGGATCCAGAAGGTGCCGCCCTCACTGCGACCGCGCACCTCCGGGGTATACATTTCCTCGGCGTGGGCGGGTGGCATCACGAAGCTCCCGGCGGTGGTGGCGCGGGCGACGTAGCTCCAGGTGTGGACCCCCGGGGGGAGGCGGTCGGCGAAGAGCAGGACCCGGTCGTCGCGCATCTCGCTGTGGTCGAAGGGCACCCGCCAGCGCCGGCGGCGACCGTCGGCGCTGCGGCTGCCGGATCGCGGGGCGCTTCGCCGGGCGCTGGTCGCCAGGGTGGTGTCGACGGCCTCCAGGCCCGCGGGCAGCGGATCGACCACGGCCACGTAGTGACGAAGTTGGTGGGTGGCCAGGCGCAGGTGCACCCGCACCAGCTCCCCCTCCGTCACGGCGCGCAGCCGCCCCTCCCCCTCCGCCGGCGTGTACCAGCGCTGGACGACGATGCCGGCGTCCTTGGCGTCGCGGGGGACCGCGGCGGGCGCGTACGTGAGGCGCGCGCCGTAGTACAAGCGGCCGGCACCCTCGCGATGAAAGGACAGCGCATTTCGGCCCTTGGCGATGGCGTCCAGGGGTCGGTCCTTGGTGACAGACGCGAGCGTGCGCGCGCCGAAACGCTCGGTCACGATCGTGCGCCCGCCAAGGGCGACGCGGGCCGTGAAGTCGGGGGCGTCGGGCTCGCGGATGCGGGCGAAGTCAGCCAGCGCCAACAGCGAGAAGGCCGCCTCCTGGGTGTTCCGGTAGCCCCCACCGCGCCGCGCCTCGAGGAGGTGTCGGGCGATGCGCGGCACGTAGGCGTGGCCCTGATCGGTGGCCAACAGCGCCTGGAGCACGATGGCGGTCGAGCGGGTATCGGAGTGGAACAGCGCCGCGTAGGTCTCCGAATCGCTCTCGGCGAAGTGCACCGTATCGGCCTCCACCTTCGCCAGGTTCATCAGCTTCGCGACCATCGCCTTCGCCCGCTTGCCGGGCGCCCCCCCGCGAGCCAGCGACGCCGCGAGCAGCGCGCGGCCGAACAGCGCCAGCTCGGCGCGGCGCGCGTACAGCTTCTCCTCGAGGCCCGCTTGGGCGTCCCCCGCGCGGGCGAGGACGTAGAGCCCGAAGGCCTGGGCGTCGGGGCTGCGGTCGAAGTGCTCACCACGGATGCGCTTCGCCCAGTACCGCTTCAGGAAGCGCCGGGCCCGCGCGAGGCTGATCTCGCCGGTGTCGTAGCCCGCGCGCCGGGCCTCCTCCACGGCGAGGGCCGCGTACGCCGTGCCCCAGTAGTGGCTGCGCTGCGCCCCGGGCCAGTAGCCGAAGCCGCCGTCACCGCGCTGCATCGCGGCGAGCTTCTTCATCGACTTCGCCACCACCTCGACGGCGGGCTTGCCCAGCCACGCGCTCCCGTGTCGGTCGAGCAGCGACTTCAGCGCCACGAAGGGCACCAGCCGGCTCGTCTGCTGCTCGAGGCATCCGTAGGGGTAGTCGATCAGCCCCTTCGCTTCGTCGCCGAGCCCCGCGAGCGCCGTGCTCGCCAGCGTCAGGCGCAGCTTCGCGGTCCCCGGGCGGGCGCCGCCCGGAACCTCGATGGCCTCCTCGCGGTCACCGTCTGTGTCGCCGTAGGTCGCCACCACCTCGTCGGCGGTGGGCCACCGCACGGGGATGGTCTTCTCCACCGCGTCACGCTCGCCTGCGCCCTCGATCAAGAACCGGAAGGTCGCCGGTCCGGCGCCGGAGGCCTCGAAGGGGAAGCGCACCTCGCGACCCCTCTCGGCGGTGACCGTGACCTCGCGCACCATCGCCTCGAGCCCCGATACGGCGCCGGTCACCTCGGCGCTGACCTTGACCACGCCCTCCCCGGCCTTCCGGTGGATCACCACCCCCGCCGCGAAGCGGTCCCCCACCCGCACGCCACGCGGGAGGGCCGGGCGCGCCAGCAGCGGCTGACTGACCACCACCTTGGCGCGCCCTCGCCCAGCGCGGTCGCCGTCCGTGAGCGCCACCGCCATCAGCCGAAAGGTCGTGAGGTTGTCGGGCAGCGTGCCGCTCACCGTCGCGTGCCCATCGGCGTCGGTCGTCGCGTCGCCCACGAAGAGCGGCGTCGTCTCGAAACGGCGACGTACGGACATCGCCTCCGCCGCGCCGCCGCCGCCGCCCTCCGCCCGCCCCTTCTCTCCGTAGGCGAGCTGGGGCACCAGCGTCGTGAGGTTGCTCGCCTGTTGGATGCTCAGCCCCCGCGTCGCGTACAGCGCGTCAATGGGGTCCGGCGCCTCGTACCCGGTCAGCGAGAGGACGCCCTCGTCCACCGCCCAGACCGCCACCTCGGACTCCACGCCCTTCCCGTCGTGCCCCTTCACCTCGAGATCGATCTTCAGCGTGTCGCCGGGGCGCTTCGATACGGCGTCGGGCGTGAGGGAGACGTGCAGGCGCTTGCTCGCCTTCAGGACACGGATTTGCCGGTATCCGACGCGGAAGGCCGGGCGCCCGGGATCTCCGGGCTTGCCACCGGGGGCCACCCGCCCCCGCGCCAGGACGACCCCCACGAAGACGTTGGGGATCATGGAGGCGTCAACCGGGATCTCGATGGGGGTCGCGGTGCCCTTCAGGCGCATCCGCTTCTGCCAGAGGATGCCCTCCCGCTCGACGGTGACCCAGGCCTCGCACTCGGGGAACGGGCTCTGCACCAGGAGCCGCGCGGTCTCCCCCACATCGTAGGTGCCCTTGTCGGCCACGACCTCCACGCGGTTGTCGTCGTCGCGCAGCCAGGCGGCGTAGCCCGAGCCCACCACCCAGAGGCTGTCGGTCGTCACCGCGCTACGGCCTTGGGCGTCGGTCGCCTCGGCGATGATCTCGTGGGCGCCGGCGTCGGTCGCCGTGAGGGTGCAGCTCGCGGGCGTCTTCGCGTCGAAGGCCACGGTGCAGCTCGCGACGTCCACCGGCTGCCGCTCGCTGACCGTCTCGAAGGTGCCCCAGGCGGTCTTCTTCTTCACCGTGTTCCAGACCTGCCGGACGAGCCTCAGCTTGACGTCTTTGGCCGCCACCCGCTCCTGGTCATGGGCGCCCCGCGCCAAGACGGAGACCTCGAAGGCCTCCCCCTTGGTGGCGAAGCCGGTGGGCCCACGAACGCCGAGGTAGAACGACGCCGGGTGCACGGGGAACGAGGCCCGGCCGGCGACGACCTGACGGTCGACATCGGTGACGGAGGCCTCCACGGTGTAGGTGCGCGGCCGGTCCTTGGGTGTCTGAGCCGGCCCACCGGCCACCTCGAAGCGCCCCTCGCCGTCGAGGCTGGCCTCGCCGCGGGCGATGACCTCCTCCCCGTCACTCGCCGAGTCCCACCAGTGGTAGCGGCGACCAAAGGCGTAGCCGTCGGCGTCCGTCGGCGCGAAGCGGCCCGGCGCCGCGGTCATCGACCACGCGACCGCCGCATGGGACATCGCCGCACCGAACAGGTAGCGGCCCTCCACCACGGCCTCCACCGGCTCCCCCGCGTGGCGCTGCTTCGCCTTGGCCCGGACCTCGACCTCGAAGGCCGGCGCTCGGTACTCGGCCATCCGCGCGCTCGTCGACCACGACAGCTTGGCCTCCGCGTCGGTGACCGCCACCCGGTAGCGTCCCAGGCGGCCGTCCTTGGGCAGGGTGAAGCTCGTGTGCAGGCCGCCGAAGCGGCTCAAGGTGTGGGTCTCCGTGGCGATCTCGCCGCCCTCCGGATCGGTGAAGCTGACGGAGACCTCGCGGCCCGCCGGGGTCTTCAACTCACCCAGGCTGCGGTGACGCAGAAAGCCCTTCACGTGCACCTTCTCCCCGGGCCGGTAGATGCCGCGATCGACGAAGACCAGCCCCTCGGCCTGCGGCGGCGTGCTCTCCCAAGCCGACGGGATCTCGAAGCGATACGGGCTAAACGCCCAGGTGTCCGAGGTCGTGACGTGCCCCACGTCGTCGCCGAGTGAGGCGCGGGCCATCAGGAAGGGCGGGCCGTAGCGGCGGCCCCCGTACTCGTCGTCCGTCGAGAGGCCGAGCCCATCCACCCCCGGCAGCTTCGCCACTCCGTCGTCGCCGGCCCGCGCCACCGCCAGCCGCCGCCCCGCCTGGTCCAGCAGCTCCACGCTCGCCCCCGCCGCTGGCGCCCCCGTCGACAGGTGCCAGACCCAAGCCGCCGTGTGCTTCGGAGAGGTCTTGAGGTGAATCGCCAGGTCGGTGATCTGCACCACCGTGCTCGCCTTGCGGTCGTAGCGGCCGTCCTTCCAGCGCAGCCGCACCAGCGCCAGGCGCTCCCCGGCCACGTCCTCGAAGGCGTCACCGATGTCGACCGGCGCCCGCAGCGTGACGTTACGCCTCGGATCGAGGCCCTGGTCGCGCCAGACGATGCCCGGCGGATCCGACTTCTCCCAGGGCTTGCGAATCCACTTCATCGCGTCTGTGCCCGACAGCGCCGCCACCCCAACCCGCACCACCCGCTCGTTGGTGTGCACCAGCGGCAACGCCGCGCGACCGTCGCGTTCCAGCAGCGCCCGGTCGTCGACAAAGGAGATGTAGTTCGGCAAATCCCCCGTCCGCAGCGTCGCGGTGTGGGCAGCGGCCAGGACTTGCCCGAACTCGTCGGCCAGCGGCGCGACCGTCACCCGGTAGCTCGAGGCCGGTCGAAAGGGGCCACCCAGGGTGAACGACGCCCTCGGCTCGTCCCCCGTGGGCCAGCGCAGCGCCACCGCCGGCGCGATCGTCAGCGCGGCCTTCAGCGCAGAGGGCGTCACCCGGTTCGAGAACCGAAGCGTCAGCGGCCCCTCGGGGCACCCGCCGTGGTAGCGCCCGCAGCCCGCCTCCTCCACCCTCAAAGGCCCATACGTCGCGAACTTCCAGGCCAGCTCCTTCTCCGGCCGGCGCGCCCCATCGATCCCCTTCAGGCGACGCGTGAAGACCAGCGAGTAGGCCGTGTCGTGCCTCAACGGCGTCTCCGGCTGGAAGCGGACCTCCACCCGGCGGTCCTTCGCCAACGCCGCCGGATCCGGCGCCTCTCCCGCCTCCCGAGCGAGGCGATGCACCAGCCGCTCGACCCCCAGGACCTTCACCCCTCGGTCGTCCCCCGGCCCCCGGATGCGCAACCCATCGCGCAGGCTCTCGGGGTCTGGAGCCTGGTCGAAGAGCACCGTGAACGCCTGATCGGGGCGCGCCCAGCCAAAGCGCCCCCAGGAGGTGACGGGCTCCCCGCGCAGCGGCCGAATGGCCGGCGTCTCGAAGGTGAAGACGAAGTCCCCCCGCAGCGTGCCCCCATCCAGCGCCTTCGTCCCGTCGGGGACCTTCACGAGGTAGGTCGTCGACAACGCCATCGGCGCGTCGGCCACGAACTCCACGGTGCTCGAGCCAAGCCACCGCCAGGCCCCCTTCACCGCGGGCTCGATGCTCGCAGGCGCTGGCGCGACGGCGGGGTCTCGCCCCAGCACCCACACCGGCTTGTCGAACGTGATCGTCGGCCGGGGGATACCCTTCACCGCCCCCTGCGGCGTCGCCACCACCACCTTCAGCGGTGCGGCGTCCCGTCCGCGGTCGACCGATGGCAAGGCCGGCGGCGCCGAGGTCGCCCCCGCCTTCGGCGCGTCCGCCCCCACCAGCCCCGACAGCGGCACGGCGGGTGGCGGCGTGGGCTCAGGCGGCGCCTCGGGCACCTCCTTCTTCCCGCAGGCGAAGCACAGCAGAGCAACCGCGATCCAGGGCACACGACGCATGGGCCACCTCCCGAGCGAGGCGCCATCCTCGCACATCAGGTGCGACGTCACAGCCGGCGCAACGTCACAGCCTCCGCGACCGCGCCTTCGCTCGGCCTCAGAGATAGAGTCGGACGCTCGCGAAGTACACGTCTGGAGCGGCCCCGAAGCCGCTGGCGTCGTCGCCGACGCCGACGAGCGCGCCGAGATCCACCCCCACCTCCTGGCCCGCGTCCCAGCGCAGCGTGCCGGTGAGGAGGGCGGAGCCGTCGCTGAGGCTGTGGAGGATGGTGAGCGCTGGATGGAGCAGGGGGGTGAGCTCGTAGGTGACGCCGGCGCCCTGGTACCAGCGGCCCGGGAACGTGGCCTCGGGGTGGTCGCTCGACTCGCCGTTGTGGTGGACCTCGGCTGTGACCGTGAGGCCCGGGGCGAAGTGATAGGTGGCGCCGACGGTGGCCCGTGGGAGGCCGCCTCTGCTGAGGGCCTCGGCGTACCAGCCGAGACCACCGAGATCGCCTTGCAAGTCGATGGCCGCGGTGGGGTCGTCGTCGGTCAGCCCCGCGAGGAGCGAGACGTCGAGCCCCTCGACGGAGAGGCGTCCCCGGGCGAGATGCACGCCCTCGCCGACGCCGTCCGTGTGGCCGACGGTGTAGACCTCGACCTCCGCGCGCGCCCCCAACGGGACGGTCAGCCGCGCGGCGTCGACGCCGGCCTTGTACTCGGTGTCGAGGGCGACCCCGGAGAAGGGGGCGAAGACGTCGCTCGAGGGGAAGAACCGGCCGCTGCCGTGGCTGATGGCCTGGCGGCCGAGGCGCAGCTCGAAGCGGTCGAAGGCGAGCCCGAGGGCCGCCCGGTCCAGGTCGAGGTGGAGCTCGGTGTTCCCGCGGGTGCTCGCCTCGCGCAGATCCACCAGCCGCAGCGCGGTCGGCGCCCCGAGCGTGAGGCCCGAGGCTGTGACTGAGGCGAGGCCGCCTTGACCGACGGTGGCGACTCCGTCCCCCGCGACCTCGAGGCTGACGTGCTCCCCCCACCACGAGCGCGCGCCGAGACGCAGCCGGTCGACGACGACGGACCCCTCGAAGAACTCATGGTGCATGAACAGACCGAAGCTCTTGGCGGCCCCATCGACCTCGACGCCGGCGTGGCCCGAAGAGGCCGCGAGCAGCGTCAGCAGGAGCGCCCTCACGGGCGCGTCTCCCGCTCGACCCGGCCGTCGCGGAGCTCTATGAGACGGGATGCGCGGGCCATCAGCGCGTGGTCGTGGGTGCAGCAGACGAACGTCGTGCCGTGGCGCTGGTTGAGCTCGGCCATGGTGTCCATCAGGGCGGCGCTGGTGGTGCTGTCGAGGTTGGCGGTGGGCTCGTCGGCGAGGACCAGGGCCGGGCGGGTGGCGATGGCCCGGGCGACGGCGACGCGCTGCTGCTGCCCACCGGAGAGGGCCCCCGGTCGGCGCGAGAGGAGCTCACCCAGGCCCACCTCTCCGAGCACCTCGAGCGCGCGGGCGTGTCGCTCGGCGCGGGGAGCGCCCTGCAGGAGCATCACGTACTCGACGTTCTCGAGCACCGTGAGGACGGGGATGAGGTTGTAGGCCTGGAAGACGAAGCCGATGCGCTCGCGGCGCAGCTCGGCGGCGGCCTTCCGACTGAGCTTCGCCAGATCGACGCCGTCGATGAAGACCTGCCCGCTCGTGGGGGCGTCGAGGGCGCCGACGAGGTTGAGCAGCGTCGACTTGCCCGATCCGGAGGGCCCGGCGAGGACCACGAACTCCCCCGGCTCGATGTCGAGCGTGACCCCGTCGAGGGCGCGCACGGTGCCGCCCTCCGTCTCGTAGTACCGCTTCGCCTCGCGCAGACTCACGACGGCCATGGCTACTCCTGCCTCAGGGCATCGACGGGGCGCACCCGGCCGGCCTTCCGCGCGGTGATGGACGCCACGAGCATGGTCAGGACCACGACCCCGACGCTGGTGGCGACCGACTCGCCCAGATCGAGGATGGTGCGGATCTCGCGGTCGAACCTCACGCCACCCATCTCCACGCCAGCGAAGGCGAGCCCCGTCGTGCCCAGGTAGGCGTGGGCCGGGGCGACGAGCAGCCAACCGCACACGACCCCCACCATCCCGAGGCAGCCGGCCTCGGCCACGATCAGCCCGCCGAGGCGCCCAGGGGTGGTGCCCAGGGCACGCAGGACGCCGAACTCGCGCATCCGCTCGACCAGCGACATCGTCAGCGTGTTGAGGATGCCGAGGCCCAGGATCAAGCCGATGATCGCGACGAGGATGCCCATCTGCAGCACCGAGAGCTCCGCCATCTTCTCGACCAGGGGCGCCAGCGTCCGCCAGTCGGCGACGTCGGTGCCCGACGCCTCGAGGGCGTGGACCACCCCCGCGTCGTCGGTCCGCAGCGCGATCTGATGGGCCGCGTCGGGGAGCGCCGTGACCCGCTGCGCGAGGGCCAGGCCGACCACCGCGCCGCCCCGGTCGAGCGTCGCGTCGCCGGTGGCCAAGAAGCCCACGACCTTCAGCTTGGCGCTGTCGAGATCGCCCGTCTTGGCGTGGGCGCAGGTCAGGACGAGCGGTCCGTCCAGGTCGAGCTCGAGGGTCTCCCCCAACGCATAGCCGATGATCGCTTCGTTGGGCGCCCTGGGCCAGCGGCCCGCCGAGAGTCGCCAGCGAGTGACCCGGCGCTCGTGCTCGAAGTCGACGCCGATCAGCCGGACGCCGGAGGAACGATCCCCTATCGCCACCATCGCCGGGGCGATTACGCGGGCGGAGGCGGCGCCGACCCCGGTGGTCGCGCGGACCCGCTCGAGGTGCCCGCCGACGCCCTGGAGCGCGCGCTCGACGTCCGGCGCCTCCCGGTAGCCCGGGGCGTGAATCTGCGCGTCGCCGATCCAGGACTCTGTCATGATCGCGGCGAGCTGGGCCTGCCAGCCGCGGCTGAACGCCATGCCCAGGAGCAGCAGGGCGAAGCCGATGCCGATGGCCGAACACGTGATCAGCGTCCGGCGCGGGTTGCGCCAGACGTTTCGCCAGGCGAGTCGCAGGGTGATCCCGATCATGGGCGCAGCGCCTCGGTGGGCTTCATCCGGGCGGCGCGAAGCGCGGGCAATACGGCGGAGGCGATCCCCGCGACCACGATCCACGCGGGCAGCGTGATGGTGCTCTCGAAGGTGTTGGTCGCGGGCATCCGGTCGAGCATCACGCCCCCGAACTCCACGGCGTAGGACCCGAGCGGGATGCCGGTGGCGCCAATCCAGGCGTTGAGCCCCGCGCCGAGCAGCACGCCCAGGGCGACCGAGAAGAGCGACAGCCAGAAGGCCTCGGCGAGGATGAGCGCGACGAGCTGCCGCGGCGTCGTGCCCAGGGCGGCGAGGACGCCGAGCTCTCGGGTCCGCTCGAAGACCGCCATCAGCATCGTGTTGGCGACGCCCAACAGCACCACGGCGAGGACGATGGCCAGAAAGACCCGGGAGCTCTTGCGGTCGGCGTCGATGCTTCGGGCGAGGGAGGGGAGGAGCTGTGCCCAGGTGCGCGCCACGTCGCCGGTCGCGAGGCCACCGATGGCCGCCGCGGTGTCGGGCACCGCGGCGAGGTCGCGCACCGAGGCCACCACGCGGTGGGCGCGGCCCGGGAGGACGAGGAGCTCGCGGGCGTCGGCGAGGCGCACCGTGGCCACCGGGCCGGCGCCGCCGAGATCGGCGATACCGACCACCGTGAAGAGCTCGGCCGCCATCGATCCGTCGGCGGCTTGCCCCACGTAGCTCACCTCCGCGCCGGGCTTCGCCTTCAGCTGGTTGGCGAGGCGCTGCGTGAGCACCACCGGCAGCGGGTCCTGCGGGCCGAGGGCGGTGGGCAACCAGGCCCCGTCTGCGACCGCGGCGGGTAGCGAAGAGACACGCCGCTCGGCGTCGGGCTCGACCCCGACCAGCAGCCCACCGACGGTGCGGTTCCCCGCTGCGAAGAGGCCGCCGGCCTCGAGCCTGAGCGCCGTGGCACAGACGTTGGGGTGGGCCTCGAGCTGGCGCCGCGCCGCCGCCGCGTCGTGCAGCGTCTTGCGGATCGCCGGCTTCTCGTCGTAGCCCGCCCGCAGCGCCTGCAGGTGACCGACGGAGCCGCGCGTGGCGAGGTCCGTCATCATGTCGTAGGTGCCCTCGGCGAGGCCGATGGAGAAGACGACGAGCAGCGTCCCGCCAGCGACCATCGACGCCGTCAGGCCGGTCCGCAGCGGTCGACGCCCGAGGTTGCGCAAGCCGAGCAGGAGCCAACGCATCTAGCGCGCCCGGCGCAACCGGGTCAGCGAGAAGAGGTTCGGGGGGTGCTTCACGTCGAACTCGATCGACAGGTAGCGAATCAAGGTGCGGTGCCCCTTCTTCAGCCTCGGCTCGAGGACCATCGTGCTCGGCATCGTGCGGTCGCCGAAGGACCGGGGCTCGGTGAAGGTGATGGTGCGCGCGAGCCGTGCCTTCTCGTCGTAGAAGGACTGCCCCACCGGCAACCTCGAGGCGCGCTCGAAGCAGGTGACGACCCGGCTCCAGGTCACCGCCGCCTCCGGTCGCGGCTTGGAGTCGGTGCAGAGCTGGCCCTCGGGCGCCTCGCGCGCTCGTGACGTCACGTAGTCCTTCTGCCACGAGGAGTCGCGCATGAGGTCGTCGTTGGTGAAGTCACTGCCCATCCAGCTCCCCATCATCATCGAGGGGGGGATGCGGATCGTGCGTCGGATCTTGGGCAGGTAGTTCCACATCTCGTTGCCGCGCTTGAGGGTGGAGGTCCCCCGCTCCTTGCGCGGGCTCTCGATGCGGACCAGCGTCTTCTCGGTCCCCTCGGACCACGACTCGAGGGCGAGCTCGCGCTCGTAGTCGGGGGTGACGACGCGCATCGTGAGCTCGGCGTGGCTGGTGTCGGCGCGGTAGAGGCGATCGAGATGGCGCATCAGCGCCTCGACCTCGTCGTCGGCGGCGGCGGGCAGCGCCGAGAAGAGCAAGAGCGTCGGGAGCAGCAGGCGCACGCACGCGATGTGTAGCCCCTGTCGTTGGCCGCGTCAACGCGAGTCGAATGGAGTATCGTGCGCCCCCGTCCGCCTTGGGGGTCCGATGCTCTTCACCCAGTCCGCCTACGTACTGACCATTCGCCCGCCGTCCATCGACGAGCTCGAGCGGCAGCTCCAGAAGCACTTCACCATCGAGGGGCGCACGTCGGTCGAGGCCGAGAGCACCTGGAGCATGGGGGAGTCGGCGCTGATGGTGCGCATGGATGGGGTCGCGACGGGGCGCGTGCTGATCGACGTCGTGCCCGAGAAGTGGCCCGACGACATGGGCTCAGAGCTCGGACGCGGGGCGCTGTTCTCGACGTGGAGGAGCGGGGCCTTCGGGCCCCTCGTCTACCCCGGGGCGCTGACCCGCGCCGCGCGGCAGGCCTGGGTGTGGAAGCAGGCCTCAGGCGCCGCGCGCGCCCACATCGGCTTCGTCAGGCTCCGGGTCATGCACGTCGCCGACGAGGGGCAGACGCCGCCGCCCCCCGACCCGACCGCCGAGCTGGTCGCGACCACCGCCGTCGCCCGCCGCGTCATGGGGATCAACGGGACGCTGTGCTACTTCAACCCCAAC
This sequence comes from uncultured Nannocystaceae bacterium, assembly GCA_964402225.1. GTDB lineage: Bacteria > Myxococcota_A > Bradymonadia > UBA7976 > UBA1532 > CAYOBQ01. The sequence goes on along the minus strand of CAYOBQ010000041.1, from coordinate 27,495 downwards.
GGCGAGGCCCTGCGACCCCCACCGCAGGTCTTCGCGGCCGTCGACCAGCACCGAAGCGAAGGCATCCTCCCCCTCGATCTGTGGACCAACGTGCGGGTGGTCGGCCTCGAGGGCACCGACGAGTGGACGATGATGGACACCGTCGGCATGTCCCAGCTCGCGCTCCCCGACTTGGAGGCCTGCTTTCCTCGGACGCGCTTCGAGATGGAGGTGGTCGACGTCTTCCTACGCAGCGTCACCGACTACCTCGCCGAACAAGGCGATGTCATCGCCGACGGCCACACGATCGATGGGCCCGGGGAGGTCGATTGGGCCGTGAGCCGACTCGACCAGGGGCTCGCGGCCCCGCCCCGGGCGGTGATCCGGCTGGTCCCATCCGACGCGGGGGCGCCCCCCTCCAGCCTGCTGGGCGCGGTCAGCGACGATTGAGGGCGCCGAGGCTGTTCTTCGCCGGCGCGTAGTAGGGATCCACCGCCAGCGCGGCTTCGAACGCGCGTCGAGCGGCCTCACGGTCGCCCGCGAGCGCGTGCATCACGCCGGCGTTCGTGAGCGCGCGTACGTTCGCCGGCTCGATCGCCAGCGCCCGCTCCACCGCCCGCCGCGCCGCCACGGCCGAGCCGCTCATCGAGAGCACCTGGGCCAGATCGGCGTAGGTGTCGGCGTCAGCGGGATCGAGCTTCAGCGCCGTCACCAGGGCGGCCCGCGCCCCTTTGAGGTCGTCGCCCCCACGCAGCAACTCGGCGTAGCGACGCCAGGTCAGCACGTGGCTGGGATGGACCGTAGTGGCCTCCGCCATCAGCTCGAGCCCGCGCGCCTTCCCGGTCCCTCGAGCGAGACGGCTGGCGAGTTCCCAGTAGTCGTCCGGCGCGACGGCGCGGCTCGTCTCATCGAGCAGCGCCTCGAGCTCGGGGCCGGTGACCTCGTGGCGGAACGCTCGACGCACGCGGCCCTGGGCGTCGAAGACGAAGGTCGTCGGCAGCGGGATCTCGCGGGTCCCGCCGAAGAAGGCGCTCACCACCTCATCGGTGGCGAGAAGCAGGGGGAAGTCGACGCCGTGCCTGGCCGCAAACGCCCGCACCGCGTCGGCGTCGCCCTCGACGGACACCCCCACGATGTGGACCGCGGCGCCACGGCGACGGGCGAGGGCCGCTAGCCGCGGCATCTCCCGCGCGCAGGGGACGCAGCTCGGCGCCCAGAAGTTGAGCACCGTCGGGACCGGCCGACCGGGACCGACGGGCGCCCGGCGTCCGTCCGCGTCGATTCCCCGGACGGAGAGCCCGAAGCGCGTCTGCGAAGCGGGGTGCGTCTCGGCGGGCCAGGCCGGCACCTCGGCGGTCCTCGCCTCCTTGGCACCCTCGACGATCGAGAGCCTCCGATCGGCGGGGAGGTCTGTGAGGTGCTGCACCGCGCCGGACGGCCAGCGTACCTCGACGGCCTCGACGCGCGGCGCGGCCCCGAGCCCGAAGTGGAGCTCCGGTGAGTGCTGGGTGTGGAAGCCCGCCGTGAGCCGTACGCGATCGACCTGGGTGTGCCCGCCCGCCGTGACCTTCACCACCGCGCCGAGGGCGTGGGGTTCCCCCTTCGTCGCGCGCAGGCGGATCCGCGTGAAGTGGCGGCCGAGCGGCGTCTCGTTTCGGAAGAGGCGCAGCGCCTGGAGCGAGAGGACGACGAGGTCGAGGTCGCCGTCGCCATCGGCGTCGATGGTGGCGACCGATCGGCCGTCTTCGTCGGAGTCGAGCCCCAGCGGCCCGCCGGCCTCGACGAAGCGATCACCGGCGCGCACGAAGAGCCGATTGCGCTCATAGCCCGACAACCCGCCGCGGAAGGAGCCGGCCCCCTCGTAGGGTGAGCCGTTGTCGGTGGGCGAGCCCGCGCTTCCCGCGGCTTGCTCCTTGGCGTGGGCGACAACCTGCCGCCACAAGAACGTTCAGTAGTCGTCGTCTTTGTAGCGGCTGTGGCTGGTCATCCCGTTGACCACGTACAGATCACGGTCGGCGTCGTTGTCGAAGTCGAAGGCCGCCTGGCCCCAGGCCCACCCCGCCTCGGCCACGCCCCAGTCGTGCGCCACCTCGCGGTAGTCCCCCGCCCCGCGGCGCTCGAAGAGCCAGTTGCCTGCCGCCGAGCCGAGCAGCGCCTCGTATGTCGCGGGCGACAGCGCCCCCTGGGCCAGCGGCACCAGTCGGTTCCCCGCCTTGCTGTACATGTTCGAAACGTAGACGTCGAAGTCGAGGTCGCCGTCGAGATCGGCCACGGTGATCCCCATCGACTGCGAGTTCGGAGTCCACAGCGACTTGGGCTGGAGGGCGAACCGCCCCGCGCCGTCGTTCAAGTACAGACTGTTCGGGCCGTAGTCGTTGGCCGCGTACAGATCGTCGTCCCCGTCGGAGTCCACGTCGAAGAACGCCGCGAGGTAGGTCCAGCGGGTGCCCTCGATGCCCCGCTTGCGGCCCTCCTCCACGAAGCGCAGCCCACCCTGGTTGACGAAGAGCAGGTCGGTGACGCCGTCGGTGGCGTCGAAGAAGTTGAAGCGTTCCCGCCGGGAGTGACGCCCGGCATAGCCGCTGAGGTAGAGGTCGAGATCGCCGTCGCCGTCGATGTCGTGGGCGGCGACGTGCTGGAAGATGATGGGGTTCGCCTCCTGGAGGTCCGCCCCCCGCACCTCGCCGCAATCGCGGCGGATCGAGAGTCCGCCTTTCACCGGCAAGAGCGCCGTGCCCCGTCGGGTGAAGACCGGGAATCGCATCACCCCATCGACACAGTGGGCCTCCGACGAGACCAGCTCCACCGCCCCGTCGCCATCCAGGTCGGCGGTGAGCATGAAGTACCCGACGTCTGCGCTCGGCACCAGGCCGTGGCGAGCGACGAAGCCACCGCGCCCGTCGTTGCGAAACAGGGTCAACGCCCGCAGCCGATGCCAGGCCAGGATGTCGTCGAAGCCGTCGGCGTCCCAGTCCAGGACCGCCAACCCGCCGATGCCATCCCGCGCCCCGAAGTCGACGAGGTCCTGGCGGTTCTCCTCCGCCACCGGCCCGAAACGAAAGCCCACGCCGGTCGCTGCGGAGACGTCGGAGAACGGAGGCGCGTGGCCCACCACCTCCGTGAGGTCCCCGCTCCCGACGCGGTGAAACCGCCAGGCATCCCCCACCCTTCGCAGCTCCACCTCCCAGTCCGTTCGGCGGACCAGGCCCCTCCCCTCCCCGTCGCGGCCCGCGAGTTCGAAGTGGAGGCGCGCCCAGGCCCAGGAGCCATCGGTCGCGAGCTTGAAGTTGAAGGGCTTCAGCGCGCAGCGCTCTGCCACCGAGAGCCCCGAGACGTCTCGCAGCAGCCGCGCGACGAAGGCCTCGGCGCTCAGCTCGGCCTGTGACGCGGCCCACACCGAGACCGCCACCGGCTCATCCGCCGGCGACGTCACCGGGCCCCGGTCGCCAACCCAGCGCCCGAGGAAGTCGCCCGTCAGCTCCGCGCTCAGCTTCGCCGAGTCGCGCGCCAACAGCCCCGCGCACAGCCGCTTCGCCGGCCCCTTCTGCACCCCCTCCACCGCGGCCTCCTCCGAGGCCGCCATGTCCCGTTCGAACGTGGAGGGCGCCCGGATGAAGACCGGGGGCCGCGCGGCCGGCGCGACCGCCTGCGTCGGAGCGGCCTCGTCCGTCGGCGCGCGACACGCGACGAGCGCCAGCAGCGACCACGCCCAGCGAAGCATCAGAAGGGCTTCGCGATCGCCAGCCAGGCGCCGGCGGCGAAGACCGCCACGAGCCCCCACCACAGCCCCTTCGAGGGCTTGCGAACCGCCAGCGCCGCGGCCCCGCCGATCACCAGCCACAGGGCCAGCTTCACGACGAGCCACCCCGCCCAGGGCGACCCGATCTTGGCGTGCATCCCGAAGCCGCCCACCAGGGCTAGCAGCAGGCCGGCGCCATGGGTGGACATCGCCAGCTTCTTTCCGGGGAAGTCGCGTCCGCCGCCCGCGATCCCGTGCAGGGTCAGGCCACCCAGGGCGACAAACGCCATGACGAGGCCAGTCAGGTGAACGATGTTGTAGAAGGAATGAGGCATCGAAGGAGCGTCCCTTTTGCTGATCGACGTCGGAGTGAACCTGACCAACGACCGATTCCGCAAGGACCGGGACGAAGTCATCGCCCGGGCACGCCAGGCCGGCGTCCACCCACTCATCGTCACCGGCACCGACCTCGCCACGACGAAGCGCGCCATCGACCTCGCCCGCCAGCGCCCGGGCGCCCTCTACGCCACCGCCGGCGTTCACCCCCATGACGCCGCCCGAGCCCCCGAGGACTTCATCGACCAGCTCCGAGAGCTGGCGTCGGACGCGGTCGTTCGAGCGATCGGCGAGTGCGGTCTCGACTACGACCGCGACTACTCTCCCAGGCCCCGACAGGCCGAGGTCTTCGAGGCTCAGGTCGCCCTCGCGACCGAGCTCGACAAGCCGCTCTTCCTACACCAGAGGGGCGCTCACCACTCGCTCCTCGGAGTCCTCGACCGTTACGACCACCCGCCCGCGTGCATCCACTGCTTCACCGGCACCGCCGAGGAGCTCGACGACTACGTTCGACGGGACCTCTACGTCGGCATCACCGGCTGGGTCTGCGACGAGAGGAGAGGCCACGGGCTCCACGCCCTGCTCCCCAAGATCCCCGGCGACCGCCTGCTGTTGGAGACCGACGCCCCGTACCTCCTCCCGAGGGATCTGAGGCCCAAGCCCAGAAGGGGCAGAAACGAGCCCGCCTTTCTACCCCACATCAACCGAGCGGTCGCCCAACACCGAGGCGTCGCTCCAGAGGACCAGGCCTTCCAAACACAAGAGAATGCCAAACACTTCTTTCGCATCGAATGAGACGAAGGTGTCGGGGGGGGGGGGCAGAAAAAAAAGTGGGGTGACGGTTCCGAAGAACCGCCACCCCGGTGGATTCACGCCGTCGGGCAAGGCGACGTGATTCCGTTGGGCCCGCCTGCTGTTGGGCAGGGGACAGCAGGTCGGAGTGGGCCCGAAGCAATATTCGTCGGATGCGATCTGGATTGCAACCTTTTTTTGTCGGGGCCTGCCCGACGACCCTGTGGGGGTCGCCCCTACAACTCTCAGACCGCGTGAATGACCGGTGCGGACTCTGGAATTACGACGCCGCTCTGCTTGCGCGCGAGGAAGATCGCGTAGGAGTCGACCGTGCCCGGCGTGACCTTGAGCGCCACGGATCCGCTCGTCCCCGAGACCGCCTTCATGTCGCTGGCGGCCTGGTAGGCCGAGAGGTCGTTGAAGCCCGGCATCTTCCGCTCGTGGGGGATCGCGCAGGCCAGCCAACCCGTCGTGCCGGCGGGCAGGATGTAGCTCACCGCGAAGCTGACCTTGGAGCCCGCCGTCGAATGCGTGACCGTGGTGACCTTGGCGCCGAAGGTCGTCGAGCTGGAGTCGAGCTTGGGCGGATCGGACTTGCTGCCGTTGTGCGACGGGTTCGACGGATCGGTGTAGACGAACTTCCAGTCGAAGTCGCTCGTCACGCCGTCGAGGTCACCGATCCCGAAGCCGCCGTAGAGGTAGTCCGTGGCGTTGAGCTCGTTGGGCACGTACACGGCGCCGGCCCGGTTCGCGAAGTCGAAGGTGTGGAGCTTCTGCTCGCTCCACGGCTTCATCCCCTTCAGCGTCAGACTGAAGACGATGTGCTTGCTGGTGGCCTCCTTCAGGGCTGGCTGCGGCTGATCCGGGTCGGGTGGGACGTAGGGGTATGGCATTTGCCTCGCTGCCTCCGTGCGTTGGTGAGCCCAATTGAGCCCGTGCACCTCGGTCATATCCCTTATTTCAGAGGCGCGCTAGCCCCCCCCGCGTCCCAATCCACAACGATCCACGGTGCCGAAGAATAGAGGTGACGTCCTGGGATGGCAGGTTCGCCTGCCGAAGGACGGCGCCGCCGCGCCGGATCAGAAGGCCGCCGCCCAGGGTCGAGACCAGCAGCGCCTCGCCCATCCGTGCCAGCCCGCCGGGGTTGACCCACGCAGCCTCTAGCCCCCGGACCGGGCGACCGACCCCGTCGGGCGTGAGCCGCCACACGCCCGCGTCGTAGGTCCCGGCGAGGATCGCGTCACCGTCGGGCAACAGCGCGTTGACCCAGTCGTGGGGGAGCTGGCCCCCCGCGTGGGTGTAGGCGGTGATGGCGACCCGCCCCCCGGCGGCGTCGTCCACGGTCGCGATGCGCGCCGCACCACCCGCGGTCCCGGCCCAGACCGCCCCGTCACCCGCGATCGCGACCGCGTAGACGATCCGACCCGGGAGCCCAGCGGACGCGTCGATCACCCTCACGCCGGTGGGGCCGATGCCGACGAGGCCCCCTCCGGTGGCGACCCAGAGCGTGCCGTCGCGACCTCGCGCGAGCCCGTTGACGTGTTGACTGGGCAGCGCCACCGGCGCTCGCCGGACGACGTCGGCGGAGGGTGTGCGCTCCAGCCGGAACAGGCCCTTCGGGGTCCCGATGTGGAGTGACGGCCCGTCCGAGAGCAGCGCGTTGACGAAACGCGGGGCCCCACGGACGGGCACGAACCGGTCCCCCTCGAGCCGCGCGAGCCCGGCGTCGAAGGTGCCCACATAGATCTCGCCGAGGTGGGCGACCAGCGTCGTCACATGACCCGACGGCAGGCCCGACGCGGCCTCCGCCGGACCGATCCGGCAGGCGCGACCCGGGGCGTGGGCTCTGACCCGGCCGTCGCGCTCGTCGAAGCAACCGGTGAAGGCCCCGCGGTCGACGCGCGCCGCCTGCCCCTTCGGGGCGACGCGCCACCAGCCGTAGGGGCCGGCGCCGACGTGCAGGGCCCCATCCACAGCGACATGCAGCGCGGTCGTCTCGCGACGGCCCAGGACCCAATGGCGCTCGCTCTGCGCGGCCAGGACACCGCGGCAGACCAAGCGACCAAGCGATGTGCGTGCCCGCCGGCCGAGTTCAAGGTGCGAAGCCGTAGCGATATCCGAAGATATCGGAAGGCTTCGCAACGCCGAGATCGGTTGGCGGGCGCGTGCAGCGCGCCGCGTCGCGACTCTGCCGCACCGTCCTAGGCTCGCCACACGCATCAAGCCTCGGTCCGTCCCCACCCACAGGGCGTCTGCGCCGGGGGCCAGCGCCCGCACGGCCCGGTCCCCGACCCCCGCGACCCGCTCGAACCGACCATCGACGTAGCGGTGCAACCCCGCGGCGCGAAACCCGACGTAGAGCGCGTCGTCGAAGACCGCCAGGGCCGACGGATGGGCCCCCGGGAGCCCCTCGCAGGGGGTGAGGCGCAGCCCATCTACCTCCAACGCCCCCTCCCGTGCGCGCACCACGACACCGTCCACCTCGACCGCCGCGACGACGCGCCCCTCGGGGACCACGCACGTCGGCTCCGTCTCCCCGAGACGAGCCTCCGGCGCCGCCAGGCTGAGGGCGAGGACCAACAGCCCGCTCACTCGCCGATCTCCAACTCGAGGACAGCCTCGGATGTGTTTCGCGCGTAGTCCATCGCCACCATCCGGGCGTCGTGGCGCCCGGCGGGGAGCGCGTCGACGGCGATCTCCAGCCGGAAGACCTGCGGGTCGTCGGTGCGCTTCATCGAGAAGATCTCCCCCGCGATCGTGACCTTGACCTGCTTGAGATCCACGGGATCCCGCACGATGCGGTCCTTGCCGTCGTCGGGGACCTCGTGGTCCGCCGGCACCGCCCGCAGCACGAGGCGGCCGCCGGGCGTCAGCGGGCCGTCACCTTCACGAGCCAACAAGTAGGCCGGCGGCTTGGAGTCGACCCGAAAGAAGAGCGCGCCACGATAGACCGTCGCGTGTTGGTGCTCGACCAGGATCCGCGCGCGATAGAGGCCGTCCCGCACGTGGCGCGGCACCAGGAAGCGGCCCAACCAGAGCCCCTCCTCGGCGTCCCAACCACACTCGACGACCTCGCCCCAGGGCAGCATGGCGACGACCCCCTTCGCCGACTCCGGCGCGTGGACTCGGATCTCCGGATCGCCGGGCTTGATGTGGTCCGGGTAGAGGCTGTCCGTCAGCACGTAGCTGGTGAATCGAGTCGCGAGGTTGTGCGCCTTGCCCAAGCCCCGGATCTCCGCCTCCACGACCTCCCGCTCCGCGGGGTCCTCCAGGGCGTCGTACTCGCGCTGAAGGTCCGTGACGCGCAACCGCGCCCACTCCACCGGCAAGCCGCGATCTCCCCGGCCATCGGGCCCCTCCGGGACCACCAACGCGACCTGCGCCTCGACCGGACGTCCATGCAGATAGCCCGCCACGCGGACCTCGCCGTCGGTCTCGGCCCGAGCCATCAGCCGCACGTGCTCGCCCACCGCCAGTCGTGTCGGCACGGAGCCCTGCACGTCGAAGGCGCCCTCGACCTCGATGGACAGGTCCTCGATCGTCGGCGCCACCGCCAACCGCGCCACCGAACCCACGGCGGACCTCGCCGCCGGACCGTCGGGCACGTAGCGGGTCGTGACGTTCGGCAGGACCGCCTCGAGGGCCCCCGCGCGCTTTGGGTAGTTGAAGTGGGCGACCACGACGCGGGCCTCACGGAAGAGGAGCGGATCCACGTCGAGGCCGAAGGGACCCCCATGGTCGCGGACCGTGGGCTGCCCGTCGGTGGCGAGCACGACCACGCCATTGGTCGAGTCGGCGAGCAGCTTCCCGGCGTGGTCGAGGGCCGCCTGGAGGTTCGATCGGCCCCCGACGCGCAGCGCGTCGAGGCGAGCCGTCGCCACCTCCTGTCCGTCGCCAACAAAGACGAGCTCGCCGAAGACCGGTCGCACGCCCGCGGAGAACTCGAGGATCTCCAGACGGTCGCCGTCGCCCATGGCGCCGAGGACGGCGTGGCCGAGCTCGCGCGCCGCGTCCAGCGGCCCGCCGGCCATCGACAGGGAGGTGTCGATGACCAGGACCACGTCCCGCGCCGCCCGCTCGTGGGTGAATGGGTCCTCGTTGAAGGCGAAGCGGACCTCGGCGAAGGCCGGCTGCGCCTCGTCGGGCCGCACCGCGCGGACCGCGAGGTCGAGGTCGCTGGCCTCTTGCAGCCACCGGACGACGAGGTCGCGACCCAGCCCCGCGCGGGTGCGACTCACAGACGCCGTCCAGCCGTCCTTGGTGGCCGCGACCACGGCGTCGCGCTGGTTGGGGACCTTCAGGTCGAGGATCTCCCGATCGGCGCGGATCCGAACCTGCACGTCGAGGAGCGACGGGGCCTGATCGGCGCCCCGCGCGGGGAAGACGAAGGTGCGCTCCCCCCCCAGCGCGCCGAGGGTCTGGACGTAGGTCAGCTCGACGCGCGCCGTCCCGCGGGCGGGCAACGCGTGCATCGTCATCTGAAAGCGGTGGGCGGCGGTCTTCTTCGCCAGCGTCGCGCGCTCCCCCTTCTCGACGGCGTCGTCGAAGGTCGCCTCGGCGGCCGCCTTCCCCTTCGCTCGGGCGCTGACCTTGCGGCCCTCGCGCCACTCGGCGAAGCCGGTCACGGCGGCGTCTGTGGGGAGCGGAAAGCCGTAGACCGCCTCCACCGGCGCGTCGAGGTCGTTGACGAAGACCTGGGTGACGGTGGTGCGGGCGAGGTCGCCGTCGGCGACGACGTGGACGCTGGTGTAGGCCGTCCGCAGCGGGCCGGCGGCGGCCTTGGCGCGACCGGAGGCGTGGGCCGCCCCGAACAGCACGAAGAGCGAGATCAGGATGGGGCGGATCATCGGGCACCTCCTTCGGAGACGATGGGGCTCTCGGCGGTGGGGACGAGGACGAAGCGCGCGCCGGGGAGCGCGGGCTCGGTGCGGGCGAGGCGGGCACGGTCGGTGCGCTCCAGGGCGGCGAGCTTCAGCCCGACGTCGGCCCCGCCGAGCACCAGCACCTGGTGGGTCGTGAAGTCGACCCCCGGCGGCGCCGCCCGCTCAGACGCCGGGCGGACGCTCATGTGGGCCGCCCAGACGTCGCTCCAGGTCGCGGCGTCGGCTACCACGCGTAGTTGACGCCCCAGCAGCCCGGAGGCCCCGTCGTCGGACACCGGCAGCAGCCCATGGGCCACCGGCGTCCGCTTCGCCGTGAAGTCGACGCCGATGGAGCTCGAGTAGGCCCGGGCGGTGCCGCTCACCGCCGACGCGAGGCTGCGCACCCCGGACGCGCCGGCCGCCGAGACCGCGTTGGGACCCCGCCCCCGCCGACTCAGGACGGTGTCGCGGAGGCGGAAGGGCCGCCCCTCGCTGAGCCGCGCCACGCGCTCGAAGAAGGACTGACCGCCGGAGCCCATCCGTCCACAGGCGATGGAGTGCACCACGATGCCCTTCGCCAGGGCGCGCTCGAGCAGCGCGTCGGGGTCGGGGCCGTCGGCGTAGCGCTTCGGCGCGGCGTCACCGACCAGATAGAGCAGCTTCACGACGTCCTGATCATCGGCGGACCAGTCGAGCTCGTCGATGGAGACCTGCAGCGCCTCCAGCACCGCCTCGGGCGTGTCCCCCCCTCCATTGGCCGAGGTCGCCTCGAGGTGTCCCCGCATCTCGGTGATGTCGCGGGTGAAGGGGTGCTTCCTGGTGACATACGCGTCGCCGCGATCGCGGTAGCTCACCAACGCGAAGCGCACATCGGGGCGCGGCTCGCCGGTCGCGAGATCGGCCGCGATCGCCTGGATGCGCGCCCGGGCCTCGCGGATCCAGGGGCCCATCGAGCCGGTCGCGTCGAGGGCGAAGGCGACCTCGATGCGGGGCGCGTCCGCCGCAGATGCGACGATTGGCATCCACAGCGCGAGAAACAACAGGAATCGAGACATGAGCGACCTCCTCCGTGGGTTCGGAGGGGTCCTAGAGCAAGGGGTGGGCCAATCCTCGAGACGCTCGGATGCTCGGGGCGGCTACGTAGACTATGTAATTCGTAGACTACGAGTGATCAAATCGCAGCGCGGCCCCAAAGACCCCGTCCACGAAGGCGCCCTCGCGGTAGACCGGCTCGCCGAGTAGGACGGTCATCACCGGCCAACCGGTGAGGGTCCAGCCCTCGAAGGGGGTCCAGCCGGCGCGGCTCTGCAGATCGGCCGCGCGGACAGTGCGCACGGCGGCGCGGTCGACGATCGTGAGATCGCCGTCGAAGCCGACGCCGAGGCGTCCCTTTCGGGGGAGCCCGTAGGCGCGGGCCGGTCCCCCGGACATCCATCGGGCCACATGCTCGATGGTGCAGCGTCCGGCGTTGACCGCGTCGAGCATCAACGGGAGCGAGGTCTCGACGCCGGGCATCCCGCTCGGCGCCTCGCCGAAGGGCCGGCCCTTCTCCTCGAGGGTGTGGGGCGCGTGGTCGGTGGCGATGCACTGGATGGTGCCGTCTAGCAGCCCCGCCCAGAGCGCCTCGCCGTGGCGGGCTTCGCGGACCGGCGGGTTCATCTGGAGGTGGGTGCCGAGCTCGGCGTACATCGAGGCGTCGCAGAACAGGTACTGCGGGAGGGTCTCGGTGGTGACCAGCGGCCCGCCGTGGGCCCGCAGAAAGTCGGTCTCCTCGGCGGTGCTGAGGTGCAGCACATGGAGCCGCTGTTGATGTCGGTGCGCCAGATCCACCGCGCGCTTCGTCGCGATGAGGGCGCACTCGACGTCACGGATCACCGGGTGGAGCGCCGGTTCCGGGCGCCCAGCGTAGGCGGAGATGCGGGCCCGAAGGCGCGTCTCGTCCTCCGCGTGGACCGCGATGGGCACCCCGGCGGCGGCGAAGTGCGCTTCCAGGGCGGCCTGCTCGTCGACCAGCAGGGTGCCCGTCGAGCTGCCCATGAAGATCTTGATGCCGCAGACCTCGGTGCGCAGCGCGCCGGCGACGTCGGCGTTGTCGGCGGTCGCCCCGAAGAAGAAGGCGTAGTGGGCCCGGCTGCGGCCGCTCGCGCGCCGCAGCTTGTCCTCGAGGGCCGCGCGGGTGGTGGTCGGCGGTCGGGTGTTGGGCATCTCGAAGAAGGCGGTGATCCCACCCGCGGCGGCGCCTCGGCCGCCGGTCGAGAGATCCTCTTTGTGGTCGAGCCCCGGCTCGCGAAAGTGCACCTGGGGATCGATGAGCCCAGGCAGGATGGCGAGCCCCCGCGCGTCGATGACCTCGCCGCGCGGCTCGGTGACGACCCCGACCTGGTGGATGCGACCGTCGTGGACGCAGAGATCGCCGATGGCGACCCCCGCAGGGGTGACCAACTCGGCGCCGCGGAAGGTGATGCTGCCCGGCAAGAGGCTACGCGGAGCGCTTCTTCCGACCGCCAGCGGCCTTGCGGCGCCGCTTCGGCGCCTTGGCGCGGGCGGCGAGCAGAGCGACGGCCTGCTCCATGGTGAGCGTGTCGACCTGCATGTCGTCCTTGAGCGAGGCGTTGGTGCGCTTGTGCTTCACGTAGGGTCCGTAGCGCCCGTCCAGCACCACCACCGGCTCGCCGTCCTCGGGGTGCGCACCCATCTCGCGCAGCGCCTCGGGCTTCTTCTTCGCCTGGGCCTTGCGGGCGGCGAGCAACTCCACGGCGCGCGGGAGCTCGATCTCCAGCAGGTTGTCGGTCTTCGCCAGAGAGGCGCTGGTCTTGCCGTGCTTCACGTAGGGGCCGTACTTGCCGTCTCGGGCCTCGACCGGCTCTCCGTCCTCGGGGTGGGCGCCGAGCTGTCGCGGCAGCGAGAGCAACGCGATGGCGATCTCGAGGGGCACGGCGTCGGGCTTCATGCCCTTGAGGAGTGAGGCCCGCTTCGGCTTGTCCCCGCCCTCCACCACATCGCCGAGCTGTACGTAGGGCCCGTAGCGTCCCTCGCGCACGTAGATCGGCAGGCCCGACTCGGGGTGCATCCCCAGGGGGGCCTCGGCGGCCTCGATGCGCTGGCGGAGCGCGTTGAGGTAGTCGAGATCGACGTCCCCCGGAGCCACGTCCTCGGGCAGCGAGAGGCGCTTCGGCTTCTCCTGGCCGGCGACGTCGTACTCCACGTAGGGCCCGTACTTGCCGAGCCGGACGCGATACGGCGCGAGGGACTCGAGCTTGAGCGTGCACACCTCGCGGGCGTCGGTCTGCTCGCTCTGGGCGACGCCCTGCAACAGGATGTCGCGGTAGAAGCCGTCGAGGTAGGCGCGCGGATCGCCCTCACCGTCGGCGAAGCGGTCGAGCCAGCCCTCCATGGACGCCGTGAAGTCGACGTCGACGACCTTGGGCAAGGTGGCCTCGAGGAAGCGCGTGACCATCAACCCGGTGTAGGTGGGCGCGAGCTGACGACCGCTGCTGTTGACGTAGCCACGCCGCAGGATGGTGTCGATGATGCTCGCGTAGGTGCTCGGTCGGCCGATGCCCAGCTTCTCGAGGGCCTTCACCAGCGTGGCCTCGGTGTAGCGGCCCGGCGGGCGCGTCTCGTGGCCCACCGCCTCGAGGGTCTTGGCCTCGACGAGGTCACCCATAGAGAGCGGCGGCAGCGGGCTGGACTTGTCGTCGAGCTGGGCGTTGGGATCGTCGGAGCCCTCGACGTAGGCGCGGAAGAAGCCGGGGAAGACGACCTCGCGACCGCTAGCGCGGAACCGCGCGACGCGCCCATCGGCGGGATCCTGGACCTCGAGGTGCGCGGTGGTCGTCGCCACCCTCGCGTTCGCCATCTGGGTGGCGACGGTGCGCTTCCAGATCAGCTCGTAGAGTCGGGACTCGGGACCCGAGAGGCCGAGCTCGGAGGCGGTGGCCATCGACGTGCCCGCGGGACGGATCGCCTCGTGGGCCTCCTGGGCGCCCTTCGACTTCGTCGCGTGCCGGCGTACCGCCGGGGACAGGAAGTTGCTCCCGTAGCGCCGACCGATCATCCCTCGCACCGCCGCGATGGCCTCGTCGCTGAGGTTCACCGAGTCGGTACGCATGTAGGTGATGTGCCCCTCCTCGTAGAGCCGCTGGGCCACCTGCATGGTGCGCTTCGCGCTGAGGCCCATCTTGCGGTTCGCCTCCTGCTGGAGCGTGGAGGTGGTGAACGGCGGATAGGGCTGACGCTGCGACTCCTTGCGCTCGATCTTGGTGACCGTGAGCGGGCGGCCGGCGAGGCGCTCCCGCAGCGCCTTGGCGGTCGCCTCATCGAGGAGGAGCACGTCGCGCTTGGGCTTGAGGGTGCCGGTGTCCTCGTCGAAGTCCTTGCCGGTGGCGATGCTCTTACCGTCGAGGGCCACGAGGGGCGCGTCGAAGGGCGCGTGGGGAGCCTTGACGCAGGACGCCTTGAGATCCCACCAGGTGGCGGAGACGAAGGCCATGCGCTCGCGCTCGCGCATCACGATGATGCGCACCGCGACGCTCTGGACCCGGCCCGCGGACAGGCCACGGTTGATCTTGCGCCAGAGCACAGGGGAGTAGCCGTAGCCGACGAGCCGGTCGAGGACGCGGCGCGTCTCCTGGGCCCGGACCAGGCGCTCGTTGAGCTGCCGCGGGTTGTCGAGGGCGCGTTGAATGGCGTCCCGCGTGATCTCGTGGAAGACCATGCGGTAGGTCGGGACCTTGGGCTTGAGCACCTCCATCAGGTGCCAGCCGATCGACTCGCCTTCGCGGTCTTCATCGGTCGCGAGGTACAGCGCGTCGACCCCTTTGAGGGCCTTCTTGAGCTCGGTGACGACCGCCTTCTTCTCGCGGGGCACGATGTAGACCGGCGTGTAGTCGCCATCGACGTCGACGGCGAGCTCGGACCAGTCCTTCTCCTTGACCCACGCCGGCGCCTCGGCGGGCTTCGCCGGCAGGTCGCGCACGTGACCCATCGACGCCTCGACGACGTAGCGGTCGCCCAGGTATTTCCGGATGGTCTTCGCCTTCGTGGGCGACTCCACGATCACCAGCGCCCGCCCTTGGGTCGACATCGACGCGTCCTCAGCTCATTCGGGGAGGGGAAGTTGTACCGGCAACGACAGGGTTTGCAAGGGGTCGTGCAGGATTAGGTGACGAACCGCCGTCCCCTCTGGTCCCGCGCAGAGGGCAGCGATGATTGGCGTCTGAACTACTCTCGGTGCGCGCAGCCGCTCAGGGCTTGGGTTTGAGGGGCGTCGACGAACAACGCTGAACGGGCGTTCATGCGCGCCGAAGCTCGGCTGGGCGTGGGAGCGGGTGCGTTCGTGGACGGGGATGGCGTGAAGGCGGGTGCCGGCGGGCGTCAGGTCCCCTTTCTCGGTGCGCGACGAGGAGGTCGTCTTCGACGTCGGCTCTCGTGTGGACCTGGTCGTGGACCGCCAGGTGCTCGTCGAATCAAGGACGGCATCACTCGATTGGTCAACGGCCTCCCCGACTGAATCCCCTCTGCGCCTCTGCGCCTCTGCGCGCACTAACGCCCGCCGGACCGAGCGCCGGCTCTCTTGGTCGAGCGCCGCGCGGCGGGTGACTCATCGGCGAGGATTCGCGTGCTCCGCGAGCGGACACCCCTGGATGCCCTGCACGGGCGATCAAAGCGGGCGCAGAGGGCGTGAAACTTGCCGCGCAGGGGCCCGGACAGGTACACGATACGCAGCGTGAACGCCTTCCCGACCCCAGCACCGACCGGCCCGCTGCGCGAACATCGTGACGCGCTGCGACGCCTGCGAGACGCGGTCAACGGTGCGATCCTCGGCAAAGACGAGGTCGTGGCCCACGCGTTGACGGCGCTCCTCGCCGGCGGCCATGTCTTGCTGGAGGACGTCCCCGGGGTCGGCAAGACCACCCTCGCCCAGGCCCTCGCCAACGCCCTGGGTTGCAGCTTTCGACGCATCCAGTTCACCAGTGACCTGCTCCCGAGCGACATCCTGGGGGTGAACGTCTTCAGCCAGGAGTCGACCCACTTCGAGTTCCGGCCCGGCCCGATCTTCGCGAACCTCGTGCTCGCCGACGAGATCAACCGCACGACGCCCAAGACCCAGTCCGCGCTGCTCGAGGCGATGAACGAGGGGCAGGTCTCGATCGACAACGAGACGCGCAAGCTCCCGGAGCCGTTCATCGTCGTGGCCACCCAGAACCCCCAGGACTTCCACGGCACCTACCCGCTCCCCGAGAGCCAACTCGACCGCTTCATGGTCCGCCTGCACCTCGGCTACCCCAGCGGAGACGTGGAGCGTGCGATCCTCAAGGGGCGCCAGGCCGACGAACCGGTGACGGAGGTCACCGCGCAGACCACGGCCGAGGCGGTCCTGGAGATGCAGCGCCTGGTCTACGAGGTCCGCGTCGACGACCTGGTCCTGGACTACCTCATGGCTCTCGTCGACGAGACCCGCCGCACCCCCCAGCTCGATCTGGGCGTGAGCACCCGCGGCGCCCTCGCCCTTCAACAAGCGACCCGCGCCCGAGCCCTGCTCAGCGATCGCGAGTACGTCCTCCCCGACGACGTCAAGGCGCTCGCTGTCCCCGTGCTCGCCCACCGCGTTCAGGTCGCCGGGGGCAGCGACGGCCTGCTACGCGCCCACGAAGAGGCGGAGCAGATCATCGCCGAGCTTCTGGAGCAGGTCCCGGTTCCAGTCTGAGATCTATCCGAAGATCTCCTTCAGCTTGTCCAGGAAGCTGCTGCGCTTCGGCTCGCCGCTGCCGGGCTTGTCGAGGGTCGCCGCAAAGGCCTGCAACAGCTTCTTCTGCTCGTCGGTCAACTCGGTGGGCGTCTCGACCTGAAGCCGGATGAGCTGGTCGCCCACCGCCGAGCCACGGGCCGCCGGCAAACCCTTCCCCCGCAACCGCAGCATCTTGCTCGACTGGGTCCCAGCGGGCACCCGGACCTTTACCTTGCCCGTGAGCGTGGGCACCTCGATGCGCGCGCCGAGGGCCGCCTGCGGGAAGCTGATCGGGACTTCGCAGAGCAGGTCGTTCCCCTGCCGCTCGAAGAACGGGTGGTCGACGACGCGCACCACCAGATAGAGATCCCCGGCCAGCGCGCCACGGCGACCCGCCTCCCCCTCCCCGTCGAGGCGCAGCTTGTGGCCGGTGGCGACACCGCGCGGGACGGGGACGTCGATCGTGACCTCCTCACGACGGGTGCCCGAGCCCGCGCAGGGGTCACAGGGGACCTCCACGACCCGGCCCCGGCCCCGGCAGGTCGGGCAGGTCTGGGGGATCGAGAGGAAGCCCCGGCTCACCCGGACTTGCCCGGCCCCACCGCAGCTCGCGCACTTCCGCACGGCCGTCCCCTGGGCCGCCCCGGTGCCGCCGCACGAGCCGCAGGGCACGCGCCGCTCGAAGGTCACCGACTTGTCGATGCCCCGCGCGACCTGCTCCAGCGTGAGCTCGAGCTCGGCCTCGACGTCTCGGCCGTGGCGGCGCCCGGCGGCCCGACGGAAGAAGCCGCTGAACAGCTCGTCGAAGAGGTCGCCGCCGAAGATGTCGCGGAAGCCATTGGGATCACCGCGGAAGGGATCGCCCGCCGTCCCCGGTGCGTCGTGGCCATGCCGGTCGTACATGGCCCGCTTCTGGGGATCGGAGATGACCGCGTAGGCCTCGCTGATCTGCTTGAAACGAAGCTCGGCGTCGGGGGCGTCGCTGCGGTCGGGGTGATGCGCGATGGCGAGCTTGCGGAACGCCGCCTTCAACGCGACCGCGTCCACATCTCGCGGGACGCCCAGGACCTCGTAATGGTCCGGTTTGCTCACCCGAGTCAGCTAGTAGGAGGCGGGTCGTCCGGGTCGATCGCGTCGTTATACATCGCGTCGGCGATTCGGTAGGCGGACTGCTCGAGGTTGGTGATCGCCAGCTTGAGTTCTTCGGGATCGATCGTGTTCAGGCAATCGTTGAGCGTCTCGATGTCGTGGCGGATCTCCTCGACGTCGAGGGGCGACAACAGATCGCCGTACTCGTCGACGGAGCGTTGGGTGGTGTGGATGAGCCCCTCAGCGGAGTTGCGCAGCTCGACGAGGACGCGGCGTTCGTCGTCCTGCTTCTGGTGCATCTCGGCGTCTTCGATCATGCGATCGATCTCGACCTCGTTGAGGCCCGAAGAGGGCCGCACATCGACGCGCTGCTCACGGCCGGAGCCGAGGTCGCGGGCGCTGACGTGGAGGATCCCGTCGGCGTCGATCTCGAAGCTGACCTCGATCTGAGGGATGCCCGCGGGGGCCGGCGGGATGCCCACCAGCTCGAACTTCGCCAGGGACCGGTTCTCGTCGGCCATCTCGCGCTCGCCTTGCAGGACGTGGACCGACACCATCGGCTGGTTGTCGACCGCGGTGCTGAAGACCTGCGACCGGCTGTAGGGGACCGTGGTGTTTCGCCCGATGATCCGGGTGAAGACGCCGCCCTTCGTCTCGACGCCCAGCGACAGCGGCGTGACGTCGAGCAGGAGCACGTCCTCGACGTCACCGGTGAGTACGCCCCCCTGGATGGCCGCCCCGACCGACACGACCTCGTCCGGGTTGAGGCCCTTGCTGGGCGGCTTCCCGAAGAACTCCGCCACCCGCTGCTGGACCCGCGGCATGCGCGTCATGCCACCGACCAGCAGCACCGCGTCGATATGGGCGGTCGTGATGTCCGCGTCGTCGAGGGCGATCTGGCAGGGCTCGAGCGTGCGGTCGATGAGATCCTCGACCATGCTCTCGAAGCGGTTGCGCGAGAGGCGCACGTTGAGGTGCTTGGGCCCCGTCGCGTCGGCGGTGATGAACGGTAGGTTGACCTCGGTCTCGAGGGCCGAGCTGAGCTCGTGCTTCGCCTTCTCCGCCGCCTCCTTCAACCGCTGCAGCGCCATCTTGTCGCCGCGTAGATCGGCGCTCTCCGTCTTCTCGAACTCCTCGAGCAAGTACTCGATGATGCGAAAGTCGAAGTCCTCGCCGCCGAGGTAGGTGTCGCCGCTGGTGGAGTTGACCTCGAAGACCCCGTCGTTGAGCTCGAGGACCGAGATATCGAAGGTGCCCCCACCCAGGTCGTAGACCGCGATGCGCTGGGCCCCTTCGCGGTCGAGCCCGTAGGCGAGGGCCGCGGCCGTAGGCTCGTTGATGATCCGCTGGACCTCGAGCCCGGCGATGCGGCCGGCGTCCTTCGTCGCCTGTCGTTGGGCGTCGTTGAAGTAGGCCGGGACGGTGATCACCGCCTCCGTCACCTCGGCGCTGAGGTAGTCCTCCGCGGTCTGCTTCATCTTCCCGAGGATGAAGCTCGCGACCTCGGCGGGGCTGTAGTCCTTCCCCCGCAGGTGAATCCAAGCGTCGCCGTTGTCGGCCCGGACCACGGTGTAGGGGAAGCGGTCGATGTGCTCGACGAGCTCGGGCGCGTCGATCTTTCGTCCCAACAGCCGCTTGGCAGCGAAGACCGTGTGCTCGGGGTTGGTGATCGCCTGTCGCTTCGCGATCTGTCCCACCAGGCGCTCGCCGCCCTCGGTGATGGCCACGATCGACGGCGTCGTGCGGCTCCCCTCGCCGTTGGGGATCACCACCGGCTCGCCGCCCTCAATGTAGGCGACGCAAGAGTTTGTCGTACCCAGGTCGATCCCGATGATCATCTGATGTCAGCCCTGCTCTTCGGCGTCATGGATAGCGGTCTCACTGACCTTCTCGGCGGCGCGCTCGGCCTTGACGCGGTCGACGGCGGCCTCGGCCTCGGCCATCGCCGCTTCAAGGGAGGAGCCCCCGGCGACCGGCTCTGGCTCCGGCGCTGGGGGAGACGCCGCGACCACCACCATCGCCGGACGGGCCAGTCGGTCGTGGAGCATCCAGCCGCGCTGGTACACCTCCATGATCGTCCCCGGCTCGTGGTCGTCGGTCTCGATCTGTGTCATCGCCTCGTGGACGGTGGGATCGAAGGCTTCCCCCATCGAGTCGAAGGGCTTCGCCCCATGGTTGCCGACGGTGCTGGTGAACTGCGTGAGCACCATGCGCACTCCCGCGGCGACCGGGTCGTCCCCGTCGGCGTGGGCGACGGCGCGCTCGAGGTTGTCGACGACGCCGAGCAAGTCCTTCAGCAGCGTCTCGACCCCGTACTTGCGCGCGTCCTCGCGCTCCTTCACCGAGCGGCGCCGGAAGTTCGCGAGATCGGCGGCAGCGCGCTGAGCGCGGGCCTTCCACTCCGTAGCGTCCTGCCGGGCCGCCGTGATCGCATCGTCTCCGCCGGTCTCGGTGGGCTGCACCTCCGCGACCGCGGCGGGGGGGGGGGCGGCTTCCGTCGGCTCGGTATCAGCTTCGGACATCGTCTCCAAATCCTACGCGGCCGTTCCGTCTCGGCGGAGCAGGCCACTGATCGTCTCGGCGGTATAACCCACCCAGGGCACAACGCGCGCGTAGTTCATGCGCACCGGGCCCACGATTGCAACCGTCCCGAGCGTTCTCTCGTCGATTCCGTAGGCGGCGCCCACCACCGTGAAGCCGCTGGGAGCCCCCCCGCTCGACTCATCGCCAAAGACCACGCGGGTGCCATCCCCCACCTCCACGCCATCGAGGACGGACAGGAGAAGCCGTGTATCTTCGAGGGCTTGCAGAACCTCGGGCTCGGCGCCGGCGTCGATGAGGTGGCTGCGCCCACACACGATGACGGACTCCTCCTCGCCCTCGGGGAGCGCCCGCTCCGCGAGCTCGAGCAGGCGGCGCGACGCGCCCTCGCTGGCGTCGATGTGCGCCCGCAGCTCGTCCCGTACGTCAGCGAGCGGCCGCTCGGACCAGCGCTTGTTGAACAGCGACTGGGCCCGCAGGAGCTCGACCTGACCCACCCCCTGGCGCATCCGAACCACGCGATGGCGGACCACCCCGTCGGTGAGCACCAGCACCGCCATCAGCCGCTCCGAGTCGAGCCGCAGGAGCTCAATCCGCTGCACGACCGCTCGATCGAGCCGGGGCCGGCGGCCGATGGCCGCGAGGGTACACGCGACGGAGAGCTGCCTGGAGGCGACCCGCAACAGCTCGTCGGCCTCGTCGCTGGCGTCGCGCAAACGCGCCGCCAACCCGTCGCGCTCGGCGACCGTCGGCTGGCGTGGACGCATCAGGTGGTCGACATAGACCCGGAACCCGGCCTGAGTGGGGATGCGCCCCGCCGAGGCGTGGGGCTTC
The DNA here is from genome assembly GCA_964402225.1 of uncultured Nannocystaceae bacterium. Classification (GTDB taxonomy): domain Bacteria; phylum Myxococcota_A; class Bradymonadia; order UBA7976; family UBA1532; genus CAYOBQ01. The sequence goes on along the minus strand of CAYOBQ010000041.1, from coordinate 6,593 downwards.
GACACCAGGCCCGACTCGCCGAGCTGGCCCATCTCCACACGAACGGTCGCGGCGCTGACATCGAGGCGCCCGTGGCGCGCCGCCGCCTTCGAGCCGACCGGTCCACCGGTGCGCAGATAGCCCAACACGACGCCGCGAAGCACCCCGGCCGTGCGTAGACTCAACCCGTGCGCCGCGCGACCACGCCCGCGCGCGGCGCGCGTTCCGACCCTGGTGGAACGCCGCGTCATAAGCGGGGACTATAGACGTCGGTGATCAACGGTGTCAAGGTCGCGCAATTCATTGATTTCCATGTGATTTTCAGGCGGTCAGGTCGCGCACAACGAGGTTGAGAAGGGCTCGCCCACGGGCGGTCGCGCGCCACCGACCCCCGTCGATTCCCAACAATCCTCTATCTACGAGGCGGGCGGCCCGCGCGCCGTAGATCTCGCGGGTGACCTCGTCGACCAGGAGCCCCCGGTCCAAGCGCAGCCCGCACATCAACCGCTCCTCCCGGTGGGTCGCCGCGTCGACGACCTCCCGGGATCGCTCCGCCGGCGCCCCCGCGAGCGCCGCGCTCATGTAGCGCCCTGCGTGGCGCTCGTTCTCCCAGCGCTCGCCCCCCGACGACAGGCGGCGAAATCCATGGGCGCCGGCGCCGAGCCCGATGTAGGGCGCGCCGGACCAGTACAGCGAGTTGTGCACCGCCTCGTGGCCGGGGACCGCGGCGTTGCTCACCTCGTAGGGCGCGATCCCCCCCTCCCGCAGCGCCTCGCGGACGGCCTCGTACGCCTCCAAGAGGGCGTCATCGGCCGCGACCAGGACCTCGCCCCGTCGGGCGCGCAGGCCGAAGGCGGTCTTCGCCTCGACCGTCAGCTCATAGAACGAGACGTGGGTCGGGCTCAGCGAGAGGGCCGCGCCCACGTCGGCGCGCGCCCCCGAGGCGTCCTGCCCGTGCACGCCGTGGATGAGGTCGATCGAGAGGTCGCAGACCCCCGCGGCGCGCGCCGCCCGAGCCGCAGCGACGTTGTCCGCCGCGGTGTGCGAACGCCCCAGGCGGCGCAGGACATCGTCGTCGAAGGACTGGCAGCCGAGGCTCACGCGGTTCACCCCCTGCTGCGTGAGTGCCAACACGCCGCTCTCCGTCACGTCCTCGGGGTTGCACTCGATGGTGATCTCCGCCCCCGGCGCGAGGCCGAGGCTGCCCTCGACGGCCCGCACCACGTCGCCGACATAGTCGGCGCGCCACAGCCCCGGGGTGCCGCCTCCGAAGTAGACGCTGACGGCCGGCCCCCCGAAGCCGGGCACGCGCGCCGCGAGCTCGGCGATGACCGCGTCCCGATAGCGAGCGTCTTCGAGGGGGCGCACGGTGACGTTGAAGTCGCAATACGGGCAGCGCCGACGGCAGAACGGGTAGTGGATGTAGATCCCGACCACGCGCGTCGCGCCTCCCGCTTTCGTGGGCAACAGGATGCGCGGGCGCTCGCTTGGGTTGCAACGAAGGCGCCCGTGATCGAATCTTCGCCCGTTGGCGAGGAGGGATTGAAGTGAACCTCTCGAGAGGAGTCCTGGTCCTGGCGGCGCTACAGGTTGGCTGCGGGAGCCTGATCGGCAACCGCCAGGAGGTCGAGATCGGCCAGGGGGTGCACGACCAGCTCCGGGCCGAGTACGACCTGGTCGACCGCAGCGATCCGGTCGCGAAGTGGGCCGTCGAGTTCCTCGAGCCGCTCCAGCGCGGCTCCGCCGACTTCCGCGACCCGAAGGAGATCGGAGGCTACAAGGTCTCCGTCATCTCCGACGACACGCTCGTCAACGCGTTCGCGGCCCCCGGGGGCTACACCTACCTCTCGACGGGGCTCATCCTCTCGGCGAAGTCCTGCGCCGAGATCGCCGGCGTGATGGGGCACGAGCTCGCCCACGTCACGGAGCGCCACGGCGTCAAGCGGGTCGAGGGTGCCTTCGCCGCCGAGCAGCTCGCGGCCTTCTTCCTCGACGAAGGGCTCGCCAAGGACGCGGCCGTCACCATCTGGGGCGTGCTCCAATCCACCAAGTTCAGCCGCGACGACGAGGCCGAGGCCGACTCCGTCGGGCTGCGCATCAGCTACGCCGCCGGCTACGACCCCACCGGGCTCGCGCAGTTCTTCGAGAAGCTGCTCGAGGGCGAGGGCGGCTTCAACCTCGAGTTCCTCTCTTCCCACCCCGCCACCGACAAGCGCATCAAGGCCGTCGAAGCCGAGATCCAACGCCGCTTCGGCGCGAAGGCGAAGCGACGCTCGCGCAAGTGCAAGGGCACGAAGCTCTCGCTGGCGCAGGCGAAGGCGCGCATCAAGGGCGGCCTGAAGCTGGCGAAGAAAGCCGCGAAGAAAGCCCGTTGACGACGGAGCTGCTCGCCACCCAGGTCGACCTCTCCGGGCTCCTGAAGGTGCTCGGTCGAAACCTGTATTCGACCCCCAGCGTCGCCATTCGCGAGCTGGTCCAAAACGCCCACGACTCCTGCCACCGCCGGCGCCTGGAGGCCGACGAGGCCGAGGAACCGTCGATCCGCGTCTACCCCGACCCGAGCGCGAACACGCTGACCATCGTCGACACCGGCGCCGGGCTGACGCGCGACGAGGTCGTCCGCTACCTGGCGACGGTGGGGCGCGGCTACACCGGCAAGCTGCGCGACGAGGGGCACCACGAAGCGCTCATCGGCTACTTCGGGCTCGGCTTCCTGTCGGCGTTCTTCGTCAGCGACCGGGTCGAGCTCGAGACCACCTCCTACCAGTCACCGGGCGAGGGCTGGCGCTTCTCGAGCCGGGGCGGAGAGCGCTACAGCCTGGAGCCCATCGAGCCTCTGCCCATCGGCACGCGCGTCGTGCTGCACCTCTCGGGAGCCTTCGAGTCGCTGGCCGCGCCGGAGGTCACGGAGTCCCTCCTGCACCGCTACTGCTGCCTGCTCGAGCTCCCGGTCCACATGGGCGACGACAGCCAGGCCGTGAACCGCCCCGAGGCACCGTGGCGCATCCCCGAGCTGCCCCCCGTGCGCCGACGCCACCTCGAGCTGGCCTTCGTCGAGCGCTTCGAGCAGCGCTTCTCGGTCCTGTGCACCCTGCCCGTCGAGGGCACGGTGCGTGGCCTTCTGTGGGTGCAGGACGGCTGGAGCTATGGCACCTCCGACAACCGCAACCTGTCGGTCTTCGTTCGCGGGATGCTCATCAGCGACGACGCCCGCGACCTGCTCCCGGCCTGGGCCGGATTCGTGGGCGGGGTGATCGAGTCGACGGATCTGGTGCCCACGGCCAGCCGCGAGGACCTGCAGCGGGACGCCACCTTCGAGGCGGCGGCGATCGCGGTCTCCGATTCGCTGGTCGCGGGGCTCGCGCGACTCGCGACGGAGTCCCCCGCCGCCTGGCGACGGGTCCTCTCGCGCCACAACGAGGCGCTGCTCGGCGCGGCGCTGTGTGACGACCGGCTGCTGGACCTGCTCAGCGACACGTTGCGCGTGCCCACCTCCGAGGGCGATCTGACGCTGCCGGTCATCGCGCGCCGCTCCGGCGGACGCGTCCACGTCTCGATCGGCGAGGGGGGCGGCTACGAGGAGGTGCTCTTCCGGGCCACCCAGGTGCCGGTCGTGATCGGGACGCGCTACGGCGCCTTTGGCTTCAGCCAGGCCTGGTGCGAGCGCAACGGCGCGAGCCTGATTCGAATGGGCAGCCGCGAGAGCAACGCACGACTCTTCGCGCCGGCGCAGGTCGACGACGGCACCCGCGAGGCCCTCGGGGCGCTGTTCGGCGCCCAAGGCCACGAGGTCGTCCCCACCCGCTTCGATCCGGACTTCGTCCCCGTCGTGCTGGTCCCCGACCGTGAGGCGCGGCTGAAGCGGCGCGTGGAGGAGGACGAGGCCGATCGGCGTATCTCCGCCGGCGTGCTCGGGCTCGCGCGGCTCTACACCAAGAAGCTGGACGCGCGCGCCCCGTCACGGCTCTACGTGAACCTCGACGCGCCGCTCGTCAGCCGACTGCTCGCCACCGAGGGGCCCAAGCGCGACGCCGTGGCCGCCGTCGTCAGGGCCTTCGCCGACTTGCTCACGGATCGCCGCGAGGCCGACGAGACCGAGGTCGACGCCCCCGCGGCGCTCCGGGCCATGACGACGGCCCTCGACCAACTGCTGGAGGACTGAAGCGTTGGACATCTGGTCCTGGATCAACCAGGTCGAGGCCGATCTGCGAGGGGCGGGTCAGGAGCGCCTCGCCGAGCTGCTCGACAAGCTGCCGGAGTACACCTGCGACAACCGGCACGCGCAGGTCGACGCGATCTATCCCGAGGCGCTGGCCCTCGCGCGGTCGAGCGGGCAGCCGTGGCTCGAGGTCTACGTGCGCCACTGGAACCTGCAGAGCCGAATCCTGCACCGCTACGAGGTGGCGGACTGGATGGAGGAGGCGGTCTCGCTGCTCGAGTTCGCGCACCGGCCGGAGACCCGCGAGTGCCCGCAGTCGGTGTGCGTCACGCAGGACCTCGTGAGCTGCTACGCGAACACCGACGGTCCGGGCTACGCCGCGGAGCGGCTCGAGGCCACCGAGGAGACGCTCGCGCGGATCGACGCGAAGTGGCCCTGCTGGACCTGCATCTCGTCGGAGCACGCAAACGCCCTCCTCGACGACGGCCGGGCCGCCGACGCCCTCGCCTTCATCGACGCCGCGCTGCGCTCGATGACCGCGGCCAACGCCCGCCACGAGCCGGTGCCCCTCGCGGGATCGAGGATCGACGCGCTCATCGCCCTCGACCGGCGCGACGAGGCGATGGCGGTGGTGGAGGAGGCGGAGCGGTTCCCCACGGACCGGAGCCACGCCCAGTTCCGCGCCCTCGACCGGGCGCTCTTGCTGTGCCTGAGCGGCGACTTCGAGGCCGCGCGGCGCGCGCTCATTCCCTATGAGACGGCGGTCCAGACGCAGGGGCAGTACGAGCGCTGGAGCGACGTGGTGACGCGGCTCGCGCTGGCCGGGGCGCTGCCCAACGACTGGCACACCGACACCCGGCTGCGGCGGATGCAGGACGCCCTGGTCCGACACGGCATCGTGCGGGTCGCCATCGGGATCGCGGACCGCCGCGCACGGCTCGCCCTCGCGCGAGAGCGCCCCTGGACGGCGCGGGCGTGTTGCGACCAGATCGCCGAGCTGCTGCCGCGGCTGCGCCGACCGCTGGGCGCCGACACCGAGCTCGCCGCCCTGCACGACAAGGTCGAGGCGCGACCGGTCGACGCACCCGAGCTCTCGTCGGCCCAGGGCGCCCTCGAGCTGTGCGGCGACGACCCCGAGGCGGACGCCGAGCTGCTCACCATCGCCCTCGAGCGATGGCCCGACGAGCAATGGCTGGTGATCCGGCTGGCCGAGGCGCTGCGGGCGATGAACCGCTGGTCCGACGCCGAGGCGGTCCTGCGCGCCTTCTGCGCCCGTCACCCCGAGGCCACCGAGCCCTTCCTGCTCCTCGGCAACACGCTGCTCGCGATGGACCGCCACGACGCCGTCTTGACCCTCGCCGCGGGCGCCCTCGCCGCGGGATCGCCCACGGCGAAGGCGACGGGCTACTGGCTACGGGCCCAGGCGTCCCGCGCCGTCGATGATCTCCAGAGCGCGAGAGAGGCGTTGACGGCGCTGCTCGAGATCCAGCCCGGGGCGGTCAACGCGACCACCACGCTGGCGGAGATCGAGCGGGAGGCCGGCCGCTACCAGGCCGCCCTCGACCACCTCGACCCGCTGGTGGACGCGCAACCGGAGGCGGGCCCCTACGACTGGGATCTGATGGTCGTCGCCACACTCCTTGAGCGCTGGCCGCTGGTCCGCAAGTCCGCGGCGCGCCTCGGCTTCGAGCTCGCGGGCGAGGGCCCCATCGACCAGAACTGGGGGCTGTGCCGACTGTCGTTCCAGCTCGAGGGGGAGCGCGCCGTCCTCTTCGCCCAGCGCACCGGGCCCGTCACCGCCCGGGTCCTCCAGATGCGCGGCCCCGACGAGCTTCAGTTCTTCCGCGACCACGTCGTCTTCGAGGCCGCGCCGCTCAACGAGCCACCGGCCAACGACGAGGAGGCCGAGACCCATAGCTGGATCTACACCGCCATCGCGGCCATCGAGCGCGGGGCCTATCGGGTGCACGTGGTCGACGGGGTCTTCCCCGGCGATGAGGTCTGGGACGGCTTCGCGGAGGCCCTCGACGCCGCCGGCTGCGCGGTACAGATCGCCAGCAGCGACGCCTACTTGCTGGCGGATCCCGAGACCGGCGACGAGCGGCGCGGCGTCTACGCCTACCTCGCGGCCCCCCCCGCCGTCGACGACGCCGCCCTCGACGCCCTCCTCACGGAGCACTCGGCGGCGTTTCCCGCGCTGCTGTGGCCAGGCGTCTTGGAGGCCCTCGGAGACGAGGCTCGGAGCGAAGCGCAGGCGGAGATCGCTCGCGCCTGGGGCATGTAGCGGCACCCGGCGCGAACAGGTGAGCTTCGCGACGCTGGTTTCCGGCCACCGAATCCAGTGGCCGGTTGGGGTTGCGATGGGGCCTCCGCGGCCCATGATGGATCCATGACACGATTTTTTCGGGTGCATATCCCGATTCTGACGGAGGGAGTGTGGAGGGCTTTCAGCACT
>CAYOBQ010000040.1:0-53821 GCA_964402225.1 uncultured Nannocystaceae bacterium | reverse complement strand
ACTCGGCCGGCGGGCACGCACATCACTTGGTCGCTTGGTCTGCCGCACCGTCCTACGCGCTGCTGGAGACCGCTTCCCACGACGACGCGGAGCGGGCCCAGCTCCGAGAGCGCCTCGATGAGCTGTCCCTGCCCTTCTCCGACAACCCCGCGTTCGTCGCCTTCCTCGAGATGAAGCGACACGCTGCCGGACTATGAGACCCGTAGATCGCGGCGACCGTCCCAACCTCGACGCCAGGGAGCACGGGGCCTTCTTCGGCGCCCTCGTCAGACGTCTCGGAAGCTACCGCAGCTACTGCGAGGTCTGGTGCAAGCCGACGGAGCACTTCCCCGGCACCAGACGCACGCCAACGATGCCGTGAGTTCGTAGAAGGCGGCGGGCTCTTGTTGACCTCGCGTCACACCGTTGTTAGGCCCACGGACGGGACACGCTCGGGAGCCGCGGGGTCGATACTGCGATGACACGCGATGCAAGTGGCGCGCGCAGGATGAGATCGGTCGGCGCCTGGGGGCTCGCGACGCTGCTCGTGGTGACTCCGATGGCCGTCGGCGGGATGCGCTGGGACGTGCAGCTCGTCGCCTCCGCGGCGGCCTTGGTCCTGCTGATGGTGGGCGCATACGCGCGGCTGGGGCGCGGCCTTCGCGTGCCATGGCCGCTGTGGGCGCTGGTGCTGCTGATCCCCCTCGGCCTGTTCCAGCTCGTGCCGCTCTCGGTCGACACCCTGGCCGCGCTGTCCCCCAAGGCCGCCGAGCTGCGCCGCTTCAGCCTCGCCGACCTCGGGCTCTACGACGCGCAGCGCCACCCCCTGAGCCTCGCCCCCGCCGCGACCTGGGTTGCGCTCTTCCACCAGGCTGCGTTCCTGGCGGTGGCGCTGCTCGCGGCGAACCTGGAGCGCCACCACCGACACCTCTGCGTGAAGGCGCTGGCCTACGGCGGCGCGATCGTCGCCGTCGTCGGCCTGGTCCATTGGGCGGTGGAGGCCGAGCGCATCTTCGGGCTCTACCAGCCGCGCCAGATCGCGAAGCTGAGCGGCTACTTCGCGACCTTCGTGAACTCGAACACCCAAGCCGGCTACCTGGTCCTGTGCACCCTGGCGGCCCTGGGCCTGCTCGCTCGCAGCGACGACGTGGTCGAACAACGCCCGCTGCTCGCGGCAGCCGCTCTCTGCGGCGCGGGGGCGGTGCTCTCCGGCTCCCGCGGCGGGCACGTGGCGCTCTTGGTCGGCCTCGTCGTCTTCGCCGCCCTCGCCCACGCACGGGAGAAGGTGGTCGAGACCCGCCGACGCCGCTCCCGCACCTTGGCCAACGTCGCCCTGCTCCTCGGCGCCCTCGCCTTCCTCGGCGCCCTCGCGCTGGTGCCGGAGTGGAGCGTGGTGGACACGCCGAAGACGGAGTTCCGGCCCACGGTGTGGGCCTCGTCGGTCGATCTCACCCGAGACTTCTGGTTGACCGGCACCGGACGAGGCGCCTTCGGCTCCGTCTTCCCCGTCTACCGCGAGCTCCAGGTCAGCGGAGGCGTCAGCCACCCCGAGAACATCGTGCTCCAGTTCGCCTCGGAGTGGGGCGTCACGGTGACCGCCGTCCTCGTCGTCGTCGCCGTCGTCGGCTGGTGGCACGCCTTCACCGGCATCGGCCGCGCCGTCGATCCAGTGCACTGGGCCTTGACGGCGGGCCTCGCCGCCGTCGGCCTCCAGCAGCTCGTCGACTTCGGCTTCGAGAGCGTCAGCCTCTCCTTCCCCGTCGCCGCGGCCTTCGGCGTGGTCCTCGCCGGCTGCAAGCGCCGCGTCTGGGTCCTCGGCCAGCCGAGCCCGCGCGCGGCCATCGCGACGCTGGTGTGCGCCCTGGCCCTCGGCGGCCTCCTCGCGTGGCAGGGGCCGTCGGCCCTCGCCGGCCACCCGCGCAACGTCCGCCTGGCCTTGCAAGCTGCCTCCGCAGAAGCGCTGCCAGCCCTCGCGAAGACCGCCGCCTTCGACAACCCCGCCGACCACCGGGTCCCGCTCACAACCGCACGGCAGCTCGTCGCCAAGCGGACCGGACGCCTGCGCCCCGTCCTGCGTTGGATCAACCGCGCGCTCTACCTCTACCCGGCCGCCGGACACACCCACCTCTTCGCCGCGCGGGTCCTGTACCGAGCGGGTCTGCGCGGCCAGTCTGCCACCGAGTACCGCCTCGCGATGCAGGCCGAACCGTGGCGCGAGAGGGCCCTCGTCGTCGAGGTCGCAGAGCGCTTTGACGACCCAGGCCGCCTCGCGAGCACCATCACCCGCCGCCCCAAGACCCGCCGCTGGCTGGCCAACACGCTGGTCGCCGACGGCCGAACGGAGATCGCCCGAACGACCATGGAGCGCGTGCTCGAGGGGACGTCCAACGACGCCGAGGCCCACCTGGCGCTGGGCCGGGCCTGCCTCCGCCTCCGCGACGCGGACTGCGTCCGGCGGGAGGCGAGCTGGCTCATCGCCCACCGGGAGACGGCGACGGGCCACGCCTTTCGCGCGCTCCTGGCGGCCCGCGGCAAGGACCCCGACGCCGCCCGCGCCGCGCTGGCGGCGGGCGCCTCCGCCGGCGTCGACGACCCCGGCTTCCAACGCACCGCGGCCCAGGTCTACGGCCGTCTGGGCGATCTCGACGCGGCCCGCGCCGCCGCCGATCGGCTCTGGAAGCTCGTCGGCGCCGATCGCCGCAGCGGAGCTGCGGCCCTCGAGCTTCGCGCCCGCCTCGAGCGCGGCGCCGGCCAGACCGACGCCGCGGCCCGCGCCTACGAGCGCGCCTACGCCCTGCACACCAAGCCGCGCTACGCCGCCGAGGCCGTGCGCCTCGCCGCCCGCGCCGGCCGCGTCAAGGACGCCCGCCGCCTGCTGGCACGCGCGCTGGATCGATCGCCCGACGCCCCCGCTCTGAAGGGGCTCGACGGCGACCTCACCACGTCGGAGCGCCCCACCGATTGACGCGCGCCGACGCAATGGGCAACGTGCGCGCCATGCACGTCCTGCTGCTCGCCCTCAACTACTGGCCCGACCGGCTCGGCAACGCCCCGCTGATGATCGGGATGTGCGAGGGGCTCGTCCGCCGCGGCCACCGCGTCACGGTGGTCTGCGCCTTCCCGCACCACGAGACGGGGCGCATCGAGCCGCCCTACCGACGACGCCTCATCCAGCGCGACCACCACAACGGCGTCGACATCGTCCGCACATACATCTACGCCCCCCAGGGCGGGACGCTCGCGAAGATGGCCAACTACGGCTCCTTCACGGCCACCGCCCTCGCCGCGGCCAGCACCGTGCGCGACGTCGACGTGGTCTTCACGCCCTCGCCGCCGCTCACCCTCGGCCTGGTCGACTACGCCCTGAGCCGCACCCGCGGCGTCCCCTTCGTCTACAACCTCCAGGACCTCTTCCCGGAGGCCGCCGTCCGCCTCGGAGTGCTCACCAACCCCACCGTCATCCGCAGCTTCGAGCGGCTCGAGCGCTTCGTGTATCGGAAGGCCACGCGCCTCTGCGTCATCAGCGAGGGCTTCCGTCGCTACCTGCTCGATCGCGGTGTGCCCGCCGACAAGATCACCGTCGTCCCCAACTACACCGACACCGAGTTCATCACCCCGCTGTCGACCGCCGACAACCGCTACCGCCACGCCCACGGGCTCAACGACCGCTTCGTAGTCCAGTTCAGCGGACGCATGGGCTACAGCCAGGGCCTCGGCACCGTCATCGACGCCTGGCGCCGGCTGACGGATCTCCCCGACCTCCGACTGATGATGGTGGGAGACGGCGCCGAGCGCCCGCTGGTGTGCAGCGAGCTGGGCGACGATCCCCGGGTGACGATCCTGCCGACCCAGCCCCGGGCGCAGCTCCCGGAGCTGCTCGCCGCCGCGGACGTGGGCCTCGCGCCGCTGCGCCACGGGATGGCGGGCACCAGCGTCCCCTCCAAGATCTTCGGCATCCTCGCCGCCGCGCGACCGGTCATCGCTGGCGTCGACGCCGGCAGCGACACCGACGAGATGCTCACCACCGCCGACTGCGGCGTCGTCGTCCCACCGGAGGACCCCGCGGCCCTCGCCGCCGCCATCAGGCGCCTCTACGAGGACCGAGGGCGCGCCGCCGAGATGGGCATCAACGGCCGCGCCCACGTCACCCGCTTCCACACCCAGGACGTCGTAGTCGACCAGTACGAACGCATGCTGCTCGACGTGGTCGGGCGCGCCTGATGTGCGGGCTGGTCGGCTACGCCGGCAGCGAGGCGCCCGTCAGCCGCCAGCGCCTCGTCCACATGCGCGACACGCTGCGCCACCGCGGACCGGACGACGCCGGCCTCTACCTGCACCGCGGCCGGGACGCCGCCGTCGGCCTCGGACACCGCCGCCTCTCGATCATCGACACCCGCGAGGTCGGCCGCCAGCCCCTCTCCGACGCCAGCGGTCGGGTCTGGATCGCCTTCAACGGCGAGATCTACAACTTCGCGGCGCTGCGCGAGCAGCTCGTCGCGAAGGGGCACACCTTTACGACCCGCACCGACACCGAGGTGCTGCTCTACCTCTACCTCGAGCGTGGCCCCGACATGCTCACAGACCTCGACGGGATGTTCGCCTTCGCGCTGTGGGACAGCCGCGAGGAGCGACTGCTGCTCGCCCGCGACCGGCTCGGCATCAAGCCGCTCTACGTCGCCGAGCGCCCCGATGGCACGCTGCTTTTCGCCAGCGAGCTCAAGGCGCTGATGGCGTCGGCCGCGATCGACGATGGCATCGACTTGCAGGCGCTCCACGACTACCTCGGGCTCAACTACGTCCCCGGGCCACGCAGCATCCTGCGCGGCGTCTCCAAGCTGCCGCCGGCCCACGCGCTGCTCTGGGAGCGCGGGCGCGTCACCCGCCGCTGGCGCTATTGGGACCAGACATTTCACAGCGCGGCATCCCACGGTGGCGGCCCCACGCCCTCCTTCGCCGACGCCGCCGAGCAGGTCCGCGCGGGGCTTCGCGCGTCGGTCCGCCAGCGCATGGTCGCCGACGTCCCGCTGGGGATGTTCCTCTCCGGCGGCATCGACTCCAGCGCGGTCCTCGGCGCGATGAGCGAGCTGGCGACGGGCCCCGTGGAGGCCTTCACCATCGCCTTCGAGGAGGCGACGTACGACGAGTCGGACCACGCGCGCGTCGCCGCGGAGCGCTTCGGCGCTCGCCACCACGTCGAGTTGGTGCGCCCAGATGCCGATACCTTCCTGGGGCCCCTGACGGAGGCCATTGACGAGCCCTATGCCGACAGCAGCGCGATTCCGCTGTGGTACCTCTGCCGCCTCGCCCGACGGCACGTCACGGTGGCGCTCGGCGGTGACGGCGGCGACGAGCTCTTCGCGGGTTACCGCACCCACTTCGCCTGGCGCCTCGCGAACCTCTATCGCCGGCTGCCACAGACGCTGCGCGACCGCCTCGTCCCCACCCTCGTCGACCACCTCCCCGTCACCCACGGCAAGGTCAGCTTCGACCTCAAGGCCCGCGCCTTCGTCGCCGCCGCCGCCGCGCCCCCCGCCGACGCCCACTACCGCTTCAAGGAGTTCATGCGCGAGGACGCGCGCCGAGCGATGCAAGCCGAGCCCACGGACGTGGCCGAGACCGTGCGGCTCTTCCGCGCCGCCTTCGCCGCCCACCCCTTCGGCCACGGCCTCGACGCGGTCCTCTACAGCGACTTCGCCCTCTACCTGCCGGACGACATCCTCGTGAAGGTCGACCGCATGAGCATGAGCCACGGCCTCGAGGCCCGCGTGCCCTTCCTCGACCACCACCTCGTCGAGGCGACCGCCGCCTTGCCCGCCAACTACAAGCTGCGGGGGCTCCAGACCAAGTCCGTGTTGAAGCGCGCCGTCCGCGGGCAAGTCCCCGACCAGCTCCTCCGCCGCCGAAAAGCGGGCTTCAACGTGCCCATGGCCGCCTGGCTCTCTGGCGCCTTGCGCCCGCTCGTGCGAGATATGTTGTCCTCCGCCCGGGTCCAACGTTTGGGTCTGTGGCGGCCCGAGGCGGTCACCCGCCTGCTCGACGAGCACGACGCCCACAAGCGAGACCACAGCCGCACGCTGTGGGCGCTTCTGTGCTTCGTGTTGTTCAACGAACGGTTCCGAGGGGGACGTCCCGCATGACCCTCCAGATGCTGCTCCGCCTGGCGCGCGCCTGGCTCGGCCTCGCAGCGGAGCGCACACCGCCACCGGCGAGCGTCTTCCCCAGCGGCATCGCCTTCCCCCACAAGCCCGTCTACGAAGCCGTCACCCGGGTCTACAACTTCCTGGGCGCCGCGGTGGGTCTGCTGCTTCTATCCCCCCTGCTGCTGACGATCGCCGTCGCCGTCAAGGTCACCTCCCGCGGCCCCGCCCTCTACCGAGGCAAGCGCGTGGGCCGCGCCGAGCGGGTCTTCGACATCTTCAAGTTCCGCACCATGAAGGTCGGCTCCGAGCAGCGCATCGGCGCGCGCCTCGTGCGCCAGGACGAGAACCACTACACGCGCATCGGCAAGTTCCTGCGGAAGTACCGGCTCGACGAGCTCGCGCAGCTCCTCAACGTGCTCCGAGGCGACATGAACCTCGTGGGGCCGCGCCCCGTTCGGCCCATCTTCCTCGAGGACCACAAGCAGAAGATCCCCGGCTACGCCCGCCGCTTCCACGTCCGACCGGGGATCACCGGCAAGGCCCAGGTCCGCGGCGGCTACTACACCCACCCGCGCCACAAGCTCTTCTACGAGACGCTCTACATCGCCAACCGCGGGGTGGTGCTCGACCTCCAGCTCATCGCCCTCACCTTCCTGCGCGTGATGACCCGCATCTTCACCACCGGGATGCTGTTGGCCTGGCTCCTGGCGATGGCCCTGGTCCTCCCGGAGGGCGTTCGCGAGAACTTCTACATCGACATCTACGGCTCGCCCATCAACCTGCTCTATCTCGTACCGCCGCTGATCGCTGTGGCCCACGTCCTACGGCGCGAGGTCACCACCGGCCGCATCTACGCCCTGCGCACCCCGGTCGACCTCCCGCTCACAGGCTTCCTGCTCGTCAGCGCCGCGATCATCCCCTTCAGCCGCACCCCCCTCGTCGCCACCCGCGGCCTGCTCTGGTACATCTGCAACGGCGTCGTCGTCTTCTACATCGTGCTCAACTCCCGCATGGTGACCGAGCAACGCTCACGGCTGATCGCCAGCCTGGTCGCCATCGTGACCGCGGTCGGTGGGCTGGCCATCATCGAGATGCTCATCGCCGCCGCCCACACCGGCGAGTTCACGCGCCTCGCTGGCACCGTCGGCAACCCCCTCGTCCTGGCCGCCATCGTGGTGCTCACACTCCCCTTGGCGGTGGTCCGCTTCCGCCACGCCCGCCAAGCGCTGCGGCGCCGACTCTATCTGGGCGCCGCGGTCCTGCTGATGGTCACCGCGGTGCTCACGCTGAGCCGATCCGGGATGACCGCCGTCGCCATCGCCCTCGGGCTCGTCGCCTGGCGCTTGGGCCGCCGCTACGTGCTCACGGTGGCCACCGTCTTCGCGGTGCTGATCGCCGTCTTCGCCAGCTTCGGCGACGACCGCATGCGCCCCGACGCCTCCCTCGCCGAGTTGAAGACCTCCTACGCGCGGCAGATGGACGTCATGGGCAACGTGACGCTCCCACGCCTCGCCGTCGGCGTCGGCGCCCGCTCGCTCCCCGAGCATATGCGCCAGGTTCAAAAGCACGGCACCTCCCGCTGGGAGAGCGCCCGACACCGCACGCCGACCCTCGAGAGCACCTACCTCACGCTCCTCGTCGATCACGGCCCCCTCGGCCTCGCCTTCTTCCTCGCCTTCCTGGTCGGGGGGATCACCTTCATGCTCCGCACGGCCGGCAAGATCGCCGACTCCGTCGCCCGCGACGATCTGTGGGCCACCGCCGCGGGGCTCATCGGCTGCTGCGTCCTGATGGCCTTCGCCGACGCCCTCTACCGGTTCCCGATGATGGTGATGTTCTGGTCCGCGATGGGCCTGGGCGTCGGGCTCGCCCTGCACTACCGTCCGGGCCCCAAGACCTACTACCGACTGGTGCACTACCGTCATCAGTTGTAACCCTCGCTCTCGATGAGCGAGACGCCCCGTCAGGTCTGGATCGACCGCCTCAAAGGCGTCGCCATCCTCTGGATCTTCGTCAACCACGCCGCGGAGGCGGTCTTTGGCGCCCCCTACTTCGGCAACCCGAGCGCCGCCTGGCCCGAGCTGTCCACCCGGCTCGCGCAGGTCGCCCCCATCACCGGTTGGGGCGCCTTCGATGGCCTCGCCAACCTGTTCCGCTACACCGGCTGGCTCGGCGACCAGGGGGTGCAGCTCTTCATCGTCGCCAGCGGCTTCGGCCTCACCTGGAGTCTCCTCAGCCGCGGCACCGAACGCGTAGGGCGCGCCTTCTTCCTTCGCCGCGCCGCTCGCCTCTTCCCCCTGTGGTGGGGCGCCCACCTCGGCTTCTGCGTCGTCCGCTGGCTCACGGGCACCGGCCCCTTCCCCACCGACGGCGCCTTCTGGCTCAGCCTCGTAGGCGTCCGCTGCACCCCCGGCACGTACTACTACGGCGTCCCCGCCTGGTGGTATGTCGGCCTCCAGATCCAGCTCTACTTCGCCCTGCCCCTGCTCTGGTCCCGGCTCCGTCGTTGGGGCGGCGCCCGCCTCCTGCTGGTCGTCTGCGTGGTGGCCTTCGCCGCGCGCGCCGCCGGCTTCGCCCTCTTCGACGAGTACATCGACGCGTGGCAACGCGGCGCCATCTTCCTCACCCGCCTGCCCGAGTTCGTCTTCGGCATGGCGCTGGCGACCTGGATGCACGCCCGCCCGGAGCAGACGGCGGCCCGCCTGCGCCATCCCATGGTCATCGCCGCGTCCCTACTGTTGTGGGCCCTGGGCACCGCCTCCTCCTTCACGGCGCCGGGTATCGTGGTCTTCGCCTTCGCCACCGCCGTGGGCCTCGTCCCGCCCATCTACACCGCCGTGATGGCGGCCCCCGCGCGGCTCGCCGCGACGCTCACGTGGTTCGGACGCCACGCCTACGCCCTCTACCTCGTCCATCATCCGCTGCTGCTCTTGTTGATGGATCCGACGCCGTCTCCCACCTGGTTCGCGCTCACGCTCACCCTCTCCCTCGGGCTGAGCGTGGCGGCCACGATCGCCCTCGAGCGGGTGGTCGGCGGCGGCCTGCGAGTCCGCGCCGTCGCCGTCGTGGGGACGCTGTCGCTGGTGGCCGTCGCCTTCGCGGGCGAGCGCCACCTCCGCAAGACCGATCCCCAGGAGGTCATGGGCTGGGGGGAGCGACCGTCCTTGCGCCCCGACCCCGACGTCGGCTGGAAGCTGCGCCCATCGACCGAGACCCACCTGCGCTGGGCCAGCTACGACTACACCGTCCGCGCCAACAGCCTGGGCTTCCCTGGCCCGGAGCCCAGGCACGAGGGCTACCGGGTCGTCGTGCTGGGCGACGCCTACTCCAGCGCCGAGGGGGTCGACACGGACCACGCCTGGCCGCGACGCTTGCAGCCGCTGCTCACCAAGCGGATGGGACGTCCCGTCGAGGTCGTCAACCTCGCGATCACGGGCCACGGCCCCGACCAATACGCCGGCGTCGCCCGCACCCACTTCCCGCGGCTGCGTCCGGAGCTCGTGCTCGTCGCCTCCTTCATCAACGACTTCGAGGACGCCACCATCCCCACCCCCGTCTTCCACCAGATGATCGGCTTCCCCGCAGGCGACCCTACGGGGCTCCGCGCGCGGCTACGCCCGCTCCACCTGCGGGCCTGGTTCACGCTGCATCCCTGGGAGACGCTCCGCGCCGCCATCAGCGGGCTCCCCGGCGCTAGCGCCGCGGCCTACTCGGGGCTGAAGTGGCTACGCACCGACGCGCCCTTCTGGGCGTCGACCGGGCGCGTCGCCGAGCGCTTCGCCGAGATCGACGTGGCCGCAAAGGACGTCGGCGCCCAGGTCGAGCTGGTCCAGATCCCCGCGGCCTTCCAAGTCTGCGAGGACTTGCCCTATCTGCGCCGCCCCGTCGATCTCGCGGCCTACGACCTCGAACGACCACAGGCCACGCAGGCCCGAATCGCGCGGTCCCTGGGCTGGCGCGTGCGCGACCTCCGGCCGGCCCTGCGCGGCCTGGGTGCGTGCCCCTACCAGCCGGCGAACCTGCACTTCACGCGAGCCGGCCATCGCGCCGTGGCCGAGGCCCTCTACAAGTAGCCCTCGACATGGCCGAGGATGCGATTCATCCCGTCGAAGTTCTCCCGCTGCACCAGCTTCCGCTCGATGCGGATGTTCAGGCTGTCCTCGAGGAAGAGGATGAGCTGAACGAAGCCGAGGCTGTCGAGGATGCCGTTGTCGAGGAACGAACGGTCGTCGTCGCCGATGAGGTCCTCGGCGTCGCCGAAGTGGTAGTGGTCGTCGAGCCAATCGATGATGGCCTGCCGGAGCTCGCTGCGACTCATGCTCGCCTTCCTGGTCAGAACTGCGCGTAGACGAACGCCCCTGAGGACATCGGCATCAGCAGCGCGAGGACTGCAACCACCAGACCGTACACGACCCCCCGCAGCGGCGCAGGCAGCGTGAAGAACCGATCGCGAAGCGCCGGCAGCGGGCCTACATCGAGCAGATGGTAGGCCCCTAGGAATCCGAAGCAGAGCAGCAGGTTGAAGGCGTCGAGGGCCCGGGACACCCCGGGGATGGCGGATCCGCCGGAGACGAAGAGCCCACCCGCGAAGGAGAGGGCGCCGCCCAGATCCGGGGTGCGGAACGGGACCAGGGTCACGAGGAAGAAGACCTGCGTCACCAGCAGCGCCGCCAGGGCGTAGCGCCGCGTCTTGCGCCGCCCCACCCAGACGCGATCCTTGCGACAGAGGCCACGGTAGAAGACGTCCCAGCGGCGTTGCGCGACCAGCCCGAAGCCGTGGAGCGCGCCCCACAGGACGAAGCCCCAAGTCGCCCCATGCCACAGGCCCGAGACGATGAAGACGATGAGGAAGCCGAGGTCGAGTCGCCCACGGAACCACCCGTGGCTGGTGGTCAGCGGGCCGTAGAGGTAGTCGAAGAGCCAGGTGTTGAGCGTGATGTGCCACCGGCGCCACAGCTCCATGAGGTTCTTGCTGAGGAACGGGAGGTTGAAGTTCAGCGGGAGCTCAATCCCAAAGGCGCGCCCGACCCCGATCGCCATGAAGCTGTATCCGCCGAAGTCGCCGAAGACCTGCCCCGCGTAGCCGGCCAGGCCCATCCAGTGACCGAGGACCGAGTAGGCGGCGGGGTCACGAAAGACCGGATCGGCGACGTTCTGCCCGAGCCAATCACCGACGTAGGCCTTCAAGACGAAGCCGAGCAGGAACGCCGACGCCGCCCGCCGGAGCACGTCCGGCTCGAGCCGTCGGGGCTGCTCGAGCTGGGGCAGGAGTTGGTTGCCGCGGACGATGGGCCCGGCGATGAGCTGGGGGAAGAAGGCGACGAAGGTCGCGAAGCGCAGCGGTGAGCGGCACGCCTCGTAGCGCCCGTAGTAGACGTCCACCGCATACGCGAGCTTCTGCAGCGTGTAGTAGGACAGGCCGATGGGCAGCGCGAGGCGCAACACGGGCAGCGACGGCGCGAGCCCGACCACCGAGAGCAAGTCGTTGAGCGACGTGGCGAAGAAGCCGACGTACTTGAACCAGCAGAGCTGGCCGACGTTGTAGACGATGCTCACCCACAGGGCCGCGAGGCGCCGACGATCGTCGTCCCGGTGAGCCTCCATGTAGCGGGCGGCGCCGTAGTCCACGGTGGTGGCCAGCGCGATGACCCACACCAACGTAGGGTTCCACGAGTAGTAGAAGAGGTAGCCGGCGACGAGCAGGCACCCGTTCTGCAACGCCGCGCGACGCGGCAGGAGCCAGTAGAGGGCGAAGACGCCGGCGAAGAAGAAGACGAACTCGACCTCCGCCAGGCTCATGGCTTCCCCGGCAGCAGAAACGCCATTCGGTCAGCCAGCAGCCACTCGACGAGGGCGGGATTTCGCGCGGGGCGGACGTGGTCCATATCGTCCATGAAGTCGTCGTCGGACAGCGGCGAGTCGAGCGTGAAGTCGACCAGGCGGATCTCCCCGCGCGCCGCGAAGGACTCGAGGTAACCGCGGAAGCGCACCAGCGTGGTGCCCTCGAACTGCTCGCTGACGGCCCCCGGCACTAGCGCGAAGGCCACCACCGTGAGCTCGAGGCCCGCCGCGCTCACCTTCGATACGATGCGCTCGAAGGCCGCCCGCTCCGCGGGGTCGTGGCAGGCCTCGAAGCGGGTGTCGAGCTCCGCTCGCATCGACGCGATCGCGGCAGCCCGGGCGGCGGCATCGGCCTCCGCGCCCCGGGGCCTGACGGCGTCGCGCAGATCCGCGACCACCCGACCATGACCGCGGTCCTGCACCAGGACCGAGCCCACGAAGAGCCGATTCCATCGCCGCTGGACATAGTTGCGGTTGAAGACCGTCAGCCCGTCCGAGAGCACCGAGCGGGCGAAGTCCCCCACCCTCCAGGCCCGAGCGGGCAGGTTCGACCGGCTGCTCACCGCGTCCGCCGAACAGAAGTCGAAGAAGGTCGTGACCAACACCACGTCCCGCAGACGGGGCTTCGACTGGAGCGCGCTCAGGAATCGGTTGTCGAGCACCCACTCGTAGGAGCCCATCGTCCCCCACTCGACGGTGACCAACACCAGCTCCTTGCCGATGCGCGCCTTCAGCACGTCGCGCATCGGCACGAAGGACCGCGTGTGGCTCGAGCCCAGGACCAGCACATCGGGTTGGCCCGCCTCCCAGGCCGCCACGCCGTCTTCCACCTCGAGCAGCGGAGGCGGCACCGGTGAGACCCGCTGGAGTAGCAGATCCACGGCGACGAGCGTCACGGTCGCGCTGAGGGCGAGGGTGGCGAAGGTTCGCCACCCTCGCGCGGCATGGGTCACGGGGGCGGTCACGGTGTGGGGGAGGTTAGTTCAGTCGAACCATACGCGCGAAGTCAGGTGCTCTCCGCGGTCTCGCCGTCTTGCCCCGCCTGCGCGTAGCGACCGTAGTACTGATAGTAGTAGTGGCCGTAGCCGCGACGGGTGACGTCGAGGTTGTTCAGCAGGCAACCGAGGATGTTCACGTTGACGTCGCTGAGCAACCGCACGGCCTTTCCGAGCAGCGGCCGCGTCGTCAGCCCGGCGCGGACCACCACCACGGCGCCGTCGACCTGCATCCCCAGGATCTGGGCGTCGGTCACCGCCACGACCGGCGGAGAATCGAAGATGATTCGGTCGTAGGCGGCCAACAAGCGGTCGAGGGTGCGCCGGAAGCCCTTGGTGTGCAGGAGCTCGGCGGGGTTCGGCGGCAGGGGGCCGCTGCACATGACGTCCATCCCGTCCACGCCGCTCTCGCACACCATGTCCTCGATCTGGGTGTCGGCGTCCATGACCATGTTCGTGAGGCCACGGTCGTTGGTCATGCCGAAGATCTTGTGGAGCCGCGGGCGCCGCAGATCCGAGTCGATCAGCAGTATCCGGCTCCCGGCCATGGCCATCGTGGCGCCGATGTTCACGCAGGTGCAGGTCTTGCCTTCCCGAGGGCCGGCGCTGGTGACGACGATGCTTCGCATCTCCCGCTCCGGCGCCATGAAGAGCAGGTTCGTACGGATGGTGCGAACGCACTCGGCGACCGTGGAGTTGGGGTTGTCGAGGACATATCTGTCGGTGTTCTCGATGGGGCCCTCGTTGCGACCCCCCCGGCTGCGCGCCGAGCGAATCGACGGGATGATGCCCAGGAAGGTCAGCCCGAACTCACGCTCGAGCTGCTCCTGGTTCTTCACGGTGGAGTCGAGCTGGTCGACGAGGAAGGCGAGGCCGATCCCGCCGACCAGCGAGAGCACCAGAGCGACGGCGAGGTTGAGCATCAGACGGGGCGCGACCGGGACGCCGGGGACGAGGGCGCCGTCGAGGACCCGCACGTTGTTGGCCCGAGACTCGGCCTGGAGCTCGGCCTCCTTGAGGCGCAGCGCGAGGCCCACGGAGAGCTGCTTCTTGGACTCGACGTCGTCGGCCAGCCGCTTGTACGTGAGCTCGTGGGCGCGCACCCCCCGAGCCTCGCGTTTGATGCGCTCGACGTCGCCAGCGAGGCCGCGCTCCACCTTCAGCGCCGCCTCGTACTTCCGCGCGAGGGACTGCCGAATCCCAGCCACCTCGAGCTCGAGCCGGCGCTTGACCCGGCGGATCTTGTCGTCGGCGGTGCGCACATCGGGGTGCTTGTCGAGGTACTTCTTGAGGAGCTCGGAGCGCTCGTTCTGATGGTCGACGAGCTGCTCCTTGAGCCGCTGGATCAGCCCGTTCTCCAAGACCGCCTGGACGCTGGTCTGCGCCTCGCTCGCGGAGAGCTGCTTGACCTGATCGAGCTCCGCGCGGAGCAGCGAGGTGGCCTGCCGCGCCTCGCGGAGCTGCCGCGCAGCGTCTTGTAGATCGAGGCCCATCAGGTTCTGCTTGTCGCCCAGCGAGGCGCTGAGGATGTCCTGATCGCGTTTGAACTCGAGCAGCGCGTCTTCAGCCTTCTTGACGCCCTGCTTGACCTGGTCGTTCTGCCCCCGCAGCCAGGTGACGGCCTCCCCCGCCGCCGACACCTTGCGCCCTACGTTCTGCTCCGAGTACGCCTCGGCGACGGCGTCGGCGAGCCTCGCGGCCCGCTCTGGATCGCGGTCGCGCACGCGGATGAGCACGACGTGGCTGTCGGCCACCGGGGTCACCTTCAGCTTCGCTATGAGGATGCCCTCCGGATCGGCGCGCTCGAGCCTCTTGGCGCGCTTCTCGGGATCCTCGATCTCCTCCACCCCGAGGAAGTCGAGATCCGCCCCCAGGCTGAGCCGGTCGACGACCTTCTTGGCGACCATTCGGCTCTTGATGATGCGGTATTGAGTCTCGAAGAACTCGCGGGTATTCCACGAGTTGCCGGTCCCCAAGCTGACCACCTCCTGCTGCCCGCGCGAGAGGTACTGCGGCGCGGTGAGGTCGATGACGAGTTGCGTGGTCGCCTCGTAGATCTTCGGCTGGCGGCGGGTGTAGACGGTGGTCGCCGCGACGACGAGAACGGCGAAGGCGGCGACCAGCCACTTGTGCTTCCAGACAACGTCCAGCAGCGCGCCGAGTCCGACCTCTTGTTCGCGGGTCTGGCTCATAGCTTCACCACCTTCGGATGCTCGCTGCCCGCGCGCCCAGTGAGGTTTCGGGTGTCGACGATACGGCTGGCATGGGCCATCAACGCGTCGGCGTCGAGGTACGAGTGATCCGTGACCACCACCACACAGTCGTACTCACCGATCGCCGCGTAGTCCAAGGCCACCGACTCGAGCCGCGTGCCCCCGCCGCCGTGACCGCCGAGCTCCAGGACCGGCACGAAGTCGTCGTGGTAGTCGACATCGCCGCCGCGCGACAAGAGCCCCTCGATGACCGGGACCGCCGGCGACTCGCGCCAGTCGGTGATGTCGGGCTTGTAGGCCACCCCGAGCACGAGGATGCGCGAACCCCGGATCGGCTTACGGTCCAGATTGAGCGCTTCGGAGATGCGGTCGACCACCTGCAACGGCATGTTCGAGTTGATGTCGTCGGCCAACTCGATGAACCGCGTCCGGTAGTTCAGCGTCCTCAGCTTCCAGCTCAGATAGTGCGGATCGATCGGGATGCAGTGCCCGCCCAAGCCCGGCCCCGGATAGAAAGGCATGTAGCCGAAGGGCTTGCTGGCCGCCGCCTCGATGATCTCCCAGACGTCGAGGCCGAGCTTGTTGGCGATGATCGCTATCTCGTTGACGAGGCCGATGTTCACCGCACGGAATGTGTTCTCGAGCAGCTTCACCATCTCGGCGGCGGTCGGGCTCGACACCGCGATCACCCGATCCACGATGGCCCCGTAGAGCGTCTGCGCCGCCTCGGTGCACGCGGGCGTGACGCCGCCGATGATCTTCGGCGTGTTCTTCACGTGGAAGGTCTGGTTCCCCGGATCGATGCGCTCCGGGCTGAAGGCGAGGTGCACGTCCTCGCCGATCTTCAGGCCATCGCCTTCGAGCTCCGGGGCGACGACCTCGATCGTGGTGCCCGGGTATGTCGTGCTCTCCAGCACGACCACCTGGCCGCTGCGCAGGTGAGCGCGAATCTGACGCGTGGCCTCGACGATGTAGGTGAGGTCCGGGTCGCGCGTCTTGCGCAGGGGCGTAGGCACACACACCGAGATCGCGTCGCACTCTGCCAGGCGCGCGAAGTCGGAGGTCGCCGAGAGGAGCCCGCCCTCGGCCAGACGCTTCACGTCGGCGGTCGGGACGTCCGGGATGTAGCTCTCGCCACCGTTGAGCGCGGCGATCTTGGCGTCGTCGACCTCGAAGCCGAGCACCTCGTAGCCAGCGTCACCGAAGGCCGTCGCCAGCGGGAGCCCTACATAGCCGAGGCCGATCACGCCGACCCGAGCCTCACGGTCTCGAAGACGCTGGACCAGATCGCTCATTGATTCCACTCCCCATGCTCACGGTAGAAGCCGATCGTCGCGGCGAGGCCCTCTTCGATGGAGATCCCCGCCTCGAACCCGAGGGCAGCTTTCGCGGCCCCGGTGTCGGCGCAGGAGTCACGGACGTCACCGGCGCGAGCCGGCTCGTGGAGCGGCGCGATGTCGGTGCCCAGCGCGCCGTTGATGAGCTCGATCAACCGCAGCAGGCTGATGCTCTCTCCGCAGGCCGCGTTGTAGATCCCACCACACGCCGCGTCGGGTGCCTCGATGGCCTTGAAGTTCGCGTCGACGACGTTGCCGATGTAGGTGAAGTCGCGCGACTGCAGGCCATCACCGAATACGATCGGCGGCTCGCCGCGCAGCATGCGAGTGACGAAGGCCGGCACCACTGCGGCGTACTGGCTGCGGGGGTTCTGCCGCGCGCCGAAGACGTTGAAGTAGCGTAGCCCCACCGTCCGCACGCCGAAGAGCGAGTGGTAGACCTTGCAGTAATGCTCCCCACAGAGCTTCTGGACGGCGTAGGGCGACAGCGGGATCGGCGTCAACGTCTCGACCTTCTGGTCCACGTCCTGGTCACCGTAGGCGCTGGACGACGCGGCGTAGACGAAGCGGCCAACCCCGTGCTGGCGGCAGCCCTCCAGCAGGTTCAGCGTACCGAAGGCGTTGGCCATGTGCGTCTCGAGCGGGCGCTCCAGCGACTTCGGCACCGACGGCAGCGCCGCCTCGTGCATGACCGCGTCCACGCCCTCGAGGGCCCGCGCGACGGCGTCCTTGTCGGTGATCGAGCCCTCGACCAGGGTGATCCGGCCAGCGACCTCCGCCAGGTTCGCGCGGCTCCCCGTCTCGAAGTTGTCGATGACTGTGCAGTCGTAGCCACGGTCGAGCGCCGCGCGTACGAGATGCGAGCCAATGAATCCACCACCACCGGTCACCAGAATGCGAGTCATCTGTCTCCTCGTTGGTCGATCAACCGACCCCTCGGCCGCGGCTGGTGTCCCACCATCGCCGCGTAGTTGTCGTTTGTCGCCGCCGACCGCATAGTCGACGGATGCACCCCCTCGTCCGAGCCCTGCGCGCCTGGCTCGAGGGCTCTGACGTACCAGCGCTGCCGGAGGGCATCGGAGTGCTCGCCGCCCAGCAACGCCTGGCCGGCACCCTCTACCACATCGGGGCGCCTCTGGGCGACCTCGACGCCACGACTTGTGAGGCTGAGTGGGCGCGGAACATGGCCGGACACCTCGCCCGGGTCACCGCCCTGGCGAGCTGTTGGCCCTCCACTGCCCCGCCGCCCCTCGTGTTCAAGGGGGGGGATACGAGCGAGAACGTCTTCGATGACCCCGGGGCACGCCACGCGGCCGACCTCGATGTGCTGGTCCCACTTACGGACTTCGATCGCGTGGCGCGATTACTTGAGTCACGGGCCGGCGCCCCCGAGATCCCGAGCTACGAACGGCTCCCCAACGAGCGGCCCTACGTGCTCGGATTTCGAGTCGACGGCGTGCTCCTCGAGCTGCACCACGCGCCCCAGCCACCCCACCGCGCGCGCACGAGCGGCGCCGCGTTGTGGGTCCGCGCCGAGCCCGGAGAGTTGGGCGGACACCCCGTCAGGTTCCCCACGCCCATCGACCGCGTCTTGATCTGGTTGACCAACGAAGCCAAGGGCGCGTTCCACGGCGGCCTCGCCAGCCTGCTCGAGTTGGCGCTTCTCCTGCGGTGCGTCGTGCCCCCGTGGGACCCGCTGCGCGCGGCGGCCACCCGGGACGGCCTCGCCCGACCCTTTGACCTCGCCCTGGTCCGCCTGCGAGAGAGCGGCCTCTGGCCCGAGGCGCTGCCCCCCATCCAGCACGTCGGGGCCCACCTCGTCGCGCGCGTCCTCCCACCTCTCCTCGCGCCGCGCGGCTACACGAACGACGCGACCTTTCAGGCGATCAAGCTGTGGCTCTGCGATGGCCGGGGCCGCGCGGGCACCCTGCTACGCGCGAGCACACGGCTCACGCGAGGTTGACACCCCAACGTTGACTACAACCAGGTCTCGGGGACGAAGACGATGTCCCCTGGCTGGAGCACGACGTTTTGCTCCTCGCCGCTGCCGACGTCGTCGAAGGGGACGACGAACTTCTTCTCTACGCCATCGACGACCCGGGTGAGCACCAACCGGTTGCCCGCGGCGAGGGGCTTGAGACCCCCGGCGAGCGTGACCGCCTGGACGATGGTCATCTTGTCCTCGTAGGGGAACGTGCCGGGCTTCGCGACCTGGCCCAGGACGAAGACCTTCTTGGAGTTGAACTCCTTGATGAAGACGCTGACCTGCGGGTCGCGGAGGTAGCCGCCGCGGAGGCGCTCCGTGAGCTGTGCCGCGAGCGAGCCGGCGTTCATTCCCGCGGCACGAACGACGCCGACCAGCGGGAAGTTGAACGTGCCGTCCGCGTCGACGCGGTACAGGCCCGTGAGCTCCTTCTCCTGGTAGACGCGAACCTCGACGACGTCGCCGGCTCCGAGCGCGGCGCCCTCGAGCAGGACCGAGCGGTCCGGCGTTGGCGGCATCTGCTGCTTGCCGCCACCGGTGCACGCGACGAGCGCCAACGCCAGGAGGCAGCGGGAGGTCCTGATGAACATCTTCGACGAACCCTCTCGGGTGTCAGTAATCCACTGTGAGCAAGAACGAGAAGATCTGCTGCGCGTAGTCCCTCGGCTCGCTCTCGATCGTCGACGGCTGCCCAGGCTCTCCGGGCTTCCGGGTCCGGAGCGTGAAGTCGGTGTCGTTGCGCTCGAGGCGCCAGCGCACGGACAGGTCGACCCAGTCCACGAAGTGGTAACCGATGCCCGCATCGACACGCAGGAAGGGATCATCTCGCTTGGCGGTCGGGGTGTTGTCCGCGCCCACCCGCGCGTTGCTCTGGGTGTAGTCCTTGAGGACATAGGCGACCTTGCCCTTGACCGTCACTCGCCCCAGCAGCGAGAGCTGCGTGCCCGCGAAGGCGCTATGATACTTGTAGAAGTTGGAGAAGGCGCTCCCCTTCGCGTCGTACTCATAGCCGCCCTCGATCTGGAAGGTAGGCTCGATGATGTACTCCAGCGACGCCTTCCCGATGGCCCCGACGAAGGAGTCGAGCTCGGCGTTGAACGTGTGCATGAACCCGGCCCGCAGCACCGCGGAGAGGCGCTGCGTGATCAGGCCCCGCACCCCGAGCTCGAGCCGGAACGGGTTGGCGTCCACGTTGCGGAGACGGTCCTGGGTGATCTCGTCATCGTCATCCTGCTCGGGCCGATCGATGACCGAGTAGCGCACGTCGGCGAAGGCGACGGTCTTGGGGAAGAACCTCCACTCCGTGAGGAACTTCAACTCGTGGCCGTCCGACTCGTGCTCCGCGCTGCCCTTGTTCAGAAAGCGGGTGCCCTTGAAGCGATAGCCGAGCCGCAGCTCGAAGGCCTTCGACGCACCCGCCCCAGGCCGGAACCGCAGATCGGGCCCGATCTCGAAGACGAGGCGCTCGAGGCCTTCGTCGGCGCCGAACTCGGCGGGCTGGTCATGGAAGGTCAGCCGCTCGTTGAGATCGACCGAGAAGCTGCTCCGCGGCAGCAACCCGACGGTCAGGCCCTGCGTCACGGCGGAGATCCCGTCCCGCTGAGCGGCCTTGGACTCTTCGGCGGCGCCGAGCGTCTTGCGGAAGTCCACGTCCCCGCGGAGCTTCAGATAGACCTTGTTCGGGCTCCGGTTCTCGGCCGTCAGCTTGATGCCAGCGACGAGCGCTGACACCGCCTCCGGCTCGCTGAACGCCGAGGCCTCGGACTTGCGGAAGAAGTTGTCGTCGAAGCTCACGCCGGTGTCGCCGCCGACGTGCAACTCGAAGTCACCCGCGCGCACCCCCGGGCCCGTGGCGAGCGCGGGGGCGACGACGAACGCGACCATCAGGGCAGGCGTCAGACTCTTCAAGATCATTTCGCCAGCCTCACGGCCAGCCCCCCTCTTCGGCGTCACCGCGCCGTCGACCGCTGGTCTACTCGCACGGCGTGATCGTGCATTCCTCTATCTCGAACTCGTCGGGATCATCGACCGGCTTGTCTTCCTGGATGAAGTCCACCATGTCAGCCAGCGGCTCGTCCGTCGGGTCGTCGCTGCGTTCGTCACCCTCGATGTTGACTTCGAGGATGGTCTGACCCGTGTACTGGCTCGCTTCCCCCACACACTCCTCGACCTCGACGCGGTAATTCTCCGCGCGTGCCGAAGCGATCGATATCTTCGTGTACTCGTGATTGATGAGCTCCTCGTCGCGCTTGACGGCCGCCTCCTTGAGGCTGACATCGGCCTGCTCGGCGATCTTGAGGAGCCCCTTGATGGCGGCCATCTTGTCGCGCACGCAGTTGAGCTGAAGGATGTCCTGCTTTTCGCTGGCCGCCTGTAGCCGCACGAGGGCGGCCTGGTGCGTGTCGCGGATGCCGTCGACCCCCACTCCAGCGCGTTCGAGCTTCTCGTCGGTGCTGAGACTCGCCGCCTCCTTGTAGGCGTGGTCGAGGCCCTGCGCCCAACCAGACGCGGGCACCACGAAAAGCAACATCGGCACCAGTAGCAGCCGAGCCATCCTCGACACCTCCGAGCGATCAGGTACCAATTGGACCCCTGACGGTCAAAATCTCACTCACCTGATCTCGAAACGCCTGGACGTTTACCAAGAACGCCAGGGCGGGGCCAGCGAGATCAGAGGAGGTAGGAGTCAACTGGAGGGCGCGAAGACGAAGGGGAAGGCGACCGTGACCGATCCGCCATCCGGTTTGGGGAAGCGCCATCGCTTCATCGCGTTGGCGATGCACTTGCCGACCGCGGGGTCGCCCATCGTGTCCTTGAGGATCCTCGTGGACCCCACCCGGCCACTCTCGAGGACCGTGAACTGCACTTTGACCTTGCCACGGAGCTTGGGGTCCTTCTTGAGCTGCTTGTTGTAGCAGTTCTTGACCGCGCCCATCCGCCGCTTGACCACCTTGGAGATCGAGTTGGTGTCGAGCACCCCGGTGCCGAAGGCCTCGCTGGGCTTCTTCACCTTGACGGTCCCCTTGACCGCGACCTCCTTGCCCTTCGCGCCGGTATCGACAGGGCCACCGCCCTTCGCGCGGAGATCTCCATCCTTGATCCCGGCCACCTTGCCACGACCCCGACCGACCCGGCGTCGATCCCGCGCGGCCGTGGAGGCGTCGGCGACTTGGACCCCGGACGTGCCGTCGAAGGCCTGTGCGATGGTGACGTCCGAGGCGCCCTCCTTGAGGGTGTCGACCAGACTCCCGACCCCGTCGGCGCTGTTGGCGCCGATGAACTTGAGAATGGTCTTGTCGGCGACCTTCTTCTTCATCGCGCGAACTTCGGTCTCGCTCTTCTTTCCGGGCGTCGCGACCTTCTTGGGCGTCGCGACCTTCTTGGGCTGAGGCTTCGGCTTCGCCTTCTTCGTCTCGGCCTTCTTCTCTGCCTTCTCGTCGGGCTTCTTGTCGTCGCCCTTCTCTTCGATCTTCGGCTTGGGCTTCGGCTTGAAGTCGTCCTTGATCATCTGGACGAAGCGGTCCGGGAGGGTCTCGATGCCACGGGGTGGCTCCGGGTAGTCCCGGGTTGAAATGAAGGCGATGCTGAAGACCTGCACGACGAACGAGCCTAGCAACGTGCTGACGAAGGGCCAGTCGAGGGACTTCGTCCAGCCCCCACGCACCGAAGCCGGCAGTTGCAGCTTGGATGGGGGCGGCGGCGGCGTCACGAACTGGAAGAGGAGCGTGGTGTCGTCCACCACCACCTTGCCGCGGCTCTTCTCGGAGAGCTGCAGGCTGTACTGGTCGCCTCGCTTCTTGGCCAACTTCTGGTCGCGCAACGCACGGAGGTCCAGCACAGCGTCCTCGACGGACACCTTGCCCTTCATATTCGCGCGGAAGTTGAGGTGGTAGACGCCGCCCTTCAACTCGAAGAGGGCATACCCCTTGGGGATCCCCGTCGCCGGCAAGACGAAGGTGTTTCGAGGCGATTGACCGATCGTGACGGTCTCCCGCTTTCGCAGCAACCGCTCCTCGATGATCTTCCCATTCTGGATGATCCCGATGCGGAGGATTTTGCGGTCCCGGCTTTGCGCCATTCCGAACGTCCTTTCGCGGTCCGCGACGCGCGACTCACCCCCCCTTCATCGGCCGCCAGCCATTCGGGCTAAAGGCGGGGTCGAGGATGATGTCTACGCGCCGTTCTCCACTTCGACAGGTTCCATCGTTCGAATGTTCCCTACCGTCGGGCTCACCGGCCTCAGGCACCCGCACCCGCGGGCCCTACAGGGGAGCCTATCCACGGTAGGAGGGTGTTGCAACAACTTGTTTTGATAGCGAAAAAGCCCGCCGAGACGAAGCTCTGACGGGCTCTTCGGCGATCGCGCTCCGCTCAGAAGGATGCGCGTTGAGCGCCCTTCTTGACCGCGAACTTGTACTTCTGGAACTCGGCCTGCCCTGCTGTGTAGAGCACTTCGGTCAACAACCGATACGGGGTCGTCTTGTGGGCGATCACCGTGAGCACCCCGTCGAACTTCCCGCCAGCAAGTTGGGCCATGTTCTTCTGCCGCCCCGCCTCTTCGTTGAGCGCCTCGAAGAGGGGCTGGATGTTGAGGGAGTCCTCGTCACCCTGCTTGTGGACCTTGTCGACCTTGCCGTCCTTGACGGCGACGACCATCTTGTCATTCACGACGATGCCGCGGGCGCTGATGGTGCAGGAGGCGCTCGCCTTCGGGCTGATGTCCGTTGTCGAATCCGGGATCTGGAGATCGTCACCCGAGTCGACGCGGAGGGGGTCGACGGAGTAGTTCATCAGGAGGAAGACCAGGATGATGGTCATCGCGTCCATCAACGAGTTGATGGTGACCGAAGCGTCGCCCGAGGGGAGCCGCCGCGCCTTGCGGTCCTTGCGGTGCTGCTGGGCCTGGGCATGGACCCAGTCCGAGATCAGCTCCTCGCGGGACTTGCCCGAGTCGTCCTTCTTGACCTTGATGTGGGACATCGGACGCCTCCTACTGGGCCACTGCGAAGACGACGTCAGGCCACAGTAGGGCGACCTGATTGTCCTCGTACTTGGGCGTCGCGGCCTTGAACGAATCGAGGTCGTCGTAGGTCTCGGCCTCGAGGTGTACGCGCATCACGTCCATCGTTCCGATCAGGTACATGAAGTGCGTGTCTCGCTCGGCCGTCATGTTGACGATCGACTCGTTCGGGAACTGCTTCTTGATAGCGACCAGCTTGTTGTAGAGGTCGACGTAGTCGTAAAGCTCGCCCTTCTTGGGGATCGTCGGCCCAGCCGCAGCAGCCGCGGCAGCCGCGGCAGGGTCGGTCGGATCGAGGGGCGGCAACCCCATGATCGAGTTGATGTCCGCCCCTGACGCCGTCAGCCGGTAGCCGTCCGCCGCGATCGCGATCGTCAAGTTGAGGGGCTTCTCGTCGGTGTCCTCCGGTGCCGCGGCGCCCATGCCGAACTTCGGCGCGTTCACGTTCACGACACCGATCTTCACCAGCGACATGCCGAGCAGAACCATCGGGATGAGGCACACCACGAGGTTCATGATCGGGACCAGGTTGAGGTCCTCGATCTTGTCGTTGAATGCCTTCTTCTTGCGCGCCATCTACCGAATCCTCCTGAGCGTCCCAGTCCCTGTTGCGGTCGTCCTCGCTTTGGACAACGGCCTCAGCGACTAGTTCTCGCCCGCGCCCCCGTGGAGTCGGGAGATGAGGAGGTTCTCGAGCTTCACCGAGTACTGGTCAATCTCGTCGATGATCTTCTTGGTCACGGAGGCCAAGAAGACCTGCGCCATCAGGCACGGGATCGCCACGATGAGGCCGAAGGCGGTGGTGTTCATCGCGATCGAGATACCGTTCGCGAGCATGGCCTGGCGCTTGTCGGGCGGAATCGACGGGTCGGCGAGGGCCTCGAATGCCTTGATCAGGCCGAGGATGGTCCCCAGCAGGCCGAGCAGCGTCGCGATGTTCGCGATCTGCTGGAGCACCGCGGTGCGCTTGGTCACGATCGGGACGATCTCGAGCGTGGCCTCCTCGACCGCGTTCTGGATCTCCTCGGGACCCTTGTTGGCCCGCGTGAGCCCGGCCTTGATGACCTTGGGCAGCGCGGCCGACGGCGCGGCGTTGCAGAGCTTGATCGCGCGGTCGATGTTGTTGGCCATCACCAGTTTCTGGATCTGTGCCATGAACGCCGCGGCGTTGATGTTGTACTTGAAGTACAAAAAGATGAACCGCTCGATGATCACCCCGAGACCGATGATGCTCATGAACAGGATGGGGTGCATCCAGATGCCCCCGTCGGAGTAGAACTTCGCAACCGCACCCATTCGACTAGTCCTCCCAGGGGTGATGCGCTGGCTTTGGCCGCGCGGCTCGTGGGGCTGAAGACCCGTTGTGCCGCCGCTCGGCGGACACAGGTTTCGATGAAGCAGAACTTATTGACAATGTTAACGTTTTCGGGCTTTGCCGATTCGTACAGGCAGATTTAATACCATCGACCAAAATCGGGGGTCTACTCTTTTTTCTGAGGGGCAGGATTTTGCACGCCCCCACGCGCCTGACACCTAGAAGGGCTCCTTCTCGACGCTCTTCAAGATCAGGGGGATGAAGCTCTTCTTTGGCTCCAGGCCTTTGAAATTCAGCTCGCTGCGCTGGAGGATATAGAAGGCTTCCGGCTTTTGGACCACGCCTTCGATCACCTGTTCGCCGAGCGTGATGACCCGCGGGGTGCGCTTCTTGCGCTTGGCCTTGTTCTGGGCCACCGCCGGTACTCCGAAGAGAGTCGCGACCGCGAGCGCTCGGAGGATGAGGTTCATTTCTCTTCTCCGTCCCCGCCAGCGTCGTCGGCCGGCTCACCGCCAGCGTCGTCACCCGTGGCTTCGTCGTCGGCGTCGTCGTCCGCTGGCTGCTCCGCGTCGTCGTCCCCCGGGTCCTCACCGTCCGCCGGGTCCTCACCGTCCGCCGCGTCGTCACCGTCCGCCGCGTCGTCACCGTCCGCCGCGTCGTCACCGCCCATCTCATCGTCGTCCTCGTCCTCCTCGGGAGGGGGCTTCGGCGCCCGTCGCATCTGCTCCGCGCGTTTCTTTTCGACCTCGACCTTCTTCTTCGCCTCGGCTACGTAGAGCTCGATCGGGTCGTCCGCCGGCCGGGCACCCGCCTTCGCCTTGTACTGGGCAAAGAAGACCAGCGCCTGCTCGAGCCGTTGGACCGGCTCCACGCCTGGGATGTTCCCGTCGAGATACAAGATGCCCAGGTTGTAGAGCGCGTCGGCGGAGTTGGCGTCGATGGCGAGCGCCTCGCGCAGGGCCTTGTCGGCGTCGCCATATCGTTGCTGGCCCTTGAGCGCGTTGCCGAGGTTCACCTGCGCCGGCACCATGTGGGGCCAGCGCGCCAGCGCCTTGCGGAATTGCTCCTCAGCCCCCGCGTAGTCCCCCGCCTGATGGTAGATGACGCCGAGGTTGTTGTAGATCTCGGCCGAGCCGCCCCCGGGGAGGGCGGCGCCCTCCTCCAGCGTCACGCGCGCCTTCACGTCGTCTCCCAGGGCGTCGTGGGCGAGGGCCATGCGGGCGTAGATCTCAGGGTCCTCGGCGTCGAGGGCCTTCGCGTTCTCGAGGATCGCGACCGCCAACTCGAACTTCCCCTGTCCGAAGAAGGCCGCGGCGAGGTTCACCATCGCCTCCACGTTCTTCTCGTCGTCGCGCAGCACCAGCTTGGAGTCGCGCACCACCTCCGCTTCGCGACCGTCGAAGGCGAGGCGAATACGGTTCAAGGCGTTGCGCAATGAGTTGCTGTCTGGCCTCGTCTGGAGCGCTCGCTCCGCGTAGCCGAGGGCCCCCTGCTTGTCGCCGCTGCGGAGCATCAGATTGGCGACGGCGACCACCGCGGGGCCGAAGTCCGAGCGCGCTCGCAGCGCGGACTCGTACTGCCCGCGCGCCTGGTCGTACTGCCCCTGCCACTCGGCGAGGACCCCCAGGTTGTAGGCCGCCTCGGCGAGGCGCGGGTCCGCCGCGAGGGCGTCACGGAAGCGCGCCTGAGCCGTCGACAAGTCCCCCTCCGCCGCCACCGCCTTGCCCTCGTCGAGCAGCTCCCGAGCCTCCTCGTCGATCGGCGCGTCGGCACCGGCGGCCTCGCCCCCAGGGGTTGGCGGCGCGGCCTCGCCGGACTTGGGCGGCGGGGTCGGCGCGTCGGACGGAAGCCGAGTCTCGGACTGCTTCACACTGGGGCGCGGTGGCGTGCTGCCACAGCCGGGCATCAACAGGAGCGCGAGCAGCGGGATCAGCGGCCTCATTTCTCGGCCCCCTCATCCGCTCCATCGTCGTCGGCCGGGGCCTCTTCGCCCGGGGCGTCCTCGACGCCGGCCTCCTCCTCGGCGGCGGGCTCGTCCTCGCCCTCGTCGCCCTCGTCGCCCTCCAGGTCCTCGGCCGGCTCCGGCTCCTCGGGCTCGGGCGGCGGCGGCAACGAGATCAATCGGGCCGGCGTCCGCTGCACCGGCACGCGCATGCGCCGCTCCTCCTTGAAGAGCGGGTAATCCGAAGGCTTGTACTTGTTGAGCGCGATCAGGATCTTCTTGGTCCAGTCGTTGCTCACGCGGAACTCGCGCGCCTTCTCGTACGCCTGCTCATAGCGCTGCACCGCCAGATCCTCGATGGGCAACGCGATGTCCTCGAGTTGGGTGCGGTACATATCCTCTTCGTCGGGCCCGAAGCCGCCCGGGATCGGGGCCTCGTAGAGCGCCGTGGCGAAGAGCTGATAGAGATGGCCGAGGCGATACAGGGCCGCGAGCGTCCACTCGAAGTTCTTGTAGGGGATGACCTCGGCGTAGCGGCGGCTGAGGTCCTTGATGCGCTTCTGCATCTCCTTGATGACGCGACCCTGGTTCTTCAGCGAGCCGGACAGCTTCATCTGCTCGTAGCTCGTGAAGTCCACCTCTACGAGGCGGAACTGGGCCTCTGCCGGGTACTTCGCCTCGAAGGCCCCCGCCTGCAGACCACGGCGGTTGAACTCGTCGATCACCCGCTGCCACGCCCGCCGCGCCTCTCGCTTGCGGTTCTTCTCGAAATAGATGTCCGCGATGCGCGCGAGGCCCTTGATGACCCGCCCGTTCTCCTTGGGGTCCTGGCCGTAGCGGCGGGCGAAGGTCTCGTAGACGCGAATCTCGTTACGCGTGTCCTCGAGCTTGGCGAAGTTGTTCCCCGCGCGGAAGAAGACCTCCGGCGTGTCGGCCTTGTCCGGGAAGAGCTTCGCGTACCGCTCGAAGTTCGTCGCCGCGGCCCGGTAGTCCTGGTTCTGCTCCTGGAGCAGCCCCGCGCGATAGAGCGCCTCGGAGCGGTTCTCCGAATCCGGGTAGCTCTGGACCAACAGCAAGTAGCTGCTCACCGCGCGGTCGTAGTCGTAGAATCGGAACGAGTTGACGGCGACCTGAAAGAGCGCGTGCTCTGCGTACTGGCTCTTGGGGTACTCCCGGTAGATTCGCTCGTAGGTGTTGGTGGCCGACTCGAATCGACGCGTCTGCTCGAAGGCGTAGGCGGCGTTGTTCAGCGCCGCGTCGGCGTACTTGTTGCCGGGGTTCTCGTCGATCAGCTTCATGTAGGCCTCGGCGGCCTTCTCGTACTTCTTCTGCTCGAAGAGCCGCTTGGCCAGCCGGAACTCGGCGCCCAGCTTGATCGTCGTGATGCGGTCCTTGGTCGCCGCGTCGACCTGGGCGACGCCCTCCATCTCCTGGGCCCACGCGCCCATGCCCACGTAGTCGTTTGCCTGGGAGAAGGTGTCCATGCCGTACTCGAAGGCCGCCTTGCCGACCTCCGGGGGGACGCCGGGGTACTCCTTGAGCACCTTGCGGAACCACTTCCGCGCCTCGTCGAAGTGCTTGTAGTCGTAGTAGGCCTCGCCCACCTTGTAGGCGATGCGCGGCAGGCGCTTTGTGTCCTCGTTCGACTTCAAGCGCAACTCGACGTACATGATGCGCTCGGCGAGCAACTCCTCCACGCGCTGGGGGATGACCTGCTTCTCGATCTCCACCACCGCATAGTCGTCGTCGCTCTCGCCGGCCGCGCGCGGGACGATCGCCGGCGCCTCCCCAATCAGGATGCCGCGGGGTGCCATCCGCCCCTCGGTGATCAGCCGACGGATGTCGTTCTCGATCGCCAGGATCGTGCTGAAGCCCGCGCGCTCTCGATACTGGGTCCCGAGCTTGCTGTCGCGGACCGCCGCGTACTGCGTCGCCGCCTCGGCGAAGCGAAACGAGTAGTAGAGGCACTCCGCGTAGTAGAAGCCGAGCTGATAGGCGTTTTGTGACTTGGGGTAGCGCCGCAGGTAGTTGTCGTAGGCGACCGCGGCGAGCCGGTACTCGCGGATCGCCTCCTCCTCGGCCGCGGCGTCGCCGCCCTGCGCCTGCTCCTTGAGCTGCTGTGCGCGGGAGTGATGGTAGGTGGCCGCCTGGATCAGCGCGTCCTCCATCAGCTCCTCGGCCTTGGTGAGCGCCTCCGGGTCGTGGGCGTTCGCCCCGAACCAGTCGCTCCCCTCGCCATAGGCGCGCGCCAGGTTGGCGCGCTCCGCGAAGGCCTCGTCGTTGCGCTGGACCCGCTCGAGGGCGGTGACCATCTGCGCGTGCAGCTCCGGGTTCTCCTTGTGCTTGGGGAAGTTGCGCAGGAGGTGCCGAATGGTGGCGATCGCCTCTTCGTACTTCGCGTTGTCGAAGAAGATCTCCGCGAGAGCCCGCAGGATCTCGACGTCGTAATCCTTGTCGCCCTTGACGAAGCGCAGCACACGCTGGAAGCCCGCCCCCGCGTCGGGGTTCCCGTCGCCGTCCCAGTCCTCCTCTTGGAGCGAGACCGCGAGGTACTGAATCGCCTCGGCGCGCAGGACCGAGCCCGCCTCTCCGGTCTTTCGCGCCATCTCGTCGCTGAACTCGATGAGCTCGCGGAAGCGCGCGATGGCCTCGACATACTTGTCGTCGCGGTAGTAGGTCCACGCGAGCTTGTAGAGCCCTTTGTCGTAGTAGGGGCTGTCGCGGAACTCGACGACCTTCACGTAGGCCGCGATGGCCTCCGCCAGGTTGTTGTGGTCGAAGTAGTATTCACCGATGCGCAGCCAGGTCTCGGCGGCGAAGCGAGACGCCGGGAACTTGCTCACGAGGGCCTGGAACTCGTCGAGCGCCGGCTTCTCCTCGCCCATCTCCGCCAGGCAGTACCCCTTGAGATAGAAGGCGCCGTCGAGGTTTCGGTAGTCGGGGAATCGACTGATGAGCTGATCGAAGAGGGCGACCGTCCTTCGGTAGTCCTGCCGCGGCTCCGCGGGCTCCGTGTCGAGCTTGCCCTGGTCGTACTGGATGATCAGCGCGTCGAACTCCTCCGACGCGGTGATGAACTCGTCGTTGGCCTTCTCGAAGTGCAGCTCGGCCAGGCGGAAGAGGGCGTCGGGTGTATAGCTGGGGTTGTTCGGGTACTTCTCGAGGAACTTCTCGAAGCGGGCGATCGCGTCGAGCCGTCGCTGGCGCTCCTCGTTGCGGAGCTGCTTCAGGATGGGTTCGTAGCGACGCCGAATCTCGCGCCGTTTGCGCGCGCGCTGGTGTTCGAGCAGCCGCCGAACGTCCTGCCGGTAGGCCTGGATCTCGGCCGCGAAGGCCTCGACCTCGACCAGCGCCTCGGCCAACTCCGGCGGGAGGTTCGCCTCGCGGCGCTCGCCTCCCCTGATCTTCGAGGGATCGGGCAACGCCCCAGGCTTCTCGACCTCTTCGGCGGGCTTCTCGGCCTCGTCGGCGGGCTTCTCGGCCTCGTCGGCGGGCTTCTCGGCCTCGTCGGCGGGCGTCTCCGCGGGCTTCTCGGCTTCGTCGGCGGACTGCTTCGCGGGCTTCTCGGCTTCGTCGGCGGACTGCTCCGCCGCTTCGGCGGGCTGCCCCGCCTCCTGAGCCCACCCCGGGAGCGCGAGCGCGAGCGCGAGCAGGGTGCACCTGACGCCGCTACTCATGCATCACCTCCTCGAAGTTGCGCTTGAGCTGCTCCTGCTCGTCGGACTGCCGCTCCAGCACCCTCGAGATCTGCTTGGAGCGGCCCTCCTTCTGCTTCCACGAGACGTCGACCAGCCCCACATCGGCTTCCAGCACGACACCGTCGACCCGTCCCATCACGTGGGTGAAGCTCCGGGCGGCGATGGCCCCGCCGAGGGACTCCGTTTCGCCCTGGTAGGTCACCAGATCGCGATCATAGCCGCCTACGTTCGTGCGCTCCCGCTCGACGATGCGCTTGATCTCGGCGATGCGCTCATCCGCGAGCGCCGACGCGCGGCGCAGGAAGTCGTTCGCGCGCCGGTCCAGGGCCTCCAATCGCTGCAGTTCGCCCGCCGAAATCGGGGCGCCATGCTGTGCCAGCCAGCGCGCCTCGGCGTCGATGACCTGGAGGTAGCGCTTGCGCACGTCCGCATCTCGACCCGACGCCGAGTCGTTGACTCCCACCGATACCCGCTCTCCCTCGAGGGCCGCCGCCAGACCACGAAGCTCGTCGCGCAGCGCGCGCGTCCCGGCCAGCTCGCGCTTCACCTGGTCCATCGCGGCGACATCCTTGGGCAGCATGCCGCCGGACTCCGACGACGTGTCGGTGACGTACTTCCGAATCGCGTTGAGCTGCGCCTCGAGACCCTGGATGGCGATCCGCAGCTTGAACGCCTCCTGCTCGAGTCGAACCATCTCGTCGTCCACGCGCGCGTCGCGGGCGCGGAGCTCGACCACCGAGCGCGGCGTATCCGCGAACTGGTCTCCCCAGCGCTCCCGCTCCTCGCTCAACTCGTCGTAGCCGGCCCGGTTGCCACCGAGACCGCTCGTGGCGGCGTCGTTCAGTCGCGCCCGCGCATCCGTGAGCCGAGCGCGCACCTCGAGGACCTTCAGCCAGGCATCGTGCAGCCGCGGGAAGATCTCGACCCGGTTGTCCGCCTTGATCGCGACGTCGATGCGCCGAATCGTGCGGCGCGCATCGTCGACATCGCGCTTCTGAGCCGCTAGATCGCCCACCAGAAGCAGCGCACGATCGGCCTCCACATCGGGGCCGGCGAACTCCGCCGCCCGCGGGGGCAGAAACGACGTCAGATCGAAGTCCGCGAGGCTGGCCCCGATCACCCGGTTGAAGTAGCTGACGAGGTTGCCGCCGTTCTCGTTGACGACCTGCTTCATCTCGGTCTGGATCGGCCCGAACTCGAAGAGCACCTCCTGGAAGGCCTCCGCCGCCTCGTCGAACCGCGCCAACATGAGCAGCAATTGGCCCTTGAGGAGCCGAGCGTCGGGCCCGCGCAGCGCGCTGGTCTGGCTGATGAGCAGGATCTCCAGTCGACGAAGCGCCTTCTGGTAGTCCTTCTGCTTCACCGAGATCCACACGCTCTCGAACATCGCCTCGTCGAAGGCCCCGGAGTCGCGGGGGACCGCGGAGTACGCGTTGACCGCCTTGTCGAACTGACCGAGCTCGTAGTTGATGCGAGCGATCGCGAGGCGCGCCTGGTCGTGGGCGTGCTGATTCTGCGCGGTGGCCTGCTCACCCTCGAGGGGCACGTCGATGAGCGCTTGCAGCGTCTTCAAGGCGGCCCCGTAGGCCCGCTGCTTCACCTGCACGACGCCCTTGAAGTACCGGGCGCGCGGCGCGACCTGGTGCGCGGTGGGGACGCGAGCGAAGGTGGACAGCGCCAGCGGGAGCTGACCGACGCGGTAGTGGTACTTGCCGACTGCGTACAGCAGGCGCGCGTCCGGCGTGGTCGTGAGCAGCTTGGTGGCCCGTGCCAGATAGCTCTGGGCGGCCCGCGGGTTGTCCGTCGCCAGCGCGATCTCGAGGAGGCGGCCGACGGCCTCCTGTTGCTGACTCGCGGTGCCCTGCGTGGCG
Source organism: uncultured Nannocystaceae bacterium (assembly GCA_964402225.1). Taxonomy (GTDB): domain Bacteria; phylum Myxococcota_A; class Bradymonadia; order UBA7976; family UBA1532; genus CAYOBQ01. Next base: position 21,486 of record CAYOBQ010000040.1, on the reverse strand, counting down.
ACGAGTTCGAAGTAGGTGGCGGCGGCGTTGTAGTTCCGCAGCCGGTACAGCGACTCGGACAGGTAGTAGAGGGCGTCCCGGTACGCGACGTGCTGCCGACTGCGGGGATCCTCGACCACGTCGAGCAGGACCATCGCCGCGCGGTCGTAATCCTGCGTGAGGAAGAAGAGCTGCCCGTCGCTCAGCCGAGCGGTGATCTTGTGCGTCCGCTCGAGCAGCGCGGGCGCGAGCACCCGCTTCTCGAGCTTCTGAAGGGTGGCCTCGCTCTCCTGGAGCGTGGCGCGCACGTCGCCCAGCGCGTCGGCATGGGCCGCCGTCGCGGCGAGGACGAGGGCCACCGCGAGCGCCAACTGATGCACGCGCCTGGAGAAGGCGACGTCGATCATTTCCCGGAGGTCTCCTTGTCCGCGGGGCCGCGGCGTCGGGAGTCCGAAAGCTGGTCCTCGAACCGGATGTCCGGGCGATCCTTGAGGTCGGTCGTGATGCCGCCCTTCTCGTACCCGACGACCCGGACCCGGACCTGCTTGCCCTCCTCGGCATGGAAGGTGTGGGACGAGCGAAGGTTGAAGACGTAGCCGCGCAGGTAGCTGAAGATGCCGAAGCCGTTGCCGCGGTAGGTCATCACCACCGAGACGGTGTGGTTGCCGGGGGTGATCGGACCGTTGAAGATCTCGACCTCCTCCTGCTTGACCTCTTTCTCTTCCGTGAGCGTCTCCATGGGCTGGCCGTCGAGGCTGTAGCTGGCCTTCTCGAGGCGGAAGCTCGAGCCCATCTCGTTGCGGTGCAGGATCGCCGCCTCGGCCCCCGCGATGGACGAGGAGAGCACCGTCTCCTTGAGAATCGCCAGGCGCGTCTTGGAGCGGAAGATCTTCTCCTTGAGGTCGTTCACCCGACCCTCGAGCTCGGAGATCTTGAGCCGATACGCCTCGTCGCCGTTGCTGGGGCTCGCCGGAGGCTTGGCCTCCTCCTTCTTGGAGACCTCGACGCTGGTGTTGGGGTCTGCCGGCGGCGGCGCGGGCTTCGCCGCCGCCTCGCCTGCGCGCGCGGGCTGCGCCGCAGCGTCACCGGGGGCCGCTTCTCCGGCTTCCCCAGCCTGTGGGTCGACCGCCTGTGCATTGGCCACGGACGCCCATGCAAAAAGGGCGAGAACACTGAGTCCGCGCATGGATTTCGAACTCCCGACGGGACCTGTGTCCCCAGCGTCGTTTGCAATCGGCAGTAGCACGCTCATCCTCAGGATGTCAACTATACGGCGCGACCGGTGACAAACTTGAACTTGCTTTGATTTCAATGGGTTGCACGCCTCAGTGGAGGCGCAGAGTCAGCCCCAGCGGCCCGCTGAGACGAGGGCGCGCGCGACCGCGTCGGTGAGTGCCCGAAGGCCGTCACCTGTCACCGCGGAGATCGGCAGGACCTGAAGATCGGGGAGCGCAGAGCGGATCGTATCGAGCTGCTCACGAACCTCCGGCCGGTCGCACTGCGAGAGGACCACGATCTGTGGGCGCGCGAGCAGTTCGGGGTCGTAGCGGCCCAGCTCGTGACGGAGCGCGTGGTAGTCGGCGAGGGGGTCACGCGCTGGATCGAGGTCCTGCGTGACGAGAAAGAGGAAGATCGCGGTGCGCTCGATGTGGCGTAGAAAGCGGTGGCCGAGTCCATGGCCGTCCGCGGCCCCCTCGATCAGACCCGGGAGGTCCGCGACCACGTAGCTGCGGTCGTCGGCCACCCGCACCACGCCCAGGTTCGGTCGCAGGGTCGTAAACGGGTAGTCCGCGATCTTCGGGCGGGCGCGGCTGATCCTCGAGACCAGGGTGGACTTTCCAGCGTTGGGGAAGCCGACGAGGCCCACGTCGGCGATGAGCTTGAGCACCAACCGCAGCTCGCGCTCCTGGCCGTCGCGCCCCGGAGTAGCGAAGTCCGGGCTGCGCCGGGATGGGGTGGCGAAGTTGGCGTTCCCCTTGCCGCCTCGACCGCCCTGCGCGACGACGAAGCGCGCATCGGGCTCCGTCAGATCGGCGAGCAGCTCGTCGGTGTCGACGTCGTAGATCTCGGTCCCGACGGGGACGCGGAGGACGATGTCGTGGGCGTCCGCCCCGGAGCAGTCCTTGCCAGCGCCCGGGCGTCCATTCTTGGCAGCGTGGATGCGCTTGTAGCGCAGGTCGAGGAGCGTCGCGACGCGGGGATCGGTGTGGATGATGACCGAGCCGCCGCGGCCGCCATTGCCGCCGTCGGGGCCCCCGTTGGGCGCGAACTTCTCGCGCCTGAAGCTGACGCAGCCCGCCCCTCCCGAGCCGGAGCGGACGTGGACACAGACCTCGTCGATGAACCGGATGGGGTAGAGCTACTGGGCGTAGACGGCGACGCGCTTGCGGTCGCGACCGTGGCGCTCGAACTTCACGACGCCGTCGATCAGCGCAAACAGGGTGAAGTCGCGGCCGAGGCCGACGTTCTCGCCGGGGTGGAAGTGCGTTCCGCACTGCCGAACGAGGATGTTGCCGGCGCGGACGGGCTGGCCGTCGAAGCGCTTGACTCCGCGACGCTTGGAGTTTGAGTCACGGCCGTTGCGGGTGCTTCCCTGGCCCTTTTTGTGTGCCATCGGTCGAGACCTTTCGCTACGCGGAGATGCCGGTGATCTTGAGCTCGGTGTAGGACTGCCGGTGCCCCTGCTTCTTGTGGTAGCCCTTCCGGCGCTTCTTCTTGAAGACGATGATCTTCTTCGCGCGGTCCTGCCGCACGATCTCGGCGTTGACCACGGCGCCGGCGACACGAGGCGTGCCGATGCGCGTCTGACCGTCGCCCCCCACGAGGAGGACCTCTTCGAGGGTGACCGCGTCGCCGGGATCGCCGGCGAGCTTCTCGACGCGAAGGGACTGACCCTCCGAGACTCGGTACTGCTTACCGCCCGTCTTTACGATCGCGTACATCTGGCCTGCTCACAGGTGAATCGGGGCGCGGAGGATAGACGCGCGACCCGGTAGAGTCAATCTGAATTGCAGCGAACGTGGTTCGCGAGCGCGGGACCGTACGGGGCGCGGGCGACCCCGGCTTCGGTGATGATCGCGGTGACGAGCTCGGCGGGGGTGACGTCGAAGGCGGGGTTGCACACCTCCACCCCCTCCGGCACCAGCCGTCGGTCGCCCACATGGGTGACCTCCCGCGGATCGCGCTGCTCGATGGGAATCTCGGCGCCGGTGGCGGTGTCGAGATCCACGGTGCTGGTCGGGCCGGCCACGTAGAAGGGCAGGCCGTGGGCTTCACAGAGCACGGCGAGCCCGTAGGTGCCGATCTTGTTGGCGACGTCGCCGTTGGCCGCCACCCGGTCGGTCCCGACGACCACCGCGTCCACGTCGCCGCGGGCCATGAAGTGGGCCGCCATGCCGTCGGTGATGACCTTCACCGGGATGCCGTCCCGGTGGAGCTCCCAGGCGGTGAGGCGGCTGCCCTGGAGGAAGGGGCGCGTCTCGTCGGCGAGGACGTGCTTCAGGCGTCCTGTCGACCACGCGCTGCGGATCACGCCGAGGGCGGTCCCGTAGCCGCCTGTGGCGAGGGATCCGGTGTTGCAGTGGGTGAGCACCCGCGCGCCGTGGGGGAGCAGCTCCGCGCCATGGGCCCCCATCGCGCGGCACATCTCGAGGTCAGAGGCGGCGATGGCGTGGGCGCAGGCGAGGACCGCGTCGGGGTCACCGCCGCACTCCGCCACCCGGTCCAGGGCCCAGAAGAGGTTCACGGCCGTCGGTCGAGTCGCCGCCAGGCCCGCTCGAGCCTCCATGAGATCCGTGCCGGCGCGAGCGGCGAGCGCCATCCCGTAGGCCGCCGTGATGCCGATGGCGGGGGCCCCGCGCACGACCATGTCGGTGATCGCGCTCGCCACGGTCTGCCAGCTCTCGCAGCGCAGATAGGTCTCGTGCACCGGCAGGCGGCGCTGGTCGATGAGGACGACGGCGTCGCCCTCCCAGCGGATGGTGTCGAAGCTCATGCGTCTCCCGGCGGTGAGGGGCTCAACAGTCTGTCCAGGATCTCGTTCACCGTGCCGGGGTTTGCCTTGCCACCCGTGGCGCGCATGACCTGACCGACGAAGAAGCCCTTGACCTTGGTCTTCCCCGCCCGAAACTGGGCCACCTGCTCGGGGTGGGCGTCGACGACGGAACGTACCGCGGCCTCGACGGCGCCGTCATCGGTGAGCTGCTTCAGGGACCGCGCGCTGACGATCGCGTCCGGGGCGCCTTCGCCGTCGAGCATCGCGTCGAAGACCGTCTTGGCGATGCGCCCACTGATCGTACCGTCTTCGATGAGCGCCACCAGGCGTCCGAGATCAGCGGCGGGTGGGGCATCGGCGATGTCATCGACGCGCCGGAGCAGCTCGTTGGTGACCCAGTTGCACAGCGCCTTGGGGCTCGGGTGTGCCGAGACCGCGGCCTCGTAGTACTCGGCCAGACGGTGGTCCGAGACGAGCACACCAGCGTCGTATTCGGAGAGACCAAGCGTGTCGACGAAGCGAGCCCTGCGGGCGGCGGGGAGCTCGGGCAGCGCCGCCCGCACGGCTGCGATCCGCTCCGGCGTGACGTCGAGCGGGGGCAGGTCCGGATCGGGGAAGTAGCGATAGTCGTGGGCGTCCTCCTTGGAGCGCATCGCCCGCGTACGCCCCGAGGCATCGTCCCAGAGACGCGTCTCCTGCTCCACCGCCCCCCCGGCCTCGAGCACGTCGATCTGGCGCTCGACCTCGTAGTCGATCGCCCGCTGCACTCCCTTGAAGGTGTTCAGGTTCTTCAGCTCCGTGCGGGTCCCCAGCGGCGCCCCGGGGCGGCGGACGCTGACGTTGGCGTCGCAGCGGAAGCTGCCGTGCTCCATGTTCCCGTCGCACGCACCCACCGCGCGGACGAGGGCGTGGAGCGCCTTGAGATAGGCGACGGCCGCGTCCGAGCTGCGAAGATCGGGGGCCGTGACGACCTCGACCAGCGGCGTACCCGCGCGGTTGAGGTCCACGTGGGTGGCGCCCGGCGCCTCGTGGAGGGACTTGCCCGCGTCCTCCTCCATGTGAACGCGGACGATGTTCACCCGCAGCCCCCCTACGTCCAGATGGCCGTGTTCGAGGATGGGCTGCTCGTATTGGGTGGTCTGGTAGCCCTTGGGGAGGTCCGGGTAGAAGTAGTGCTTGCGGGCGAAGACGCTCCGCGCGTTGACGACGCAGCCGACGGCGAGACCCACGCGCAGCGCGAGATCCACGGCCTCGTCGTTGAGCACCGGCAGCACCCCCGGGTGCCCCAAGCAGACCGGGCAGGTGTTCGCGTTGGGCGGCGCGCCGAATCGCGTGGGGCAGCCGCAGAAGAGCTTCTCGGCCGTCTGAAGCTGGCAATGCACCTCGAGACCGATGACCGTCTCCCAGCTCATCGTTTCCGCTCAATCGCCGCCGGGCGCCCAGGCGGTCGACGTTCATGCCAGTCCGTAGCGTCCTCGTAGGCCGCGCCGACGCGCAGGAGCGCGGCCTCGCCGAGGTGGGGGCCGAGGAGTTGCAGGCCGATGGGCAGCCCGTCGGTGTCGAAGCCGCAGGGCAGCGACAGGCCGGGGACGCCCGCCAGGTTGGCGGAGATGGTGAACACGTCGGCGAGGTACATCTGCAGCGGATCGTCGACCCGCTCTCCGCGCCGGAAGGCGGTCGTGGGCGCCGTCGGCGTCACCAGGGCATCGACCTGCTCGAAGGCGCGCTCGAAGTCTCGCCGTATCAGCGTCCGCACCCGACTCGCCCGCCCGTAGTAAGCGTCGTAGTACCCCGCGGAGAGCACGAAGGTGCCCAGCAAGATGCGCCGCTTCACCTCGTCGCCGAAGCCGGCTCCGCGCGTCCGGGTATACAGCTCGTCGAGGGTGCTCGCCTCGGCCCGGCGCCCGTAACGGACACCGTCGAATCGGGCGAGGTTGCTAGACGCTTCGGCGGTGGCGAGGACGTAGTAGGTGGCGATGGCATACTCGGTGTGGGGCAGCTCCACCTCGACCACGTCGGCGCCCAGCCCACGGAGTTGGTCGATCGCCGCCTCCACCGCAGACGCGACATCGGGGTCGAGGCCGTCGCCCGGGAAATACTCGCGAGGCACCCCCAGCCGGACGCCAGCGAGGTCGGCGCCTGATGCCAGCGCCCCGAGGTCGAAGGCGGCGTCGGCGCTCGTCGCGTCGTGTGGATCGGGGCCGGCGATGGCGGAGAACACGGCGCCGGCCCCCCGGACGCTGCCCGCGAGGACCCCCGGCGTATCGAGGCTGCTCGCAAACGCGATGACCCCGAAGCGGCTCACCCGACCATAGGTGGGCTTCAGCCCCACCACGCCACACATCGCCGCGGGCTGTCGAATCGAGCCGCCGGTGTCGGTGCCGAGCGCCGCCAGGCAGCTCCCCTCGCTGACCGCCGCGGCGCTGCCGCCGCTGCTCCCCCCTGGGATCCGCGCAGAATCCCAAGGGTTCGTGACGGGGCCAAAGGCCGTGTTCTCGGTGGAGGAACCCATCGCGAACTCGTCCATGTCGAGCTTGCCGACCACGATCGCGCCCGCGCTCCGCAGCCGGCTCACGGCGGTCGCGTCGTAGGTCGGGGCGTAGCCCTCCAAGATTCGGCTGCCGGCGGTCGTCGCCAGGCCACGGGTGCAGAAGAGGTCCTTCACGCCGACGGGGATCCCTGCGAGCGGTCCGACCTCACGACCGCCAGCGCGGGCGGCGTCAATGGCCGCGGCTTCACGAAGAGCGCGCTCGCCGTCGGTGATGAGCCAGGCCCCGTTGGCGTTGGCTCGCGCGCCCTCGAGGGCGCCGGTCGTGAGCTCGACCGCCGTGGTCTGGCCCGCCGCCAACGCGCCGAGCGCCTCTTCGACCGTCATCCGATCACCCGCGGCACTCGAAACACGCCGCCGGCCGCGTCCGGCGCGTCGTCCGTCGCGTGGCCAGCCGCGCCCTCGATTCGAAGCCCTGGCGGACGGGTTCGCCCGCCTCCACCGACGAAGAGGCTCGGCTCGATGGCCTCGACATCGACCTGCTCCAGGCAGCGGATATAGGCGAGGATGTCGTCGAGTTGGCCGCCGATTCGCGCCCGCTCCTCGGCGGTCAATTCGAGGCGCGCGAGGCGCGCGAGCTGTTTGACCTGTTCGTCCACTCTCGCCGGCTCCTACTGGCCGCGGAGTCGATCGAGCTTCCGCTGCACCATGCGCGACTTGCTACCACGCGGGTGCGACTGGAGATAGGCGTTGTAGGCCGCGATCGCGTCCGGCTTGCGGTGGGCGCGCTCGTACGCGACGGCGAGGCCGTACATGCCGTCCGCGTAGCGGGGCTGGCGCCGGAGGGAACCCCGGAAGTGCTCGATGGCGTCGGCGAGGCGCCCCTGGTCGAGGTCGCACCAACCGAGGTTGGCCCACGGCTCCGGGTGCCTCGGCCGGCGCTGAACGGCGGCCTCGAACTGCTTCCGGGCCGCCTTCGTGTTGCCGCGCTCGAGGAGCCGGTAGCCGCGGTTCATCACGGCGTCGTAGGACCCGCTGGCGCGTGGCGATGGCTTGGGCTTGGCCGCCGGCTTCGCGCCCGGCTTCGCGACCGGCTTCGTAGCTGGCTTCGCCACGACCGGCTTCACGATCACCGGCGCGGCCACGATCGGCTTCGCGCCACCGTCCTTGGGGTCGCTGGCGGGCGCGGGGGTCGCGGCGTCGGGCGCCGAGCCGGCTGAGCCCGCGGCGTCCACGGGCTTCACCGCCGCCAGCTCCGGGGGCGCCGCCAGCTTCGAGGAGGCGCCCAACGACTGGAGCAAGCGCCCCGCGGGCCCGTGCTCCCGGTTCGCCGCCAACAAGCCCAGCAGCGACTGGATGGCCTGGTCCTCCTGACCGGACCGCTGCAACGCCACGGCGTGCAGGTACTGGGCGCGCGGGAGGCTCTTCGAGGCGGCGGGGAGCTGCCCCAGCCGGCGCGCGGCGATCGACGAGTCGCCAGTGCTGTGGAGCCCCATCGCCGCTCGCATCAGGGCAACCTCGGCGGCGGGCGCGTTGTGCTGCTTCGCCTTCGCGAGGTACCGGCCGGCCATCTCCGCTTCGCCCCGGATCCGGTAGAAGTCGGCGAACATCAGCTCGAGGACCGGATCTCCCGGCGTCAGGGCCCGAGCCCGGGCCATCGCCATCTCGGCGTCGGAGAGCAGCGAGGTCGGCTTCGACCCCTCCAGCTTCGAGTACTCTGCCCGCGTCAGCGCCACCCGGGCGCGCCCCAACTCGGCACGCGCGGCGAGGGCGGGATCGCTGGGCGGGTCGCCGAGCGCCTTGGCCACCTCGGCGTACCGAGACGCGGCGGCGGAGAGGGAGCTGTCGGCGTCGCGAGCGTAGGCGACGTCGGCGCGCTCGAGCTTCACGAGCAACGTCGCGTGGGACGTGACGGCCGGGGTCGCCGCGGCGCCACGCGGGATTGGCGGATCGGCCCGGCGATACGTCTGGTCCCAGACGAAGTAGACCACCCCCGCGATGGCGATGGTCGCGAGCACGCCCATCACGACCCCACGGCCCATCCCGTCGGAGCGCCGGTCGTCCGGCCGCTCGGCGTCGAAGAGCAGCGGCGTCTCCTGCGACATCAGGGCGCCGCCGGGAGGAAAGACGGGCCCCGGCGGCGGGGTGGGTGGAGGCGCGCGCAGCGGGACCGCCGGCGCGGACATCTCCACTGACCTGCGCCTCGGCGGATCGACGAGCGTGGGGCCGTCGAGCAGGCTCCGGCCAGGACCTTCCAGGCGGAACTCACCGGTGTCGAGCAGGTCACCCTGGTTCGTCGGCGGCGGCGGAGCCGGTCCAGGGCTAGGCGTCAGCGGCAGCGCGCGGCTCTCCGGGGGCGGCGTGGATGCGTCGACGGCGAGGAAGAAGCTCGACAGCTCGATGATGGAGCCCAGCGGCTTCCAGCTATCACCGGTCTTCGAGATCTCGTCGGACCGGCTCACCTTGCGCTCCACGATCCACTGCTGGAGCGTGGAGAGCTCCCTGAACTCGCGGACGTCGCCCTGGGCGTCGCGGATCATCCATAGACGATCGGTCCGCGACGCCGTCGGCGCCTCCTGGCTCCCGTCGACGACCGGTTCCTCGTCCAAGACGACCCGATGTCGCACGACGCGGAAGAGGTGTCCGCAGTTCGTGCACTTAACGGTGATGCCGGCCTCGGTGACCTTGGCGTCGTCGAACTCGTACTCAGTCGCGCACTTCTCGCACTTGACGTCCATCACCACCCGCTTGCTGCATCCGTCGTCGATACTCGGCGAGCGCTGCACGCGCGTCCGACTCACGGTTGCTCTTGTGTAGCGCCAGGGCCAGGTATCGCCAGGCCCGGGGGTCATCGCCTTTTTCGGCCAACGCCTTCAACCGCCGTTCGGCCAGGTTGATCTTCCCTGCTTCGTACGCCTCCACCGCCGACGTCAACGCCCGACTGGGCTCGGAGGGCGGCGCGACCGCCGTCGCCTCGAGCGGCGGCGGCATCGACAGGGCGCCGGTCTTGGTCCCGACGAAGACCGCCACCCCGGCGAGCGTCAGCGCGCCGACGAGCATCCCGAGGACCGCCCCCATCCCGACCGGGCGCTCGACCTGACGGGCGTCCTGCGTCGCCTCGCGGCGCTCGCGATCCGCCCGCGGCTCGCTGGGGCCGTCCGTCGAACGCTGAGATGGGCGCCGGCGCGGTGAGGGGGCGCGCTCCATCGCCAGCGACAGCTCACCTGCCCCGGACGACGGGAGGCTCGGTGCGGGCTGGGACCCACCGGGGCGGAGCCCGAGGCGCGTGGCGATCTCCGAGAACGCCTCGACGCCTTGAAACGCCCCCGCGCCCCGCGCGACCCGCACGCCGGTGATGTCGGCTTTGCCCTCGAGCCAGGCGACCACGGCGTCGACGGTCATGAGCTCGTAGACCAGGCCGCGCTCGCTGCGAACTCGCCAGCCGCCGGTCTGGTCAGGCGGCGTGTCCGGGATCGGCGTGGACATCTCGCGCAACGCCGCCTCGGTGTCGACGTCCACCACGCGCGTCGACTCGTTGGACTCACCCGGGCCGCCGCCGAGGTTCAGCGCCGAGAACTTGTCCATCGTGCCGCCGAAGGTGAAGTCGGCGGGGGGCGCACCCGGCAGCACCGGATCGGCGGGGACTCGAGGGGCCGGGCTCAGGATGCTGGACAGGTCGAAGGCCTCGGAGTCCGAGTCGGGCATGTCTCCCAGGGAGCCCGCCGACGCGCCGAGGCTGCCGAAGTCAGGGCCCGGGGCCGGTGGACCGAGGTCGCCGAGGCCACCCAGGCCGCCAGGTTGACCGAGGGAACCGAAGGCGCCCCCCGCGGCGGGGACCTGCTTCAACGGCACCCGCGCGAGCGCGTTGTTGTCTACCGCGAATGGGCGACCGCAGGCCGCGCAGACGGTGGTGCCCCCCGACACGCCGTCCGGGGCGTGGTTCGGGCGTCCGCAGTGGGTGCATTGGACCTGCATCGTCAACCGCAGACGGTGCCACAGGACGATGCCCTTGGCCAGATGACCTCGTGCGGATCAGCCGTCGTAGGGGGAGACGTATCGCGCCACGATGGTCCTCTGGCCGATCTCCGGGAAGTCGATGTCCAACGTCGCGGACCTGCCTCCCTTCACTTTCAGCACCCGGCCCGCGCCGAATTCACCGTGCCAGACCATCATCCCCGCGGACCAGACGGCCTCCGCCCCCGGGAACTCGTAGCTCGGGGCCTCGTCGGCGGCATACTCCGGCTCGGAGCGCCGCCGCCGCCGCTGGCGTGGCGCCCGCACCGGAGGGTCGGGGACGTAGCGGGGGGCGACGACCTCCGGGGGGAGCTCGGAGAGGAAACGGCTCGGATCCGGCCTCCGCGTCTCGGCGAAGGTGCGACGCATGCGGGCGTAGGACAGGAAGAGGCGACGCTCGGCACGGGTCAACGCGACGTAGCAGAGGCGACGCTCCTCCTCGAGATCACCGTCGTCGATCGACCGCTGGTGAGGGAAGAGCCCTTCCTCGAGGCCCATCACGAAGACCACCGGGAACTCGAGACCCTTGGAGGCGTGGACGGTCATGAGCGAGACCGCGCCCCCGGCGCCGAACTCTGGACCGTCGGTGTCTCCGATGAGCGCCACCTGCTCGACGAACTCGCCGAGGCTCGGCTCCGGTGCGTCGACCTCGTAGGCGTGAATCGTCTCCAGCAGGTTCGCGACGTGCCCCGCCGCATCCGTGGGCTCGCAGCCCGGCCCGATGTGCGCCCCGGCGTCCGCGAGCGCACGTTCGAGCATCCCGCTGGGAGGGAGGCCCGAGGCGCGGGCCGCGTCGAGGAGCTCGACGAAGCGCTCGACCCCCCGGGCGGCCTTCCCCTTCAGCACCTTGCGTTCGAGGGCCACCTCGACCGCGTCGTAGAGCGAGCCGCCGAGCTCGCCGGCGAGGTGCTTCAGCTTCTGCAGCGACTTCGCGCCCACCCCCCGGGGGGGCACCCCGATCGCCCGCTCAAAGGCCGCGTCCGTCCGCCGGTTGTGCAGCAGCCGAGCGTAGGCGAGGGCGTCTCGCACGGGAGCCCGGTCGTAGAACGCGCGTCCGCGCAGCACCACGAAGCCGACGCGCTGCGCCCCCAGGGCGAGCTCGACCTCGGCGCTGAGGTAGTTGGCGCGCATCAGCACCGCGATCTCGCTGGGCGAGAAGCCCTCCTCGCGGCAGAGGGTGGCGGCTCGGGAGGCGACCCAGCGCGCCTCGGCCCGACCGTCGGCGGCGCTCTGGATCTCAATGGGCAGCCCGGCGCTGCGCTCGGTCCACAGCGACTTCCCGAGGCGGTTCTGATTGTTGGCGACGACCTCGTTGGCGGCGCGGAGGATGTTCCCATCGCTGCGATAGTTCTGTTCGAGGCGGATTGGCTCGCAGCCGAACTCGTCCGGGAAGTCGAGGATGTTCTGCACACACGCGCCGCGCCAGCCGTAGATCGACTGATCGTCGTCCCCAACGACGAAGAGGTTGGCGCCGACCGGGGCGAGCTGGTGGAGCAGGCGGTACTGCGCCGGGTTGGTGTCCTGGAACTCGTCGACGAGGAGCCACCGCCAGCGCGCGCGGCAGGCATGGGCGAGGGTGGTGTCGGCCGCGAGCAGCTCCGCCGGTCGAAGGATGAGGTCGCCGAAGTCGAAGGCGTCGGCGCGCTCGAGGATCGCGTCGTAGGCGGCGCCAAAACCCGCGGCATCGAAGGCCGAGAGCTCGAGGGGGAGATCGAGATCACCACTGCCGAGGCCGGCGTTCTTCGCCTCCTCGAGGGCCCGGACGACCGGCCCGAGCCACTGGCGATCGGTGACGCCGATGGCGGCCAGCGCATCGCGGACTGCGCCGCGTCGGTCGGCATCGTCGTAGATGGTGAAGCCGGGGGTGCGCCCGAGCGCCCGGCCATGGCGGCGGAGCAGGCGCGCGCCCAGGGCGTGGAACGTGGAGACCGTGAGCCCCATCGCCCGCTCGTCGTCGAGGAGCCCCGCGACGCGTTCGGCCATCTCCTTCGCGGCGCGGTTGGTAAAGGTGAGCGCCAGGATCGACTCGGGCGCCTCCCCGTCGTCGATCAGACGGGCGATCCGGTGGGTGACGACGCGCGTCTTTCCGCTACCGGCCCCCGCCAGCAGCAACATCGGGCCCTCGCCATGCAGGACGGCTTGCTGCTGCACCGGGTTGAGCCCCTCGAGCCAGCGCGACCGGGGCTCACTCAACGGTCACCGACTTCGCCAGGTTGCGGGGCTGGTCGACATCAGTCCCCTTCAGATCGGCCACGTGGTAGGCGAAGAGCTGGAGCGGGATCGTGGTCACGAATGGCTGGAGCAGCTCCTCGACGTCGGGCACGCGGAGCACGTGATCGGCGTGGGCGTCGATCTCGTGATCCCCGTCGGTGGCGACGGCGATCACCCGACCCAGCCGGGCGCGGACCTCCTGTAGGTTCGAGGCGGTCTTGTCGTAGTGGCGGCCCCGCGGGGTGATCACGATGACGGGCATCTCTTCGTCGATGAGCGCGATGGGCCCGTGCTTCATCTCACCGGCGGCGTAGCCCTCGGCGTGAATGTAGCTGATCTCCTTGAGCTTGAGGGCCCCCTCCAGAGCGATGGGGTAGTTGGGACCGCGGCCGAGGTAGAGGCAGTCGCGGGCGTGAACGAACTCCCGCGCGATCCTGGCGATCTCCTCGTCCTGCGTCAGGAGCTGTTCGACCACGCCGGGGAGGAAGATGAGGGCCTCCAGGGCGGCGCGGGCCCCATCGGCGCTCAGGGTGCCGCGACGCCGGCCGAGGAAGAGGGCCAGGAGCTGGAGCGCCACCATCTGGGTGGTGAACGCCTTGGTGCTGGCCACTCCGATCTCGGGCCCCGCGTGGGTGTAGACGACGTGGTCGGAGGCGCGGGCGATGGTGCTCTCGATGACGTTGCAGACGCACAGGGTGGTGGCCCCCCGGTCCCGCGCCTCGTGGAGCGCGGCGAGCGTATCGGCCGTCTCGCCGGACTGGCTCACGGCGACGAATAGCGTGCGCTCGTCGACGATGGGGTCGCGGTAGCGAAACTCGCTGGCGAGGTCGACCTCGACGGGGATGCGCGTCGCCGCCTCGATGAACCGTCGACCAACCAGCCCAGCGTGCCAGGCGGTGCCGCAGGCGGAGACGACGATGCGGTCGATGCTCCGAACCGCGGCGTCGTCGAGGCTCACGTCCTCGAGGTGGACGTCCCCGGTCTGAAGCGACATGCGCCCCCGGAGGGTGTCCGTCATGGCGCGCGGCTGCTCGTGGATCTCCTTGAGCATGAAGTGCTTGTAGCCGCCCTTCTCGGCCTGCGACGGCGTCCAGGTGATGGTGCGCGGGTTGCGCTCGACGGGGTTCCCGGCGAGATCCGTCAGCCGCATACCGTCCCGAGTGAGGACGGCGAGCTCCCCCTCGTCGAGGAAGACCACCCGACGGGTGTGGCTGAGCAGCGCTGGGATGTCGCTGGCGAGGAACATCTCGCCGTCGCCCAAGCCGATGACGAGGGGGCTCGCGTTCTTGGCGACGACCAGCTTCTCGGGCTCGGTGGTCGACAGCACCGCGACGGCGTAGCTACCGCGCACGGCGGCGACGACCGCCCGGACCGCCGCCTCGAGATCCGCGCCGCCGTCGATCCTCTCGCGGATGAAGTGGCTGAAGATCTCGGTGTCCGTCTCGCTGCGGAAGACGTGGCCCCGCGACTCGAGCTCGGCGCGAAGCGAGAGGTGGTTCTCGACGATGCCGTTGTGCACCACCGTGACGGGCCCGGCCGTGTGGGGATGGGCGTTCTCCTCGGAGGGCCGGCCATGGGTGGCCCAGCGGGTGTGCCCGATGCCCGAGGAGCCGGCGAGGGGCTGTTCACGGAGCGACCCGGCGAGGTTGACGAGCTTCCCGACCGAGCGCAGCACATTCGTCTGCTCCCCGTCGAAGACCGCCAGCCCCGCCGAATCGTAGCCGCGATACTCGAGGCGCTCGAGGCCGCCGAGGAGCAGCTCCGCGCACGGGCGCGCGCCGATATAGCCAACGATGCCGCACATGGCTCAGTCCTCCTTCTCACTGCGTGGCCGCGGGCCCTGGACCCGCCGCTCGACCCAGTCGGGGATGTTCTTCTGTCGGCTCCGGCTCAGCGCCAGCGCCCCCGGCGGCACGGTCTGGGTGACGGTAGTGCCCGCCCCCACGTAGGCTCCGTCGCCGACCCGTACCGGCGCGACGAGCTGGGTGTCCGAGCCGATGAACGCGCCCGCGCCGATCTCGGTCCGGTGCTTGTGCTTGCCGTCGTAGTTGCACGTGATCGTCCCAGCGCCGATGTTGCTGCCTGGGCCCACCGAAGCGTCCCCGAGATAGGTGAGGTGGCTCGCCTTCGCCCCAACCCCCAGCTCGGTCTTCTTGGTCTCCACGAAGTTGCCGACCTTCACGCGCTCCCGCAGCACGCTGCCCTCCCGCAGCCGGGCGAAGGGGCCAACGATGCACTGCGCCTCGATCAAGGCGCCCTCCGCCACCGTGTACGTCCTCAAGTGGACCCCGTCGCCGACCTGCGTATCCGTGAGACGAACGCCGCGCTCCACCACGCAGTTCGAGCCCACGCGGGTCGACCCCAGGAGCATGACGCCCGGCTCGAGGACCGTGTCCGGGCCGATCTCGACGGTGTCGTGCACGAAGACCGACCCCGGATCGACCATCGTCACCCCGGCGTCCATCAACCGGGCACGCAGCCGTGCCTGCATCTGCGCCTCGCAGTACGCCAGATCCCGCCGGTCGTTGATGCCCGCCGCCCAGCTCGCACGATCTCCTCGGAGCACCAGATCCCGTACCTCCAGACCCGCCTCGCGCGCCGCCGCGACGAGGTCCGTGAGGTAGTGCTCGCCCTGCGCGTTGTCGTTCCCCAGACCACCCAGAGTCTCGAAGAGGAAGCCCGCATCGACTCGATAGATACCAGCGTTGACCTCTCGCGTCTCGAGCTGAGCGGGCGTGCAGTCGGCGGCTTCGACGATCTCCGACAGGGTGCCCCCGTCGCGCAAGA
This sequence comes from uncultured Nannocystaceae bacterium, assembly GCA_964402225.1. Taxonomy (GTDB): domain Bacteria; phylum Myxococcota_A; class Bradymonadia; order UBA7976; family UBA1532; genus CAYOBQ01. Next base: position 6,013 of record CAYOBQ010000040.1, on the reverse strand, counting down.
GCCGGCCGTAGCGAGCGGGCTCATCGAGGTGCATCCCCACCACCGCGACCGGCGCTGAACCCGCGGCTTCGTCGAGCAAGGTGAGGGCCTCCGGCGGGAGCAGCGGCACATCGCCCGAGAGGATGTAGACGTCCCCGACGAAGTCACGAAGGGCGCCCGCGGCGCAGGCGACGGCGTGCCCCGTCCCCAACTGCTCCTCCTGCACGACGGTCCGGAGCGGCGCGTCGGGGAAGGCGGCGCGGAGGTGCTCGCCTACTAATTCCCGCTGGTGCCCCACCACCACCACCACGGGGTCCGCCCCGATGGCGAGGGCGGTTCGAATGGGATAGTCGATGACCATCCGCCCAGCCAGCGGGTGCAGGACCTTGATCCGCCGCGAGCGCATCCGGGAACCCAGCCCCGCGGCCATCACGACCACCGCTTTGTCTCGTCTCACAGTTCCTCCGAAGATCTTCGCTTCCTGCGGTATCGGCAAACGCGCACCGGCTGTCAACGCATGCCCGTTGTCCTGGGGTCGGCGTCATGGGAGAGGGCGGAGCGTGCACTCGTCACTCACCGACGCCGCCGACGCCACCGCGGACCCGCAGGGCGTGCGCACACGCCTGGCCCGTCTGAGTGAGGCGGGGGCCGACCTCTCCCGGCCCGCGCTGGCGGGCACCCTCGTGCCGCTGCTCGACAACAGCCGCTTCCTCACGACCTGGCTCGCGAAGCACCCCCACGAGATCGACGCCCTGGCCGACCTCGAGGCGCTGCACGCCCCGCTCGGCCCGGAGGTCCTCCAGGGCTGGTACGAGGCGGCGCTCAGGGGCGACGACGAGCGCGCCGCGGCGACGGCATTGCGCCAGATGAAGCACCGCGCCTTCGTCCGGATCACGACCCGTGATGTCGCGCTGCACGCGCCGGTCCCGGAGACGTGTCGCGAGCTCTCCGCCGTCGCCGACGTCGCGCTGCGCAACGCCACACGCTTTGCCCGTGCGGCCGTCCAAGAGCGGCACGGCGCCGCGATCGACGCCTCCGGGCACCCGATCGCGTTCTGCGTCTTGGCGATGGGGAAGCTCGGTGGCCTCGAGCTCAACTACAGCTCCGACGTCGACCTCCTCTACTTCTACGCGACCGACGAAGGCAGCGCTGGCCAGCTCACGCCGCACGAGCACTTCCGTCGGGTCAGCGAGATGGTGACCCGCCTGGTCGGTGAGGTCGGTGACCAGGGCCTGGTCTTCCGCGTCGACCTGAGGCTGCGCCCAGAGGGCAACGGCGGTCCCCTCTGCAACGCGTTGGCGAGCACCGAGCGGTACTACGAGACCTGGGGTCGGACGTGGGAGCGGGTCGCCTGGCTGCGCGCGCGCCACGTCGCCGGTGACGCCGAGCTCTCCCGGGCTGTCTCGCGGACCCTCGGTCCTTGGATCTACCGGCGCACGATCGACTACTCGATGATCGACGACGTCGCGTCGATGAAGGCCCGCATCCTCGCCCAGCGCAAGGCAACCCGCGCCCTCGATGGAACGACCCGCCTCGACCTCAAGCTCGATCGGGGCGGCATCCGAGCCATCGAGTTCTTCGTCAACGCCCTCCAACTGGTGCACGCGGGCCGCGCACCGGAGCTTCGCGACGCATCCACGCTGGGGGCCCTCGAGCGGCTCTTCGCGGCCGGACACATCAGCGAGGGCGAGCGGGGCGCGCTCGCCTCGGCCTATCTGCTCTTCCGACGCGTCGAGCACCGTGTGCAGATGGAGGATGAGCGCCAGACCCAACAGCTCCCCAGCGGCCCAAGTCTCAGCCGCCTCGCGCGCCGTCTGGGTTTCATGGGCGACCGCCCAGGCGTCGAGCTACGGGAGACGATCGACCGCCATCGAGAGGCCGTGGGCCTGCTATTCGACGCGCTGATGGCGGAGCCGCAGAGCCCCCGCATCGACGACGAGATCGACCGCGCCCGCGCGTTGCTCGCAGCCCCGGACCGCGCCCGTCGCGCCGCGCTCCTGGCAAACGCGGGGCTGGCGGACCCCGAGCAGGCCGCCCACGTCATCGAGGTGGCTGGTCGGCAGCCACAGAGCCCCCTTTCGCGACACGCGTCCACCACGATGGGTCGGCTGGGGGTCTCGTTGCTCGCGGAGGTCCTCCATTCGGCGGAGCCAGAGCGCGCGCTGACGCATCTGGCGACCTTCGCCAGCGCCCTCGTCGGACGTCCCATCTACCTCCGCAACCTCGCGGAGCGTCCGCGTCTGCAACGGATTCTGGTGAGCCTCTTCGCCGGGAGCGACTTCCTCAGCGAGCACCTGCTGCGGCGCCCCGACCTGATCGATGAACTCTACGATCGCCGACCACCCGCCGCGCGGCCACCGCCGACCCCCTCGAACCTGGACACCGAGACGCTCATCGACGCGCTCGGTCGCTTCAAACAGGAGCAGCTCATCCGCATCGGGTTGGCTGATCTCGCGGGCGAATTGGACGTCGTCGCCGTCGGCCGCCTCATGACGAGCAGCGCGGAGGGGGTCCTTCGCGCAGTCTTCGAGCGCGCGCTCGCGGAGACCGAGGCGCGGCGCGGCCCCCCCCTGGACGCGAGCGGGGACCGGATCCCCTGCTGCGTCGTCGGTCTCGGCAAGCTCGGCGGTCGCGAGCTCACCTACGGCAGCGACCTCGACGTGGTCTTCCTCTACGCGTCGAAGGGCGTCGCCACCGACCATCGAGGCCGCACCTCCACCATGCTCGAGTGGGCCACCCGCGTGGCTCAACGGACCATCTCGCTGTTGGGGTTGCCGACCCGTTCGGGCGCATTGTTCACGGTGGACACCCAGCTCAGACCGGGGGGGCGCCAGGGCACCCTGGTGAGCCGGCTGGGCCGTTTCGCAGAGTACCACGAGGGGCGCGCCCAGCCGTGGGAACGGTTGGCCTTGGTGCGGGCCCGGGTGGTGGCCGGAGACCCGGCCTTCGCGGCCCTCGCGGGCGCCGAGATCGAACGTCTGACGTACGGTCGGCCCCCGCCGGCGGACCTGAGGTCGACGATGCGCAGGCTTCGGATGCGGGTCGAGACCGAGGTTGCTCGGGAGGGGGCTGGCCGGTATAATCCGAAGTCGGGTCGTGGTGGTCTCGTCGACATCGAGTTCATCGCCCAGGTACTCCAGATCGAGCATGGTGGCGCGCGGCGGAAGCAAACGCTCAGGACGCCGAACACGCTCGAGGCCCTCGATGCGCTCGGTGAAGCCGGACTGCTCCCCCAGGCGGCCCGCTTGGCCGACGCGTGGCGTTTTCTGCGCCGCCTCGAGCACCGAATCCGCGTGATGCGCGCACAGGCGGTGCCAGAGATTCGCACGGCGCCCGAGGCGCTGGACCGGCTGGCGCGTCGCCTGGGTGACCGAGCCGCGAGCATGGCCCCCAGCGAGGAAGGGCCCGGCGAGCGGCTTCTACAGGACTACTTGCGCACGACCCACGCGGTTCGCGCGCAATTCGACAGCATGTTCGGAGCAGACAATGGCGCTTGACGCAAAATGGATTTGGATGGACGGCGAGCTGATCCCCTTCGATCAGGCGCGCGTCCACGTCCTCACTCACACCCTGCACTACGGGTTCGGCGTCTTCGAGGGCATCCGCGCCTATCAAAGGCCGGATTGCAGTCACGTCTTCCGCCTCGGCGACCACATCCGGCGGTTGTTCGAGAGCGCCCACATCATCGGGCTGGAGATCCCCTTCAGTCAGGGTGAGGTGCTCGAGGCGAGCGTGGAAACGCTGAAGGCCAACGATCTGGCAAAGGGCTACCTGCGGCCCATCGCCTTCCTCGGGAGTGAGACGATGGGCCTCGGGGCCCTGAACAACCGAGTTCACGTCTCCGTTGCGGCCTGGCATTGGGGCGCCTACCTCGGAGAGGAAGGCCTGGCGAACGGGATCCGCTGCAAGATCAGCTCGTACAACCGCCTTCACCCCAACGTGAACATGGTGAAAGGCAAGATTTGCGGACAGTATGTCAACAGCGTCATAGCCAAGCGCGAGGCGCTCGTCGCCGGCTACGACGAGGCCATCATGCTCGACACCGCCGGCTACGTGTCCGAATGCACGGGCGAGAACCTCTTCATGGTCCGCGCAGGACGCCTGGTGACGCCGCCCTTCGGCTCCAGCATCCTCGGCGGCATCACCCGCGACACGGTCCTCACGCTGGCCCGTGACCTGGGTGTCGCGGTCGAGGAGCGCCTCTTCACCCGCGACGAGCTCTATATCGCCGACGAGGTCTTCCTTTGCGGGACCGCCGCCGAGGTCACGCCAGTACGCGAGATCGACGACCGACGCATCGGCCCCGGCCGCCCCGGCGAAGTGACTCGTATGATTTCAAAGAACTTTTTCGGCATCGTCAGCGGAGACGCCCCCGCCCACTCCGAGTGGCGCCACACCTACACCGTCCCCGACTGACACACCCTCGCACGCCGTTTGCATGGGCTCTGTGACGAACCAAACCGTCCAGGAGTCCACCCGTGCCGACCGGAACCGAGTTCATCCGCGCCCTCGAGCACCACCGCGCACAAACGCTGGCGGACCGACCTGGCCCCGAGGCCCTCTCCGACCGCTTGCTGATGTCGTGGATCCACCACGACAACATGCTCGAAGGGCGCCTGTTCCGCCCCGCCGAGATCGCCCAGGCGCTCGGTGAGGGGGACGAGGGACTCGACCGCTATCTGCACCCGCTCATGCACCGCATCCGGCTCTACCGCGACGCGATCCACCTCGTGTGGACCCGCGCCCACGCTGGCCTCCAAGCCGTCAACATCGACAACCTCAAGGGGATTCACCGACTGCTCACGCCGGACGCCCGCGATCGCGGTGGCCTCTACCGGCGCACCTCCCCCGTCCATCGCGACTACTTCCAGCGCATCTGCGCGGCCGAGAAGGTCCCCTACCACCTGCGCAAGCTCTTCGAGCAAGTCCGCACCGAGTGCGACGACGCATGCGATCCGGTGGTCTTCGCCGCCGCAATGCACCAGCGCCTCATGTACGTCTACCCCTTCCGTCGCAATCCGGGCACCACCGCCCGGCTGTTCACCAACCTCCTCCTCCTCTCCCGCGGGTATCCGCCCGCGGTCATCCCGGCGCACCTCCGCGCCGAGTACTACAAGTCGCTCACCGACACCGAGCCCCACCGCCTCGCCCGCATCCTCCGCGAATCGGTCGAGGTGCTCCTCGCCCACGACGACGGAAGCCTCTTCACGCGGGTCGTGAACTAGAGGACGGCCCCAGATCGCGAAGACCGAGTGTGCGAGAGCAAGGCGGCGCTCGCGCGCTCAGGCGAGGGAAATGGGGTCGGACCTGCGGGCTCTCGAACCAGCGCGACCGAATCGCGTGCCGGCCCGGACAGAGTATCGCGAGTGCGCTGCCCCCCCAGGCGTGGCGCCTGTTCACCCGTCCGGCACCACCCAAAAGGCGTCGACCAGCGCCTCACCTCGACCCGCGCAACCCGCGCCACGAAGTGCCTTGGAAGCGACCATCGGATCCACCAACTCCGCGCGGCTCCGACTCACCCTGTATCGGGCCTGTGGCACCGCGTTGCGTAGCTGGCGATAGCGCCCGTCTGCCTTTGGCTCGACCTTCGTCTCGAGCTCGTAGAAGACCAGCGTGACGCTCTCGATCTCCGGGAGGGCGGCGAAGAGGGCGCCGACTCCGGTCGATGCCTTCAGCCGCCCGCGGATCAGCCAGCGGAATCCATCGCACAAGACCTCGGCCCGTTGCGTTCGGGGCAACGGTCGCTGGAACCAGACCTCGAGGCGGTCCCCCTCAACCACGACCCGCTCAGACGCCTCACGCCGCGCACGGACGGCCAGGTAGATACCCAGATGCTTCTGAACCGCCGCCTCCATCTGCAGTTCGGCGGGCGTCGGCTGGGCTCCAAATGCCGCGCCGAACGGGCAGACGAGCATCACGACCACCCACCGGAGGCGCGCCAGGAGCCTCCCGCGGACGGTGCGGCAGGCCTCCAGCCTCCTTCTAGGACGGTGCGGCAGAGTCGCGACGCGGCGCGCTGCACGCGCCCGCCAAC
>CAYOBQ010000039.1:2788-54677 GCA_964402225.1 uncultured Nannocystaceae bacterium | reverse complement strand
CCTTCTCACTCCCCGTAGACGCATTCCTTAGCCTCTGCGCAGGCCCCACCGTCGGGGCAGGGGTCGCAGCCGCTACCGCAGTCGAGCCCCGTCTCGTCACCGTTGCGCACCCCGTCCTCGCAGCCCGCCGGCCGACAGACGGCCTCGCGGCACGCCCCCGACACGCAGTCACCATCGACGCCACAGCCCTCACCGTCCGCGCACGCACCGCACGCGCCACCACAGTCGAGGCCCGTCTCGTCGCCGTTTGCCACCCCGTCGTCGCACGCCGCCACCGCGCAGAGCCCCTCGGCGCACACCCCCGACGCGCAGTCTCCCTCGTCGCCGCACGACGCCCCGGGCGCACATCCGGCGCAGCCGCCGCCGCAGTCGAGCCCGCGCTCTGCACCGTTTTGCACCCCGTCGTCGCAGGTGGGACCCACGCACAGCCCGGCGTTGCACACCCCCGACGCGCAGTCGGCCCCCGCTTCGCAGGCGTCGCCCGGCGCGCACAGCGCACAGTCCCCCCCGCAGTCGATCCCCGCTTCGTCCCCGTTTCGCACCCCGTCGTCGCACGCGACCGCCGCGCACACCTCGTCGGCGCACACCCCGGAGGCGCAGTCATCGGCCACCGCGCAGCCAACGCCCGCGTCACAGGCACCGCAGTCGCCACCGCAATCGACCCCCGTCTCGCCGCCGTTTTGCACCCCGTCGTCGCAGCCCGCCTCCACGCAGACGTCGTCACAGACGCCGCTCGCGCAGTCCTCGCTTCCGTCGCACTCCGCCCCCACGGCGCACGGGCCGCAGCTCCCGCCACAGTCCCGCGCCGTCTCGTCACCGTTGCGGATGCCGTCGTCGCAGGCCGGATCGACGCAGACCCCCTCCTCGCAGACGCCGCTCGCGCAATGCTCGGGCGCCGTGCACTCCCGCTCCGGCCCCGAGTCCGCCTCGGGCCCCGAGTCCGCCGCCGCGTCCGCCTCGATGGCGCCGTCTTCGGAGGCCGCGTCGACCTCGACGCCGCCAGCGTCCCCCGTGTCCGTGTCACACCCGGACACCATCCAGGCACACAGAGCCGTCCACATCACGAATCGCATGGCGTTCCCCCCGGAATCCGATTCTCCGGGCACACGCTACCCGACAACCCCCCCGCGCGCATCTTCCGACCGTTACGACCGCGCCCGCCGCGGTTACGGATCCGTGGCCCGAGCCGACGTCGACGCCCCCCCCCTTTGCCACCGCGGGGGTGGCGCGCTGCTTGCACCCCACTCGGTCGAACCTGGAGGTGTGTCTTGCTGAACAACATCGTATGCGCCACCGACTTCTCGGACGCCTCGGAGAAGGCGGTCGAGTGGTCGCGCTATCTCGCGGGGAAGACCGGGGCGAAGGTCACCCTCTTGCACGTCGTCCAGACGTCGGGCTTCGCCATGGCGGGGACCGGTACGGGCGGCGAGGCTCAACGCAACGCCGAGCGCGACCAGCTCGACGCCCTCGCGATGGCGTTCCACGCCGAGTGCGCCACAGCGCTGCTCGAAGGTGATCCCGCGTGGGCCGTCGCCAACTACACCAAGGAGCACCCCGTCGACCTGCTCGTGCTCGGCTCCCACGCCTACACGGGCTTGACGAGGTGGCTCCACGGGAGCGTCTCGGACGACACGCTCCACGCCGTGGACTGCCCCGTCCTGCGCTGCTGAGGCAGCTCTCTCAGGGCAGGGGGGACAACGGGATGTTGACGTCGTCTCGGACCGTCCCGAGGCGCACGCCGCCCATCACCCAGCCGGTGGCCGTCGAGTCGCCGGTGTGGACGTATTCGAACTCCACGTCGCCGTCGACCTCCGTCACGGAGATGTAGAGGTCGTCGTCCCCCGGGTAGTTGACGTCGTAGAAGTAGATGCGCGCCGGTCGCGCGTCGGCTTCGTCGGCCCAGACGATGAGGTAGGGCGCCAGCGCGTGCCCCTCGCCGATCTTGCTCGCGAGCGCCCCCACCGCGGCCCCGAGATCCGCTGAGTCGCCGACGATCTCGACGATCCAGAGCGCCGCCTCGACGAGGGTCATCGAGCCCAGGAGCCCCTCGATGTCGCGCATCAACTCAAGGAGCGCCAGCACCGTCGCCTCGTAGTCTTCGAGCTCAGGGATCATGATGATGACCGGCGCGTCGGTGGGGGCCTCCCCGCCCTCGAGGAAGTCCGTGACCTGATCCACCGTGATGGCGTTCGCGGCCCCCTCCGAGACCCCATCGAGGAGGGTGTCGAAGACCAGCGCGCGCAGCACCTCCCGGCTCAGCAGCTTGCCCTGGTAGAGCATGATCGGCCACCAGACGTCCGCCTCGGTGGTGATCAGGTGGTCGCTCGTGCCGTCGATGAGGAAGTCGCCCAGCGCCTGGACGCTCATCCCCATGCAGACCGCGCTGTCGGGGTTGCTCCACCACGCCGCCCACCCCGCGTAGAACGCCCCCACCAGCGGCGCGAAGGTCCGCGAGGCCAGCAGCACGTCGATCTCGACCTCACCGTATGTATCTCGGAAGGCGGTCCACCAGTTGCCGGGCAGGTTGGCCTTGATGTGGTCCGTGATGTCTCCATTGTCGAAGGTGAAGCCGTTGACGCTCGGCACGAAGGTGATCCCCCGGTGCTTCAACAGGGCCACCGTCGACACGTCGCTGTCGTCGAGGGCGTCGGGCAGGTCCAGAAAGACGCTGCTCTCGCTGGCGTCGGCGCCGATGAACTGGTCGCCATCGGCGTCGTCGAGGGGGATTCGGAACTCCGCGTAGTCGAGGCCGCCGGAGCAGAGGCTCGTGCACCAGGTGACGTCATCGATGACCTCGTCCTCCCAGATCACCAGCGCATCGTCGCGGAAGCCGAGGCCCTGGAGGCGCGCCAGCCCACCGGGCCGTGCCTCCAGGGCGTCTTCGACACCGCCGCGGTCCAGATGGACGACGCCATCGATGCTCGGGAGCACCTCGACGGCGTATACGTTGCTCTCGGCGGAGTCGCTGCTGCGACGGATGTAGCCCTCGACCCACTGCGCGTCGAAGTCGTCGGCAACGGTCCAGGTGTAGGTGTCCGTCCCGGCCTCCGTGAGGCTCACGGAGCTCGCCGCGCCGGTGTGATCGGTGAAGACCAGGGTGGCCGCGCCGGTGATGTTGGCGGTGGTGAAGGTGATGGTCTCGCCGATCCGAACGGAGGTCGGTGAGGCGACGACGAGGTAGGGGGCCGTGAACGCCGCCTCCCAGTCCGAGAGATCCATGGCGACCAACGTGGCCGAGCCCGCGTCGCCGTCGGCGCCGTCGGAGCCGTCGGGCCCGTCCCCGCCGTCGCGACCGTCGTCGCCCTCCCGATCGGCGGACCGGCAGCCCAACTCCAGGTCGCCCTCCTCGCCCCCTCGGCCACCGTCGCCGCCCTCGCCGCCGTCCCCGTCACCGCCACCGTCCCCGCCCGCCGTCGTCAGCGACGAGAGCGTGAGGTCGCCGCACTCGAACTCCACGTAGTTCAGCTCGATCACCCCGCCGGCGCCGCCTTCGCCGCCGTCCCCGCCGTCGCCGCCTTCGCCGCCATCCCCGCCGTCCCCGCCGTAGCCCGGGCCCCGGGTGCAGCACAGCCCGAGACAGGCGCCCTCGGCGTGGAGCCCCTTCTCACCATCGCCACCGTCGCCGCCGTCCTCTCCACCTTGACCGACACCACCCGCCTGGCCGCTGACGTCGATCGCCGGCAGCGCCCGAAGCCCGTCCCCACACGCCAGGGTCTTGACGTAGACGAACACGCTCGGACCGCTCTGGCCCTCGTTGCCAACGGCGCCGTCCCCACCGTCGTCCCCGTCACCCCCGTCCGTCGCGTCGAAGCTGTTACCGCCCGAAGAGTGGTTGTAGTCGGTGCCGTCGTCGGCCTGCCCCAGATCCCGGTGGGACTCCGCGGCGGTGCCGGCGCGGGCCCAGGTGATGCTCGAGGCGTCGTCGCTCTCGACGGTCTCGGCGACGATGATGAACTCGCGGACGCTCTCGCTCAGCGTCAGCAGCGCGTCGGTGAAGACCACCTTCTCGGCGAGGACCACGGCCACGTCCGTGACCTCCTCCCCCTCGAAGCGGTACACCGTGGAGCCCAACGCGATGGGCGTCGCCGTGGCGTACCCGCGCAGGCTCGTCTCCGTCGCCGAGAGGCTCGAGGTGGCGACCGACGCCGGGACGAGGACCCGCATCGGCGCCGCCCCGGCCCGCCGCATCATCGGGACCATCACGGCCCCGTCGGGATCGACCAGGTGGATGCCCGGCTCGAGCTGCGCCGCGGCGCCGCTCGTCTCCTCGAGCTTGATCGTGCCGAGGCCCGTCAAGGAGTCGATCCCAAGCTCGGCCATGTACTCCTGGACGCGGGCGACACGCTCGTCGGTGCCGCCGAAGGCGCCGATCACCACCGGCGTGGACGCCACATCCGCGAGCCGTTCGTAGGTCGGAGAGACCGCCACCGTGCGCGCCGCCACCGGAGAGGCCAGGGCGCACAGGGCGAGGAGGGAGAAGCGGGCGAGTCGGGGGTCCATCTGGGTGCCTTTCGCTGGTCGATTCAGATGGGTTTTCGCGGCCCCGCCCGGCCATCTGACATAGACTCTCGTCATGCACCGCCTTTCGACGCTCGTGGTGGTCGCCCTCGTCTGCGCCTGCGACGACGCCCCCTCCACGACGGAGCAGGTCACCCCGGACGCGGCGCCGCCGGACGCGGCCCCCCCCGACGCGCTCGCGCCGCGCCCCACGGCCGTCGACTGCTTCGCGGACCGCGTCGGGGATCTGCGCCCGGACTATGACCAGTTCGGGATGGTCGTCGGCCGCCACTGCAAGGGCAGCGACCACCAAGAGATCGAGGGCGTGGAGAAGATCGTCTTCCTGGGTGACTCGATCACCGTCGGCACCCCGCCCACGCGCATCGACGACTGGTTCCGCAACATCCTCGGCCGCGAGCTGCCACTTCGCTTCGGGGAGGACCTGGAGATCGTGAGCTGCGCGGAGTTCGGGGCGCGCACCGACGACTTCCTCATCGGCAAGCGCATGGTCGAGGCGTGCTTCCCCGAGGGTGGTGACCCCAAGCGCACGCTGGTTCTGTTCACGATCGGCGGCAACGACATCGCCGCCTGGGCCCAGGACCAGCTCACGCCCGCGGAGGCGCTGGAGGAGGCGCAACGTGCCGCCGCGTTGCTCGAGGAGGCGGTCCGGTGGTTCCACGAGCCCGGCCGGTTTCCCAACGGCGTCTTCGTCGTCTACGCCAACCCCTACGAGTACACCGACGCCACCGGCGACCTGGAGTCCTGCGAGCTCGCAGCCGCCCTCGGCGGCCTCGACGGCAACTGGATCGAGGGCGCAGACGCCGTCATCCACTTCCAGGAGCGCTTCGCCCGCCTCGCCGTCGAGACGGGCAGCGACATGGTCTTCGCGCTGGAGCACTTCTGCGGCCATGGCTTCCACCACGACGACCCCGAGTCCCAGTGCTACCTCGGCCCCGACGCCGAGCTGTGGTTCGACCTCACCTGCATCCACCCCAGCACCGCTGGCCACGCCGCCCTCGCCGACATGTTCCTCGCGGTCATCGACGAATGAGGGCGGTCCAGCCCTGCGGCGGGCGCGAGGGCGTCCGGCCCAACGCGTAGAGCATCTGCGCCGACTTGGCGCTATCACCCGTCCGCATCTTGGGGTACGACCCTCCCTGATCGACCACCATGAGATCCGGGGGAACGACGTGAAGAGATTCGGACTGCTGCTGCTGCTCGCCTTCTTCGGCTGCGACGACGGGAGCGGAGCAGAGGACTCGAAACAGCAGGTCTTGGACGCCGCGATCGGCCCCGGCGACGTGTCCGTCGGGATCGACGGGGCCGCCCTGGCCGACGCCGCCGCCCAGGCCGACGCCGCCCTCGAGGCCGACGCCGCCGCCGACATGGCCGTCGAGCCACCGCTCAGCGCCACCGAGCCCACCGAGGCCGACGTCGACTTCGACTGGATCACCGCCGGCCAGCCCACCGAGGCCCGGGTGCGTGAGATCGTCGCCGCCGGCGTCCCGATCATCTCCCTGCGCTACCCGGAGGAGGACCCCTTCGACGAGCCCGGGGTGGTCGAGTCCCTCGGCGGCCAGTTCACCCGCTACCCCACCCAGGGCGCCGACTACGACCGCGTCGAGTTCCGCGAGGCCATGTACGACCTCTACGACGAGCACCGCGAAGCCGGCGGCCAGGTCTACCTCCACTGCGCTTCGTCCAACCGGGTCGGCGCGTCGTGGGCCCTCTACCACGCCGAGCGCCTGGGCCTCCCCGCCGAAGAGGCGCTACAGAAGGGACGCGAGGCCGGCCTCGGCAGCCTCGAGGACCGGGTACGGATGCTGCTGGGCCTCTGACGCCCTACCAGGGGCAACCGGGCTGCCCCGTCGCCTTCGAGCCGCGCCGTGGGTTGCTGATCTCTGCGCACGTCCCTCGCGCGAGCTTGTCGTATACCCGCATCCGCAGACGGCTGGGGGGCGCGCCCCACTTGTATTGGAGCAGCGCGCCACATTGAACCTGGGTCCGCGACCCCGCCCGCAGCCGCACCGGCTCGAGTCGCCCCGACCCCGCCTCGTACTCGTGCTCGATGGTGTCGAGGCGGGTGGGGCTCAGGTGTCGCTTGCCGCTGACCGCCCGATGCCGCTCGATGGTCCCGATCTCGGTCTTGTAGTGGACCGCGTAGAGGTTGACCGGCTGAGTCGAGCCGAAGAAGCTCGAGAAGCGCCAGGCGCCGGCCACCGTCATCTCGAGGCGGGGGCGTTCGTCGACCTTGTCCAGGCCCGTCTGGCCCGCGGTCACCCGGGTGAAGGGCGTCTGTCCGCCGTGGGTCGTCCAGTACCACCAGACCCTGCTGAAGCGGTCCATGATGTCCCGCTGCGAGCCGGTGCAGCCTTCGTTCCGACGGCTGTCGCCGTCCTCTTGGATGGTCGTCGCCACGCCCCGGTAGCCGCCCCGCTCACGGCAGCCGACCCCGGCCTGCTTGTAGTGGTCCAGCGCGCCGAAGACGTGCCCCGTCTCGTGGCTCACGGCGTACTCGTTGATCCCCAGGCCCCAGGCCGTGAAGTTCACGAACATCATGCCGCCGTTGGTGTAGGCGTAGGCGCCGTGACCGGTGCGAAACGTGGGCGTGGCCTGGTAGCCCGAGTCGACCGCGAAGATGAAGTAGGCGTGATCGGTGCCAAAGGCCTTGCGCATGCGATCGGCCAAGAGCCCGAGGTCGGCGTGTCGCTTTGACGGCTTGTAGCTACCCCAGGGCTCCTTCTTCAGGTTGCGGCCGGCGAGCCCGCCGAGGCTCTCGATCGTGTTGTAGACCATCTGGTTCTCGGTCCACCGCGCCGAGTCACTGCCGATGTGGTGCATGTTCACGGCGGCCTCGACCATCCGAAACCGCAGCTTCCCTCCGAAGTCCCTCGCCGCCGTGCGCCAGATCGCGTGGGACGTACGCACCGTGTTGCGCACCCGCTGCCGCTCCCGGGAGCCGAAGGGGCCGCCCGACATGCCGAAGAAGCCGCTCGACGGCCGGTTCAGGTAGACGACCACCGCCAGCGCGCTCCCGCGGGCATACTCGCTGGGCTGGTTGCTGCTCGGCGGCCAGAAGCTCTCCGGCTTGCCGCATTTCCCCTCCAGCGCGTGGGCCCGGACGCCAAACTCGTCGGCCTCCTCTCCCTCCGGCTCCGGCTCGGGCTGCGCCTGCGCCCACTCGACGAACTCGGGGGAGAGCTCCGTCTCGATGATCTCCTCCTCCTCGTCGAGGGGGATGTCCTCGAGCTCGAGGAGGTCCCCGTACTCCGCCAGCGGATCCTCGAACAGCCCCTCGTACTCGCTGTCCTCGAGGTCGTCGGTGCCGAACATGGCGCTCGCGAGTTGGAGAGCGACGGCGTTGGCCAGCGGATCGTCGGCGAGCCACTCCAGGCGCGCGGCGAAGCGCTCGTAGGCTTCGTCCTCCCGCGGATCGATCTCCAGCTCGGGCTCCGGCTCCTCTTCCGGCACAGCCTCCGGCTCCTCGAGCTCGGCGGCCTCGGCCCACTCCGTAAAGACCTCGCAGTCGTCCCCCTGCGCCTCGATCATCTCCCCCAAGGCGTCGGCCAACCCACCGAAGCTCGCCACCTCCTCCGGCGCGGGCCCCACCTCCAGCTCGCCACACTCCAGCGGCGGCTCCGTCGGCCCCGCCTCGTCAGCCTTCGCGCTCGCGCCGCGGCCCTCGGAGGGCGCGGAGAACTCCGCCTCGATGGGTTGTGGGGCGCACGCGCTCAAGGCAACGCACAGGGTCAAGAAGTTCGGGATTCGCAGGGACATCGTCGCTCCTTCGTCGTGTTGCGAAGGTCCCTACGCAGATGCCAGTCGATTCCTTTTTTCCCGTGAGCGTCTCTCGCCGGGAGCCGTTGGAGAATCCCCCGATGTACTCATGGATGGCCGTCCTGGCCTCCTTCTGGCGCGGCCAGGGGCGCCGGTAGATGAGCTCCGTCTTGGGGGTCGCGGCGGGGTCTGCCCCCCGCCAAGCCCTGCTCGGTCATCAACCGGCCCACCCGCTTGCGGCCCACCCGGTGCCCCTCCCCCAGATCCGCCAGGTTCCGGGGGCTGCCATAGGTGCCGCGGCTGCGCTTGTGGGGAGGCGGCGATCTTCACCGTCAGCACGCCATCCTCCTTGGCTCGCTTGCTGGGTTCGCGGCCCCTCCACTCGTAGTAGCCAGCGCGTGACACCGCCAGGAGCCGGCACATCATGGCCACCGGGTAGTTGGCCCTCTCCGCGTCGATGCGCATGAGACCTTGCTTTATCAAACCCAGGCTTTGGTTATGGGCGGTGTGGACAGGCACATCTCCGCGCTGCTCAACGAGCTGCTCACGCTCTTCCCTTGTGTCGCCATCCTGGGGGTTCACCAGTGCGGGAAGACGACGCTCCTTCAGCGGCTCCCGGACTCGTGGCGGCACTTCGACCTGGAGAAGGGCAGCGACCGCGAGCTGGCTTCCCGACCTCTTCCTTCGGCTCAACCCGCGGATGGTCGCACTCGACGAGTGCCAATTGGTCCCCAGCCTCTTTCCGGCGCTACGCGTGGCTATCGACAGCGAGCGACAGACGATGGGGCGCTTCGTCATCACCGGCTCCAGCTCACCGAGCCTGCTGAGGGCAGTCTCGGAGAGCCTGGCGGGTCGGGTCGCGATCATCGAGATGGCACCATTCTCACTGGCCGAAGCCTTCGCAGCACCGCCCTCCCGGTTGTTCTCCCTGCTCGCGGACAAGGCACCGCCGGAGGCCCTCCTGGCCCTCGAGGCGCGCTACGAGGTAGGCGCGGTCTTCGACCACTGGCACCGCGGGGGTTACCCAGAGCCCTGGGTTCGGCAGAGCGCACGGTTCCACAAGCTGTGGATGCAAAGCTACGTCGCGACCTACATCGACCGAGACATCGTCCAGCTCTTCCCGGGCCTCAACCGCGAGAAGTACCGGCTCTTCGTGCGGATGCTGGCCCAGATGTCGGGCACGATCATCAACTACGCCCAGGTCGCCCGAGCGCTGGGCGTGTCCCAGCCAACCGCGCGAGAGTACTTTCACATCGCGCACGGCACCTTCATGTGGCGCCATCTGCCGGCCTACGCGAGGAACGTGACGAAGCGGGTGGTGAAGCACCCTCGGGCCTCGCCCACCACCTGCTCCATCTCGGCAGTCTCGACGAGCTGTTGACGCATCCACAGATGGGCAACTCCTATGAGGGGTTCGTCATCGACACCGTGCTCCGGGGCCTGGACGCAGAAGGCATCGCATACGAGGCCTTCCACTATCGAACCGGCGGCGGGGCCGAGGTGGCTCTCGTCTTGGAGGGTGACTTCGGCCTGCTCCCCATCGAGGTGAAGTTCGGCCAGCGCCTACAGCGGCGGAGCCTCCGTGGCATCCGCGACTTCATCGCCGAGCGGGGCTGCGCCTACGGCCTCGTCATCCACAACGGGGAGCGCGTGGAGCGAATCGATGAGCGCCTCATCGCCATGCCACTGGCCTGCCTATGAGCGCTTCACATCCCGCTTTCTTGGGGCCCTCCTGACATGTTCGTGGGTGCCGGATACTCCGAACACCGAATGGACAGGCCCTGAGCGGCGGGGAGCGGGTGGAAGGGAGGCGTGGCCGGCTTCACCCGTAGGGAGTCGTGCCCCGGCGGGCACAGCCCGCCGGGGTCCAGCATCGCCAGCCCGATGGGCGCCTCGGGCGAGTGGAATCCGAACGTCCGCCGCATGATGAGCCGTATCGTCGCTGTACCAGAGCCGAGGCGAGCTCGATGGCTCACGGGCTGATTCCGGCGGAATCGGCCCGTCTCGTCGATCTCGACGAAGGTGGCCTCATCCGTGGTTGTCGCCCTCGTGAACGACCAACACGGGACAGGGGGACTCGGCGAGGACCCGGTCCACGACGCTGCCGACAAGGCGGTGCTTCAGGCTGCCGGCGTGCCCGTGGGTGCCCATCACGATGAGGTGGACCCGCGTCTCCCGCGCGCGCTCGACGATGGCGGTGTGGGCGGCGCCCGCGACGATGTGGGCGGCGTGGGACACGTCGTCGGTGCCCTCCGTCTCGGCGACGAGGGCATCGAGCATGCCCTGCGCCTGGTTGCGCAGGTAGTCGTTCATCGTCAGCGTTGGCTGGTCGGGGGCCACGACCATCGCCTCCCGCGCGTGGTGTGGCGCCTCGAAGGCGTGGATGAACTCGACGGAGGCGTCGTAGTGCCCCGCGATGTCGAGGGCGTGGCGCGCGGCCTCCTTCGAGCAGGGCGAGAAGTCCACGGGGACCAGGATGCGATCGAGCTTCATGCTCATTCCCCTTCCCCTTCGCCTTCGCCTTCGCCTTCGCCTTCGCCTTCGCCTTCGCCTTCGCCTTCGCCCTCGCCTTCGCCTTCGCCTTCGCCCTCACCGCCGGTACCGAAGACCCCCGGACACTCCGCGGCGAGCGTCGCGCACGCGGGCACGTCGTTGGCGCCGCTCAGCGTACCGATCGCCTCGGTCAGCGCGCCGGAGGCCGCGTCCACCACCGTCTCGAGCGTCAGCGAGTCGCAGCCGAAGCCGTTGACCTCGTCGGCGACCCCCTGCCCGAGGGCCGTGAGGCACTCCTCGAGCATACTCAGCGGGTTGGCGCAGCCGGCGGTGTCGCCGCCGAAGAGCACGCAATCTCCCAGCGGGACGCTGGGCGCCTCGCTGCTCGCCTGCGCGGCCACGTCACACACGTCCTTCGCCTCCGCGCACGCGGCGCGGACCGCTTCGAGGCCGTTGTCGGCCTCCCGGGCCGCCGCGATCGCCCCCGCCACGCTGCACTTCGCGCGGAAGCCGACGCCGTCGTCGATCTCCTGCACGAAGCTCTCGCAGACGCCGGTCTTCTCGTCCTCCGTCAGGTCGCCCACGGTGTCACCGCCCGAGGCCTCGACCTCGACGCTGACCACGCCGGCGTCCTGCTCGGAGACCCCGAGCGCGTCCTTTACGTCGTCTTCACTGCAACCCAGCGCCAAAACGCAGGCCAGCGGCAGTCCGAAGAGCATCCGATTCATCAGCTTCCCCCTCTCGGTGCGGCGGAAGCTAGCACGCGCCCGCGGCGAGCAACAACGCCCGCGCGGCGTCGCATCCGGCCCGCCCCGCGACCACCGGCGGCGCCCCCCGCGCGAGGGCCAGCGCGAAGCCCGCCGCGAACGTGTCCCCCGCCCCGGTGGGGTCCGGCGCCGCGACCGGCTCGACGGTGATCCGCGCCTGCTCCTCCCCGTGGAAGACCTCGCAGCCCGCGCCGCCGAGGGTCAAGGCGACCACCGGCACCGCCGCGCGCAGGGCCCCGAGCCACTCGAGATCGCCGCCGAGATCCTCCTCGCTCAGGCACGCCGCGTCGCTCCCCGCAAAGGCCCGCGGATCGATGCCGGCCGTGCTCGACCACACGCGCTCCCCCTCCCGACGCTTCAGCCAGCCCTGCAACCCGCAGACGCGGTAGCCCCCGACGGCCCTCCACGCCTCGAGCGACACCTCGCCGATCACCGGCGCGAGCAACAGCAGGTCCGCACGCAGCCCCGCTGGCGGTCGCACCTCCGGGGCCACCGCCTCTACCCGCTGCCGCCGCGGCCCCTCCGCGGGATACTCGTTGGTGAACAGCGTCGTGGCACCCCCCCGCGCGACCGTCGCCCCGAGCCCGCGCAGCGCCTCGTCGTGGAGGAAGTCCTCGCCGACGCAGGTGACCATCCGCGGCGCGAGCCCCGCCGCCGCCCACGCCCGCGCCGCGTACCAGGCGCTCCCGCCGGGGACCAGCGCCGCGCCGCGCCGATCGTGGGTCACGTGCCCGACGGCCACGGCGATCACGCCCGCAGCTCTCCGCCGCTGATGTTGTAGGCCTGTCCCGTGACGCCCGCCGCGCCCGGCGAGGTCAGAAACCCCACCAACGCCGCCACCTCACCCGCGCGCACGAAGCGACCAAGGGGGATCTCCGCCTCGATCTCCATGCGCAGGCGCCCGGAGCGCGTGACGTCGGCGCGGGCCATCGGCGTGTCGACCCACCCCGGACAGATCGCGTTGACGGTGATCCCCCGATCGGCCCACTCCAACGCCGCGCAGCGCATCAAGCCGAGCACCCCGTGCTTCGCCGCCGCGTAGGCTCCATACCCGGCGCGCCCGACCTTGCCGAGCCCCGAGGAGATCACCACCACCCGTCCGCCCGACCGCAGTCGAGCGGCGCGCAGGCAGTGGAAGACACCATCGAGGTTCACCGCCAACACACGCCGCCAGACCTCCGGCGCCGCCGCGGACCGAAGCGTCGCCGGCTCGCACACCCCGGCGTTGGCGACCAGCACATCGATCGCCCCGTGCGCCTCGAAGCCCGCCTGGACGGCGCGCTCGTCCGTGACGTCGAGATCGGCGCGCGACAGGCCCGCGACCTCATCTCCTCGCGCGCGCAGGGCCTCGCAGACCGCCGCGCCGATCCCACCCGCGGCGCCGGTGACGACCGCCCTCACGCCGAGGCCTCGAGACCGGAGCTCTCCAGCTCAGCCGTCTCCACCCGGCGCTGGCCCTCGTGCAGCGCGCGCGAGAGCACCGCCACGGAGACCGGGATGGCGTGCTCGCCGTCCACGCTCCACAGCTCACCGAGCCCGCGCAGAAGCGCCATCCGCGTCCCCTCGACCAGGAAGCGCTTGTTGTAGCGCATCGCGGCCAGGATATCGGCGACCCGCAGCGAGGCGGGGATCTCGGTGGGCAGCCCGAACCGCCGGAGGATGCGCGCGGTGGTCGCCACGAGGTCGCTCATGCCCATCAGCCGTGCCACCCGCGCGCTGGCCATCATCCCCACCGCCACCGCCTCGCCGTGGGTGAGCCGGTACCCGCTGAGGTACTCCACCGGGTGCCCGACGGTGTGCCCGTACTGCAGCACCATCCCCTCCGCCAACTCCTTGGGGTCACGCGCCATGAGCTGGCACTTCAGCTCGATGTTGCGCCGCACCACCGCCTCCAGGAAGTCGGGATCACGCAGGTCATGCTCGCCGTCGAGCCACGTGGCGTAGCCGGCGTCCTGGGCCAGGCCGTGCTTGATCACCTCCGCCATGCCGTCCCGCATGTACCGGAGATCGAGGGTCGCCAGCAGATCTACGTCGACCACGATCCGCCGAGGCGCGTGGTAGCTGCCCACGAGGTTCTTGCCCCGCGCGCCGTTGACCCCCTGCTTGTGGCTGATCGCTGCGTCGGCCTGAGCCATCAAGGTCGACGGGACGTGGACCAGGTCCACGCCACGGTAGAGCGTAGAGGCGATGAAGCCGCACACGTTGCACACCGCCCCGCCCCCCAACGAGATCATCACCGACCGCTCGTCGATGCCCTGGGAGAGGACCCGCTCCACGAGGTAGGCGTAGTGCGCGAGGGTCTTGGACGCCTCGCCGTCCGCCATCACGACCCGGCGGACGTCGTAGCCAGCGTGGGCGAGCCGCCCCACGAAGCGGTCGCCGTAGAGCCGGTTCACGGTCTCGTCGGTGAACACGAAGACCGGCGACGACGCGCTCTCGCGGGGGACAAGCCCCGCCCGGTCCGGGAAGGCCGCGAGCCCTCGCTCGACGACGACCTCGGTGCGCACCGTCCGCCCCGTGTGGAAGGCATAGTCCCCCGGGGGCGCCGGCGCCGCGTCGATGCGGGCGACGCGGCGGGCCTGGCGCAGCCGCAGCTCGGCGTGGACCAGGGCCGCGGGGGTGTCGACGTCGTCCCAACGGGCCTCCCCGGTCGACACCGCCCGCGCGCGCCCGGCTCGCGCGAGCCGATCGACGCCGTGGGTGAGATCGTCGCCGCCCCGGGCCAGCGCGTCGAAGAGCGCCGGCGTCGCGAGGAACAGCCCGGCATCGACGGCGTCGAAGTCACGGAGGGTGCGACCGAGGGCGCGGACGCGGTCCCCCTCGAGGCGCACCTTCACCGCCGCCTCGAGGTCATGGACCTCCTCGGCGCGGGGATCGACCAGGCAGACCACGCCGTCGGGCTCAGGCTCGGCGGCCAGGAGGCGCGAGACCAGGGGCGGATCGAAGACGTGATCCCCCATGGCCAGCGCGAAGGGGCCGTCGAAGCGGTCACGCGCCACGAGCAGCGAGCTCGCGAGGCCCGCCTCCCAGCCCGGATTCTCGACGATCTCGAGCTCCATCTCGGCGATCCCGTGGTGGGCCAGGGCGCGTCGAAGGCGGGGCGCTTCGTATCCGACGACCACCACCGCGCGGCGCACCCCCGCGCGGTGGAGTTGCCGCAGCGTGCGCAGCATCAGCGGCTCCCCGCCGACGTCCACCAGGGGCTTGGGCGTCTGGGGTCGATCGAGGCGGGCGCCGCGGCCGGCGGCGGGGATGAGGGCGTCGCGTACCATCTCGGATCTCCTGAGGCGGCGTTGGAGGGACGAGCCCCCCGCGTTTCAAGGGCCGTGCCGGGCGCCACGGACCGAGACGCGGTGCGGACCGGGGCAAGCGCCCGCGCGGGAGTGGCGTAGCGGTGCTCCGGTTGACCGCGGGGGTCCCCTTGGAATCTCCTGGGTGCTCCGCTTCCCCAGGGGGCAACGATGCGAACCGCTGTGCTCATCACCACGTTGCTCGCCGTCCCCGCGGGGGCCGACGAGACGAACTTCAGCCGCGACGTCGGCGCCGCCATCGACCTCGGGCTGGCCTGGCTCGACGGCCGCGGCGCCTTCAACGCCAACAGCGCATGCGGCAACGCCGCGGGGTTGTGCGCCCTCGCGCTCCTCGAGAAGCGCGAGAGCGACGACCTGGACGCGGCCCCCACCGGCTACGCGAACGCGACGCCCGACGACCAGCAGCGCATCGAGCGCATCATGGGCTACATCATCGGGCGCGCGCCGGGGGCGGCCTTCTACGCCTACCGCGACGGCGCCGATCTGATGGCGTTGTCGGTCTATCTGCGCTCCGGCGGGCCCCAGCAAGCGCCGACGATCGCCGCCATCCAGCGCGTCTTCGACCGAATGCGCGCCAACCAGGGTGGCCACGGCTACTGGTGCTACAACAACGGCGGCTGCACGGACTCCTCGACCACGCAGCTCGTCATGGCGGGCCTCGCCGCGGCGCGTGGCGTCTTCGCCGATCCGAACTACGCCGACGCCAATCGCCTCGCTCAGCTCAACGCGGCGGTGGCGAGCTGCGGCGCCTCCTACGCCGCCAACGGCCGCGCCGACGGGCTCCACCCCGACGAGCGCGGGCACGGCTACCAGGTGGGCCGCGCCAGCAGCTACCAGCAGACGGCCTCGGGCCTGTGGGGGCAGATCATCGGCGGCTCAGACCTGAACAACGGCTCGGTCCAGGGCTATCTGCGCTGGCTCTACGACCGCTACGCCTACACCACCACCAGCCGCGCCAATGGCGGGTGGGCGAACTCCTACCACTACTACCTGTGGTCCTCGGCCAAGGCCTACACCTTCATCGAAGACTCGGGCATCGCCCCCGCCGCCGGCAACCTCACGACCACCGACATCGGCACCCTCGCGCCCGGGGCCGCGCCGGCGTTCAACGGGCGGCAGGTGCACCGTGATCCGAACAGCGATCCGCGGGTGCGCTTCGGCGGCGAGCCAGCCCCCTACTACCAGTCGATCCACGAGCCGGCGCGCTGGTACTACGACTACGCGTACACGCTGATGGGCGCCCTCGACCAGGCGGGGCAGTTCCAGCCGGGGGCCGGGAACAGCCGGTGGAACGAGTACAGCTCACAGAGCTACGCCCTGCTCGTCCTCGAGCGGTCGGTGGGCGGCGGCTGCGTCGACACGGACGAAGACGGGGTGTGCGACGCCGAGGACAACTGCGCGGGCGTCGCCAACCCCGACCAGGCCGATCGTGACGAGGACGGCCAGGGCGACGCCTGCGACGTGTGCCCCGATGTCCCCGACGACGGCGATCCCACCGACGACGACAACGACGGCCTCGGCAACGGCTGTGACAACTGCCCGCAGCGCGCCAACCCGGACCAGGCCGACGCCGACGAGGACGGGCGCGGGGACCTGTGCGACAACTGCGTGGGCGCGGCGAACGGCGACCAGGCCAACGGAGACGGCGACGCCCTCGGCGACGCCTGCGACAACTGCCCGGGCCTCGCCAACGAGGACCAGGCCGATGGCGACGGCGACGCCCGCGGCGACGTCTGCGACAACTGCGTTGACCTGCCCAACGCCGACCAGGCCGACGAGGACGGGGACGAGATCGGAGACGAGTGCGACCCCTGCGCAGGCGACCCCATCGACGAGGCCTGCGATGGGCTCGACAATGACTGCGACGGGCAGGTCGACGAGGACGTCGACTCTCCGGGGCCCTGCGACACCGGTGAGCCCGGCATCTGCGCCGACGGGCTGCTGCTCTGCGACAACGGCGGCTTCATCTGCGAGCCCGAGGCGTTGCCCGCCTTCGAAGCCTGCGACGGGCTCGACAACGACTGCGACGGAGCCATCGACGAGGGCATCGGCGCCGACGGCGTGGTCTGCGCGACGGGGCAACCCGGGATCTGCGCCGAGGGGGTCGGCGTCTGCTTCGCCGGGGAGGTGCATTGCAGCCCCGATCTCGAGCCCGTGGCCGAGGAGTGCAACGGGATCGACGACGACTGCGACGGCGCCGTCGACGAGGACCTGCGAAACGCCTGCGGGCTGTGCGGCGAGCTGCACGAGGAGGTGTGCAACGGCGTCGACGAGGACTGCGATGGCACCGTCGACGAGGACGCGCCGTGCTCCCGCGGACGGATCTGCGACCACGGCCGATGCCTCGATCCCTGCCAGCAAAACGAGTGCCCCGGCGGCGAGGTCTGCGTCGACGGGCTGTGCGGCGACCCCTGCGTCTTCGTCGAGTGTGAGCCCGACGAGGTGTGCCAGGAGGGTGGCCAGTGCGTCGATCCGTGCGGCGGCGTGATGTGCGACGCCGGCGAGGCCTGCAAGGGCGGAGAGTGCGTCCCCGACGACTGCGCCGAGGTCGGCTGCCCCGAGGGGGAGCGCTGCGCCGACCACCTGTGCGAGCCCGACCCCTGCGTCGATGTCCGGTGCGCCGAAGGCGAGTTCTGCCGGGTCGGCCTCTGCGTCCCCTCCTGCGCCCCGATCTCCTGCCCGCTCGACGAGGTGTGTCGCGACGGTGAGTGCGTCGCCGACCCATGCTGGGACGTGCAGTGCGCCGACGAAGCCGTCTGCCAGGACGGCGACTGCCGCGGCGACCCCTGCGCCGACGCGGCCTGCGCCGATGACCAGCTCTGCGTCGACGGCATCTGCCAGGGCGACCCCTGCGCCCACGTGGAGTGCCCCCCCGGCGAGCGCTGCGAGGTCGCGGAGGACGGCAGCGCCCAGTGCGCGCAGGACTGGGTCGATCCCCAGATCGATCCGATCCTCCCCGACGGCGGCGCAGGCGGCGAGGATGGGGGCGGCGGGGCGGGCGGTTTCGGTGGCTTCGGTGGCGAAGGCGGCGACATCGTCCCCCCCCCCGACGGCGGCCCCGACGGCGGCAAGAAGGACGAACCGGCGGACTCCATCGCGTGCAACTGCGACGCTCAGGGCGGGTCCAGCGCCCCCTGGATACTCGCCCTGCTGCTCCTCGGCCTCCGCCGCCGACGCTGACCAGGCGTCAGGGACCGTAGAGGTTGCCCGGCTCGGTCCCGGTGCCGCTCTGGCCGGGGACCGCGGGGTTCGGCACGCGCACCGCCGACGGGTCCGGGTGCAGCTCCACGAGCAGCGCGGTCGAGGGATCCACCTCCGTGAGCGTGCCCTGCCCGACGCAATGGGCGGCCTCGACGAACCGGCAGCTCGAGTCGTCGGTCTCGTAGAGGTGGTAGCCAGCCGCGATCGATCCGAGCACGCCCGCCGCGCGTCCCCGCGCCTCCAAGGCGTCCGTGGCGTAGACCACCAGATGCCGCACGCTGGCGCCGAGCACCGTGTCGGGACCCTCCTGCGGCGAGCGAAGATCACTGTTGAGGGCGCCGTTCTCGTTGCGGTCCGCGTAGACCACCACCAGCGCGATCCCGGCGCCGTCGAAGGTGAGCGCTTCGGGGGGCGGAGCGTCGAAGAGCGCGAGGTCGAACCGCGCGAACTCCGAGTCGACGGTGGCCCGCTGCTCGACGACCTGGCGCGACTGAGTCCGACTGTCGAAGCCGATCCAGAACAGGCTCAGCCGCGCGTTCGACACCTCGGCGACCTCCGCTTGTTGCACCGCGCCGTGCAACTCGAAGGCCGGCGTGCCCAGGTAGGCGTCGCCGACCAGCGGATCGCCGCAACCGAGGGCCAGGACCGCCAAAGAGATCCTAAAACGCATGACCGATCCCCAACATCACTCGGAAGGTGAGCACCGTCTCCAGCGCGCCATCCCCCGCCGGCGCGCGATCGGCGTCGCTCGCGGGGAAGCTGTAGGCGTCGAGCTCCCCCGTCAGGCTGAAGCCGATCGGCCCCAGCGGCGGCGGCTCGAGCCCCACCAGCGCGCCCAGCGCAAAGCCCCAGGCGGCACGGTCCGGCTCGCCGCCGGCGCGGTCGGTCTGACGCAGAAACAGCCCGTCGAGGACGACCCCGCCCGCCACCGTCAGCCAGCGCAGATCCAGCGCGCGACGCACCTCGACCCCGGCGGCGAGCTCCGTCACGTCGAGATCCAGCCGCGGTGTCTGCTGTGCATCGCCGAAGGCGCTCGTGCTCACCGACACATGCGGGCGCAGGGACAACCACCGCAGATCCAGGGCGTAGCCGAGCCGGGCCATCGGCGCCGCCTCCACCCCGGCGCCCAGCGGACCGCGTACGCCGCCCTCGACCCACACCGCATGGGCCGACCCGCCCCCCTTCCTCGCCAGCCGCGCGTACTCGACCCGCCGCGTCAGATGCGCGTCGGCCTCCGTCGCCACCCCGGCCACGAGGGCCACCTCCCCCTCGTACAGGGCGTCGTCATCTCGGCGGCTCACGCGGTAGGTCGATGGGCGCAGCGCGAGGACGTCCCCCGCCGCGCGCGCCGCCACCTCGGCCACCACCCGGCCCGTGGCGCCGTCGACCACGAGGTAGTCTCCACCGCCGGCGAGCACCAGGCCGGCGGTGGCCGCGTCACGGACCCAGGTGAGCACCGTGTCGCCGCGCCCACGCAGGTCGTAGCGGTACGTCGGGTGCTGCGGCCCCGCCGTCGTAGCCCGCGTGCTCTCCACGGTGCGCGCGTAGACGTAGTCGTAGGCCTCGACCAGCGTCACGGCGCCATCGCCGTCCAGGTCCCCCGCCCCACGGAGGCCGCTGGCGAGGTGGATTGTGAAGAAGGAGCCTCCCAGGCGATCGCTCTCCTGGGCGTCCTCGAAGGCGGCGCTCGAGGCGATCACGGCGCGGCCGGCGGCCACCGGCTCGACGTCCACCGAGAACCGCGCTCCCCGCCTCGCCCCCTTGGCACGCACCAACGCCCCGGCGCGACAGGCGTCCACCACGTGCACCCCAAGCCGCCCGGGGAGCCGGCCCAGCGCGGCCCTCAGATCGGCGTGCCGCAGCTCACTGTTCCCCAACAACAGCGCCCGATCGTCGGCATGGCCCGAGTAGTAGAAGACCACCATCGCGTCGTCGGAGGCCCGCTCCGCGAGGCCCTCGATCGCGTCGAGCAGGCGCGCTCGGTCCGGGCTCGTCAGCAGCACGGCGTCTTTGGCCCGCATCTGACCCACGTCGACGAAGACCTGACGCAGCCGGGCTGCGTCCGCCTCGGCGTGCTGCAAGGGCTCGCGTCCCGGAGGCGCGCCGTTCGAGCCGACGAAGAGCCCGAAGCGTGGCTGGGCCGCGTCAGCGGCACCCAAGACCAGGATCAGCAGCGCGAGCCTCATCGCTTCTTCCGCACCGCGACGCGCACCACGTCGCAGTCGGCGCGCGCCGCGATGGCCTCCGCGTGGCTGAAATCGCGGTCGCAGAACACGGCCACCGCCGCCTCGTCGCGCGCCTCGGCGTCGAGCTCGATCTCGTAGCGCAACCACCGAGGCCCACGACCGTCGCCAAGCCCCATCGCCGGGGCGGCGCTCAACGGCGACAGCGCCCCCAAGCCCCCGTCCGCGTCAGCCCAGAGGAACCGGGCGAAGGCTCGCCCCCCGGGATCGAAGCGCAGCCTCAGCGTGCTCCCCGGCGCCACCGCCGTCGCGCTGACCGGCTCGCCGCCACGCAGCACGAAGAGCTCGACGGCCTCCGCCGCGCCCTTGACCCGCGTCTCGGGCGCAGGCGCGCGCAGGTTGACGGCCACCAGCACCAGCGCCGCCACCGCGGCCAGCGCGCCGACCCACGCCCAAGGCGATCCCCCCGACGGTCGCGACAGGGTCTGCGCCGCGAGCTGGTCCGGGGAGAAGCTCGCCTCGAAGGCCCGGCGCGCCATCCGCAGCTCCGCCTCCCGCGTGGCGCACGCCGCGCACGCCTCCAGATGCGCCCGGGCCGCGGCGGCCTCCCCCGCCGACAACGAACCACCGTGCAGCCCGTCGATGACCAGGTCGCTGATGTGGCTCACGACAGCATCGCCCGCGCGCGCCGCTGAATCTCCGCGACCTTGCGCCCCACCGTCTTTCGAGATCGACCGACCATCTGGCCGACCTCCTCCATCGTCATCTGGTCCAGGTAGTAGTACACCGCGATCTCCTGAGCCATCGGCCCCAGGCGCGAGAGCATCGTGAGCACCGCGCTGCGATCGACGACCTGCGTCTCGCCTCCACCTGCCAGGGCGTGGAGCGCCTCCGGATCGGCGAGGGGATGCGTCCGCCGACGTCTCAACCGCTTCAGGCAGGTGTTGGTCGTCACGCGGTAGAGCCAATGCAAGACGGGCACGTCACCGCGCAGGCGGTGGTGGTGGGCGACCAGCTTCGCGAACACGTCCTGCATCACGTCACGGGCCTCGTCGGCGTCCCGCAGCAGCGCGAGGGCCCGGCGATGCACGGCGGGGCCATGCTGGACGTACATCTCCGTGAGCGCTTCGCGGTCGATTCGCAGCTCCTCCGCCGACGGAGCATCACACTGCCCGGCGCCGCCTCGATAGTGCCAACAGCGCGATGATCGCCCACGGCGCCGCGGGCTCACCGCCGGCCGCGCACCCCTGCGCGCGGGGTCGCGCCGGCACCGGCGGTGGCGCCTCCCCCATCACCTGCGGCGCTGGCGCCCGCTCGGCTGCGGCCGGCGGCAACGGGTCCGGCGTGAGCGGCGCTTCACCTGCGCCATCGAAGATGCGGACGGTGTGGCAACGCCAGCCGAAGACCACCTCTCGGCCTACCGCGAGCAGCGGCCCGGCCCCGGCGTCCACCAGCCGCCGCCAATCATCGCTCCACAGCTCGATGTCGATCGTCGGCGCCCCGATGGGCACCGTCGTGTCGCGCCAGGTGGCGCCCTCGCGCACCAGCGTGCGGTCGAGGACCTGCACCATCTGCACCGGCCCATCCCCCTGGCTGTAGGCATCTGCGTTGCTGTTCCCGGACATCTCGTTGATGTCCGAGGAGGTCCCCACCGCTTCGTCGCCCACCTCGTCCCCCGTCGGGTTGTCGTAGCCGGCGGCGACCCGCCCGTCCTGCCCCTCGGAGAAGCGCGTGAATCGGGTCGCGAAGCCATGCCGCCAGGCGAGGGCCTTGATCTCGGCGATGAGCGCCTCGTCGTCGGGGGCCTGTCGCGCCTCGTAGAGCAGCTCCGCCATTCGCCGACTGGCCCACAGCCGCGGAAGGAAGGCGTGGGCCTCGCCCCGCGCGACGATGTCGCCTCGGACCTCGAAGGCGGTCTCGCCGCCAGCGGCGCGCCCCTCGAGTGACAGCGACGCGCTCGACCCCTCGCCGTAACGCCCGGTGACGAGGAGCTGCGACCCGATGAAGAGATCGGGCAGGGCCCGCGGGAGCACATCGTCGAGGGTGACGCCCCGCGCCTCGAGGGTCACGTCCGTGAAGACCGGCGCCTGGATCTCGCGGTAGAAGTCCACCAGCGCCGCGTCGATGTCATCCCCCGGGCGGATGTAGTGCGTCGCCGCGTTCGTCCGCCGCCCGAGCTCGTCGAGCAGCCGCGTATTGACCCGATCGCCGACGCCGAAGGTAAAGACGCGGACGCCCAGCTCGTTGGCGGCCTCGACATCGGCCAGGATCGCCTCGTTGTCCGTGACCCCCGCCGTCGCCTGCCCGTCGGTGAGGAAGACCACCATCCGCGGCCGGTCGTGGCTCCCTTGGTTGACCATCGCCAGCGCGGCCAACAGCGCACCGTGGATGTCGGTCGAACCGTCGGCCGCGATCCCGTCCACCACCCGGCGGGCCGCCTCGACGCGGCCGTCCTCCGCCTCCTCGAGCCGCCCGAAGCTCGCGCGGACGTCGCCCGCGAAGGTGATGAGGTCGAACCGGTCAGCGGGGCCGAGCCCACCCAGGATCGCATGCAGCGCCCGCTTCACCTGCTCCGTCTTCTCCCCGGCCATCGAGCCCGAGCGGTCGATCACCAGCACCACGTCCTTGGCCACGGCGTCGTCGCGCTCCAGGCTCGTGGGTCCCGCCGCGACCAGCACGTAGCCGGCTCTCGGCGCCTCCTCGCACGCCGGAGCGCGCCACGTGATCGCGTTCGCCGCGACCTCCGCCGCGGACGACGCGAGGTAGAGATGCAGGTCGTGGTGGTCGTCGCCCACGAAGACGAAGCGCGCCGTGTTCGCGTCGGGCCGCTCAATCTGAAGGTCGTGGAAGGGCGCGAAGACGGCGCCCAGTCCATCGGCGGTGCGCACGGTGGCCTCCACCTCCACCGGGACCGGGGCGCAGAAGGTACCCAGCGTGCGCAGGGGCACCATGATGTGGGGCATCGGCGCGCCGCGCTCGACGAGGGGCGTCGACTCGATGCGCAACGTCTGGGGTCGCGCCGCGCGATAGCGAATCACCGACGCTGGGCGACCGGCCACCGAGACCAGAGTCGGGCGTGAGCGCTCAGAGGCGCGCGCCACCAGCGCGTCGGTGACCTCGTCGGCGCCCATCGTCTCGACCTGAAGCGGGTGGCCATCGGCCCAAGCGCGAACCTCGCCGGCCGCGACCCGTGGGACCAGCACCTCGAGGTCCGCGGCGCCGATGTCGAGCACGATCTCGGTCACGGCGGTCGCCGTCCGGGGCCCCACGTCGAGCGTCACGCGGTGGGAGAGCACGGCGAGGCAGTCGCCTTCGCTGGTGTCGACGAGCGTCCAGGCGGACGCGGAGCTCGAGCAGAGAAACAGGAGGATGAGCACGCGCACGGTCGTTCCCTCGGTCGGTGGTTGCGGGGGCATGACCCGACCGCCGCGATCCGTGGGCACCCTTTTTTCGAAGGGGCAACGCTCGTCGCCCCTTCGAGTGGATCAGACTCGGATCAGAGGCAGCCCTGACGGCGCGCCTCGACCCAGCAGTCGTAGGCCGAGCCGCAGACCGCCACCACCCCGCCGGTGGCCGTGGCGATGCACGCGACGCAGCCGAGGCCGGCGGTCTCGACGCACACCGCGGCACACCCCGCGGCCGCCGCCGGCGCAGCGGCGATACAGGCCGCCGTGAGCACCTCGCACTGCAGGACCTTCGCCACGCATCCCCAGTAGCCGAAGCTCGCGTAGACCAACGCCGCCGGGACGTTGCCGACACCCAGCGCGAAGTCCCCCTCGATCGCGGCGTCGTTCATCCGCGTCAACGCCGCGTTGAGCGCGTCGAGCCCCTCCCCCTCCAAGGCGAAGCCGCTCTCCGTGACGATCGGCTCCCCGATCGGCCGGAAGGTGCCGTCGTCGTCTTGGACCAAGACCTCACTGACGGCTCGCACCATCTCCATCGTCTCCGCCGACGGGTGACCGTTGATCGCCTTGCTCGTACGATCCGCCACCGCGCCGTCCTCGAGCAGGTGGACCTCGAGGCGCGCCTCGCCCAGCCAGTCGGCGGGGAGTTGGGCGTCGAACCGCAGCGGCTCGTCGGGATCTCCGGCGAACTCGACGTCGATCAGCGGTCGCTCGCCGTCCGGGCCTTCGACGAAGACCCGACCCGTGACCCCAAGCAAATCGATCGGTGCCTCGTCGTCGACGACGGTCGCGCGAACCTGAATCCGCACCAGCCCGCCCTCGCGGGCGTCACCGTCGGTGGCCACGTAGCCGATGGCGACGGACGGACTGTCGAGGGTGACGTACACGTCGGCGAGGTCCTCGCCCGTCGGGGACAAGAGCAGCGCGACGACGTTGTCCCCCGGCTGCACGTTGGTCCGCGGCGCGCTGCCCTCGAGCACGCGATCTCCATCGGCGCCGAAGCCCACGGCGCTGATGTCGTAGTCGCCGGGGGGCAATCGGTAGTTGCGGCTCGCGAGGGACGCGTCGGCCCCCAGCGCGAACTCGTCGACGATCGGCTCCCCTTCTCCGACGGGATCGAAGCGCAGCTCGACGCGCTCGGCGAGATCACCGTGCTCGGCCGACAGCGCCAGATGCACCGTGCCGTAGGCGGGCGCGTCCCCCACCACCGTGGGGGCCTCCTCGCCGGTCGCACAGGCGGTGAAGGCGACCGCCGCCAGCGCGACGGCGGCGACGCGAAATGTGCGTTCGATCAGGCTCATGGACATTCCCCGGTTTCTCGGACGCCCGGGATTGGACGTCTCAGAGGGGTGTTGCCTTTCCACGGACGGGTTCTTTTTCGTTTTTCGCCGACTATCCTCACCCGATGCATCCACTCGACACGACGCTGCGGCGCGCCGAGGCGGCCATCGCCCTCCAGCGACGCCAGCCCTACGCCTTCGGCCCCGCCGTCTACGCGCTGCGCGCGCTGGCGAACGCCAAGCGTGACGAACGAGCCCGCGCCCACGCCGAGCGCTACGCGGACCAGTTCGGCGCCCCGCCCGAGGCCGGCGCCGCGCTCCTGCGCCTGGCCACCGACGCGCCCATCCGCCACTTCGTCGACGGCGAGGTCCTGCTCCGCGAGGGCGAGCGCTCCTTCGGCATCTACGTGGTCTACGGAGGGCACGTGCGCGTCGAGCGAGAGGGCGCCGGGGTCCTCGCCCGCCTCGATGTCGGTCAGAGCTTCGGCGAGATCGCGGTCATCGCCCACACGCCTCGGACCGCCTCGGTCATCGCCGACGGCGGCTGCTCGGTGCTCGTGCTCGAGCGCAAGGCCCTCGCCCGCGCCGTGAACCAGGTGCGAGGCATGCCCAAGATGCTGCGCCACGTCTACCGCGACCGCGTGCTCTCCCAGCTCGTCCCACCCGACTCATGCTTCGCGGCCCTCGACACCGAGCAGCGCCACGCCCTCTTCGCCCTCTTCACCCCCCACAGTTGGAGGGCCGGGGAAGACGTGGTGCGGCAGGGGCACGCCGGCGACGGCTTCTACGTCGTCCTCGCGGGGGAGGCCGAGGTCTGGCGCGACGACCAGCTCCGAGACCACCTGGCGCGCCTCGGCCCCGGCGACTTCTTCGGCGAGATCTCACTCATCGACGAGGTGCCCGCCACCGCCACCGTCCGCGCCGCCACCGAGCTCACCTGCTTCCAACTCGGCCGCGCCGCCTTCCACCGCGCGATGCGCGACCTCCCGGAACAGCTCGAGCGCGTCCGCGGCGTCGCCCGGGAGCGCCTCGCCCGCCAGCACACGGGCCCCGAGACCCTCCCGCCGGGCAGCACCATGTCCTGCCCCGCCTGCGCCTTCGACCAACCCGCCGCCCCCCATTGCGCCGTCTGCGGCGCCGACGTGATGGCCGCGCACCCCCAAGTGCTCGCCCAGGCCACCCCCGAGCCGATGCTCGGCTGACCGTTCACTCATCCTCGGCGGCGACCCCGACACGGCCCCGCTCATCGCCGACAGCGAGCTCGACTGGCAGAACTACCATCCGGGTCGGGCGAGGGGCATGAGCACTTGAATCCCGGGCCGCTTTCCCGGACGCTGTCCCTCTCACGGAGAGATCGATGGCGAAGGTGAAGGAAGAGCCGCTCCAGGTCCTCGCGGAGTTGGAGCTCCTCCGGCGGAAGAGCACGCTCATGGAGCGGCGCGTCGCGGCTTGGGAGAACGAGCTCCTGGAGGTGCGGCAGTCGATCGACGCGCTTCAGCGCACGCGCGACCCCGAGGCCCCCGAGTGGCAGCAGAAGCTGGCCGACATCGACCACCGCGTGGGCCGCCTGGAGCGCCGCCGCGAGGCGCAGGCCGCGGCCCCTCCGCCGCCCTCCCCCAGCGCCGTCGCGCGCCACGTCGTCCCGCGCGACCTCGACGCCGTGGCGTTGGTCCGCGCGCGCTGGGTGCCCTCCGACGCCAACCCCGGGGAGAACGTCGACCTGGTGGCGACCACCGACGGCATCGCCGCGGACACGCCGCTGAGCTTCGTCGTGCGCTCGCTGGTGGGCGACACGCCGGTCGCCGAGTTGAGCGGCACCTGCGACGGGGACGTCGCCCAGGCCTCGTGGCAGGTCCCGAAGGAGGCGCCCTTTCGCGAGCTCGTCTTCGAGGTGCGCCACCAAGGCGCAGAGGCTCGCTCCCCCGTCCTGGTCCTCCCCGTCGACTGATGCGTGGCCGCAAAGAGCGCCGGATCGAACGCTTCGGGAGACGCCGGGTCTCCGACTTCCGGCAGCGACCGGCCGGCGCGGTCATCGGCGTGGTCACGAACAACACCGATCCAGACGGCTGGGGCCGCATCAAGGTCCGCTTCCCCTGGCTGCACGACGCCGAGGAGAGCCACTGGGCGCGCATCGCCCAGCCATACGCCGGCGCGGGCCGCGGCTCCTTCTGGCTCCCGGAGATCGGCGATGAGGTGGTGGTGGTCTTCGACCGCAACGACCCCAACCAGCCCTACGTCCTCGGGGGCGTGTGGAACGGCAACGACGCGGTGCCACCCCCGGGCAACCCCGACGGGGTCGACAACCACAAGATCTGGCGCACCCGGAACGGGCACCAGATCATCTTCGAGGACACGGAGGGTGGTGAACGCATCACCATCATCGATGGCCCCAACAAGCGGCACCTCGTCATCGACGTCGCCGCCGACACCATCACCCTCACGGCCGATCCCGGCGACATCACGTACGAGGCGCCGAAGAACACCCTCACGGTCGACTGCGTAGACCTCGAGATCGACGTCCGGAACTCGAGCACCTGGAAGGTCGACGCGCAGCTCAGCGAGACGAGCGACACCCGCAGCGAGACCATCCAGGGCGCCGACACCATCAAGGTGGCCGACACCTGGTCGCTCACCGCCCCATCGACGTCCGTCAGCGCCCAGACCTCGAGCCTCTCGGCCCAGGTCATCGGCGTCTCCGTCACCGGCGCCCTCACCATGACCAACATGGCCGGCCGCAGCGTCACCTCGAAGGAGGTGCGCCGCACCTCGGCCCCCGAGACCGTGACCGCGGGCACGATGAAGGTGCAGGTCGGCGAGATGGCCTCCTACGTCACAAACGGCCCGATCTCGGTGACCAGCGCGAGCCAGAACCTCAAGAGCCCCGACGCCACCATCACCTGCCCGGCGGTGCTGACGGTCATGGGTGGCACCATGCAGCTCAACGGCACCACCGGCCTCGGCGTCTTCGCCGAGATGACGAAGCTCGCCTGATGTTTCGCGGCGACGACCCCCTCGATGGCCTCTACGTCGGCCTGGTCACGACCTCCAAGGACCCACTGAACATCGGCCGCGTGAAGGTGCGCTTCCCCTGGATGCACGACCAGGAGGAGTCCCATTGGGCCCGCGTCGTTCAGCCCTACGCCGGCAACGAGCGCGGGCTCTTCTTCATCCCCGAGGTGGGCGACGAGGTGCTGATCGCCTTCGAGCTGGGAGACGTACACCAGCCCCTGGTCGTCGGCGCGACCTGGAACGGTGAGGACGAGCCACCGGAGCCCGGCGATCCCGACGGCAGCAACCACCACAAGGTCATCGAGACC
Organism: uncultured Nannocystaceae bacterium; assembly: GCA_964402225.1. Taxonomy (GTDB): domain Bacteria; phylum Myxococcota_A; class Bradymonadia; order UBA7976; family UBA1532; genus CAYOBQ01. Next base: position 26,447 of record CAYOBQ010000039.1, on the reverse strand, counting down.
CGCTTCGGCCACAAGCTGCACTTCGACGACACACCCGGGGCCGAGTCGATCCAGCTCAACGACGGCACCCTCAACAACATCGTGCGCTGGGACTCGGCGACCGACGCTATCGCCATCACGGCCAAGACCGGCGACATCTACATCAAGGCGCCCCAGGGCAAGATCTCGCTGCTCGCGAAGGACATCGTGATGCTGGCGAGCAACAACGCGAAGCGCACCGTGGGCGGCAACGAGACGGTCACGGTCGCCGACTCCGCGTCGGAAGCGGAGGGCACCTCCAAGGACTGGAAGGGCAACACCTCGATCACCGGCAGCGCCACCACCATCCAGGTCGGCGCGTCGAGCTCGATGGCCATCTCCGGCGGCTCCGCCGCGGTGAAGTGCACCAACCAGGTAGACGGCAAGATCACCATCGAGGGCCCCACCACCGACACCGCCTCGGATCTCACGCTGAAGGCCGACCACGTCTACGAGAAGGCCGACAGCCGCACCTGGACCATCGGCACGCTCCAGATACACGGGCCCCACGTCGCCCTCGACGCGAGCGGCCCGATCACGCTCAACACCCCGGCGTTCGTGGGCGACACCACCGGCGGCCAGTTCTCGCTGCTCGGCCAGACGATCATGGTCCAGGCCGGTGACATCCTGATGAAGTCGGGCCAGATCAACCTCAACGCCATGACGCCGCCGGCCCCCGGCGCCGCCGTGCCGACCCGGGTCATCGCCGACGCCGTGCGCGCGGCGCTGAAGTAGCCGATGCAGCTCGCCCCCGATCCGCGAAAGCCGCGGCGCTTCGTCGAGCACGAGGGCTACCAGGTCCAGTACCTCCCAGAGGCGGGCCCCGACGGCCTCCGCAGCTTCCACTTCGTCGTCAAACGCAGCTTCCGCATCGAACCGGACAAGCCGGCGCAACCCCGCACGCTCCAGCGCGTCCTCCAAACGGCGGACGCCTACTACGAGGGCGTCCTCGACCCGCTCGCGTCGCCGGTCCGCTACGAGAGCGATCTCGCCCCGCCGAAGCCCGCCTGCGACGTGGTCGTAAACGGCCATTGCCACGCGCCGGGTGGTGAGCAAACGACCGTGGAGTGCGGCCTCCGCGTGGGTGAGCACGCCAAGCGCGTGCTCGTCTTGGGCGACCGCTCGGCCTGGAAGCCCAAGTCTCGAAAGACCGCCCTGCTCACCGCCGCGCGCCCCTTCGCGGTGATGCCGCTGCGCTGGGACCTGGCTTACGGCGGCGTCGACCGCAGCGTGCCGCGACGGCCGATCCCACACCCGGCCAACCCCTCCGGCGCGGGCTATTGGGCGGCCCCGATCGAGGGCACCGACGACGTCGACCGCCACGGCCCGCTGCCCAACCTCGAGGACCCGGCGGCGCCCATCCAGCTCGACGCGCTGCTCGTCGACCCCCTCGACTGGAAGTCCGGCCCGCGCCCCTGGGGCTTCGGCTGGGTCCCCAAACATTGGGCGCCGCGGGCCGAGCTCGCCGGGCTCGATCCGGCGCTCGCGGATCTCTGGGAGACGCTCCACGGCGCGAGCCCGGAGGGGGCGGACGAGGCCCTGCCCTTCCTGGAGATGCAGCCCGGCTTCAGGAACGGCGCCCCCGACGGACAGGTCATCCCTTGCCCACAGGGCGGTGAGCTCGTGGTCCTAGACCACCTCCACCCCACCTACGAGCAGCTCCGCTTCCGCCTGCCCGCCGACCGGCCTCGTCTGCGCTGGGGCTGGGGCGCCGGCGAGATAGAGGCCGTGACGCTCCAGCTCGACACGCTGCTGATCGAGCCCGACATCGACCTCCTCGACTGTGTGTGGCGCGGCACGCTCGCGACGCCCGAGGGCTTCCGACTCGACGAGCCCCACCGGCTCCGAATCGAGGTCGACGGGCAGCTCACGGCCCCCGCCCAACTCCTCGACACCGGCTTCCCTCTGGAGCTGCTCACGGAGGGTCGCAGCGTGCCCGAGGGGCCGACGGAATGAACCCGCGTCGCTTCTACGGGGCGGCCGTCGGCCTCGTCACGAACCTCAACGACCCCGATCAGACGGGGCGCATCAAGGTGCGCTTCCCGTGGCTCCACGACACCGAGGAGAGCCACTGGTGCCGGGTGAGCGCGGGTCAGGCCGGCAAGAGCCGCGGGAACTTCATTCGCCCGGAGATCGGCGACGAGGTCCTCGTGATGTTCGAGCGCGGCGACCCCAACCAGCCCTTCGTCGTCGGCTCGCTCTGGAACGGGAAGGACGCCCCCCCCGGCCCTGGCAACGCCGACGGGAAGAACGACCACAAGTTCTTCCAGAGCCGCGCCGGGCACCAGCTCATCTTCAACGACGGCGACGACGGCGGCTACATCGAGGTCCACGACGGCACCCAGAAGCTCCACACCAGGATCGACGTCCCCGGCGAGCACGTCCACTGGCTCGCCGACAGCGGCACGATCACCATCCACGCCCCCGAGGGTCTGGTGCGCATGGAGTGTGTCGACTTCCTGCTCCACAGCACCAACACCACCACCGTCAACGTCACCAACGCCCACGACATCAGCGTGAGCGGCACCCGCGGCTACCAGGCGAAGTCCCTCACGCAGAGCGCCGGCAGCTCCCTGAAGATGACGACCCCCAACCTCTCCAAGAGCTGCGTCACCTTCAACAGCACCAGCGGCGGCACCTCGGCGAACATCGGCAGCGCGGAGGCGACCATCGAGCCCAAGCTCGAGATGGAGATGAAGGGGCCCGTCACCCGCACGATCTCCGGCACGTCCACCATCGACGTGACGAACTTCCGCACCGAGAGCGGCGGCCCGTCGGGTCCGCTCACGCTCACCACCGGCGCCCTCCACATCCAGGGCGACAAGTCGATCGTCGTGCGCTCCGGCGGGCCGGTCACGGTGCAAGCCGCGCAGTTCAGGGCGAAGGGCGACAACATCATCTTCGCCGCCGACCAGGGGGACGGCGCCGGGATGGCGAAGGCCGCCCTCGCCCAGTTCATGGCCGGCTCCATCCTGATGAACCCGGGCACCTTCACCTTCCCGGCGACCAAGCAGCTCGACGTGATGATCGGCGCGGACTTCCACCACGCCGGCCCAGGCCCGATGCTGCCGCCCTTCCCGTTCTTCCCCCACGCCTTCATCAACCCGATCCTGATCGACACCCGCCCGACGGTGTTGGTGAACAACGTCCCGGCGGCCTGTGTCGGCGCCACCGCCCTCGGCATCCACATCCCCGTGCTCCCCCTGCCCTGGTCGCCCATCCCGATGACCTTCCGCGGCTTCCTCACGATGGCCATCATGGCGGGCTTCCTCCCGGCCGTCGTCGCCGCCGGATCGAGCGTCCTGAGCATGACCAGCGCCCTCATCGGGAGCGCCAACCCCGTCGGCGTCCCGTTGTCCGGGGCCGACGGCGGCAGCGCGCCCAGCTCCCAGTGGCTCCTGCGAGCCTTCCCTCAGTTCTCGAGCTTCGGCGCCTTCCTCGGCCTCCTCGCCCAGCTCGCGCCCTTCCCCATCGCGAGCGGCTCCATCAGCATCGGCGCCCCCAACATCCTCGCCGAGGACGCGCCGATGGCGATGGGCATGATGCCCTTCGCCAACTCCTGCAGCGACGTGCCCATCGTCCCCAACGCGGTCGTGACCTCGGCGAGCAACGTCCAGGTCGGCGTCGATCTCGCCGCCGTCGTCCAGCAGCTCGCGATTCAAGCCGCCTTCGGCGCGATGGCCATGGGCGCCGCCAAGGGCCTCAACAAGCTCGGCACCTCCGTCGCGAAGCGCGTGCGTCCCGGCAAGGCCCCCAAGCTGAAGAACAGCAAGTTCAGCCCCCAGAAGAAGTGCACCACCAAGGGCCACCCCGTCGACGTCGTCAGCGGCACCCTCTTCGACAAGCAGACCGATCTGGAGCTGCCGGGCCCGCTGCCCCTCCGGCTCGAGCGCAACTACAACTCCGCCGCCACCCTCGACGAGCAGGGTGGCGCCCTCGGCATCGGCTGGCGATTGAGTTTCGAGGCCTACCTCGTCTGTCACCAGGTCCCCGTCGAGGCCGGAAGCCCCCGTACGGCGCCGATTTGGGACCTCCACAACGCCGAGATGCGGGTCGTCCGCCTCCCCTACCTCGACACCCTGGGGGACTGGCACTACGCGGCGACCGAGCAGCTCGAGATCTGTCGCGCCGACGAGTCCCTCTGGGACATCCGGGACGACGAGGGCCTCACCTGGCGCTTCGCCGAGCACGCCCCCGGGGAGGCGCACCTCATCGCCTGGTTCGACCACCACGGCAACACCGTGCAGGTCCACTACACCGACGACCCCTACGTCGCCGCCGGCCTCACCGACTCCGCCGGCCGCCACATCCGCCTCGCACACGACGCCGAGGGGCGCCTCTCCGAGATCTGGGTCGAAGGTCGCGACGACGCCTGGGAGCCGCGCCGTATGTGGCGCTACGTCTACGACGAGGACGGCCGCCTCGCCGCCACCCACGACGCGGAGGACCACGCCCGCCGGTTCGTCTACGACGCCGCGGGCCGGCTGGTCCGGGAGCAGGAGCCCGGTGGCTACTCCTGGCACTTCCACTACGACACGGAGTCCCGCGTCACCTGCACCTACGGTGAGGACCTCCACGAGTACTACGCCCTCGACTATCAACCGCAGGCAAAGGTCACCTCCGTCGCCGACCACGCCGGCCGCGTCGAGCGTTTCACATACGACGACGACGGGCGCGTGACCGTGTGGGTCGACCAGGAGGGCGGGGTCACCCGCTACGGATACGACGAGGCAGGGCTCAAGACATCCGAAACAGACCCCTGCGGCGCCGAGGCGACCTGGGAATACGACGACCGCGCCCGGCTGCTGGAACACACCCTCCCCGAGGGCGGGAAGCACACCTACGGCTACGACCACCGAGGCTGGCTCATCGAGCACACCGACCCCTGCGGCGCGGTGACCCGGCATGGCTACGACGCGGCCGGTAACCGCGTACGGACACGACATCCCGACGCCGCAGAGTCCCGACGCCGCTTCGACCGTCGCGGTCTGCTCACAGCCGAGCTCCGCGCGGATGGCACCGAGCACGCCTACAGCCACGACGTCGCCGGCAACCTGGTCGAAGAGGCCCACGACGGCGCCCGTCAGAAACACACCGTCGATGGCGTCGGTCTGCGCCTCACGACGACCGACGACTCGGGCGAGCAGACGCGCTACCGCCGCGACCGCTGCGGACGTCTGGTCGAGAAGGAGACCCCGGCCGGGACCGAGCGTTGGTCCTACGACCCCAACGGCGAAGACACCAGCTACACCGACGCAGAGCAGCGCACCTGGCACACGGAGCGAGATCCCATGGGGCGCGTCGAGGGTACCCGCACGCCCGCGGGGAACACGCTGACGACGCGCCGAGGATTGGAGAACCGCTACGCCAACCACACCGACGGAGCGGGACGGGGCTACAGATACGCCTACGACGGCGTCCGTCGCCTCGTCCGTCACGAGACCGACGATGGGGTCGTGGAGCGCTACCGACTCGACGCCGCGGGGCGGGTCGCGCGGATCGACTACGCCGGCGGTGGCTGGCGCAGGTACGACCGGGACGGCGACGGCAACCCCACCCGCCAGCGTCTCTCCGACGGCACCGACATCCACTACGATCGCGACGCCCTCGGGCGGTGCCGCGGCGCCGTCGAGACGCCGCCCGGCGAGGCTCCCTACGACGAGGACGCGCCCCTCGGCCGTCACCTGCGCTTCGAGCGTCGGCACGATGCCTGCGGTCGCATCACCTCCGAGGCCGGCCTCGGGAGCCATATACGTCAACGCTTTGCGCCCGCCGGCCGGCTCACGCAGGTCGACCTGGGGGGCGCCGCCTTCCGCATCCACAGGGACGCGAAGGGCTACGTCGTCGCGGTAGAGGCCCCCGATGGGCGCTACGAGTGCGAAGGAGGCGTCGTCACGACACCCCGCGGCGCCACCGTCACCGTGGGCGAAGACGCCTGGGCGCTCCGCGACCGGCGGGACCGCCCCGTCGCGGCCTACCTCGCAGGCGACGACGAGACGGGCACGCGTGTCCAGGAGCAGTTCATCGTCGCCGGCGCCCGTACGACGTGGCTCCACCGCTTCGAGCACGACCTCGATGGGCGGCTCGAGGAGCGCTACGACGGCAGCGGAAACCGCCTCGAAGACGACCACGAATACGGGCCAGGCCAGCGCCTCGAGGTCGACGCCTACGGCCCGGTCGACCACGACGCCCGCGGCCGCGTCACCCGACGGAGCACGCCCGAGGGCACTCAGCGACTCTGGTGGGACGACCTCGACCGGCTCCGAGAGGTCGAGAACCCCGACGGGACCGTCGTCCGCTACCGTTACGACGGCGAGCGGCGGCTCGTCGAGCGCACCCTCGACCCCGTCCGCGGGCGCCCCAGCGTCTGGCGCTTCGGATGGGTCGGCGACCGACTCACCGCCGAGCACCGCCCCGACGGCACCCACGTCCGCTACCTACGCCTCAACGCCGAGTCCTGGGTCCCCTGGGCGGCCTGGGTCGAGTCGCCGGGCGACGTAGGCCGCCTGCTGCTCCTCCACACCGACCCCCGCGGCGCCGTCCTCGCCGCCAGCGACAGCGACGGCGCCCTCCACTGGCTCGGCGAGTACACGCCCTACGGCCACTGCCAGGCCCGCGACCGAGGCTTCGACCAACGGCTCCGCCTCCCAGGCATGTGGTCCGACCCCACCACCGGCCTGCACTACAACCGCTACCGCTGGTACGAGCCCACCTGGGGCCGCTACCTCAGCCCCGATCCGCTGGGCATCGAAGGCGGCCTCAACCCATACGCGTACGCCGAGGGCGACCCGCTGCACCGCTACGACCCCCTGGGCCTGTCGTGCAACAAGACCGGGAAGCAGGCCAAGGGCGGCACGGGTTCCAAGAAGGGGGCCAACGCCCCCAAGGGCAAGCAGACTCGCCCGCCCAAGGGGAGCGCGTCCACAACCGGTATCCCCAAGGCGCCCAAGGGTCGCGGCAAGAACAAGCTTCGCCCCGACCCGAACGCTCAAGGTCCTCATACGACGTTCAAGACGAACACAGATGGCAAGGTGACCGGTCATGCGGAGTGGAAGCCGAACCCGAAGAACCCCTCGGGCTTCGATCAGGTGAAGCGAGTGGATACGCAGTACGCGAATCCGCACACGCACGCTGGCGTACCGACTCCGCACGCCCACATCAAGGGCGGAGTGCGCCCAGCAAATCCAAACGAGCTACCAGGGTAGAGGCTTGACCGACCAACACCACCGTGTCTCCGTCGTCTTCGACAAGGACTTCGGCAGCGCACTGACCGAGCTCGCTGAGAGGTCCCACGTGTGGCTGGTCGACTCGCCGGCGAACTCGCGAGCAGCCGCCGAAGTAGAGCATCGCCGGAAGGTCGGCGCTGACGCGTTGGAGGAGGGGGTGACCGTCTTCCGTGCTCCTGCGGGGCCGCCGCCTGTGGCGTTGGATGCCTTGCTCGAGCTCATAGAGGACCACCACGGCGAGTACGCCCACGACCCACCCGTCGATGAGATCCTGGTGATCGGCCTGACACCGAACGAACAACTCCACGCCGTTCTCGGAGAGTGGGGCTATTTCGTCGCCAGCCTTTCGGGTAGTGGGCTCCTCGCCCGCCGACGGTAGGTGTTTGACAGACGCACTAGGCACTGCGGCAGACCAATCGACCAAGCGCTGCACGCGGTCGCGCCGGCATCCGTGTAGGCGATTCTCTCGGCCGCGCGTCTGGCGACGGCCGACTGCCCGTTCGACGACAACATCTCGTCCGACGACGACCCACTCTGAATCCGGGATTCCGGGATCGCTGGCCGAGTGTTTTTGGAGCAGCTCCGCTCGCAGCGCTGCGAGCGGTCTGTTCAACCGCGACCGCGAGCGATCTATGATGCGTGTATGCACCTGACGCATTTCGCCAAGGCCTGGGCATCGATGAGGGAGGGTTGGTCACCTTCGTGGGCGACGGTGAGGCGCGATGGCTCATCCTCAATGAAGAGCAGACGCTTGTCTTCATTGGAGAAGCGGACGAGTGACCCAGCAAGAGGTCGCAGCCGAGCTGCGCGACAACCCACAGGTCACGATCGCCTTCGACACGAACGCCGTCTGGGGTCGGAATCTGTTCAAGACCGTCGAGCTCGTGAAGAAGCTCGAGGGGCTCCCCGGCGCGCCTCGGCCTCGACTCATCGTTCCAGCGATCGTTCACGCGGAACGCGTGCTGCAGATTTCGCTCGAGAAGGGGCCGGACTTCGACCTCTTGAAGATCCAGCAAGTGCTCCAGAGCTTCGGAGTCGCGGTGGTCGAGCTGAACCGCGACGACGCCGAGGGCATCGCAGAACACCTCGGCAGCCGACTCTCGACCAGGGAAGGATGGGCCGAGGCAAAACGGGCCGCCGTCGGCCGGACGAATGGGAACGTGCCGGCGACCAGCGATTTCCTGATCGCTGGCCAGGCCGCTTCACGCGATTGGCTGCTGATCACCAACGACACGGGCACTGAGTTCACCGGGGTGCCACGGTGCACGACACTCGCGGCGGTACAGGGTGCCCTCGATTTGCTGCTCACGGAACATCTCGAACCGCCCCGCGGCTCCTGACGGTTAGCGACCCATGAACCCGTCGTCGTAGCGGGAATGCAATTGTCGCTGAGCACCTGTCGGCTCTCCCGCGGTGCGCGGATCCACGGCGCAACGCGTCGGAACCACAGTACGGACGCTGCGCCGGGTGTGGCTGGCGCGCTACTCCAGGGGGACGAAGGCGGGGTTGAGCTCCACGGGGGCGGTGAGCAGCGTCTGGTAGGGCAGGTTGGCGTGGGGTGAGTCGCGCACGCAGGCGACCTCGACGGTGGGGTACAACTCGAGGCGGCGCCCGACAGCCTCCACGCCGCGCCCGATGTAGCTGTGGGGGAGGTCGTAGAAGTGCATCTGGTAGAGGTACTTCCGGCAGCCGTTGCTGACGGGCTGCTCCTCGCCGCCGTGGTCGATCAGGGTGATGATCTCGCAGTCCTCGGGGGTCCCCCGGAGGGTGAAGGCGTACATGCGGCGGTCGTAGGCGGGCCAGGCGTTGAGGCTGGGGCAGGTGCAGCCATTTCGCTCGGCGCACCCGGGCGCCCGGTCGGCGCGCTCGAGGCGCCGGGTGACGTAGAACTCGCCGGGGAGGCCCTCGAAGAAGAAGAAGCAGCCTCCGTCGTCGAAATAGCCGGCCCCGTCGGGGAATCGGGCGGAGGCGTAGACGTCAGGGGGGATGGGTCCGGTGCAATCCCAGTCGGGGACCCGCATCCCCGGCATCGAGTCTGGGCATTGGGCGTCTGCGCCGTCGCAGTCATCGTCGAGCCAGTCGCCGCACACCTCCTGGGCACCCGGGTGGCCGAGGACGTCGTCGGGCCGACAATCGCCCCCTCGGAGGGCGAAGCCCGCGGGCGCCTCCCCGTCCTCCAGGCACATCTCGGCGGCGCCTGCGTCGGCGCCGTAGCCGTCGTCGTCCTCGTCGGGGTAGACCGTGCTGTCCACACACATCCGGGGCGCCTCGATCCGCACCGTCAGCGCGTAGCTGTTGCGGGTCTCTGCCTCCGCGCCGCGCACGCGCAATCGGTGGGCTCCGGCCCGCTGAGCCACGTGCGTCAGGACCACGCGAGGGCCCTCGTCCATGCCGGCCGCCGCTTCATCCCCGACCAGGGCCAGCTCTAGCGCTCCGTTGACCCTCCCAAACTCGAGGTTAGCGCGCAGGGTCTCTCCTTCGGCCAGGAGCACGTCGAAGAGGTCGACGTCACCGGGGCAGATTGAGAGCCCCACATGCACCCCCGCCGCGAGGGACACGCCGACATCGTCGTTGGGCTCCCGGGTGTCGGGGGCGCACTCGACCGCCTCCGGGACGCACTGGCTCGCCCGGCAGGTGTCCCCCTCGTTGCAATCCGCAGGCTCGCGACAGCCGACGCCGCGAGACACGCATCGCCCCTCGATGCAGAGACGCGGCTCCCCGCAGCCCGCGTCGGACCGGCACCCCTCGACGCAGACCGACTCCGCACAGAAGAAGCCGTCGGCGCAGCCTGCGTCGGCGCGGCAGCCGTCCAGGCAGGCGCCGGCCTCGCAGATCCGGCCTCCGGGGCAGCCCTCGTCCCGCCGGCAACCGGTGACACACGCCCGCGCCTCGCACACGAAGCCCTCGACGCAGTCGTCGTCGCCGAAGCAGCCGTAGCACTCGCTCTCGAAGCAGACGGCCACGCCTTCGCAGTCCTGATCGGACCCGCACTCCCCCAACTGCATGTCGGGCGCCGGGCCCTGGTCGGGCGCGATCGAGGTGTCGGGACCGCCGGCCTCCGACACCTCATCCGAGGCGCCGTCGCAGGCACACAGACAGGCAAGCACGGCACAGCAGCGAAGCATCACGTCCCCCGATCTCGCTTTCGGGGACGGTACCAAATGAAGCGCCGCGCCGCCGGGCGGCCAGACCGAGTCCGGTCGCCCGACGGGCGGCGAAGAGCGTCAGCGACGCTCGGGCAGGAGCCTCTCCAGACCGTCGGCGCCCACCAGGACGCGGAGCTCGCCGATCTGGGCGGCCATGTCGCGCATGGCCTTGAGCTCCTCGAGACGCAGCATCGCCGGGCGCTGCTCCATGAGCCGGGCGGCGTTGGCCTGAGCCCGCGTCGCGGCGGCCTCCTCACGACGGAGGATGACGTTCGCGGCCGCGGCCTTCTCGGCCTCGATCACCCGGTTGAGCAGCGTCTTCATCTCGCCCGGCAAGACGACGTCCTTCACGCCGACGGACTCGACGCGGACGCCGAAGCGCTCGGCCTCGGGCACCGTGCGCCGCTCCAGGAAGCGCGCCATCTCGTCGCGGCCCGAGAGGAGCTCATCGAGGGTCACGCCCGCGACGTACTCACGCACCGCGAGCTGCACCAGGGAGTACAGCGCCGCCTCCGGGTCGGAGACGAGGTGCACCGACGTCGCGGGGTCGAGCGGCGCCCACTCCGCCGCCAGGGTCAGGCGCAGGGTGACCTTGTCCCGGGTCATCAGCTCCTGGCCGGCGACCGCGAGCTGACGCCGACGCATGTCGACCCGCTGCACGGAGACCGGGCGCTCGGTCGTGCTCCACATGGCGTGGCGGCCCGGCTCGAGCACGCGCTCGAACCGACCCTGCACGTGGAGCAGACCACGCTCGTGCTCGTTGATCACGGTGACCACGAGCTCGCTCCGTGGGATGACGGCGGACAGCTCCTCGGTGAGGGCCGGCACCGGCTCGTTGACGTCCAAGACCCGGACCTGCACGCCGGGATCGACGCTCCAGACCCAGTGCACACCGGGCCGCAGGAACCGCTGGGGCCGACCGTCCCGGACGATGACGGCGCGCTGGTGCCGCCCGAGGCGAACCTCGGCGAACCACTCGGACGGCAGCACGGCGCGGACGGCGGCGCGCGCGTCGAAGGTCAGGGCGTCGGTGTCGAAGAACATCACGTCCGCGCGACCCCACAGGGTGTGTCGGCCCGGGCCGAGGGCCCGGTTCGGGATGCCGTCCCGCAGGGCGACGGCGCGCTCGTTGATGGCGACTCGGATCAGCTTCATGATCGCCTCCTCTGGCGACGCGGTCTCCCCCATGGAGGCCGCTGGGACTCGAACTCGACGATGTGGCCGACCCGCCCGCCCCCCGGCGTGCGGGGACCGCGGTGCCCGCACCACCATCGTCCGCGTCCGCGTCACCTCGGACCGTCGCCCGGGCCGCCCGACGTCCAGGCGGAGGTCAGGCGGCGCGAAGCGGGGCGCGAAGCGGGCGAGACGCGGCCGTGACCGGGAGAGCCCGGCTCGTGGGCGGCGGACGAGTCGACCGGCTCAGTGTTTTCCAGATCCAAGTCTGGTCGGGTGCTGGATGAGCAGTCCAGTGTGTTTACCATTACACCACCGCCGCGTTGTGCAGCGGGGAGGAGTCGAACCTCCAAACCCTGGGGGTACGGCTGGCTTCCCTCCCGGGACGCACGGGTCCAGACGCCGCCGGGGGACTCAGAGCCCCGTACGGCGTGGCTGTGCGCCGGTGCACGTCGCTACGTGCGCGAGTTCGGCTATCCGTGGTTGAACGTAGTCGCCGCCGGGGACCCGGCGGCCGAAGCAGGCGGGTCAGACGGTGACGGCGAGTTGTCTTGTTGAGCTGCTACACGTCATCGTTGAGCTTTCACACGTGTTCGTTGAGATTTCACACAGGGTCGGCGCGGATAGTAGCGGCTGTTTCTGATGTGTCAACGGCTTTTTCTTGGGGCGCTACTTCTCGAGCCGCGCGACCACCGCCTCGAGCTGCTTGCGGGCGATCTCGATGTGGTCGGGGTCCTGGCGTTCGAGGGCCGATTCGAACGCGTCGATGTACTTGCTCAGCGCCTCGCGCTCCTCCCCCGTGAGCTCCGCCCAGATGTTCTCGGCGCGGGTCATGAGGTAGCGGTTTTGCAGGTACTCCTTGGGGTGCACCTTGAGGGTCTCCAGCCGGGAGAGCGCCTCGCGCAGCTCCTGCCCTTCCAGGGTCGCGCCCCCGCGCTGCAGCACGATCTCGTGGACCTCTCCGGGCTGACCGTCCACCACCAGCCAGGACTCGATCTGGAGCAGGCCGTTGAGGTCGTGGGTGAAGCGGACCTGGACCTCCTGATTGCCCTCGCTGGGTGGCAGGTCTTCGATCTCGAGCTCCCCGATGCGCTCGTTCTCCTCCACCCGCCGTGACTCGCCCTGGTAGATCTCGAAGACGATCTTCTGCTGCTCGGGGGACAGCGTCCAATAGGAATCGACGCGGCTGCAGGGCAGCGTCGTCCCCCGCGGCACCACCGTGGAGAAGTAGCCGCTGCGCATCCGTCCGGCGACGTCGCGGGCCGTGTTGACGCCCAACGAGAACGAGGTGACGTCGGTGACGACCAGGTCATCGAGGCCCTTGCTGCCTTCGATCAGACCGGCCTGGACCGCGGCCCCCTCGGCGACGATCTGGTCGGGGTCTCGGCTGAAGCCCGGCGCCATCCCGAGCAGCTCCTCGGTGAGGACGTGGAGCGAGCGGGTCCGAGAGGCGCCGCCCACGAGGATGATGCCCTCGAGGTCGCTGGCATCGGTGTCGGCGTCGCGCAGCACGCGCAGGATGGGTTGACGCGTGCGCTCCATGAGGTTGCTCGTGATCTGGTCGTGGCGGTCGCGGGTGACCGACCGCGTGCCGGCGGGCTTCCAGGCGTCCTCGCCCGCGAGATCCGGCAGCGCGAGCATCGCCGCGTGCCCCTCGGCGAGTTGACGCTTGGCGAGCTCACAGCCGGCGCGCAGCCGCGCGAAGACCTCGGGGTGCGTCTCACGCACGGCGCCGAACTCGCCCCCCGCCTCGCGGATCGCCCAGCGCAGGATGGCGTCGGTGAAGTCCTCGCCGCCGAGGCGGTTGTCGCCAGCGCTGCCCTGGACCTCGACCACCCCCTCGAAGACCTCGAGGAGCGTCACGTCGAAGGTCCCCCCACCGAGATCGAGCACCAGCAGGGTCGCCTCCTCCCCGGCGTTGTAGAGCCCGTGGGCGATGGCGGCGGCGGTGGGCTCGTTGATGAGCCGCTGCACCTTCAGGCCCGCGATCTCCGCCGCCTGCCGGGTAGCGCTGCGCTGGGACTCGTTGAAGTAGGCGGGGACGGTGACGACGGCGCGGTCGATCTCGCAAGCCAGCCGGGCCTCGGCGTCGCGCTTGAGCGTCTTGAGCACCATCGCCGACAGCTCGACGGCGGTGTAGTCCCGCTTCCCGAGCCGGTAGGCGAAGTCCGTGCCCATATGAGCCTTGAAGCGGGCCGCGGCACGGATGGGGTCCTTGATGGAGATCTCGCGGGCGAGGTCGCCGACGACCATGTCACCGTTGTCGTCCATGGCCACCACCGAGGGGGTGAGCTCGCGACCGAGGGCGTTGGGCAGCACGCGCGGGCCGTCTTCCGTCAGGACGGCGAGGAGCGAGTTGGTGGTGCCCAGGTCGATTCCAACTGGCGGCTGGCTCATCGGGTCCTCGTTAGGCTGGCGCCCTCGACGTCGATGTCGATGTCCTGCTCTAGGCTGTGGCGCATGTCCTGAAGGTTGGCGGTGCGGGTGCCCTCGAGCACATGGAGCACCTCGAGGCGGGCGTAGCCGTGGGTGCGGCACAGGTGCGCAAACGCCCGGCGCACATAGTCGTTGTAGATCTTGTAGCGCAGCTTGCCCTCGGCGACGCGGTAGACCGGGATCGCGAGGAACAGGAAGATCGGCAGGACCAGGCCCGCGGCGAGGACCGCCAGATAAACCGGCCACAGCTTGACGTGGTACCAGATGCGCAGCGGGTGCTGGTCGACGACCTGCTCCTGACGCTGGAGCCAACCGCGGATGAAGGCGTGGTCGGACTCGGAGAGGTGGAGCGGAACGCGCCGCATCAGCTCCAGGTACGTCTCGGACAATCCAGGCGCCAGGGCGTTGACGTCGATGGCCACCTGCTCCAGGGCCGCGCCATGCTCGCGCAGACCGACCAGGTGCCGCTGCCAGGGCCCGCGAAGCAGCTCGTCGGGTAGCGTCCACGCGGTGCGTAGGAAGTCGATGACGGGCATCAAGTCGTCGTGGAGCAGGAGCTCGTCGATCTCGTCGGCGTGGTCGAGCAGCCAGGAGACGCTGTCGAGCCGCCGCGTCAGCTCCGGATCGTCGGTGCGCAGGTCCCTGACCTCACGACGCCAGCGCTTCAACCACGGCCGACGCCCCGCCCAGAAGGCGTTCTCCGCCGCGTCGGCGAGCAGCTCGCCCATGAAGCGCGCGTCGAAGCGAACCGGCAGGTCGACGATCGCGCGCGCCGCCGCCTGGATGGCCTTGGGCTTGCCGAAGGCCTGCGTCATCGTCCACCACTGCTCGACGAGATCGTGGAAACCATGGGCGCGGGACGCCGCCTGGATGATCTCGGTGTCCATCCAGCCGTAGAAACCGTCCGGGGCGACATCGGCGAGCTCGACGAGGAAGTCGACGACCTCGTCGCGGGCCGGCGAGCGCATGGCGGCGCGCAGCGGCTCCCGGGGCGGCGCCTGGTCGCGGGTCGAGACGGCCGCCGCCCACGCGAGCCACGCCTTCGCCGCATGGGGCGCGTGCTCGGCCAGCTCGCGCAGCCGCTCGATGGCGGCGTCGGGCTCGGTGCGAATGCGAGCCCACGCCTCGTCGATCGCCGCTTGCAGCGCGTCTACATCGACCGCCTCCGGCGCGGGGGGCTCCGGGCCCCGATCGGGCTCGACTCGTTGCCACTCGGGGGCAGGCCCACGGTCCGGCGGCGCGTCCGGATCCGCGCGCTTCCACTCCGGTGGTGGCGCGTCGGGCTTCCCGTCGGGCTCGACCTTCTTCCACTCCGGTGGCGGCGCCTCGGGCTTCGCGTCGCTCTCGACCTTCTTCCAGTCCGGCGGCGGCGCCTCGGGCTTCCGGTCTGCCTCGGCCTTCTTCCAGTCGGGGGGCTCGGGCTCCCTATCGGGCCGCTTCTTACGTTCCGGGGACTTCCACTTGGGCGGCGGCAGGTCCTCGAGCTGTTGCTGCTGCTGTCGTCTCAGCGCCTCGGGATCCACCGGCGGGGCGACGTCGGCGAGGCGGTTCTTCCTGGCACCCTTCAGCCGCGCCAGCGCCTTCTGATAGAGGTCGTGGATTTGCGTGAACTCGTCCGGCGACGTCTCGGGCCGAAAGCGCTTGATGAGCTTCGCGTAGGCCCTCCGTAGCTTCTTGCGATCGTCGACCGCGTCGGAGCCGAACAGCGCCTCGGGTGAGCTGACGTCGAGCATCAGGTGCAGCGCACCAGGAAGGTCGCGACCGTGAGCACGACCGAGGCGGCGAGCACCCCCTTTCGCACCGCGCGGACCCGATCGGCGCGCTCGATGGCGTAGGCCTGGACGGGCTCCTCGAAGGGCGGCACGACGAGCTCGGCGAGGTCCGGGTAGCGGGTCTCCAGCTCGAGCAGCCCCGCGCGCAGCTCGCGGTCGACCGGGGAGAAGCGATCGTGCAGCTCCTCCATGTCCTCGGCGCCCACGGCGGCGACGGTGGCCTCGCACAACGCGAGCAGGCGTTGGCTCGGCCTCCCCTGGCGACGCAAGCGCATCAAGTCGACGCGCGCACGGACCCTCGCGGCGAGCTCGTCGATGGTCTGCCCCGCGAAGGGGGCCAGCCGCTCCAGGACATCACGCAGCGCGTCTGTGCCCGGCTCGTCGAGATCCGTCAGGTTCGCCAGCCCCCACGCCCGCACCTCCTCGACGACCTGCACGATGCCCGGAGCGCGTCGGAGCCTGGGCGGGTGGGCGCGCGCCTGCTCGATGTATTCGATGCAGCCCCGCGCCAGCTCGTGCGGGCGGCGACCCTCGGGGGCCGCCTCGGCAAAGAACCCGGAGGGGTCGTCCCAGATCCGGGGCAAGTCGGCGCCGACGTCGCTCATCACCCGCATTCAGCCACGGATCAGAGACGCCCACCAGGGGCTATCTCAGCGGCGCGATGCGTGCCTCCAGCGCGCGGCGGTCGCTGTCGTGCGTGAGCACGCGATAGACGCTATGGAAGTTCTGCGGATCGACGATGCGTGGATAGAGCGCGACCAAGGCCTCGACCTGGTCCTCGCCAAAGGTGAGCTTGCCGACGAGGCCGATGACCTGCTGGGTGGTGAAGCGCAGGTTGGCGGCGGCCTCGCGCAAGACCCGCATCTTGTCGTCTCGGAAGGCCGCCCTGCGCAGCGAGTTCTTCAGGCGCGTCATCTCCGCGCCGCTCGCGGGCACCTCCGCTGGCGGGGTGGGTGGCTCGGGCGTCTCGGGGATGTCGGGCACCGCGTAGCGACGGTGGCGCACCCGGGGGGCCGCGCGCAGGTCCTGGAGGATGGCGGCGAGGCGCGCCCGCGCCGCCTTGGCCTTCGCGCCCTTGCCGAGCGCCTCGATCATCGCCGCGACGCGATCCAGATCGGCGGAGAGGGCCCGCCGATCCATCAAGACCGGATCGTCGAGACGCGCGAAGTCGCGGCGCTCCAGGTCGATCACCTCCAAGGGGATCGGCCGGGCCAGCGCGGCGATGGGCAGCGCGAGCAGCAGCGCGAGTAGCAGCGCGACCCTCATTCGCTGGGGAGCCGCAGGGGCCGCTCGATGCTCTGCGCGAGGGACCGCAGCAAGCGTTCGTTCCTGATCTTGCTCCCGATGGTGCCGTAGAGCACGACCCCGCCGCCGTGGGCGCGGAAGATCTGGGCCCGCCCCCCGGGGACGACGCACCCCTCGCAGTCCGGGAGCAGCGAGCCGACATCACCGGCGCGCAGGCACTCGAGGACCGTGTCAAAGGCGCCCTGTAAGCACGCCTGGTCCCCCGGCGGGCACATCGACACCGCGCAGGTCGATCTGCCTTGGGTGGGGGCCACGGCTTGCAGCACCGGGCCTGGCACCGCGTCGATGGCCACGGCAGGCGCCTTCAGGGCCGGCGGCGCGCTCTGCGCCAAGGCCAGACCACCGAGCACCAAGATCGCCGCGCAGATGGTCAGCTTCGAGAGACGTTTCATGGGCAAACTCCCTTCGGGGAGATTCTACCCGGAGTCTTCATCTGGATTTCACGGATTCTTAACCTCCGCTTGGGATATAGAGGCGCGAACCAGTCACGCAGGAGGAGCGCGCCATGCTTCCGCGCCACGTCGCGATCATCATGGACGGCAACGGCCGCTGGGCGCAGACCCGCGGGAAGGTGCGCACCGACGGGCACCACGAAGGGGCGGAGGCGGTCCGCCGCACCGTGCGCCACGCCCGCGAGCGCGGGGTCGAGTGGCTCACGCTCTTCGCCTTCAGCAGCCAGAACTTCGGGCGACCGACGGAGGAGGTCAACGCGCTGATGCTGCTCCTCGAGCGCTTCCTCATCCAGGAGCGCCAGGAGATGCTCGACAACGGCATCCGCCTGACCGCCATCGGTGAGCGAGAGTTCCTCCCGGCGCGGGTCCGCGAGGTGCTCGCCGAGACCGAGGCCGCCACCGCCCACGGCACCGACATGCGGTTGGTGCTCGCCGTGAGCTACGACGGACGCCGCGACGTGGTGCAGGCCGTCAAGCGCCTCACCTCGCTGGCGGCGAAGGGCCTGCTGCTCCCCGCCGACGTGTGCGAGACGCAGGTGATGGAGGCGCTGTCGACCTGGGAGGCGCCGGACGTCGACCTGCTCGTTCGCACCTCCGGCGAGCGCCGCCTCTCGGGCTTCCTCCCCATCGAAGCGTGCTACGCCGAGCTCCACTTCACCAACAAGCTCTGGCCGGACTTCGACGAGGCCGCTCTCGACACCGCGTTGGCCGACTTCTCCCAGCGCCAACGCCGCTTCGGCCTCACCGACATCCAGATCGCCGCGAGCGCCTGACCCCACCCCGGGTCACCCCGCACTCCAACCTTCAGAAATATCAGAAGCGTCCGTAACGTCAATTGTCAGACAGGCTGGCGACGCGGCGGGACGCTCTCTCTCCCTCTCTCTCCCCCCGCCGCATCGCTACGACTCTCCACTCAGGGGGCCTCGGCGCACTACCGGGGCCCCCTATTTGCGTTCTTGGACCGCCACCTTCACCGCCGTCCCCCGCCAAACGCCACGCGGCGTTCCCCCAACGCGTCGGTCCAACGGCAGGGGTCCGACGGCACCCGGGGTCCCGCGGACCTCTGGCCTGAAAAAAACGACGCCCCCGGACGTAGGTTCAAACAGGCCGGGGCAACGCTCGGCGAAACCGAAGACCGAGAAAAAGGAGGGTGCCACGGGGCACTGTCAGGGCCCTCCCAGCCCGTGACGGCAGGCCGAACGCAAACATGTGAACCCAAGTGATGTGCTGCCGAAGAGGGTGGTCGGATCTCCGGCCGCCCTCTTCACCTTTCGAAGACGCGCAGGACCTCGACGCGATCGATCTCGACGTCGACCAGCCCCACGAAGAAGGCCCGGAACTCGAGGCGGCGCGCGCCGGGGTTCTCGAAACGCAGGGTGAAGGCACGGAACACGCCGGGCCCCGAGAACTCGGCCGTGCGGACCGCGTGGGCGGCGAGCGAGCAATCGAGGCAGTCGCCGGGCGACCCGTCGAGATCGTTGACGTCGAGGTAGGCCGCGTCGACGTCGGCGAAGTAGAGCCCGACGCGCAGATAGAAGACGGCGTCGTAGGTGCCCGCCGGGATGTCGTCGGCGTCCGGTCCGCGCTGCAGGAAGGTGAAGACCTCGTCGAAGAGCGCAGAGGCGCCCCAGCCCACGTCCGTGATGGTGCCCGTCTGGTGGGTCATCGCCGCGCTCTCCGATTCGAAGGTCCACCGCGCGCGGACGCACTCGCCCGCGACGCAGCCCTCGTCCGGGGCGCAGCGGCACTCCGGCTTCCCGGCGTCGGGCAGCGGCCCGGCGTCGGGATCCGCGACGTCGGGTTCGGGCCCGTCGACCGCGGCGTCCTCTGCGCCCGCCGAGTCAGGCCCGGCGTCAACCGGCGGCACCGCGGCGTCGGAGTGCTCGCGGGGCAGGGTGGCGTCGATGTGGGTGCCCTGGCGGGCGAGGGGGACCGCCGACGGCTCCGGGAGCTCGGCGGTGCAGCCGAGGAGCATCAGCAGGGCGGGCCACCGCAAGCCGGCCGCCCTATAAGCCCAGTCGCTTCGCGAGCCGTTCAGCGTGTCGGGCCAGGCTGGGCGCCAGGGCGTCGAGGGGCTCGACCTCGCGCACGGCGCCCGTCGCCACCGCGGAGCTGGGCATCCCGTTGGCGACCGCCTCTCCGGGGGACTGGGCCAGCACGATGCCCCCGGCCCGGTGGATCTCCGCCACACCGTGGGACCCGTCGGCGCCGAGACCCGTGAGCACGGCGGCGGCGGCGTAGGCGCCATAGACCGACGCGGCGCTCTCGAAGAGGGGGTCCGCGGTGGGCGACGAAGGGCCGACAGGGGGGACGAGCTCGATGTAGACCCCACCGTTGCGTCGCCGGACCAGCTTCAGATCGGCGTCGGCGGGGGCGAGGTGGATCTCTCCGGGCGTGGGCGCCCGCGCCGAGTCGATGTAGTGGGCCGGGCGACCGCTCTCGCGCGCGATGCGCGTGGCGAGTTGGCGCAGCATCCACTCGGGGCCATGCTGCACCACGTAGACGGCCACCCCTGGGGGCGCGCCGAGCCTCCGCAGCACGGTGAGCAGCGCCGTCGGCCCGCCGGTGCTCGCCGCGAGGAGCACCGCGGCATGGGGCGGCTTGGCGACGAGCGGCGCCGGTGGGGTGGTCGGGCGGCGCTTGATCTTGGGCGCCGTCATCCGTTGCAGGCCCTGGCGGATGACGCGAAGGAGGCGCCCGAGGGGGACGGGCTTGGCGATGAACTCGTCGGCGCCGGCCATCATCGCCACCGAGCGGCCCGACTCGGTGTCGATGGAGGTGACCATCACCACCAACGGGGCGGGTCGGATCTCGCGCCGGACCTCACGGATGAGGTCGATGCCGTTGAGTCCGGGCATCAGCCAGTCGGAGAGCAGCACGTCGTAGGGCGCCTTGCGGAGCTCCTTCAGCGCGGCGGCGCCGTCGCCCACCACGGTGCAGACGTACCCGTCTTTGCGCAGCGCGTGCTCGAGGACGAAGGCGGTGGCGGGCTCGTCCTCGGCGACGAGGACCTTGATCGATGACGACACGGGCGGAGTGTATAGATCAACAACGGGCCACGAAAGTCACAGCGTCGGGCCTTGTGTCGCTGGTCGCCCCCGGGCTAGAGATGGCCGCCCGCACGACTTTGGAGGTGCCCGTGGCCAGGTTCGCGTCCGTCGCAGACATGTTCCGCAATCGCGTGAAATCCACCCCCGAGCTGCTCGCCTTCGAGTGGCGCGAGAACGGCGCCTGGACGGGCATTGACTGGAAGGGGGTCGGCGAGCGCGTGCGCGTCGTCGCGTCGGGGCTGCGCGCCCTCGGCCTCGAAGACGAGCAGCGGGTCTCCGTCCTGTGCGGCACCCGCGTCGACTGGCTCTACGCGGATCTCGGCGTGATGTGCGCGGGGGGCGCGACCACCACCATCTACCCGTCCACGCCCTCCGACGGGTGCGAGTTCATCCTCGCGGACTCAGGCTCCGTGCTGGTCTTCGCCGAGAACGACGCGCAGGTGGCGAAGCTGGTCGAGATCCGGGAACGAATCCCCGACGTGAAGGCCGTGATCAACATCGACGGTGGCGCGAGCGAGGACGGCTGGGTCATCTCCTGGGCCGATCTCGAGGCGCGCGGCAAGGCCCACGACGAGGCGAACCCCAGCGCCTACGACGAGACCATCGATCGGATCACACCCGACAAGCTGGCGACGCTGATCTACACCTCCGGCACCACCGGCAACCCCAAGGGCGTAGAGCTGCTCAACGACTGCTGGCTCTACACCGGCGAGGCGATGGAGGAGCTGGGCATCCTGTCGTCGGCGGACAAGCAGTTCCTTTGGCTGCCGCTGTCCCACTCCTTCGGCAAGGTGCTCGAGACGATCATGGTGGCGATCGGCGTGCCGACGGCCATCGACGGCGAGATCCCGCGCATCGTCGCCAACTGCGGCGAGGTGAAGCCCACCTTCATGGGCGCCGCCCCGCGCATCTTCGAGAAGGCCTACAACAAGATCGTCAACAGCGCGAAGGCCGGCGGCGGGCTCAAGTGGGCCATCTTCCGCTGGGCCAGCGGCGTCGGACGTCAGGTGTCGAAGGTGCGGCAGCAGGGCAAGGAGCCCTCCGGCCTGCTCGCGCTCCAGCACCGGCTGGCCGACAAGCTCGTGCTCCACAAGATCCGCGCGATCTTCGGTGGCCGAATCCGCTTCCTGATCTCGGGCAGCGCGCCGCTCAACCGCGACATCGCCGAGTTCTTCCACGGCGCCGGATTGCTGATCCTCGAGGGCTACGGGCTCACGGAGAGCAGCGCGGCCTCGTTTGTGAACCACCCGGACACGAACCGCTTCGGCACCGTAGGCAAGCCGCTGCCGGGGACCGAGGTGAAGATCGCCGAGGACGGGGAGATCCTCTTCAAGTCGCGGGGGATCATGCGGGGCTACTACAACCTGCCGGAGGTCACCGAGAACACGCTCGACGACGGCTGGCTGCTGACGGGCGACATCGGGGAGCTCGACGCCGACGGTCACCTGCGCATCACCGACCGCAAGAAGGACCTGATCAAGACCTCCGGCGGGAAGTACGTCGCGCCCCAGGCCATCGAGGGCGCCTTCAAGGCGGTGTGCCCCATCGCGAGCCAGGTCCTGGTACACGGCAACGCCCGCAACTACTGCAGCGCGCTGGTGACGATGGATCCCGACGCCATCGTCGCCTGGGCCGAGGGCCACGGCCTCGGGGGCAAGAGCTACGAGCAGCTCGCCGACGAGCCCGCCCTCAACGCCGAGTTCCAGCGCTACTTCGACGAGGTGAACTCGAAGCTCGCGCGCTTCGAGACGATCAAGAAGTTCGCCGTCCTCCCCGCCGACTTCAGCATCGAGGACGGGACCCTCACGCCGAGCCTCAAGGTCAAGCGCAAGGCGGTGGAGAAGAAGTACAAAGACACCCTCGACGGCTTCTACACCGAGTCCCTCGCCAGCACCTGATCAGCGCCGCGCCTCGCCCGTCATCGGCACGAAGAGGACGCCACCCTGATCGCTGGTCGTGAAGCTGCCGTCCAGGTTTCGCTCGATGAGCTGAAGCCGCTGGGTGGCGTCACCGACGGGCAGAACCAGCCGGCCACCGGGGGCGAGCTGCGCCCTCAGCGCCGGCGGGATGTGGTCGGGGGCCGCGGCGAGGATGATCAGGTCGAAGGGGGCGTGCTCCTTCCAGCCCGCGTAGCCGTCGCCGCAGCGGACCGTGACGTTCTTGTAGCCCTCGGCCTTCAGACGCCCCCGGGCCGAGTCGGCGAGGGGGCAGACGATCTCGACGCTGTAGACGTGATCGACGATCTCGGCCAACACCGCCGCCTGGTAGCCGGAGCCGGTGCCCACGTCGAGGGCCTTGGCGCCCGGTCGGGCGTGGGCGAGCTGGGTCATCAGGGCGACGATGTAGGGCTGGGAGATGGTCTGGCGGTGGGCGATGGGGAGCGGGCGGTCCGCGTAGGCCTTGGCGGACAGCTCCGCCGGGACGAAGGCGTGGCGCCGCACCTTGGACATCGCGCGCAGGACGTGGGGGTCGCGGATGTCACGAGCCGCGAGGTGACGCTCGACCATCACGCGCCGCGGGCCCGCGAAGGGGTCCTTCGGAGGGGCCGCGAAGGGCATCAGGATCATCGCCGCGAGGGTGGCCATGCCCGCAGGTTATGATCCTCGGATGCCGCATCGCGAACGCCTGTTGAAGATCCTCGCCCAGCACGCCCCGTCCGACACCGACGAGGCGCGCGACGTCGCCCGCATCGACGCCTTCGTGCGCGCCAACGCCGACTGCTTCGGACGCAGCAACCGCGCGGGGCACATCACCGGCTCGGCCTTCGTGGTCGACCCGGCGGGGCGCGTCCTGCTCACCCACCACGCGAAGCTCGAGCGGTGGTTGCAGGTGGGCGGGCACAGCGATCCCCACGAGCACGACCCGGCCGTCACGGCCCTGCGCGAGGCCCGTGAAGAGTCAGGGCTCGAGGATCTGGTCCTGGTGGAGACGCGACCGCTCGACATCGACGCCCACCGGATCCCGGCGCGCAGAGGGGAGCCGGCCCACGACCACCTGGACTTCCGCTACGTGGTCCGAACGCGGCGACCCGACGCCCTCGTGGTGAGCGCCGAGAGCCACGAGCTGCGCTGGTTTGGCCTC
>CAYOBQ010000039.1:0-2688 GCA_964402225.1 uncultured Nannocystaceae bacterium | reverse complement strand
CGTCGGGAAGCTCAGGACCAGGTTCGCTTCATGTTGATCGCGTTCTTCTCGCGAAAGGCCGCCTCGAGGTCGATGTCGAGGCGGTTGGCGATGGCGAGCAGGTAGTTCAGCACGTCGACGATCTCCTCACCGACGTGGGCCCGCGCGGCGTGGGTGGGGGTGGCGTCGCCCTCGTCGAAGAGCTTGTTGAACTTGCGCACCGCCTTGGCCAGCTCACCGACCTCCTCGACCATCAGAAAGACGTTGTGGACGAGATCGACATCGAGCCAACCGTGGTGGGCCTCGAGGGCGTGGACAGCGCGTTGGAAGTCGGCCATCTGGGGGTTGTCGGGGAGCGCGTTCAAGGGTGACTCCGGTGGGTTGGCTGGGGAGCAAAGGGCAAGGCGGGATAGGATCGCTTCTCGTATTCGGCGGCGCCTTCCGTGACACGGATGGCCTGATCGGCGGCGACCCCCTCGAAGACCTGGCGGGTCCTGGTGGTGGGCCAGTAGATCTCGAGGCGTTCGACGCGCGTCGCTTTACCCAGGCCGAGGTGTTGACGCCAGGGGTTGCCGCCGAAGCTGCCGCCGTTGTCGACCGAGCGATGGACGCTCCGGCGCACGCCGGCCTCCACCAGATCGGCGCGTAGGCGGACGCCCATGCCGAAGCGGTTCGACCCACGCCCGCGCAGCTCGACGACCAGCCAGTGATTGCCGGCGCCGGGGTTCTCGAAGAGGGCGTCTGCGAAGGCGTCCCCGGCGAAGGCCCCGCCCAGCTCGGCGAAGAGGTCCAGATCGCCGTCGTGGTCGAGGTCGGCGAACGCCACGCCGTGCCCTTTCTGGAGATGGGCCAGGCCCGCCGAAGCGCTCACGTCGACGAAGCGCCCCTCGCGGTTGTGGAGCGCGATGTTGGGCATCAAGCCCTCGTACCCGGGGTAGCCCGTGCCCAGGTAGACGTCGGGGCGCCCATCTCCGTCGAGGTCGCCGTGGTTCGAGCCCATGACCAGGAAGGCGCGCTCGAGCCCAGCGGCGGCCGTGACGTTGGTGAAGCCGCCGCGCCCGTCGCCGCGGTAGAGCGCCGGACGCTGGCCATCGTGGGGCGCGCCGACGGCGTCGGCGGCGACCACCCAGACCGGCGGGACGGGCGGGGCGTTGGGCGTCTGGACGAAGCCGTGCCAGGCGGCGATGTCGAGGTGCCCGTCGTTGTCGTAGTCCCAAAACCACGCCGGGAAGCTGTCCTTCGGCCCGGTGACGCCGAGCTGCGCGGCCACGTCCGTGAAGCGCCCGCCGTCGTTGCGGTAGAGGCGGTTCGGCCCCGCGAGGTTGGAGACGTAGAGGTCGAGGTCGTCGTCGCCGTCGTAGTCGCCCCAGGCCGCGGCCTTCGCGTAGCCGTGGTTGAGCACACCGGCGGCGGCGGCCACGTCCGTGAAGCGTCCGCCGTCGTTGCGGAAGAGCTGCGAGGGTCGTCGTGAGCCGGGGATCGACTCGTTGGCGACGTAGAGATCGAGGTCGCCGTCGTTGTCGTAGTCGCCGAAGGCGGCGCCGTGGGTGGGGTGGTGGGCGACGCCGAGGCCGACCTCGATCGTCACGTCCGTGAAGCGGCCCGTCCCGTCGTTTTGGAGGAGTGAGTTGGGGTGCTCGCCAGCGCCGCCGAGCCACGCGCCGCGCAGGACGAGGAGGTCGAGGTCGCCGTCACCATCGTAGTCGGCGTGCTCCAGGTTCAGCCCGCCGAGTTGGTCGACGAGCCCCGCCGCGACGCCCCGCTCGACGAAGCGCCCGCCGTCGTTTCGGTAGTAGAAGAGGCGCGCGCGCACGTCCCAGCTCGAGACGATGATGTCCAGATCACCGTCCCCGTCGAAGTCGTCGACCACCGCCCCGCCGGCGAGGCTCGAGCGGCCCAGGCCGAGGCCGGCGGAGATGTTGGTGAAGTGCTGCGAGGCGCCGGCTCCGTACGCTTCGAGGGGGATGCGCAGCGCGGGTTCGAGGCCGTCGGGCCAGAGGTCGAGCGTCATCGCGGCGATGTTGAGCAGCCAGCGCGCCGTGAGCTTCATCGGGACCGTCGAGTGGGGGTGCGCGAGGACCCGGCGCAGACCGGCCATGGCCCCTTCCGAGCCACGCTTGTCGACGTGCTGACCAGCGCCGCGGATGGGGGCGATGCAGCTCTCCCGGGCGTGGCGGTCGATGCAGTTTCGGACCTCGCCCAGACGAAGCCAGGCCACCGCCGCGTGGAACTCGACGGTCGCCTCGGTGCGCGAGCCGGGGGCCACCAGCCGCCGCGCCTCCTGGAGCAGGGCCACCGCGCGCTCGATCTCACCGGCGTACATCTCATGGACGGCCAGGGGCACCATCGCGCGGACCCGAGCCTCGGGGGGCGCGTCGGGGGGCATCGCGGCGAGGTGGGCACGGATGCGGTCGCGGGTGACGCTGCCGAAGTAGGGGTGGGCGGCGTAGCCGTCGGCGATGGCGCGGAGGCGCTCGGCGATGGGATCTGTGCGGGGCGCGGGGGCGGCGTCGGCGGCGCGGCGCTTCAGCAGGCTCCGGTAGCGGTCGCCCTCCGGTGGATCGGAGGAGCACGCGAGGCAACCGAGGCAAGCGATGAGGATGAAACGCACGGGGCGACGATAGTCCAGACCGGCGACCGTATCTCGTATTGAGAAGGGTGCAAATCCCAGATCTGCGGTCGTCTTTGGAGAGGCTGTCAGCTTTCAGC
>CAYOBQ010000038.1:0-55614 GCA_964402225.1 uncultured Nannocystaceae bacterium | reverse complement strand
CCGGAGGTTCTTCACGGTGTCAAGGTCCTTTGAGCAAACTGACGGCTGAGTGCTGAAAGCTGACAGCCTCTCCAAAGACGACCGCAGATCTGGGATTTGCACCCGATTCTGATTGCGCCCTACTCCTCGAAGCAGCGGAAGATCTCGGCCTGATCGCAGGGCGCCTCGATCAGGCAAGCGAGCCTGGGGGCGGTGAAGAACCTCGGATCGTCGTCGCAGGCCCGAATGCACTCCTCGAGGTCGCCGAGGACCGCCCCGGCGCACTCGACGATGTTGTCGCAGGCCGAAGCACAGGAGACCCGCCTCTCGCAGTCGGGGAGGCACTCGTTGCGGTCCTGGCAATACACCAGCCCCCCCTCGCAGGCACACCCTCCATCGACGCACAGGAACTGCGGCTCGACGCACTCGACGCCGCACCCGCCGCAGTTCTCGGCGTCCGAGTCCTGGTCGACGCAGCGGCCGTCGCAGGCCCCGTTCCCCTCGCAGTGCAGGCCCATCCGAACCACCTCGACGGTCTCGTTGCCCCCCTGGTCAAAGAACTTGGCCCGCATCTCCCGAGCCGACTCTTCGCGGTTTCCGAACTCGATGGGCTCGACCCGATGGAGGTCGTTCCAACTCAGGCGAAGGGTGTAGGCCCCCTCCTCACCCGCCGTCGCGAAGGCGCCGTAGGAGGCCCCTCGCGGCGACTCGAGCACCCCTCCGATGAGGTCAGCGATCCCGTCCGGATCAGTGACGACGGCCGAGATCACGAAGGACTCCCCCCGCGTGACCTGCTCCACGTTGGTGTTGATGGTCAGGATCTCCGGGGCGCCTTCGCCCTCCCCTTCACCTTCACCTTCCCCCTCACCCTCACCCTCACCTTCACCTTCACCTTCGCCTCCGGCCACGCACTGCCGCCGATCGGCGTCGCACATCTCGCCCCCGGGGCAGCCACAATCGGCCGGGCAGGTGGCGCAGTTCTCACCTTCACCCTGGCTGCACGACCCATTGCCGCAGCACATCCCGCAGTCGGCGGGGCAGTTGGCGCAGTCCTCTGGGGCCTCGCAGGTGCCGTCGCCACAGGACATCGACACGTCGACGCACGTGCCGTCGGCGGCGCAGACCGTGTCGCCGTCGCACTCGCCACACACACCGTCGCAGCCGTCCGGCCCGCACACCCGGTCCTCGCAGACCGGCATGCAGCCCACCACGCCGCTGTCGCCCCCGCCGACGGGACCTCCAGGGCACTCGCAGCCGTCCCACTTGCCAAACTCGTTGCACTCACGCGTGCCCGCCGCCCCACCGGGGCAGTTGTTGCAGACCTCGACCTCGCCCGGCCGGTCGCAGCGCTTGCTGCTGCCGTTGGTGTTCGGCGGCGCGCACGCGGCGAGGGGCAGCAGGACACTCGTGAGCAGCAGCGCCCTCACGGGATCAGGTACTCCACCTCGACCTCGAGCTCGGTGAGGGTGCCCGTGTCGATGCCGGCATGGTCCTCGATCCGCAGGGTGAACGTCCCATTCGCCGGCAGACCCGCGAACTCCCGGTAGATCCGGTCCTCGAACCAGATGTCGGTGCTGAGATCCGGCAGGAGGTCATCGTCGAGCCCCCCGTCGCGCCCGTCCTCGTCACCATCGCGGTTCCACAACGTCACGAGGTCCACCCCGTTCCACGCGGCCACCACCACCAGATCCGGCAGGAACTCGTGGTCGATGTTCATCCCCACGATGGTCACCGTACGAATCACAGCGCCCGCGGGCGCCGCGACATCGAGGTCGACTGAGACCACCCCGGGCTCACCGCCCTCGGCGTCGGGAACCTCGACATCGCCAGCCGTCTCGACGACCACCGTGTCGCTGTCACCGCTGGTGCGGAAGAGCGCGTAGGAGTTCGTCGCCCCGCGGAAGCCCCGAACCCTGACGAAGTACACGCCGGCATCCAACTGCTCGCTGATGGACTCGTCGTCCGTCAGACTCGCCGAGTTGGCCACCAACGCGTCCTCACCCTCGCGGTAGAGGGAGATGTCGATGTCACCGTCAGCGTGGACGAAGAGAGCGTCGATGCGCACGTTCCCTCGGCCCTCGAGCTCGAAGCGGTACCAGTCCTCGTCGTTGTCGCAGATGACCCGCCGCTCGCCGACCCCCGGCACCAGGCCGGCCTCTTCCCGCGTGTCGTTGTGCTCACCGCTGGCCCCCTCGACATCGTCGGTGCAGCCCTGGAAGACGTTGACCGTCATCGTGTAGTCGGAGATGCCTCGCTCGAAGCGGTAGACCCGCACGTAGTAGGTGGCGTTGTCCGTCGCCCGTCGCTCGTAGACCGTCTCGGCGTTCCCGACGCCAATGCTCGTGTCCACGATGCGCAGGTCCTCGCCCACGGCCTTGAACAGGGACACGTCGATGTCGCCCTCGGCGTGGCTGAAGGCCACGTCGACCTCGAGCCCGTCGCCCGTCTCCAGATCGACGCGGTACCAGTCCTCGTCGCCGTCACAGATGCGCAAGTCGCCGTACTGCACGCCCTGCGTGTTTCCGTCCGCCACGCCCGTCGCGCTCAGCGCATCGTCGTTGCGGTTGGCCGCGTCGAAGCCGTCGTCGTCACACGGCGCGACCTCATCCGGCGTCGCGGGATCGCAGTCATCGTCGATCCCGTTCCCCGGGATCTCGTCGAAGCCGGGCACATCCGCGTTGTCGGGCTCACAGTCCTGGTCGTCGGGGACGCCGTCGCCGTCGCCATCCACCGCGCCGGCGTCGCACTCCACGTCACCGCCACGGCAGTCGTGGTCGATCCCGTCGCTGCAGTTGTTGTCGGCGTCCTCCACCGCGTCGGGGTTCACCTCGGCGTTCATCTCGTCGCAGTCATCCGCCCGCGCGAAGCCGTCCTCGTCGAGATCGTCGTCGAGCGTCGCGGGGTCGCAGTCGTCGTCGAGGCCGTTGTAGACAGCCTCCATGGCGCCCGGGTTCACCCCGCCGTTCTCGTCGTCGCAGTCGTCGCCACCGGAGCCCACCGCGTCGAACCCGTCGGCGTCGGCATCGGCGTCGGCGGTGTCCGCGTCGCAGTCGTCGTCGCGGTCGTTGTAGTAGACCTCGTCGGCGTTGGGGTTCACCGCCGCCTCGGAGTCGTCACAGTCCTGCGGGTGGTCGAAGCCGTCTCCGTCGAGGTCGTTGTCCGCTGTCTCCGGGTCGCAGTCGTCGTCGACGCCGTTGTAGGCGACCTCTTCGGCCCCCGGGAAGACGTTGGGATCGTCGTCGTCGCAATCCCCATCCTGGTCGGAGACTCCATCGCCGTCGACGTCGTCGCCGCTGAAGACCGCGTCCTCACCGTCGCAGTCCTCGTCGACCCCGTTCTCGGGCACGTCGTTGGCGTCGGGGCGGATGTGCCTCGCCCGGTCGTCGCAGTCGACCTCGCAGCGCTCCAGGCACTCCGCCATCTCGGCCACGCCCGCACAGAAGCGATCGCAGTCCAGCGGGAAGCCGTCCTCGTCGATGTCCTCGTCCCGGGTGTCCGCGTTGCAGTCGTCGTCCTTGCCGTTGTACGGCTCCTCGGCCTGGTCGGGGTTCACGCTCGCGTCGTTGTCGTCGCAGTCGCCATCGGCCTCCGTCACCCCGTCGCCGTCAGCGTCGGCGCCGCAGCGGACGTCGCCGCCCACGCAGTCGTGGTCGACGCCATCGCCACAGTTGGTGTCCCCGTTCTCGGTCGCGCCCGGGTTGACGTCGGCGTCGCCGTCGTCGCAGTCGGCCCCATCGTCGCAGCCCTCGCCATAGCCGTCGCCGTCGCCGTCGATACACTGCGCCTGGCCCACGCAGCGGAACTGGGCGTTGCACATCTCGTTGGCCCCGCAGTCGCCATCCTCTCGGCACGGCACGTCCGCGCAGGCCCCGCCGATGCAAGCTTCGCGCGGACCACAATCGTCGTGGCCGCTACAGGGCGGCTCCTCGGAGCCCGAGCAACGGTAGGTCGCCAGGTCGCAGGTCTGCCCGCGATCGCAGACGCGGTCGCGGTTGCACTCACCCGGGATGCACGCGTCGTTCACGCAGACCATCCCGTCGCCGCAGCTACGGTCGGTGGTGCAACCACTCGGGACACGCGAGTCTGCGCGGACGCCGGCGTCGGGGGTTGGCTGCGTCTCGGCAGCCTCGTCGTCGCACGCGAAGAGCCCAAGGGTGATTGCACAGACGAGATAGGGGAACCGATTCATGAATCCGTCTCCGGTCGCAGAGTTGCGGGCCCCATACGCAAGATGGGGGCCAACTTATCGCTTACAACGGGCGGGCTCGCAAGACGCCGCGCGGTGGTCACTCCAGCCGCCACGCCGACATCTGAGCCCGCCACCTGATCGGGTGGGCCGCGGCCATTGTGTCCAAAGTGTCCAGTTTTTGAACACCAGGCACCAGGGCTCCACGGGCTACTGAAGCTCGCAGCCGAGGCCAGCGCTACCCGGCACGAGGACGGCGTCGTGCATCAACGCCGTCCGACCGCGGGCGCTGGCGTCGACGACGTTGCCACGGTCGTATCGATCGAAGTGCCACAACCCGAGCGTACCCGCGTCTGGTTCGAGCCGACGCGCAGGCTGAAATGCCGCCACGTAGCGGGCCATCGACGAGATGTGAAGCTCGTCGATGCGACCGGCGCTGAAGTGCTCGACGACCCCATCGCCGTTGCGCAGCGCGTTGATGTGCACCGACACGTCCACGGGACGAATCCACTCGTCGGGCGCGGGCTCGCGCTCGTCGATGAGGGCGCCGCCGACGAAGACACGAGACGCCTGGCCGTCGTAGCTCCAGGCGACGTGGACCCAGCCTCGCCCCCGGATCGCGACGGCGGCGCCCACCGACTCACCACCGAAGGCCCCGCCGCTCACCCGATCCGAATGAACCGACAAGCGCCAACCGACGTTGGGCGCGCCGCGGCGGCTGACATCGACCCGCTCTCCCTCTTCGTCGAGCCGCGCCCAGAACTCGATGGTGAACGGCACACCCGCGAGGCGCAGGCTCTCGTCGTCGGCCATCCGCACCCAGTGACCCTCGACCGCCTCGAGGCGCAGGTGCGCCCGGCGGCGACAAAGCTCGCAGGCGTCGCAGGCGTCGTCGTTCCCGTCGTCGCATTGCTCTCCCGGGCCCACAGCCTCGTCGCCGCAAGCCTGTACCGGCCCGCCGCAGGCGCCCTCGGCGTCGGCGCACTCGATCTCCCCCGCCTCGCAGACGGCCGCGCCCATGCAGCCGCCCGCCCCCGCCGTTCGCGCGACGCGGAAGCCCACGTTGTCGGCGATGTGCTCCGGGTTGGCGCTCGACCGAGACGTCGAGAAGAGCCGCCGGCCGCTGACGAAGGACGCCCCCCGCACCACCGGCCGGTCCCCCGGAGGATCGCTCCACACGCTGCCGTCGGCGGGCGCCCCGACATAGCCGTCGTGGACCCAGTCCTCGATGAGCTCCCCGACGTTGCCGATGAGGTCGCACACCCCCTGGGCGCTGTGCCCATCCTCGCGCTGACACACCTCGCCCGGCGCGCCCTCCATGCAGCCGTTGATGAGCGCCCGGTCACAGCCGATCTCGTCATCCCCCCACGGATACGCGATCTCCTGCCCCCGACTGCGGGCCGCGAACTCCCACTCGGCCTCGCTGGGCAGGCGCCCGCCGACCCAAGCGGCGAAGGTGCGCGCGTCGTACCAGTCGACGCACGTCGCGGGACGCTCCGGCGCCCGCGCCGCCGCCACCAGGGAGCCGCGGACGCGTTGGCCATCGATCGTCACCCAGCAGTGCCCGCCGTCCCACCGTTGGGCACGGCACACGCCGGCGTCGACGCAGGCCCGGTACTGGGCGTTGGTCACCTCGCTGCGCGCGATGTCGAAGTCGCCTACGCGCACGTCGTGGGGCGGCCGACTGCGTTCACTTCGCTCGTGGCCCATCACGAAGTCGCCGCCCTCGATGCGCACCCAATCGAGGGCGTCTCCGGGCGAGGGCCGCTGGCAGGCCGCCGGCTCCATCTCGTCGACGACGCCGTCGCAGTCGTCGTCGACCCCGTTGCAGGCCTCATCGACGGGCGAACAGGCGTCGGGAACCGGCCCGAGATCCGCGGGGGCCGAGCCATCCGCCAAGGGACCATCCGGCGCGGAGGCGTCGTCGACGGGCGCGCCGTCGGAGCCGGGCCCCTCGTCCACCAGCGGCGCGCCATCCGGCTGAGGGCCACCGTCCACCACGGAGGAGCCGTCCTCGACGGGCCCAGCATCGGCGGTCGATGCACCGTCCGGCGTGACGCTGGCGTCCACCGCCCCGTCGGTGCCCGCGCTGCCGCCATCGAGCCGCCCCGCGTCCGCGCCGAGAGGGGCGTCGGGATCGTCATCGCCGCTCCCCCCACCCGGCTGCACGCAGCCGGCGAAGACCAGCGCCCAACAGACCTGCTTCATCGTCTCTCCCCCGAGCCATTCGACCCGGCACGATACCGGAAGCGCCCCGTCGGAGGCACCTCGGACGTCGGCCAGCGCCATCCTGGGTTTGCGCCCAACCGGAGGCCGTGTTCTACGCTCCGCGCATGCTGCGCCTCCTGCCCTTCCTGGCCGTGTTCGCCGCGTGCGACCCGCAAGACGGCGCCGAGCCGCCGCCGGCCGACGCCTCGCCGGATCCCTCGCCTCCCCCTTCGGTGCGGAAGGTGGAGGTCCTCGACGCCTTCCCGGACGTTGAGATCGTCGATGGACACAGCGACCTCCTGGAGCTCGTCCTGCCCGACGATGTGCTCAGCCTGACGCTCATCGTCCAAGGGGCCAGCGACGCCCTCTTCTACGGCGTGGGCCGGCTCCAAGGTCCGGCGGACCAGATCCTCGTCGCGGAGGGACCGCCCGATGTCGAACCCACCGCGATGGACCGTGTCGGCGTGGCCTTCCCGGGTCCCGCCGCGAGCCCCAATCGCTCCGTCTCGCCCGCGACCGGTGTCGCCACGACGCTGGCCCCGAACAACCCCGACGTCGCCGTGACGCCCGGGACCTGGCGCCTGCGCATCCTCGCAGCCGACGTCGACCATCGACCGACCTCCACGCGCGCTGGGGTCACGGCGCTCGTCAAGCGGGGTCCGTCGGGGCAGACCACCGGAAGCCTCCCCCTGCACCTGCACTTCACGGGCGCCCACGGCTGGACCGCCGAATCAGCCCGCCGAGACCCCGAGCTCTCGCGGGCGCTCGACCGCGTGCGCGCCATCTACGCCAGCGTCGGCATCAGCGTCGGTGAGATCTCCTACCAAGACGTCTCTGAGGACTTCCGAACCGTCGACGACGGCGCCCGGCTCGGCGGGACCCTCGAGCAGATGTTCGCCTCGGGTCGGCACGAGACGGGCGTGAGCGTGTTCCTGGTGGAGCGCATCATCGACGCCTTCGGCGTCAGCATCGTGGCCGGTGTCGCCGGCGGGACGCCCGGCCCCACCCTGCACGCCGGGACCCCGCGCAGCGGCGTCGCTGTCGCCACCGAGCTCAGCCCCGATGCAGACGTGCTCGGGCGCCTCATCGCCCACGAGGTCGGCCACTACCTGGGCCTGTTTCACACCGTCGAGGTCAGCGGCGCCGTCGACCAGATCGCAGACACGCCCGAGGGGCCCGACGGGGACACGAACCTGATGTTCCCGACAGTGAACGACAAACCGTCGCGCCTCACGGACGGGCAGGGCTGGGTGCTCCACCGAAACGCCAGCGTCGAGCCCCAGGGGGATTGAGCGATGTGGGGGAAGATCTCGATGTGGCTGGCGATCCTCTGCGCCACCGGCCAGGCGGCCCAGCCGATGCAGCTCCTGGGCGCCGTCGACGTGCCCCTCACCTCCGCGCGCATGGAGGCCGCCGGTGTGGACGAAGCCCTCGCGCTGCGCGTCCTCGACGATGGTGGGGGCGACCGATACCTCCGCGCCCGCGCCCTCAGCGCCCTCGCGGCCCTGGCGACGCCCGCCGCGCGGACACGGATCGAGGCCGCGCTTCGAAGTGACGCCGATCCGGAGATCCGCATCTACGCCGCGATCGCGCTCTCACGCCGCTTCGGCGCCCACGACGTCCTGCGGTCGATCGTCGACGCGCCGAAGCCGGTGGCGCGGGTGATCCGTCTGGAGCTGGCTACCCGCCCCGATAGAGCACCCGCGACACGTCGTTCTCGCGCAGGCTCAACGCGGTGAGGCCCGGGAGGGAGGGCGCGAGCTCGCCCCAGATCCAGCGCACGAGGACCTCCGACGTCGGGTTCTCCAAGCCGTCGATCTCGTTTAGATAGTGGTGATCGAGCTGCGCGCGGATGGGCGCGAAGGCCGCCTCGATCTCCCCGAAGTCGATGACCCAGCCCGTGTCGTCCGTGAGATCGCCTTCGACGTGGATGTCCAGGTAGAAGGCGAGCCCGTACAGGTTCCCACAGGGGTGCCCCGGCGGGACGCGCGTGAGGCGACGCGCCGCCTCGAAGCGGATGGTGTGCACCAACTCGAAGGCGTTCATCGTGGGCTCACTTGGGCTGGAGAACGACGCGCATCGTGCCCCCCCGTCGATCGTAGAGGTCATCCCCGGAGAGCCGCTTGGGCCGGTGACCCTTCACGCGCACCATGTGGTCGATGTCGATCTCGAGGCGGCAGCGGTTGTTCGACGGGCAGATGACCTCGCCGGTGTCCACCCGCGCGAAGCGCGCAGGTCCCGGATCGGCGATGACGAGCACCGTCGGCTTCTTCCTCTTCTGCCCACGCCCCGGTCCGAAACGCTTCGGACGAACGCCCGCGTCGCGGCGGGTGTCTCGGTGCCGGTCGACGGCCGTCAGCCTGCGCTCGGGTGGGGGCGCGAGGGGCGGCGCGACCACCGCCGCGTCGACAGCCAAGGTCGCCGGGTCTCCCGCGCTGCCGCGGCGGCTCATCCACGCGCCCGCCGCGACGAGCACGGCGAGGACCGCCACCGCCGGACCGTAGGGGACGCCCCGACCGGTGAGGCGCGCGGACGTGGGCGGCGGCACGTAGGTGACGCTCCCCGATGGCCCCGCCGCGGCAGATCCGTTCGCCAGCCAGGCCGAGCCGCCGTCAGCCACCGGGTCCTTTGGTTTCGGTGGCGGCGCCAGCTCGTCGCCGGGCCCGACAGGGTGCACCTTCCCCGGATCCACCGAGAGCTGTAGAGCCGCGAGTGGGTCCGCCTCGGGTGGCGCGAAGTCGGGGTCCTCGGGGTGGGGCTTCGGCTCGCCGGCGGCCGCGGAGGGGACCCCCGCCTCGAGCCACGCCGACAACGCGTCGTCGTCGGTCGGCTGCGAGGGGGCAGGGCTCGCCGACTGCCCCTCCGCGAGCCACGCGGCGCGCATGTCCACCGAGCCGACGGATGGTAGATCGTCGGCGGAGACCCAAGGGGAGCCCGCCGGCGCAGGAACGGGACCTGGGGAGGGCGTCGTGAGCTCGGCCTCCGCCGCCCACGCCTCGGCGTTCCCCGCCACCAGCCAGGCCGGCGTCTCCACGGTCCGCATGGAGGCCGACGCATCCCCGGGATGAGCCGAGCCGAGCTCGGCCCGGACGTCCTCGAGATCGCGGCGAAGGGCGTCCGCCGATGGGTGTCGATCCGCCGGAGCCTTGGCGAGGCAGCGCATCACCAGCGCGTCAAAGGCACGGGGGATTCCGAGGAGCGGGAACCGCTCCGACAGCGGCGTCGGCGCCAGGGCGATGTGGGCCTCGAAGAGCTGCTCGCGATCCCCATCGAAGACGGGCTCGCCAGAGAGCACGCGGTACATCATCCCGCCGAAGGCGTAGAGGTCGCTGGCCGTCGACACCGGCGGCTCACCCGTCACCTGCTCCGGCGCCATGTAGCGCGGCGATCCCTTCACCGGAGCCTGCGGCCAGAGCGTGGACTCCACCTCTCCATCGGCGCTCGGGAGCAGCTTCGCGACGCCGAAGTCGAGCACCTTGACGGCGAAGCGCACCCCATCGACCGTCGGGACCTGCTGGAGAAAGACGTTCCCCGGCTTCAGGTCACGATGGACGATGCCGAGAGCGTGGGCCTCGGACAGCGACTTGAGCACCTCGATCCCGATGAAGAGGGCGTCGGGGACCGGCAAGGGACCGCCGCGACCGATGCGCTCACGCAAGTCTTCGCCCTCGAGGAACTCGGTGGCCATCCAAGGAGAGCCGACGTCGGTGAAGCCCGAGTCGATGACCTGCACGGTCTGCGGGCTGCGCAGCCGACTGAGGCTCCTGACCTCTCGGAGAAACGCCTCGCGGGCGTCTGGGTGGTGACGGGCCTCGGCTCGGATGACCTTGATCGCGACGCGCCGGTCGAGGGTCGGGTGCCGCGCCTGCCAAACGGCGCCCATCCCGCCTTTCGCGACGAGGGATTCGAGGCGATAGACGCCGATCAGGTCTCCTGCCTGCACGGCCAGCGACGTTGGCACACGACTCTCTGGCCGGCAACCCGAGCCACGCCCGAAAAAAGAAGTTGACGATTCGTGAGGCCGACGCTCAACTACTGAACATCTGAGCAGGCGCCGGGGCGACACCCGCTCCACCACCCCGGCGGGGTCGTCCCGGTGCCTGTCTCTATCCGACCCGCCTCTGCCGACGCCCGAGGAGCAGCGGCAGCAGCAGAAAGGGCAGCGATGATGCTCGACAACCCGCGTTCGTCCCTTCGGCTGCCGCCGCGACGCCGTCCATCTCTGCGGCGTCCCCGGCGTCACCGCGGCGTCCCTCGGGCGGTCCGTCCGGCCCCGACGCGACGTCCGGCGGGGGCGTGGAGTCCGTGACGCCGATGGCAGCATCCGCCATGGCGTCCGTGGTGGCTGAGCAGCCGCGCGGCCCCATCAACTCGAGGGCCGCCCAGCCCGTCGCTGGGTGTGTGTCCTGCACCTGCGCCACGGCGAGCAACGGCGCGGCCTCGCCCGGCCCGAGCTCGACGCAGCGCTCGAGGTGCGGAGTCCTCGACTCGGCGGCGAACGCTCCGTCGACCAGGAGCGTGAGCGCGCTGACGCGCCGGTCGTCCACGACCTCGACGCGAATCGGACCCGCTCCGGTATCGACGCGGGCCACGGGTCGGCGTGCGCAACGGTGCCGAAGCTCGTGAGGTTGTCGGCGATCGCGCCGGGGACGAAGTCGTTGTCTTCAATGGTGCGCCCGAGGGCGGCGGTGCCCACCACGAAGGCGGCGAGGCGTTCGCCGACCCGGTCAGGATCGAATTCCACGGTCTCGACGTCGAGCCCCCTCGCCGTCAGCGCCTGGGCCACGGAGGGGTACTCCGACGCTCGCCGGCCGCGGTGGGAATTGTGACCCGGAGTGGGGCGCCACGGACGAGCAGGGCCGCCTCGATTCGCGGCTCTGCATCTCCGAGGCAAGCCCGCAGGGGCTCGAGCAGCCGCTCCTTGAACGCGTCGAGGCCGAGATCCGCCGCTCTCATCGTCGTTCGCGTTGGAGACGACGGCCACCGAGTCGGGCCCTGGGACGGCGAGGGCGGACGTGGCGAGGAGCGCGGTGAGCCACCTCACCTGCGTCGGCGAACCAGGACGACGGCGAGGAAGAGCCACCAGGGGGCGTCGATGGGACGGGGAGCCGCGTGGCAGCCGTGGGCCGGGGCGCGCTCGGCGTCAGGGCTCGGGCCCGGCTCGGCTGTGAGCGGCGACTGCACGTTGCCCGGTCCGCAGGCAGCGCCCGTGGTCGCGAGCGTGACCTGGTGGGTGAAGCGACGCTGACCGGGGGCGCCATTGAGGTAGGCCGTGCCGAGGGCGAGTTGCTGGTCGTCGGCGACGGGCTGTGGGAAGCCCAGACCGAGGAAGGCCGAGCGCACGGAGAGCAGGGAGACGCGCTCGGCGTCCGAGAGTCCCAGCTCGTCCGTGCACAGCTCCCGGACCCAGACGCGCATGGGGAGAATGCCGATGTTGGTGTCCATGCGCACGCTCATCTGGGCGTCCGGGCGGGCGATGGTCGTGCAGCCGGGGCAGCCCGGGTCGCGGTCCGTGAAGACGAAGATGTGGGGGCCGGGGCTGGGGACGTCGGGTTGCTCGGAGAGGGTCTGACCGTGCTGGTATTGCTGGAGGATGTTCGCCTCGGTGTAGAGGGCGCAGGCCACCGGCTCATCGGTCACGTCGTTCCGGCAGGTCACCAAGGTGGTGGCCAGATCGGCGGCGTTGCACGTGGGCTCGTCGAAGGTGCCGATGCACAGGCCCGCGGCACAGACGTCGTCGATGGTGCAGGCGTCGCCGTCGTCGCACGGCGCCGCGTTGTGCGTGTTGACGCACTCGCCATCTGCGTCACAGAAGTCGTCGGTGCAGGGATCGGCGTCGTCGCAGCGGCACGGGCGGCTGGTCGGGTCGGTGGGATCGGTGCCCTCCTCAAGCTCGTCGAGGTCGGTGAAGCCGTCGCCGTCGGTGTCGGGGTCGTTGGGATCGGTGCCGGCATCACGCTCCGCGCCGTCCGAGAGACCATCGTCGTCGCTGTCGGCGTCTGTAGGATCGCTGCCGAAGGCGACCTCCTCGCCGTCGCTCAGACCGTCGTCGTCGCTGTCGGCGTCCAGCGGATCGGTGCCGCGGGAGACCTCGTCACCATCGTCGAGCCCGTCGTCGTCGGTGTCGGGATCCAGGGGATCGGTGCCGAGGACCTGCTCTGCGGGGTCCGTGAGCCCATCGCCGTCGGTGTCCGGGTCGCCGAGATCGATCCCCGGCTGCGTGTTGCCGGGGCCGCAGTGGCTGGCGTCCGTCGAGGCGTCGGCTCGCCACGCGATCCGGCGCGGGTGACCGCCGGTGTAGTTGGTTCCGATCGGGATCTGCTGATCGGGGGCGATGGCGTCGGCGACGGTCCAACTCAGAAAGGCCGCCCGCCCGTGGAGCGAGGCCTCCCGCGCCGCGTACCCCGAGGCGAGCTCGTCCAGGCACAGCTCGCGGGCGATGATCCGTGGTGGGGTCGGGCCCGCCGAGGCGTCGAGGGCGACGGCCATCTGGGCCTCCGGGACGCCCACCGTCGTGCAGCCTGGGCAGGCATCGTCGCGGTCGGTGTGGAAGAACTGCTGTTCGCCTGCGCTGGCGTCGAACTGAGTCGCCGCGACCTGGGTGAGCATGTACTGCTGGAGGATGTTCGCGTCGCTGTAGAGGGCGCAGGCGACGTAGCGGCCCGTCTGGCCGTTTCGGCACGTGACGAGGCCCGCCGCGTCGCACACGATCTCGCCCCCCGGGTCGCAGCTCCCGGCGCCGCAGGCGTGTCCCGTCGTGCACGGATCCGCGTCGTCGCAGTCGGCGTCGACGACGCACTCCGGGGCGACGACGTCGATGACGACCTCGGCGCGGGCCATCTCGACGGGGGCGGCCTTGTCGGTGCGCTCCCAGAGGTCGTAGAGCACGTCGCCCCGATCGTCGGTCACGTTCTCGTCGCGGAGGAAGGTGACGAAGTCGGCGGTGGTGGTCTGGTAGAGCAGGCGGGCGGTGACCGTGAGCTGCCCCTCGGGCGCGCCCGGGAGGGCGTAGGGAGCGTCGTCCCACCACCGCCAACCGCCGGCGCCGTCGGTGTAGTCACGGCCGACGGGGAGCAACGTGCCGGCCTCCGGGGTGAACCCGCGCGGTGGGATCCGCGTGTCTTCGAGCACCTCGTCGACCTGGAAGAAGTGGAAGTTGTGCTCCCCCGCGGTCCCGAGGATCGCGCGGTAGCGACGGAGCTGCGCGTCTTCGGGGAGCGAGGCGAGCCCCGCGTCGTAGACGCCGGAGGCGAAGACCTCACCGCCAGCGGTGCGGGCGGTGACCTCGAGCCACATTCGGCGACCGTCGGGGTAGCCCGTCGGCAGCTTGTGGCCGCTCATGTTCTCGACGCGCACGGTGAGGTCGAAGGGCGTGTCCGGCGTCACCGTGGCCGGGGGATCGAGCATCGAGAGGATCGCCGCGCTCTGGAGCATCGTGATGGCGCCGGCACGGGCCCGCGCATAGGCCTCGGGGCGCTCGCCGGGGAAGGCGAGGTCGAGGGCGAGCGGTACCCACGCGTTCCCGCCGGCGAAGCCGTGGGTGGCGATGTCCTCGCGGAACGGCGCCACCGCGTCGTCGGAGGCGACACCGGCCACCCGCGGCATGTGGCAGGCCTGACAGGTGACGCCCTCGGCGGCGAAGTCGCTGGCCGCCCACTCCTCGTAGGTGCGCTGCTCGGGCAACGGCTCGCCCGGGGCGGCCTCGAAGAGCGGGCTCGAGACGCTGTGGCAGCTCCCGCAGATCGCCGAGTCCTCGAAGAAGGCGTCCGTGGCGTGCTCGTGGAGCGCCGCAGAGTCGGCGCGGGGGCCTCGGTAGACCTCGTCGTCGTGCAAGTAGTACTGGCCCAGCCCCACCAGGGGTCCCGGCGGATCGCGGTCAGACCCGGCGTCGAGGCGGTGGCAGAAAGCGCAGGTGACGCCCTCGCGGTCATCGGGCAACAGGCCACTGCCGTCCCCGGGCATCGACCGGCCGGCGAGCCAACCCGCTGGCGCGTGGCAGCGGAGGCAGAGAGAGCCACCGT
The DNA here is from genome assembly GCA_964402225.1 of uncultured Nannocystaceae bacterium. GTDB lineage: Bacteria > Myxococcota_A > Bradymonadia > UBA7976 > UBA1532 > CAYOBQ01. The sequence goes on along the minus strand of CAYOBQ010000038.1, from coordinate 41,220 downwards.
CGGCGACGTCCTGGCCGGCGATGGTCTGGGCCGCCAGGAAGAGCGGGTCCCGCCCGGCGTTCGCCATCGCGGATCCCAGCCAGGTGTCCCCCGGCGACGCCGTGACCTCGGCTTCGTAGCCGGTGTGGCAATCGTGGCAGTCGCTCGGCGGCGCCAGCGGCGTCTGCAGCTCGCGGGGCTGCGTGCCCGGGAAGACGAAGGGCTCCGGCTGCACCTCCGCCTCGACGTCGATCTGCACCGTCTCGACGTCGATGGCGCCCCGCTCGTCGATGACCGTGAGCTCGACGGTGAACGCGCCCTCGACCACGTAGGTGTGGACGGGGTCGACCAGCTCGGAGGTCCCGCCGTCGCCGAAATCCCAGAAATAGGAGAGCCCTTCGTCGTCGGGATCCGTCGATCCGCTGGCGTCGAAGCTCACCTCCAGCGGGGCCTGTCCGCCCACCGGGTCGGCGGCGAGGACGGCCACCGGCGGGTTGTTGGTGAACAAGTAGCCGATCCGGCGCACCACGCCGTTGCCTGCCTGCCCGCGGAACATCGCGACGTAGAAGATGTCCCCCGTCGCGGGGTTGCGCCGCAGATCCACCGGCTGATTGGCCCCCGTCGCGAAGGGGACGTACTCGGAGATGAGGTGCCCGTCGGGGCCTACGTCGTACATGCGGATATAGTCCTGGCGGACGTCGGCCTGGAATTGCCGCCCCACATACTCCGCTGGATAGTCCCCGCCGGTGTAGAAGGCCACCCCCGACACGGCGTTGCTCCCGCCCTCCCTGAAGGCCGCGTCGGGCGGGGTGTACATCCCGGCGGTGGCGGCGTCGTAGGGGTTCTCCCCATCGACGATGAGCCGGTCACAGGCGCCGTTCGAGGCGCCGCGGTAGCCGCCGTGAATGGCGGCGCCCTCGTAGCAGGGCCACCCGAAGTTCTCACCGCCGACGAGGGAGACGTCGATCTCCTCCTTGCTGCCCCAGCCCACATCACCGATGTAGAGCGCCCCGGGGCCATCCGGCTCGGCGCCGACGGGGAGCGGCCGCACGTTGAAGCGATAGGGGTTGCGGAGCCCGTAGGCCCACACCTTGGAGCGGGCGTCGTTCGGATCTCCGGTGAAGTAGGGGTTGTCGTGGAGGCCCTCACCGGTGAGCGGATCGATGCGGATGATCTTCCCCGAGAGCGAGTCCAGGTGCTGTGAGCGCAAGGCGCCGAGGTCGTGCTCGACGGGGAAGCCAGGATCCCCCGGCGCGTTCCCGTAGCACGGCGCGTCGCGGCCACCGACGTCGATGCCGTCGAAGTGGGCGCCATCGCCGCTCCCCGCGAACAGGGTGCCGTCGTGCCCGAAGCGCAGCGTGCCAATGCTGTGCGACGAATGGCACGCGGGGAAGCCCTGGCCAGGGATGGCGCCGACCAGGACCACGCGGCTCGCGGGGTCGACGACCTGCATCGCCTGCCCTGGGTCGGCGGTCCAACGCTCCAGACGTGAGTAGGTGTGCGAGTTGCCGGAGTCGTCGGGCTCCTGCTCGTCGCGGTCGACCGTGAACAGCACGTAGACGTAGCCGTTGTCGACCCAGTCCGGGTGGAGCGCGAGGCCGAGAAGGCCCCGGTCGGAGACGCCGTTGACCTCGTCTGTGAGGTCGAGGAACGGCTGGGGGAGGCGGTCATAGCCCCCCAGCCCATCGGGCGTGGCGATCCAGACTGGACCGTCCTGCTCGACGACCCACAACCAGCCGTTGGGGCCGAACTCGATGCCGACGGGGTTGTCGAACCCGCCGACGACGTCCTCCACGAAGAAGTTCGCGGGCACCTGCTGGGCCAGAGAGGTCCCGGCCCAGACCGAGACACAGATCGAAAGCAACGTGCGCATTCTCGTCCCCTTCCGGCCTCCCTCCACAAGGGGTACAGAAGAAACACGGACATGGGTAATCACCGTGAGTCGAGGCCCGGAGAACAGCTCCCATAGCCCACAAGCGGCGTGGCGGATCTCGTGGGGGCGCGTGGCGCTGGGCGTCGTTTCGGTCTATCTCCTGGTGGTGATGGCGTTTTTGGCCCTCCAACGTAAGGTGCTGTTTCCACGGCACTTGATCCCCGCACCGCCGGACGTGGCCGAGCGGATGCCGGGGCTGGCGCGCGTCGACGTCCCCCACGCCGACGGGATCTCCGAGGGGTGGCTCATCCCGGGGCGAGGGGTTTCGGCGCAGCACCCCGGACCGGTGGTCTTCCACGCCCATGGGAACGCCGAGCTCATCGACTACGCGGCGCCGATGCTGCTGACCTACCTCGACTGGGGGATCTCCATCGCGCTCCTGGAGTTCCGGGGCTACGGGCGCTCCGACGGCGAGCCCTCACAGGACGCGATCACCGAGGACCTGCTGACCTTCTTCGATCTGGTGACGGCGCGGCCCGAGATCGACGACACCCGTGTCGTGCTCCACGGCCGCTCCCTCGGTGGCGGCGCGATGGCGCAGCTCGCCGCTCGACGTCCACCGCGCGCCTGCGTCCTCGAGTCGACGTTTCGGAGCGTGACGGTGATGGCGAGGCGCCTGTTGGTGCCGGCGTTTCTGGTGCGCGACCCCTTCGACACCGAGGCGGTGCTGCGCACCCTCGATGTGCCCGTTCTCCTCATGCACGGGACCCGTGACGAGGTCGTCCCCTTCGAACACGGCGAGGCGCTGTTGGCGGCGGCCCGTGACGCGAAGCTCGTCCGCTTCGAGGCAGGCCACAACGATCTGCCCCCCGTCAGCGGACCGTATTGGGCGGCTATCCGGGGCCACCTCGGCGCCGCCGGCGTCCTGCGATGAGCAGCAGCGCGAACCAGCCGCCGCCCGTCGCGTCGCAGGCGCAGCTCTCGCCTTCGTCGGCGGTCGCGGCCACGCCCATATCGACGGTCGGCGCCGGCGGGGGCGGGTCTTCGATGTTGCCCGGATCGACGACCTCACCTTCGCCGAAGACCTCGTCGTCAGCGACGCCCCGTCTGCACTCCCCCTCGAGGGCCTCGAGCTCGACGCAGCCGTAGCCCTCCGGGCACTCGCCCGCCGCGCTGCACGACCCCGTGCAGTACGCCTCGGCGTTCGATACGTAGCAGTAGAGCCCGTCTGTGCAGTCCTCGTCGGTGGCCCCTGGCGCGCAGGGGCCACCGATCCCGGAGGCGGTGCGCTCGGCGGGCTCGCAGACCTCTCCGTCGCAGACGAAGTCGCCGCCGCAGGGCTCTCCCCCAGCACACGATTGGGTGCAGATCTCGCCCAGCTCGGGGAACGCCGCGCACGTCAGCCCCTCGGCGCAGGGCTCCGGCTCGTCACCGCACAGGTCGCCGAAGCCCGCCGCCCCGTCGCGGCGCTTGCAGAGCATATTGCCCCGCGTGCAGCTCCACCCCTGCGGGCAGCTTCCCGGCCCGTTGCACGGCCGAGAGCAGTACTGCTCCTCCCCGTCGAGGGCGCAGAAGAGCCCCTCCTCGCACGGGTCTTCGCCGCACGCCTCGCCGAAGCCGACGGGCGTCGGCGGCAGGCCGCGCTCGCAGATTCGGACGCCCATCGTCTCGCGGCAGAAGAGCCCGTCGGGGCACCCCTCGGCGGGGCAACGTCCGGTGCAGTACATCGTCCCGTCTTCGTCGGTGGAGCAGACCAGGCCGGGGGTGCACTCGCCGTCGGGGCACGGATCGCCAATCTCGGCGAGGGCGGGGATGGCGAGGAGCAGCCAGAGGGTGCGCGTCATGGGTCCATCATCGCCCGGTCCCATGGGCGGGGTCCACGTACTCGTGCGCGGCACCATCGAGCGGGCTGACGAGTCGCCACCTCCCCGGCGCCACCGGACGCACGTAGCCGCTGTCGACGGGGACCTTGCCCGCCCCCCCGGGGATGTCGAGCACGTAGGTCGGCAGGGCCTGTCCGCTGAGCTGCCCCCGGAGCGAGCGGGTGATCTCGAGCCCCCGCTCGATGCTCGTCCGAAAGTGGTGGGTCCCCAGCGTGAGGTCGAGGTGGTGCAGGTAGTAGGGCACGACCTGCCAGTCGATCAGCCCCAGAAACAACCGCGCCAGCGTCTCTGTGTCGTCGTTGATCCCGCGCAGGAGGACCGTCTGGTTCCACACCGACACGCCCGCCCGCCTCAGGCGCTCCACGCCGATCCGCGCAAGCTCCGTGAGCTCCCGCGGGTGATTGAAGTGCGCCACCACGTGGATCGGTCGATGGGCGTCCAGGACCTCGGCCAGCTCGGTGTCGATCCGCGCCGGATCGGTGACGGGGAACCGGGTGTGGACGCGGATCCGCCGGAGCGTGCCGAGGGCGTCGAGCCGCCGCAGCAGCCCGTCGAGCTGGGCGTTGGCGAGCATCAGCGGATCGCCCCCGCTGAGGATGACCTCCGTCACCTCGGGGTGGCGACCCAGCCAATCGAGGGCGCCGTCGAGCTCCCGTCGCAGACGGATGGGCGCCCGCTCGTTGAGGGCGACCTTGCGAAAGCAGTAGCGGCAGAACATCGGGCAGCGCAGCGTCGGAAAGAGCAACGCGCGGTCGGGGTAGCGCCGGACCAGGACATCGCCGATCCGGTGGGCCCCGTCACCGATCGGGTCGGCGCGCTCGGAGGGCAAGTCGCTCAGCTCCGCCGGGTCCGGCAGGGCCTGCTTGCGGATGGGGCAATCGGGGTCGTCGGGATCGATGAGCGAGAGGTAGTAGTCGCTGACGAACAGCGCGTAGCGGTCGACGACAGGCTGGAGGCGGGCGGCTTCTTCGAGGCTGACGAGGCCGCGCGCGACGAGGTCATCGACGCTGCGCACGCGGCCTGAGCTCACTCGTCGCCCCCGCCCTCCTCGGCGTCCTCCGCCTCCTCCTCCTTCACCTTCTCCTCGAGCTCGGCGATCAAGCCGTCGACCTTGTCGGCGGACTTCTCGAGCTTGTCGAGGGTCTTGGTGAAGGCCGCGCGGAGCTTGGCGACCTTCTTGGCGATCTTCTTCTGCTTCTCGCCGCGGTTGTCGGCCAAGGCCTCACGGTACTTGCCGAGGAGCTTCCCGTGCTCCGGGAAGAACCTTTCGAAGGCCTTGAGCATGTCGCCGGTGACCTTGTTCATCGCCTCTTCGGTCTTGGCGAACTTCCCCGCGCGGCCCTGCAAGATGTTGATGCGCTTCTCGAGCGCGCCACGGCGCTGCTCGAGGGCGTCTCGGGCCTTGGCATCGGGATCGCCGAGGACCTTCTTCTTGGGCTTCTTGCGTTCGAGCAGCCCGGCCTCCTCGTCGAGGAGCGCACCACCCGGCTCGAGCGGATCCTCCTGCGCGAAGGCCGGAGCTCCGGCGAGGAGCAGGCTAGCGATCATCATACGAATGAGCATCATGGGGTTTCCTCCCTGCTGCGTTCGGCGCAGCATTCTGGTCGCCGTCACGCTGTGACGCAACCGCCCCCCGTTTCATTCTCTCGTAGCGAGCCAGTCACTCCAATTCGCGATGAGCACGTGGGCGAGAAACGGGGCCCACAAGCCCCCCGTGTGGAGCGCGACGGCGGCGAAGAGCACGCCGATGGGCAAGGTCCCGATGGTCTCGGCGGCGTTCTTGGGGAGGTGGGCATAGGCGTAGGCCAAGGTGGTCACAGCGATCGCCGGCCACGCGCCGAAGGCCGCGGCGAGGGGGAAAAGCAGGAAGCCGCGGAAGAAGAACTCGTAGGCGCAGAGGTAGAGGGCCCAGCTCGCCAGGTTGTGCAGGCGCAGCCTGGCGTCCCAGGGCACCCCGCGGATCTGCGGATAGTCGTCGCGGAACCGCGGCCCGCGCGCGGCCAGCGCGATCACCGGCAAGACGACCAGGACGACACAGCCGATGAAGACGGCGGCGGCGGAGAGGTTGCGCAGCCCGACGCCGTAGTCGGCCCAGCCGCCAGGGAGCGCCCAGGCGACGAGGCCGGGGACGACGCCCAACAGCACCGCGCCGCCCAGCCGCTGGAGATGGATCGCCGTCGCGGGTCCATGGGCGGCAAAGCGCCGAGCGTTGGCTCCATAGTGGTAGGCCACGTAGCACGCCGCGGCGACGAGCGTGACGACCACGACCGTCGGGTGCTGGAGCTGGTGAAGGTCCGTCACAGCCACCCCTGCGCGCGGTACCAGTCCGCGGTCTGGCGAAGCCGAACGTCCGGGGCCTCCGGGGCGAACCCGAGCTGGAGGCCGGCCTTGGCGGGATCGCAGACCCAGTCGCCGGCGCGCGCCTCGCGGAGCTTGTCGAGGTTGAGGAGCGCGGGGCGGTCCCGCAGGCGGCCCAGGAGCTCGCTCGCGGCGGCGGCACACCACACGAGGCCACCGGGGGCGCGCACCACGCGGACTTCGCGATCCAAGGCGGCGCCGACCATACGCCCGAAGTCCGCGTAGGTCGGCCGGGCCCCGTTGGAGACGTAGTAGAGCCCGCTCCCGGGGGCGGAGCCGACGCGCTCACCGCGCTGCGCCGCGGCTATCAAGGCGCAGGCCAGATCCGTCGCGTGGACAAAGGAGATCCGACCGCGCCCGCCCCCCGGGACCACGTGCCATCCCCGGCGCGAGCTGCGGAAGAGCTTCAGCACCGACGTGTCGCCCTCGCCAAAGACCATCGGCGGGCGAACCACGGTGACCGGCACCGCCTGAGCGTACTGTGCCGCCGCGCCCTCGGCGGCCAGCTTCACGCGACCGTAGATCGAGACCGGCGCCGCCTCGTCTTCCTCCCGGCGCGGGCCGCCGGCGGGGGACGGTCCCCCCGCCGCGAGGGAAGAGACCACCACCAAGACCGGCGGCGTCTGCGCCGCGGCGCAGGCGGCGGCGATGTTGCGAGTGCCGCCGACGTTGACCTCGGAGAAGGCCGGCTTCCACGGCATCTTCAGGAGGCTCGCGAGGTGGAAGACGACGTCCGCCCCCGCCACGTCCAACGTCCTCGGATCGGCGACATCGCCCACCGCGAGCTCCGTCGCGTAGGGACCGAGGGGCACGCGATTCGAACTCGCGCGCACGAGACAGACCACCTCGTGCCCCGCCCCCGCGAGGGCACGCACGAGATGTCGGCCGATGAAGCCGGTGGCGCCGGTGACGTACGCCCTCACTTGCGCAGGGCACCGGCGCCTGCGAGACTCCGCCGCTGAATCATGTTCAATCCGCCGTAAGGAGCGCTCTGATGGGTCTCGGACTCCAAGATCGACGCGACGTGGACTTCCTCGTCAAGGATGTCCTGCAACTCGGTGGCCTCTTCGACGTGCCGCGCTTCGCGGACCACTCGTGGGAGACCTACGACCACATCATGGATGCGGCGGCCCGCTACGCGGAGGACGAGATGTCGCCGACGCTCCAGACGGGGGATCGAGAGGGGCTCCGCTTCGAGGACGGCGCGGTCACCGCCCCCGCCTGCTATCGCGCGGCCTACGAGAAGTACCGCGAGGAGGCGTGGACCGTACTCGGCGAGCCCGAGGAGCACGGTGGGATCGGGTTCCCGCGCGCGCTCACGGTCCACGCGATGTCCCAGATCATCGGCTCCAACATCTCGCTGTTCACGCTCCCGGGCCTCAACCACGGGGCCGGCGAGATGATCGCGGCCTTCGGCACGCCCGAGCAGATCGAGCGCTACGTGCCCAAGCTCTACGGCGGCGAGTGGGGCGGCACGATGTGCCTCACGGAGCCGGGGGCTGGCAGCGACGTCGGCGCGCTGCGAGCGACGGCCCGGCAGACCGAGGACGGGCGCTGGCACATCTCGGGGACCAAGATCTTCATCACTTGGGGTGAGCACGACCTGACGGAGAACATCATCTACCCGGTCTTGGCCCGCGTCGAAGGGGATCCCGCCGGGACGAAGGGGATCTCGCTCTTTCTGGTGTCGAAGTTCCACCTCGACTCCGACGGCAACCTCGGCGAGCGAAATGGCGTGGCGTGCACTGGGATCGAGCACAAGATGGGCATCCACGGCTCGCCGACCTGCACCCTGGTCTTCGGCGAGGACGCCCCGGCCGTCGGCGAGCTCTTGGGTGAGCGCGGTCGCGGCATGAGCGCGATGTTCAAGATGATGAACACCGCGCGCATCGCGGTGGGGCTGCAAGCCCTCGGGACCGCGGAGGCGGCCTCCCGCTACGCGCACCAGTACGCGCTGGAGCGCGTGCAGGGCACCGCGATCCAGGACTTCAAGGACGCCTCGGCGACCCGGATCCCCATCGTCAAGCACCCCGACGTGCGCCGGATGCTGCTGGACATGCGCAGCGTGGTGGAGGGCGTGCGCGCGCTCATCGGCTACACCGCCTGGAAGCACGATCTCGCCGAGACCACCGAGCCCGACGCCGACGACCTCGTGGAGTTGTTGACGCCGCTGTGCAAGGGGTACGCCTCGGAGGTCTGCTACGAGGCGACGGGCACCTCGGTCATGGTGCTGGGGGGCCACGGCTACCTGCGCGACCACCCCGTCGAGCAGTATCTACGCGACATCGTCATCGCCCGGGTCTACGAGGGCACCACCGGGATCCAGGCCCTCGATCTGGTGGGGCGCAAGCTGGGGCGCAAGGGTGGGCTGCCGCTGATGAAGCTGCTCGCCGAGTTCGACCGCGTCGTCGCGCTGGGGCGCGAGGCCGGCCTCGACGACCTCGCCGACCACGTGTCGACGATGCGCCAGACGCTCGGCATGGCGGCGATGACCATGGCCGGGCGCTTCCAGGGCGGTGACCTGCAAGGCCCACTCCTGCAGGCCACGCCGATGATGATGCTGATGGGGGACGCGGTGCTCTCGTGGCTGCACCTCTGGATGGCGGCGGTCGCGGCGAAGGCCACCGACGCGACGAGCTTCCACCGCAACAAGGTCGGCTGCGCCCGCCACTTCATCATCAACGCCGCCGCTCGCGTGGCGGGCCGAGCCGTCGCCATCGAGACCAACGACACGTCCGCCTGCGCCTTCGAGTTCGAGGGCGAGTAGCCGATCGTGCGCAAGACCGAAGCCGAGTGGCGCGCCCAGCTCGGTGACGAGGCCTACCGCGTCGCCCGAGAGGGCGGGACGGAGCGCCCCTTCACCGGCGCGTACTGCGCGACGACCACGCCGGGGACCTACCGGTGCGTGTGCTGCGAGATCCCCCTCTTCCGCAGCGACGCGAAGTTCGAGGCGGGGTGCGGCTGGCCGAGCTTCTTCGAGCCCCTCGAGGGGGCCAACCTCGTCGAGCTCCGGGACACGAGCCACGGCATGCTGCGCATCGAGATCCGCTGCCACGGCTGCGACGCCCACCTCGGCCACGTCTTTCCGGACGGCCCGCCGCCAACGGGGCTCCGCTACTGCATCAACTCCGTCTCGCTGGACCTCAAGCCCGACTGAAGAGGTGTCCGCCGACGCGCGTTCACACACCCTCCGCCAACGCGCGGCGCCGGTCGCGGACGGCGCCCCGTCTTCTCCACGTTCTTCGACTCGGCACGCCTCGTGCTCTGTCACCTCGTCACGACGAGGAGGCTCGAGATGAAGAAGTGGATGATGCTCTCGATTGTGCTGGCGCTCACCGCCTGTGACGACGTCAGTAGTGGGATGGACAGCGCCGGCGGCGCGGGGCCTGGGGGCGGCGCGGCCCCGGGCGGAGGCGATCTCGGGGCCACCCCCGGTGGCGCCCAGGACATCGGACTCGCGCGACAGCTCATCGCCCAGGGGCACGTGCCGCAGGCCGACGCGTTCCTGGTGGAGGGGCTGCTCAGCGAGCACGACCTCCCCGTCGAGGGGGCACCCTGCGAGTCCCTGCTCTGCGTTCGCCCGGCGGTGGGCGTCTCCACCGATCTCGACACCGGGGAGCCCAGCTACTGGGTACACCTCGGGATGACCAGCGGGGTGAACGCGGCGGAGTTCGTGCGACCGCCGATGGACGCGGTCATCGTCTTGGACCGCTCGGCCTCGATGTCGGTCGACATGCGCGAGACCAACGCCGCCGTGGAGGCCTTCATCGGCCACATGAGCCCCCGCGACCGCCTGTCGGTCCTGGCCGTAAACGACCGTATCGACGTCGTCCACCCCCTCCAGCCCGTGGCAAACAAGGGCGCGCTACAGGCCGAGGTCCGGTCCATCCGGGCCCGCGGCGGCTGGGGGGTGGAGGCGGGTATCGAGCGCGCGCTCCGGCAGCTCGAGCCTGCCGCCGACGACCCCGCGCGGATGCGCCGCGTCGTGGTGCTCTCCTGCGGGATGCCGAGCGCCCACGACGGCTCCCCCTTCGCCAGCCTCGTCGAGCGAGGGGCCACAAACGACATCGGGCTGAGCTTCTACGGCGTCCTGCTCGGTTACGACGCGACGGTGGCGGGGCTGCTCGGGCGCACCCCCGGCGGGATCTTCGGCTACCTCCAGGACCTCGCCGACGTCGAGCGCGTCTTCGACACGGACTTCGACTACCTCGTCACCCCCGTGGCCTACGACCTCGACTTCCGGGTGGCGGTCGCCGAGGGGTTCGAGATCGAGGAGCTCTACGGCCTGCCCGGCGAGCTCGACGCCGCGGGCCGACCGGGCTTCTCGGTCGCGACCGCCTTCTTCAGCCGGCGCAAGGGCGCCATCGTCGCCCGGCTCACCAAGACCGGGACCCACGACGGCTCCCTGGGCCGCGCGGCCCTGCGCTACCGACCCAACACCGCCCTGGGCTTCACCCGGGGCGCGCCGGAGGAGGCTCGAATGGCGCTGGCCGGGGACGGCTCGGAGACGCACTTCGACGGGCGCGGCGTCCGCAAGGCGGTGGCGCTGGTGACCCTCGTCGAGCAGGTCACACAGGCCCTCGAGAGCTGGCACGCGGGCGCCCACGACCCAGCGCGGGCGCGCATGGACCGCCTCGTCGAGCACCTTCGAGCCGAAGCCGAGGCCCTCGAAGACCCCGGGGTCGCCGACGAAGCGGCGCTGATGGCCAGGCTGCGCGCGAACATGGACTGATCGCTGACCCCCCCGCCTCAACGCGCGCCCGAGGGAGCCGTAGCGCAGTTGACCCGCGCTCGGAGGAGACCATGGGCAACGCCGCGATTCAGCTCCGTCACATCGAGCTTGCGCCCGGCGACGCCGTCGCCGCGGTCGAGGACCCTCGCGTCGCGATGGTGCCGGCGATGGCCCTCGCCCTTCGCCGAGTGGTCTCCAACCCCAACGCCTCGGTGCGCGAGATGGTCGAGCTCATCGCGAGCGACCCGATCCTGCTGGGCCGCTTGCTGGGCACCGCCCACCGCCATGGCGTCCGCGACGTCTTCAGCATCCAAACGGCGGCCCGCGCCCTGGGCGCCGCCGGCCTGGCACAGCTCCTGGTCAAGGCCGTGACCGACGGCTACGTGATCCGGACCCGGCACTACGGCGCCTGCCTCGGCTCCCTTCGTCGGCACGCGCGGGCGACGGGGCACCTGGCCCACCTCATCGCGGGGTACACCGGCGCCGACGGCCGCGCCGCGTTCCTCGCCGGCACGCTCCACGAGATCGGCTTCGCGGGTGGCCTGGTCCACGTCGGCGTCGAGTCCGATGTGGGACCGCCGGCCCTCGCCGACGTCTGGCCCCAGCTCGGCGAGGTGCGCCGAGAAGCACACAACACGCTCTTCGAGCGCTGGGGACTGCACCCGGCGATCGGCCACGCCATCCACGCCCTCCACGTCGACGCCCCCGCCCCCAATCCGCTGGCGACGACGCTTCGACTCGCGGACCTGCTCGCTAGAATCTGCGGCAAGGGGGTCGTCAGCCCGTGGCGCGAAGAGCGCCCGGAGCAGAGCAGCTTCGTCTACGCCGCCGCCGCGGCCGGCGTCGACGGGCTCCACGCACGGCGCCTCCTCGACGAGGGGCGCTGGCGCGTCTCGGACATCAAGTAACCTCCACGAGGACGGCGCCGGCGCTCACCACCTCGCCGACCGCGCAACGCACGGCCGTCACCGTGCCACCCTCCGCCGCCGTCATCGTCTGCTCCATCTTCATCGCCTCGAGCACGACCAGCGCGGCGCCCTTCTCCACCGGATCGCCCTCACCGACCAAGAGCGAAACGACGCGCCCGGGCATCGGCGCGACGCAGGCGCCGCCCACCTCCTCGTCCGCGGCCTCCGGGAAGCGCGGCTCGGCGTCGAGCACCGCGGCGGCTGTGCCCTGTCGCACGTAGCGGGTCTCCCCGGCGGCAACCACGTGGAAGACCCTTCGACGGCCGTCGATCTCGAGCGTCAAGGCGGCGCCCTCGACGCCCATGACTCGGACGTCGCGCCCGTCGATTCGATAGCCCGTCGCCGTGGCCTCGTAGGCGATCTCGATCCGCGCCTCTCCGAGTCGGTAGGCGGCGATCTGCGGGCGAGAAGGGTTGTTTCGCCAGCCGCCGCGCAACCCCGGCAGGAGTGGCGAGGCCGCGCGGCGCGCGCGCGCGTCGAAGACGACGACCGCCAACGACAGCTCGCCGTCTGGCTCCGCTGGCTGCCAGTCCGGCAGGTGGTCGGCGACGAAGTGGGTCGTCAGCGCCCCCGCGGCGAAGGCCCGGTGTCGAAGGACGTCCACCAGGAACGCACGATTGGTGGTGATCCCCTGGACGCCGAAGTCGCGCAGCGCCGCCACCATCCGCCTGCGCGCCTCGTCGCGCGTCGGGCCCTCGGTGATGACCTTGGCCAGCAAGGGGTCGTACTCGATGCCGACCTCGTCACCGGCCGCGATCCCGGCGTCGACCCGGACCCCCTCCGGCGGAGACCACTCGACCACCCGACCGGTCGCGGGGCGGAAGTCCGCCGCCGGGTCCTCGGCGTAGAGCCGACATTCGATGGCGTGGCGGCCCGAGACCGGCGTCGGCTGCTCCGGCGCGTGGCCGCCGAGGGCGACCAGCATCTGCTGGCGCACGAGATCGACGCGATGGACCGCCTCGGTCACCGGATGCTCGACCTGGAGGCGGGTGTTGACCTCGAGGAAGTAGAAGGCGCCGCTCGGATCGAGGATGAACTCGACGGTCCCCGCGCCGACGTAACGGATGACCTCCCCGGCGCGGACGCCGGCCTCACAGAGGCGTTCGCGGGTGGTGTCGTCGAGCCCCGGACACGGCGCCTCCTCTACGACCTTCTGGAAGCGTCGCTGCACGCTGCACTCACGCTCGAAGTAGTGGATGACGCGACCGTGGGCGTCCCCCAGGATCTGGACCTCGACGTGGCGTGGCGACGCGACGTATCGCTCGAGGAGCAGGCGATCGTCGCCGAAGGCCGCGGCGGCCACGCGGCGCGCCCGCGCGAGGGCGTCGGGGAGGGCCGCGGCGTGACCGACCACCGACATCCCCTTCCCTCCCCCGCCGGCGGCGGCCTTCACCAGGACCGGGTACCCGACGACCGTGGCCTCGGCCACGAAGCGCGCGTCGTCCTGGTCTTCGCCGCTGTAGCCGGGGACGACGGGGACCCCGTGGGCCTCCATCAACGCTCGGGCGGCGGACTTGTCCCCCATCGCCCGGATGGAGTCTGCTCGCGGGCCGACGAAGACCAACCCCGCCTCGACGACGGCGCTCGCGAAGTCGGGGCGCTCCGCGAGGAAGCCGTAGCCAGGGTGCACCGCCCCCGCCCCCGTGCGACGCGCGGCCTCGAGGAGCGCGTCGATCCGCAGATAGGACTCGACCGCGGGGGGCGGCCCGATGCGCACCGCCTCGTCGGCGAGCCGGACGTGGGGTGCGTCGGCGTCGGCGTCACTGAAGACGGCGACGGACCGCAGACCCATCCGCCGGCACGTGCGCATGACGCGACAGGCGATCTCACCCCGGTTGGCGACCAGGACCGTGTCGAACGACGCGCTCAATGGCGGAAGACCCCGTAGGCCATGGTGCCAGCGACCGGAGCCGTGTGGGCGGCCGAGAGGCAGATCCCGACCACGTCACGGGTGTCGCGCGGATCGATGATCCCGTCGTCCCAGAGGCGAGCGGTGGCGTAGAAGGCGTCGGACTCACGGTCGATCTGCTGGTGCAGCATGGTCTTCATCATCTGCAGCTCCATCTCGTCGACCTCCGCCCCGGCGCGGGCCGCAGCCCCCCGCTTGACGATCTCGAGGACCCCCGCGAGCTGCTCGCCCCCCATCACGGCGATGCGGTGGTTCGGCCACGAGAAGAGGAAGCGCGGGGCGTAGGCGCGCCCGCACATCGCGTAGTTCCCGGCGCCGTAGCTCGCGCCGGTCATGATCGTGACCGCCGGGACGGTGGAGTTCGAGACCGCGTTGATGAGCTTCGCGCCGTTCTTGATGATGCCGCCCTGCTCGTACTCGGTGCCGACGATGAAGCCCGTGATGTTCTGCAAGAACAACAGCGGGACGGACTTCTGGTTGCAGAGCTGGATGAACTGGGCGCCCTTCTGTGCCGACTCCGAGAAGAGCACGCCCTGGTTGGCGAGGACCCCGACCGGGTAGCCGTGAACGCGGGCCCATCCTGTGACGAGGGTCGGGCCGAAGAGCGGCTTGAACTCGTGGAAGCGTGAGCCGTCGACGACACGCGCGATGACCTCGCGGGCGTCGAAGGGGACGCGGACGTCGGGGGAGACGATGCCCAGAAGGTCTCCCGGGTCGTGCAGCGGCGGGGAGACGGGCCCCGGGGCGGGGCCGGCCTTGCGCCAGTCGAGGAGCGCGACGATCTCCCGGGCGAGGCGGAGCGCGTCGTGTTCGTCACCGGCGAGGTAGTCGCTGACGCCGCTGACCCGGCTGTGCATCTCGGCGCCACCGAGGGACTCTTCGTCGGCGTCCTCGTTGGTCGCCATCTTCACGAGGGGCGGGCCGGCCAGATAGACGCGCGCCTGGCGCTCCACCATCACCACGTAGTCGCTCATTCCGGGGACGTAGGCGCCGCCGGCCGTCGAGCTGCCGAAGACCACCGCGATGGTCGGTCGCTTCGCCCGCGAGGCCCGGGTGAGGTCGCGGAAGCCCGCGCCCCCGGGGACGAAGATCTTCGACTGCTTGGGCAGATCGGCCCCCGCCGACTCGACCAGGGAGATCGATGGGAGGTGGTTCTCGCCCGCGATCTCGGCGAGGCGGCGCGTCTTGATGACCGAGTACTCGTTCATCGCGCCGCCCTTCACGGTGGACTCGGTGGCGCTGATCATGCACTCGACGCCGCTCACGACGCCGACGCCACCGACGATCGACGCGCCGGGCTTGACGCCCCCCCCGACCTTGTAGCCGGCCAGCGGGCAGACCTCGAGGAAGTGGGCGTCCCGGTCGAGCAGCAGCTCAATGCGCTCCCGGGGGAGCAGCTTGCCGCGCTGCAGGTGGCGATTCACGTACTTCTCGCCCCCGCCCGCGCGCGAGAGGGCGAGGGCCGACGCCAACTTCGTGAGCGCCTCCTCGTTGGCGCCGGCGTTTCGACGCCACACCTCGGAGTCACGGTCGACGCGGCTCGGGAGCGTCCTCATTGGAGGCCCAGCAGCGCGCGGGTCTCGGCGGGCGTCGTCGGCTCCCGGCCGACCTCACGGGCCGTGGCGACGAGGGCCGCGACGAGGGGGCCGTTGCCGGTCGTCTTCTCGCCGCTCGGCAGGTAGAAGGTGTCCTCGACGCCCGTCCGCAGGTGTCCGCCCAACTCAGCGGTGCGGCGGTGGACAGCCCACACCTCCGCGCGACCGATCACGATCGATTGCCACGCCGCGTCGGGCCCCAGCTCCTCGATGAGCAGGGGCAACCACGCGGCCTTGGCTGGCATCCCGCTGGCGACCCCCATCACCAGGGAGACGTGGACCGGCGCGGACAACATGCCTTTTCGACGGAACATGTCCACGCTGCGGACGATACCGGTGTCGAAGCACTCGCACTCGGGGATCACGCCCAGGCGATCCATCGCGGCGATGAAGGCCTCGATCTTGGAGACCGGGTTGTCGAAGAGCATCGGGGGCCAGGCCCAGTCACCGCCGCGGCGCAGCTTCAGGTAGTTGAGGGTGCCGGCGTTGAGCGCCGCCATCTCCGGTCGCACCGACTCGAGGCAGGCCACCGGGCCCGAGATGTCGTCCCCCACGACGCCGGTGGACATGTTGATGACCACCCCGGGGCACGCGGCGCGGATCGCGTCGCAGATGGCCTTCGCGATCGTGGGGTCCCAGCTCGGGAGGAGGCCCATGCCCTCGCGTTGGTCGCGGAAGTGGCAGTGCATCACGGTCGCGCCTTCGTCGAAGGCCCGCTTCGCCTCTGACGCCATCTCGGCGGGCGTGACCGGGACCGAGTGCTGAGCCGGGTTGGTGAACACCCCGGTGAGCGCGCAGGTGACGATCGCCTTCGATTCCGCACCCATCTCAGCCTCCACTCCTGGGCCGCGTATGTTGGTCACGCGGGAACACGAGGGTCAACGGCGGGTGTTTTTGTTGACGCGGCATCGATCCACATTGGAGATTCCCGCGTAAGCTACGTGATGGGCGTTGGGACCCGACGAGCACTAGCCGGAGCAGGCGCTCCACAACAACCTCGAAAGAGAAAAGGAATCACGCATGAAGCTGATCATCAGCACGTTCGCAATCGGGCTCTCCATGGGTGGGCTCGCGGTGTCGATGTCCGGCTGTGGCGGCGGCGCCAAGGCGGCCGCCGAGGCGGCCCCGGCGGCCGACAAGAAGTGCAGCGGCGACAAGAAGTGCAGCGGCGACAAGAAGTGCAGCGGCGACAAGAAGTGTGGCGGCGACAAGAAGTGTGGCGGCGACAAGAAGTGCGGCGGCTGAGCTTGAGTTGAGCTGACGCAAGGAGGCACGCTTCGGCGTGCCTTCTTCGTTTCAAGGAGGTCGCCGCGCCAATATCGCCCGCCGGATGTCGACCTCCGGGGCGCGTGCGGCCAGCCGAACCCGTGAATCACCGGGGACGATCTCGATCCCCAGCGCCCGATCGAGGTCACGAGTGTCGGGGAAGCGGGTCGCCGCGAGGGCGGACTCGGCCATCGGCAAGAGCAGCGCCTCGCCGAGCCAGTCGTCGGCGCGGCGCAACAAGGGGCGCGCGTTCCAGCCATCGGACTCGTCCGGGCAGCAGCGTCGCCAGAAGCGGAGCAGCTCGTCGAGGCTCCGCCCGCGCCGGCGCAGCGCCACGTCGGCGCGGTAGGCCCAAGCGGCGCCCGCCCAGTACACGCGCCAATAGGCGGCGTGGCGCCCCAGCCGCTCGCTGTCAGCCTCCAGCGTGCGCCCCGTGAGGCTGCCCCGCCCCCGGCGAAAGCCATCGTAGAGCTTCGACCACGCCGTCTGGGGATCGAGCAGCCCCAGGCGGCCCAGCAGGAGGTGCTGGTAATAGGTCGCGACCCCCTCCGAGAGCCAGGCGTTGCCGCGCCAGAGTTGGGGCATCGCCAGGTGGAGCATCTCGTGGACGGCGGTCCAATCGTGGGCCACGCCGCCGTAGCGAGCGCCCTCGCCGACCATCAGCAGGACCGCGCCGCCCCCGCCGCGCTCCGCCTCCGCGTAGCCGACGGAGGCGCCGGCCTGCGGGAGAACGATGACCTGGGCCTTCGGCCGCGGGAAGCGACCGTCGAACACCGTCGCCACCCCCCGGGCCGCGTCGCGCAAGAGACCGTCGATCGCGGCGTCACGCACGGACTTCGAGGGACCGAGCACGGCCGCCTCGATGGTCGCGCCGGCGACGCGCTGGGGCCGCAGCGCGAAGCGGCCGAGGACCGCGCGTCCGTGGAACCGGAAGCTCGATGGCGGGAGGGTGTAGCGTCCGGGGGCCGACTCCGCCCACGGGACGGAGAGCCGGACACCGGGCGGTAGCGCCGCGGTGGCGTGGGCCGTGGCGCCTGGCGGAATACGGGCGGGCTCCCAGAGCCAGCGTTCGGGCCGCGCCACGCGCACGTGGTCCCCGCGGGCGGCGGTGGTGAGATCAACCGTGTACTCGACGCACTCCGCGCCATCGACGGGGATCCGTGGTGCCGGTCGGACCTCGCGGCCCCCGACCCACATCCGGGTAACCAGCAGATGGGCGCCCTGCGCACCGGGCTCGATCGCGAGGGGTCGCAGCTCCGGGAAGCAGAGGCGGACCCGGAGCGTGCGCAGGCCTGCGTCGGTCGAGAGCGCGTAGGTCCAGGTCGGCCCGTCCGCTCGCGGGATCTGGGTAGGCGGAGCGCTACAGGCGGCGAGGAGGATGAGTGCGACGCGCATCGCGCTGACTGTAGGACCACCACCGTGAGGAGGTGTCCACTAATCATCGCCGCCACTTCCCTTCAGCTCACGTGGCCGCGCCCGATCGAGCGGTGGAGCTCCTCGAGGGTCGTCAACCCCGAGAGGACGAGCTCGGCGCCAGCGTCGACCAGGGTCTTGAAGCCGTTGCGGCGCGCGGCCTCGGCGATGGTCTCGATGGGGGCCTTGGCGCGGATGAGGTTGCAGAGTTCCTCGTTGATGAAGAGCACCTCGTAGGCGGCGACTCGGCCTTTGTAGCCGCTGTTCATGCAGTGATTGCAGCCGGCGCCCTTGAAGTAGCGGCCCTCCGTGATCCGATCCGCGGGGATGCCCATCTCGCCCAGGGCGAGGGTGTCCGGCTCGTGGGGCTCCTTGCATTGGGGGCAGACGCGCCGCACCAGGCGTTGGGCCACGATGAGCTTGAGCGACCCGGCGATGAGGAACATCTCGACGCCCATGTCGTCGAGGCGGGTCAGGCTCTCGAGGGCCCCGTTGGTGTGCAGCGTCGAGAAGACCATGTGGCCGGTCATCGCAGCCTCCATGGCGATCTGGGCCACCTCGCGGTCGCGCATCTCACCGATGAAGACGACGTCGGGGTCCTGGCGCAGGATGGAGCGCAGACCAGCCATGAAGGAGAGGCCCGCCTGGTTGTGAATCTGGACGTGGTTGATTCCGGGGATACTGGCCTCGACGGGGTCCTCCAACGTGACCACGTTGGTCTCGACGTCGTTGATGTTGTTGAGGGCGGCGTGGACGGTGGTCGTCTTGCCGCTGCCGGTGGGCCCGGTCACGAGGGCCAGGCCCTGGGGCTCGCGGATCGTCTTCAGCACGCGGTCGAGGACCTTCGGCGGGATGCCGAGGCGGGTGATGTCCGCCAGGTTGTGGTCCTTCTTGAGCAGGCGAGTGACGCACTTCTCCCCATAGATCGTGGGCAGGGTGCTGACTCGGTAGTGGAGCACCTCGCCGGTGTACTCGAGGCCGATGTGTCCATCCTGGGGGATGCGGGTCTTCGCGATGTCCATGCCCGCCATGATCTTGCAGCGGCTGATCAGCGGTCGGTGGAGGTTCTGGGGGGGCGAAAGGACGTGGTGCAGGATGCCGTCGATGCGCATCCGAATGCGGAAGTAGTCCTCGTAGGGCTCGATGTGGATGTCGCTCGCGCGGCGGCGTACGGCCTCGATGAGCAGGTAGTTGACGAGGGCCACGATGGGTTGCGCCTCGGACTCCGCCTGGAGGGTGTAGACGTCCTCGTCCTCCTCCTCCTTCCCGTGGGCGGGGATGGCGCCGCCGGCGGCGGTCAGGGCGCGCTCGTAGAGGCCGCCGGAGGCGATGACCTCCTCGAGCAGCGCGTGGGTGCTGTAGTGCTGCTCGATCACGCGGCGGATCGCCAGCTCGCAGGCGATCATCGCGCGGACCTGGTGGATGCCGGTGACGAAGCGGACCTCGTCGATGAGCGTGAGGTTGTTCGGGGTCGAGGTGGCGATCGTGAGCACGTTGCGCTCGAGGCGCACGGGGACGACCTCGAAGCGCTTCACGAAGTCGTCGGGGAGGAGGCTCACGATCTCGGGGTCGATCTCGAGATCGCGCTCGCTGGCGGCCTCGACGCCGAGTTGGCCCGAGAGCGCCGCGACCAGCTCTGACTCGTTGATGTAGCCCGCGCGGACGAGGGCGCTCCCGAGGCGCTCGCCGGACCGCTTCTGAAGGACGAGGGCCTCCTTGAGCTGTGCCTCTGTGATGCGCCCCGCCTCGATGAGCAGATCACCGAGGCGAACGGGCTTCTTCGTCTTCTGCTGGGCTGCCGCGAAACGACTCATGGGCGCACCTCCACCTCGGGGTATCGGCGCAAGCCGCCCCCGGGATTGAGGGGAGGTCAAGAGGACCTCCTCAGCGGCGCATGCTGGTGCTGGCGGTGGGGTGGAGCTCGGCGTCAAGGTCGACGACGGCGATCCCGAAGCCGTGGGTCTGCCCCGGCGCCGCATAGCGGAGGTCGCGAATCCACACCCGATAGCCCCCACTGAGCTGCTCGGCTGAGAAGTGGGGAAAACGCGCCCAGCCCAGATACCCCTGGACCCCCGGCGCCGCCTTCGCCGCCTCGATCGCGGCACCGGCCTGGGCGAAATTGGTCTGATAATCAAACAAAGTGGTCTGTTTATCAGACCAATTCACGGCGGCGGCGGGGGCGGTGGCGGCGGCGGCGGCGGCGGGGGGGGCGCCGGTTGGAGTCTCGGACGCTGCGGTGGGGTCGGGTGCGTCGAGGCGGTCGAGGTCGAAGAAGACGTAGCCCTTGGCGATCCGTGCCACGCCGGTCCGGCGGGTGGGCTGCGCGGCGACGGGGCCCACGATGAGCTGCTCGGGCGGGGTGCCGGCGGCGGTCAGGGCCCGGGTGGCTTCGGCGCGGGCCCAGGCGGTGGTGTCGATCATGGCGCCGATGTAGAGCGCCAGGACCGCCAGGCTGGCGAGGGCAACCCGCGGCGCCTGGTCCATCGGGCCGCGTCGCCATCGCGCCACGGTCAAGGTGAGGACCGCCGCGGCCCAGACGAGCTTGCCGAGCAGCGGGACGCGGCCAGACCACAGGACGAGGCCAGTCATCGCCGTGCCGAGGACGACCCAACCCGCGAGGGTGCGCCGCCCCCGGGAGCGCGCGAGCACGACGGCGGCGCCAGCGAGCAACCAGAGCCAAGGATCGACGATGTAGACGGCGTCGCCGTAGAACCAACGCCCATCGAAGGGCATCAGCAAGCGCACCCCGTAGGTGTTGAGCCAGTCCAGCGCCGGGTGACTCCACACGGCGACGCAGGAGAGCGCGAGCAGGGGTCCGGCTCGCAACGGAGGGCCGTCGCGCGGAGGTCGCCAGCGGGCCCAGAGTCGCATGCCGCCCGCGAGCGCCAGCGGCAGCACGACCATCGCGAGGACGCCATGGGTCCACCCCCGGCGAAACGCCATCCCGGCGTCGCGGCCCCAGAGCGTCGCCACGGCGTCGATGTCGGGGAGGTTTGCGCCGATGAGCAGGGTCGGCGTCGCCAGCGCGGTGGAGCGGCGCAGCCCGGTCTCGGCGAGGGCCGCACCGACCAGCGTGTGGGCGACGGGGTCCAGTCAGATCCCCAAGACGTGGATGGCGACCCCGGAGCCGGCGATGGCCAGGCCGGCCGCCGTGTGGGCGTGGCGCGCCGCGGCCTGGGTGCCGAGGGCGGCGAGGCCCAGGTATCCGGCGGTCACGACGAGCAGCATCGTGCCGAGCGTGACCACCACAAAGACCGCCCCGACCAGCGCCGCAGCGCCCGGGCCCACGGCCGCGCCGCCCATGAGCAGAGGGATCAGCGGCTCACAGGGGCCGAGGGCGAACACGACGAATAGGGCGCCGACGGTCGCGCCGCCGCCGTGGGAGTGAGCGCCCCGGTGCAGCCACGCCCAGGAGGCGTAGACCAGCCCGAAGCCGACGAGCATCCACGCGACGAGCTCGCCGCGGGCCGTCTCGACGCCGAGCAGGCTCGACAGAGAGGCGCCCGCGGCGATGCCCACCAGCCCCAGCAACACCGAGGAGAGGACGTGGGCGAGCCCGCACAGCGCCGTGACGCCCAGGGCTCGTCCCAACGACCAGCCGCGCGCGCGGCCCAGGACCACGAAGGGCACGGCGTGGTCCAGGCCCACGAGGGTGTGGACGAAGGCGACGCCAGCGGCGGTGGCCACCAGCACCTCGAGGGGGGCCGGGTTCAGCGCCTCAGCCCAGGTTGGACTCGAAGAAGTCCCAGTTGACGAGATTCCACCATGCCTCGACGTATCCGGGTCGGCTGTTCTGGTAGTCCAGGTAGTAGGCGTGCTCCCACACGTCGCACGTCAGCAGGGGCGTCTGGCCGTTGGCGATCGGCGTCCCGGCGTTCCCGGTGGTGGTGATGGCGATCCCGTCTGCGTCCTTGACCACCCAGGCCCAGCCCGAACCGAACTGTCCACCGGCGGCCTTCGCGAAGGCGGCCTTGAAGGCGTCGAAGGAGCCGAAGCTGGCCTCGATCAGCGCGGCGGCCTTCCCGGTCGGCGCGCCACCGCCGTTCGGGCTCATCGAGTTCCAGTAGAAGGTGTGGTTCCAGACCTGCGCGGCGTTGTTGAAGACACCACCCGAGGCGCTGCGGACGATGTCCTCGAGGGACTTGCCCTGCAGCGCCGAGTCGGCCTCGATCGCGGCGTTGAGCTTCTTCACGTAGCCCGCGTGGTGCTTGCCGTAGTGGAACTCGAGCGTACGCTCCGAGATGTGCGGCGCGAGGGCGCCCTTCTCGTAGGGGAGCTTGGGGAGTTCGATGGCCATTTGCTGCGTCTCCTGATTCGTCGTTTACCAACGGATTGACCGTCCGGTCGCGTCGTCGCACGTGGGCGGGCAGGCGTCAACCGACGCGGAGCACCGAGGGCCCCGATCCCGGGGGGAGAGGGAAGCCTCGTAGCGGCTGCGACGCTCGGGGCGTAGAACGCCGCAATAGCCGCCCGGCACAGCGTGCGGTGGGCCAGCTCGACATCGAGGATGTAATGCGTACCGATAGACGTGTCCGGGGCTCGGGCCCCGGCGCGGTGTGCCTCTGCGTGCTGCTCTCGACCACCGCCCCCCCTCGCCTTCGTCGGAGGCGGAGGCGGAGACGCCCCCGCTTCGCGGGCCAGCCGGGCGGCACCCACCAATACTTCTGTATCCCGCACATGTCGATGGGGATGATCCCCGAGGGCGGCGGCGATGACGTCGAATACGGCCAGCGTCTCTGGAAGGCGCTCGAGTCGCAGGCGCTGGCCGGCGCCTCCGCGAAGCCCCTCGAGGTCTACAAGGGCCAGCCCCCCCACGGGAAGTTCCTCGAGTTGACCTGGACCGCCGACGTCGTCCTCGACGACCACAAGGGCTTGGCCACCATCAAGCGGAGCTACGGCGGCAAGGGCGTCTCCGCGGAAGCCGTCAACGCCGACCGCGGCGGTGATCTCGTCTACTCCGAGAAGATCAACCAGGATTGGCGCCCCGCACCGAGGATCTCTGGCGAGCCCTCGGTTCGGACCGACTGGTCGGCGCTCTCGCGCGCGCAGGCGAACCATCCTTCGGCGGCGCCAGACCGCACGGGATGGTCCTCGACATCTTCCACCAACCGGTCACGGTCGGGAAACACACCGGCTTCGCGGTCATCAAGAAGATCTAAGGCTGAGTCTATTGCCATCGCTCCGCCGGTGGCGGCGACTACATCTTCTAGCCGCACATCGAGTTGCCGCCGCGCCAGGGGCCTCGGCTACTCGAGGGAGACGTTGCGCAGGCGCGTCTCGAACACACTCCCCGTGTTGTCCGTCCCCATCGGCCATGAACCAGACAGCCG
Organism: uncultured Nannocystaceae bacterium; assembly: GCA_964402225.1. Classification (GTDB taxonomy): domain Bacteria; phylum Myxococcota_A; class Bradymonadia; order UBA7976; family UBA1532; genus CAYOBQ01. The sequence continues at coordinate 17,914 of CAYOBQ010000038.1, read as the reverse complement.
CTACGAGGTACACTAGGCGGTCGCTGGGCAGCTTCATCGACGCCTCGATCGCCGCACTCGGCGAAGAGGGGCGCAGGAGGAGGGACGACGAGCTCGCCACGCGAACCGCCAGCTCCCCGTTGTGGTTCTCGTGCCCCGTCGGTCGAATCCCGTCAAACGTGATGTGCCGAGACCCGCCGACCGCGAGGTCCGTCGGGGCGGCCCGCCCCAACGCCGCGGACGTCGGCGGCGCCAACGCGGGACAGGCAAAGAGACTCGCGCGCGCCCCCGCGGCGGCCCGCGGCGACGCCTCCCGAGGGCGAAGAGCACCAACCACTCCGCGCCCGCAGCGCTCCCTGCGCCGCGACACTCGCAGGCGCCCGCCTCCTCCGCAGGCGCGCCGGGCCCGGCACCCGCGTCGAACCGGACCAACCCGGACTCGCCTCCGAAGTGCAGCCACTGACGTTCACAGACATCGCGGAGCTCACCCGGTGGCGGACAGCCCTCGTCGGGACCCCTGATGTCGCGGACGTCGAAGACCGTCTCCGTGGCCACCGACTCGACCGATCCCGTGATGCGCCCGAGCCCTCGCTCGACGCACGCGAAGACGGCCCCGTCCACCTCCAGCAGACACGTCCAGCGTCGCTCGGGCCCAGACGCGAACCCGTCACCGTAGTCGGAGAAGACGACCCCGTCGGCCAGCGCCAGACGCGCCCCCTCGTACCCGACGGGCCCGTGCAGCGAGACGGACGCCCGCAGCGTCTCCGACAGCCGTCGCCCACCGTCCATCGACTCGAGCAGCACGGCGCCGCCGGCGACGGTCGCCACGACGCTCACCCGCTCACCGACCCGCCTCAGATCGAGGAACTGCGGCTCGACCTCGACCTCCGGCGTCCACGACGCCCCGGCGCGCCAGAGCGTGGGCGTCGGTCGGGCCGCCGCCAGCCACAAGCGCCCCTCGGCGTCGATGGCGGCGCTGTCGTAGCGTCCCTCGAGCCGCTGCGCCGTCGGCGCACCCGCCGTGGGCCACAGCACCGTATCCTCCCCGCGCCGCTCCACTACCCATCCAGGTACGTGGGCCACCAACGTACCGCTCCAACCCGGCAGCGCCCGAGACTCGAAGGTGCAGCCATCACCGCGGTAGAGCCGCCCCTCGTGCGGTATCAGCAGCGCGCCGCCAGGCTCCCGACTGATGGGTGGAAACCGCTCCTCCGCCCCCCATTGAGCCGGGCAGACGTAGCGATAGGCCCCGCCGCGGAGCACCGCGAGACCGATGTTCGTCCGCACCACCTGCGGTGCGCCGTCGACGAGCGGGCCGAGGGCGGACACGGTGGCTGGCGCCGGCCCGTGGGCCCAGGCGACGCCCAGCAGCAGGGGGAGAAGTCGGAGCACCTTGCGCCACGGAGCGTATCAGGTGCGGCGGGCCTTGACGGCTCGCCCGCCGAGGCGGACCGTCGGAGGATGCGGTGTCCGGGCGAGCTCAAGTACCGGGAGAACCTCGACCAGCCTTGGGTCTGCCTCGCGCGCGGCCTCGACGTCGGCCGCGCGATGCACCGGGCCCTCGCGACCGGGGCCCGCTCCGTCCCCGACGGCCCCGAGTCGCTGATTCGCCTCTTCGACGACATCGAGGCGTGCCCCGATTGGATGGCTCCCGCGGAGGTGGAGCGCGGCGCCCGCGTCTTCCACCGGCGCGGCGCCGCCGGCCGCGCCGCCGCGCTGCGCGTGCGGATCATGCGCGTCTTCGTCCGTCGGCGGCTGGCGAGCCACGCCGAGTGGGACGCCGACGCCTGGGACGTTCCGATCAGCCAGGCCGACGCGTTGTTGACGCTGATGGGCGTGCGTCCTCGCTGGTACCCGGCCTCGATCCGCGACGCCTCCCAGCTCTCCTTCGTGATGTGGGTGAAGTCGGCGCACCTCGCGGGCGAAGACGGTCGGGCGCCCTGCCGCGCCTACGCCAACGCCTTCGCGCCGAGGGACGACGCCGCGCTCACGCGACGACTCAGGGACGCCGTCAACCACCGCGTCCACCTGGGCTACACGCGGTTCTTCCTCCCCGGAGGCTCCTCCCGCCTCGACGCGCCCGCCGATCGCACCATCCGACGTTCGCGCGATCGTTGGTTCACCCGCCACAACCGCGGCCGCAAGACCGACGACCGCCCGGTGGAGCGTTTCACCCGATGACCAACGAGCCCCTGCGCCGCGTGCTGGGCGGCCCCACCGGCGTCTCGACCGCCGGCTACCCCTACCTCGAGCGGGCGGGCTTCGAGCTCTTCCGCGACCGCGTCGGGCACCTGCTCGGCGATGGGCAACGCGTCCTCGACGCCCTCCGCGAGATCCCCATCGGAAGCGACTCCGAGGAGCGGGCGGCCCGCGTCGTGCGGCAGATCGTCCGCACCGCGGCCGTCACCGCGCCGCCGGATCTCTGGCTGCTGCGCCAGGTGATGGCCGCGCTCGCCCGTGTCGGCGTGGTCGATCGCCTCCTGCGGGGCGAGGCGGTGGTCCCCGAGGCCGGCGATCTCGACGCCCGCGAGCTGCGGATCGATCTGCGCCTCCTCTGCGGTCGCGGCTACGTGGTGCGCGACGGCGACGCCTTCTTCGCCGCCCCCGGGCGCGTCCCGCGCGCCGCGCTGCAAGCCGCCGGGCCTGGGAAGATCGGGGCCGCGAGCGCCTGGACCACGGCCCTCCGCGGCGAGGGCCCGGTCCCGGAGATCGATCCCCTCCCCGCCCCGGAGCCCCACGGCGACACCTGGGTCGCGGGCCCGCGGCAGATCGAGCTGGGCGCTCGGCTCCTCCCCCTCGTCGTGGGCCTCGCCGCCGCTGGCGTCGACGACCCCGCGCGAGCCGGTGACACCGCCATCGACCTGCTCGAGGCGGCGGGGCTCTGGCGCGATGGTGAATCGACGGAGTTGGGCCGGCGAGTGCTCCGGCGTGGACCCGGCCCCTTCGGCATCATCGAAGCCTACCGCCCCTACCTCGAGCGCCTCGTCGAGTTGCTGCGCCGAGGCCGCGAGGACGTACACGTCAGCCGTGGCGCCAACGTCGCGGCGAGCCAACGGGCGAACCAGGCCGCCTTCTCGCGAGCCAACGACGCGCTGGACGCCTACTGCGCCCAGACCGGCTTCAACTACGACGTCTTCGTCGAGCACGCCCTTGGGCGAGGCGAGGCCACCCGCCAGCGCTACGAGCGGTCCGGCGACTCGCTGACCTACTTCGGCGCCGATCTCGAAGACGCCGCGATCGACGCCGCCATCGAGGAGCAACGAGCCGGCCGCCTCCCAGCCTCCATGCGCTTCATCCGCCAGGCCGACATCGGCGATCCGCGCGCGGTCGTCGACGCCGTGCGCGCCGCCGGATGCCGGACGGAGGGGGCGGTGATGGTGGTGGGCAACGGCTTCCACGAGGTCCGCGGCCAGACCGACGCGCGAATGGTGGAGGTCTTTCGCGAATACGCCGAGGCGGGCATCGTGCTGCTGTTCACCGAGGAGACGGCCCTCGGCGTCAACGACCTGCTCCAGACCGCCTGGAACACCTACCACGCGGGATTTCGCTACGTGCACGAGAAGTCCGGCCAAGGCCTGCGACCCGCCCACCCCGACCAACGCTCGACCCACGACACGCTCCCCGCGAGCTGGCGCGAGTGCGCCGAACAGGCCGGCTACGAGGCGGTGGAGGCCTTCTGCCGACGGGGCCGCACGGTCTACCCCTACCCGCCGCGCCGCGACTACAACCCCGCGATCAGCGTGAACTACTTCTTCGCGCCGCGGATCGGCCAGTGACCATGATTTGACCTCCCCCGCCCGTTCCGCGATCGTCGGTACATGGGTGAGCCGGAACATCTCGAAGACCTGCCCCGCGCGCCGAGCACGGAGGCGTGGAACCGCATGACCCCCGAGGAGCGGCGACGCGTCGTCGACGCGCTGCCCTCGACGATGACCGAGCTGGAGCTGACCCCACCGGAGGGCGATGGCCATCGGCTCCCCGCCCGCGACGCCGAGGACGCCCTCGACCGACACTTCCGCAGCATGCGGCGCTCGTTCTACATCGGCGTCGATCTCATCGTGTACTACCCGGACTTTCAGCGCTTCGCGCCGGACGTCTTCGTCGTCTTTGACGTCGAGCCCGGCGAGCGCGACAAGTGGGTCGTCGACAGCGAAGGGCGCGGGCTCGACTTCGCCTTGGAGATTCTCTACGGCGGTAACCGCGACAAGGATCTGCGACGAAACGTCGAGCTCTACGCGGCGGCGGGCATCCCCGAGTACTTCGTCTACGAGCCGAAACGCCAACGCATCCACGGTTTCCGCCTCGCCTCATCGGACGCCCGGCGCTACACGCCGATCCTCGCACAGAGCGGCCTCTACCATTCCGCGGCCCTCGACCTCCGGCTGGGGCTCGAAGAAGGACAGCTCCGCTTCTTCGTCGGCCAGTCGCCCCTCGTGCGGAACCGCGAGGTCATCACCCGCTTGAACAAAGCAGTAGACGAGACCCAATCACGGTACGAGGCTGAGGTCGTGGCCCGCGAGGCTGAGGTCGTGGCCCGCGAGGCTGAGGTCGTGGCCCGCGAGGCCGAGGTCGTGGCCCGCGAGGCCGAGGTCGTGGCCCGCAAGGCCGCCGAGGCTGCGGCGGCTGAGGCTCGCGCGCGCAATGCGGACCTCGAAGCTCAGCTCCGTGCCCTCCGCGGCGAGACCTGAGCCCTACGCGGCGGTCATCACCGCCCCCGCCCCGAGCCCGCCCGCAGCGCAGATCCCGAGCAGCGCCGTCTCCGCCCCCGTCCGGTGCAGCTCGTTGGCCATCGTGAGCACCATCCGGGCGCCCGTCGCGCCAAAGGGGTGGCCCAGGGCGACGGAGCCACCGTGGACGTTGAGCCGCGCGGGATCGACGTCTCCCACCGCGGCGTCGCGGCCGAGGCGCGCCTGGGCGAAGGCCCGGCTGCCGAGCATCTTCAGCACGCTGAGCACCTGGGCGGCGAAGGCCTCGTGCATGTCGACGAGATCCGCGTCCGCCAGGCTCATGCCGGCGCGCTCGAGGGCCTTGGGCATCGCGAGGGCGGGACCCATCAGGAGCTGGTCTGCGGGGTCGACGCCGACGTAGGCCCAGGACCGAAAGGCCGCGAGCGGTGTGTAGCCCAAGGCCTCTGCCTTCTGCTCCTCCATCAACAGCACGCACGCGGCGCCGTCGGTGAGCGGGCTGGAGTTCCCCGCCGTGAGCGTGCCCTCGCGGGCAAAGACGGGGCGCAGGCGGGCGAGCCGCTCGACGCTGGTGTCGGCCCGGACCAGCGTGTCCGCGTAGACTCGGCGACCGTCGGGCGTGTCGATCGGGGCGACCTCGTCGTCGAAGCGGCCCGACTGGATGGCCGCGGCGGCGCGGTGGTGAGATCGAGCGGCGAAGGCGTCCTGGGCCTCACGGGAGATCTCGTTGCGCGCCGCCATCGACTCGGCGGCCTCGCCCATGACCTCGCCGGTGGTGCGCTCGGCGATCTTGGGCTGGCGCGGGAAGATGTCCGTGAAGGGCGCGAGCTGGGCGAGGACCTGGAGGTAGTCGCCGGGCGTCGACTTGCCGCCCATCGCCACCGGCGCGAGGGCGTGGACCACCTTCTGCGGCAGCTTGAGCTCGGCGTTGCTGGTGGAGTCGGCGCCGCCGGCGATCAGCACATCCGCGTCGCCCCGCTCGATCGCCGCCACGGCGTTGGTGACGGCTTGGAGGCCGGAGGCACAGGCGCGGGTCACGGTGTAGCCCTCCACGCTGGCCGGGAGCCGGAGGTCGAGGGCGATCTCCCGAGCGACGTTGGGCGCGAGTCCGGGCAGGATGACCCCACCCCACACGATGCCGTCGATCTCGTCACGCGGGACGTCGAGCCGCTCGAGCATCGCGCCGACCGCGGCGTCGCCGAGGGCGATGGCGTCGAGCTTGAGGAGCTCTTTGAACGCCTTCACGAAGGGCGTGCGGACCCCGCCCACGACGACCGCGCGGCGAGCCTTCTTCTTCTTGCGAGTCGCCATCTTGGCTCCTATGCGCCGATGAACATGCCCCCGCAGGCGCGCAGCGTCTGGCCGGTCAGGCCCGACGCGCCGGGCGTGCAGAGGAAGGTGAGCAGCTCGGCGACGTCGCGGGGCTGGCCGCCCTGACCAAGGGCCGAGAGCCGGCGGGCGACCTCGCGCGTCACCGCGGGCATCGCCTGCGTCAGCCGCGTCTCGATGAAGCCGGGGGCCACCGCATTGACGGCGATGCCGCGCTGGGAGACGGCGCCGGAGAGGGCCCGCACGTAGCCGACGAGGCCGGCCTTCGAAGCCGAGTAGTTGGTCTGGCCGACGTTGCCGGCGATGCCGGAGACGCTCGAAAGGTGCACGATGCGCCCCCCGTCCGAGAGCGGTCCACTCAGCAGCGCGTCATTGATGCCGACCACCGCCGCGAAGTTCACGGCCACCGCCTGGTCCCACCACTCCGGGGACATCCGCCCGAGCGTCTTGTCCCGCGTGATCCCGGCGTTGTGGATGACCGCGTGGACGCCGCCTTCGAGGGCAGAGGCGATGGCCCGCGGCGCGTCGTCAGCGGTGATGTCGATGGCGAGGACGCTGCCGCCCACCCGCCTCGCCGTCTGACTGAGCGGGCCCTCATCCCCCGGGCGATCCAGGCAGACGACGTGGGCCCCTTCGGCGGCCAGGATCTCGGCGGCAGCGGCCCCGATGCCCCGCGCGGCGCCGGTCACGAGCACCGTGCGCCCCCCCAGCGGGCGTACCAGCGGCACCGCCGCGGGCGCCGGAACGTCGGCGGAGAGGTGGTAGGGCTGGCCCGTCAAAAACGCGGTGCGGTCCGAGAGGAGCTCCCGCAGGAGCGGCTCGACCCGGTCCTCGGCACCTTCGCCCACGAAGACGACGCTGGCGGCCCCTCCCTTGCGACCGATCTCCCTGGCCACGCTGCGCGTGAAGCCGTCGGTGGCCGCCGCTGCTCCGGCCGCCGCCGCCCGCGTGAGGTCGCTGGGCTCTCGGGCACACACGACGACGCGCCCGCAGCGCTCGAGGCGCGGAAGCCAAGGGTGGAAGAAGTCGTAGAGGGCGCGCAGATCGTAGCCGTCGGCGAGGCCGGTGGCGTCAAAGACCAGCGCGTAGGCTCGGACCTCGTCAGTCGCCGCCCGCGGGGGCCGGCCGAAGGCCTCGCCGGCGTCGGTCCACGCGGCGTCAGCGGCGATCCCCGCCAGGTGCGAGTTTGCGCCGGCGCGGGCGAGCGTGTGGGCGAGCGTGGGCCCCAGGTGCCCGGCGCCGCCCACCACGACAGCGAGGTCCTGCAGCGGGCGCTCGACCCGCGGCCCCTTGGGGCGCTTCAGCCTCTGGGGCGTGGGCAGCGGCAAGCCGAGGCCCTTGACGGCCTGCCGAAACAACGGGCTCTGGCTCATGTCGAGGAGGAGATCGCTCATGCGTCGCTCACGGTGAAGCTGCCGGTGAGGTAGGCGGGGGCGCCCGGGGCGTCTCCCACGTGGATCTGGTCGCCCTGCACGTAGCAGCCGACGCGCGCCGGCAGACGCAAGGGCCGCGTGAACCGCACGTCGATGGTGGCGAGGCGCCGCGTGTCGCCGGCCCAGAGCACGCGGTTCATGCTCTCGATGGCGCGCCCGAGCGTGGCGAAGCCGTGGAGGATGGTGCTGCGGAAGCCCGCGGCCTTGGCGTAGGCGGGGACCCAATGCACCGGATTGAAGTCGCCCGTGAGGCACGCGAAGTCCAACCCGGCCTTGGGGCCCAGGCGCCACCAGCCGATCTCCCGGGCGTCGCCGGGCACACGGGGCCGAGCCTTGGTGGACTTGGGCCCCCCTCCCGCGAGGGGGATGACGCCGTAGACCTGGGCCGTCAGCGTGGGCGCCGCGTCCGGCGTCGCCGTGACCAGGCGCTGGTGCAGCACCGCGCGGCGGCCGTTGTCGTCGACCGACGAGAGCTGCCCCGTGAGGTGCAGGGGCACGTCCGCCGGGGTGTCGGCGTGGATCTCGAGTCGACAGCCGCCGTTGAGGACCCGCGCCAACGGGTAGGTGATGCCGGAGATGGCGTCACCCAGCAGCGGAAAGCCCCACTGGGGAAACAAGTGCGCCGGCAGGCGACCCCGGTAGGCCCGCGGGTCACCGCCGCACCAACGGAGGTAGTCTCGGACGAGGGTCGGATCGCGAGGCTCGACGACCTTCGTCAGCTCCGGTCCGGGGACCTGCATCGACGCGGCGCCACCGCCGAGGCGCTGGAGCAGCGCCGCGCCCGCGAGCCGGCCGAAGCCGGCGAGGACCGCCCCTTGCTTGGGGATGTGCCGGTAGGGGACGCCCATCGGATCTTCCGTGATGAACGAAGTTCAAGAGGACGATGACGCGCATGACGCGCTGCGTCAACCGGGAACGGGAGCGGGTCAGGCGCCGATCCGCAGGACCGGGAAGACGCCGCGCCGCCGGCTGGGGCGGGTCAGGGCCGTGGCCGACGCGTCGAGGAGTCGCGCGAGGCCGAAGTCGACCACCTTCACGTGCTCGCCGCGTGGACCTCTTCCAGCGCGTGGAGAACCTGCCCCACGAGCCACGCCGCTCGGGCCGGCGCCAGGGGGCCGCAGCTCGCCAGCGCTGCGAGGGATCCGCCGCGCATTCCGCGATCCACCTCGACGTTGGGGTCAACATTGGGGTCCACATCGGGGCGTGTTACCGATCCCCGGTGCACCGCGTCTGGCCCCTGCTGCTGCTCACCAGCGTCGCGACGGCGAGGGACTGGACGACGGGCTGGAGTGGTTTCACGCAGGTCGTACAGCGCGTCGAACGCAGCCGACCCGACGACTCGCTGCGGGTCAACGACGACCTCAGCCTCGACTCGAAGGGCTTCCTCACGCCCCGGGTCCACGACACCGTGACGACCGCCTTCGTCGCCGTCGGAGGGTGGGCGGAGTACGCGGAGTGGCTGCGGCTCCGTGGCGGGCTCGACTCGGGCGGCGTCGCGATGCGCGGCAGCGGCGTGACGATCGACGGCGTCCCGATCGACGCGCTCGAGCCGGAGCCGCTGCGCGAGGCGTGGGCCGAGCTGCACCACGGTGGGGCGACGCTGGGCGCCGGCAAACGGCGGCTCCGCGTCGGCGGCGGCCTGGTCTTCGACGAGTACGCCACCGGTGCCGCCGCCAGCTTCACCTGGCAGGACCTCCGCGCAGACGTCGGCGTCTGGCGTCTGGGGCGAGCGCTCTTGCCCACCCGCGGTCCGCTGATCCATGGCCGCGTCTCGTGGTCGGTCGACGTCACCAACGAGGTCTATGTCTTCGGCGCCGTGCTCACCGACGACGCCGAAGCCGCCGAGGAGCTCGTGCAGGCGTTCATCGAGCAGCGGGTGCTCCAATCGCGCGTCGGCGAGACGCCGATCCTGGGAGGGCTGACGCTGTTGGCCCTCGACGCCTGCACCGGCCTCGCGGGTGAAGCCCGCCCGTGGCACGTGGGCGGCGGCGCGGACCTTCTCTTCGCGGGACACAGCGTGCACGCCGCGGCGGTGATCGGGCGGGGATCCGGCTACGTCGATCTGGAGCGCGCGTTCCAGTCCGACGCCTGTCGGTCGTTGGTCCAGGACCTGCCGCCGGTGCTGCGCACCACCGTCGAGGGGACGCGCGGGCGGCTCCCCTTCGGGAGGCTGGCGACGGAGCTCGAGTCCTTCGCCGTCGACTTGACGTGGCGCACCCGCGTCGCGGAGTGGCTCTACCCCGGCGCGGCCTTCACCTGGCTGTCGGGGAGCGGCGAGGGGGGCCGACTGGGGACCGAGGACGAGCCGGGGACGCTGGAGGTCTATCTGGCGCCGGCGCCGTACCTGCCGCGGAGCGCGCTGTTCTTCGACGCCGGGCTCGGTAGCGGCTTCGAGACCCGCACGGCGGTCACCGCCGGCGTCCTGGGGCGGGGGGTGGTGGCGCCAGCGTTGACCGCGCTGGTGGTCCCCCACGACCGGGTCGAGATCGATCTGCGCGCCGTGTGGTTGGAGGCCGACGCCCCGGGCCCGTTTGGAGAGGACCGGACCTACGGCCAGGAGTACGATCTCGAGCTTCGATGGGAGCTGGTCGACGGGCTCTCGGTGGAGGCGGCCCTGGACGTGATGATCGTCGGAGGGTTCTATCCAGAGGATGGGGTGTGGTGGCGCGTGACCAGCGGCGTCTCCTCGTCCTTTCCGCTGTGATCGTGTTTGAGCGCAACCTTCTGCACCCCGAGGTGTTTGAGTGAGTGTGATGTGGCTGCTCTGGCTGCTGTTGACGCCCGACGCGGGGACGCCGCCGAAGGCGCCCGACGCGGCGGTGGTGGTCGAAGAGAAGGAAGACGACGCGGACGTGGTCGAGGCGCTGGAGTTCCTGGAGGCCTTGGAGCTGGTCGAGGATCTGGACCTGCTCATGGATGAGACATGACGGACGACGAGGACGCACAGCTCATGTGCCGGGTACGGGACGGAGACGACGAGGCCTTCGGCGAGCTCTTCCAGCGCTGGCGCCGCCCGATGGTGCGGTTCGCCGTGCGCTTCGTGGGGCAGCAGGCCCGCGGAGAGGAGCTGGCCCAGGACATCTTCCTGAAGATCTACCGCGCCCGCGCCCGCTACGAACCGCGCGAGGCGTTCCGGGCCTACATCTTCCGCGTGGCGACGAATCACTGCCTCAACGAGGTGCGACGCAAGGAGTACAAGCTGCGGCCGGTGGCGGTGGAGGATCTGAAGGTCGAGCCGCGAGACGAGGGCGAGCCCCGGGCTGACGAGTTGGTTGACGCCGCGCGGGTGCAGGCGGCGGTGCGAAACGCGGTGGCGGGCCTGCCGCCGACTCAACGCGCGGCGCTCTTGCTGCAAAAGGAGCAGGGGCTGCCGCTTCTGGACATCGCCGAGACCCTCGAGACGACGGTGGGCGCGGTGAAGTCGCTGCTGAACCGAGCGCGCAAGGCGCTGATGCTCGAGCTGTCTCCGCTGTTGGAGACACGCCAGGAGGTGGGGTGATGAACGACGACGAGCTAGACGCCCTGCTGGACGAGGACGCACCGGAGCCCTCGCGGGGCTTCGACGAGGCGTTCTGGCGGCGCTTCGAGGAGGCGGACTCCGCGGGCGTGGTCGAGGCGCTGCTCGACAGCGACCGGCCCGAACCGTCGGCGGGTTTCGACGAGCGCGTGCGGACCCGGTTGGCTGGGGAGCGCAACGTGGTCGAGCTCTTCCCGGCGGTCCGCCCCGGGCGATTGCGCCGGCGCGGGCGGTGGATCGGGGCGACCGTCGGCGCGGTGGCGGCGGCGGCGATGGCGGCGGCGATGCTGCTCACGGTGACCCCACCGGAGGCGCCTGACGAGGTCCCGCCGTCCAACCTGGCGATGATGGCCAACCTCGAGTTGCTCGAGGATCTCGAGACATTGCAGGTCCTCGACGGAGTCGCCGACGAGGAGACCTTCGAGCTCGTGGCGATGTTGGACGAGCTCGAAGCCGAGGAGGGGCTGCCATGAGGTTTGCGCTGTGCCTGTTGATGGTGGCGGCGGCGCCGGCGGTGGCCGACGAGGGTCAGCCGAAGCCGAGCGCCGCCGAGCGCTGGGAGTCGATGTCGGTGAAGGAGAAGGCCGCGATGCGCGCGCGGTGGCGCAAGTTCAAGCGGATGTCTCCCGATCGGCGCGCCAGGTTGAAGCAACGCTACGAGCGCTTCCAGGCGCTCCCGCCGAGGGAACAGCGCGCCCTGAAGAAGCAGTGGCGGGCCTTCCGCGACCTCCCACCGGGGGAGCGCCGCACGATTCGCCGGCACTTCGAGCGCTTCGAGAAGATGTCCGGGGAGCGGCGAAAGGAGGTGCGGCGACTCTATCAGCGCTTGCTGCAGATGCCGCCCGGGGAGCGCCGCGCCTTCCTGCGCAACCTGGATCGCTTTCGGAAGATGACGCCGGAGCGTCGCCGCAAGATGCGGCAGAAGCTGAGGGACCGGCTCCGGCGCCGCAAGCGATAGACCTACCAGCAGACGTCGTCGGCGAAGAACTCCTGACCGCCGAGGGCAAACTGCATGATGTTGCCGGTCATCGTCACCGTGCCGAAATGGAAGCCGAACATGCCGACGCGCGTGACGGTGACGTTCGCCCCGCCGATGACCGCGGGGACGAAGGAGAGATCAGCCCGGTTGACGAGCACGCCGTTGACCGCCAGGTTCACATTGCCGCCGAAGTCGGCGTAGTTGAAGGTCACCTGGTTGGCGCCCTTCTTGGGGGCGACCGACAGGTTGATGTTGTTCAGGTTCATCTCCTGGACCGGGCTGCCGTTGGCGTGGTTGCTCGCGACGATCGTCGCGGTGCCGGCGGCGGTCCAGAGACCGCCTGCCCACTGGAACGGCCGAAACCGTACATTCGCGCCGGGGATGGGGAGCACCGCGCCGACCCCGTAGGCGGTGCCGACGGGTGGGCTCTCCATGTGGAGGCAGGTGGCGGAGGCGGGGGCCGCGAAGAGCAGGACGGCGAGGAGGCTGAGGGCACGGGCGATGGCGTTCATTGGAGACTCCTGGTTGTGGGCTCGGGCCATCCGAGCGGTCTGGACGGGTCTTCGACGCCCCCTCCGCGTCCCTGACATTCTTTGTGTCGACGTCAGACTGCAGCGCCCACCCGCGAAGACCCCGGTGCACCCCCACAACCACCCATTGGAGGAGATCGTGCACCGATATCTCACCGCCGTCCTGGCGCTCACGCTCACCGCCTGCTTCACCGGCGTCATCGACGACGGCGGCACCGGCAACGGCCTCAACGGCGTCAGCATCGAGATCGGCAACTGCCCCGATTGCGCCACCAACAGCACCACCACCGCGTCCCTCGACGGCTACGACGGCGTCTACGAGTTCGACCCCTACGACGGAGATCCGGGCATCGTCCAGATGTACGAGGCGGAGGCGGTCTGCATCGTGGCCTCCAAGAGCGGCTACCAGTCGCGCACCGTCTTCCACACCGTCGACTGGAAGGACGATCCGTTCAACGCCGGCCGCCAGTACGACGCGCGCGGCTTCCGCCTGTACCCCTCCGGCGAGCCTGACAGCGACGGCGACGGCCTGACGGACGACGAGGAGGCGGATCTCGGCACCGATCCGGACGACGAGGACACCGACGGCGACGGCCTCCCCGACGGCTGGGAGGTCAACGGCCACAACTGGATCGACTTGAAGGCCCTCGGCGCCGATCCGCTGCACAAGGACGTCTTCGTCGAGTGCGACTCCATGGCCGGGCAGGCCCCCGACGACGCCGCCATCGAGACCGTGGTCGACGCCTTCGCCAACGCCCCGGTCACGAACCCCGATGGCGAGAGCGGCATCACGTTGCACGTCGACATGGACGAGACGCTGGTCGTCGACAGCGACCTCAACCCGGTCTGGGACGAGTTCGACGGCTACAAGGTGAGTCACTTCTCCGACTACCGGGAGGGCATCTTCCACTACTGCATCTTCGGCGAGACGTACGACGGCGGCACCTCGAGTGGGAAGTCGCGGGGCATCGGCGCGGCGGACTTCCTGGTGACCCTGGGCGCGTCGGGCGGCACCACTGGCCAGCAGGCCGGCACCTTCATGCACGAGCTCGGCCACAACCTCGGCCTGCGCCACGGCGGCCCGGACAACACCAACTACAAGCCCAACTACCTGAGCGTCATGAGCTACGCCTTCCAGTTCAATGGCCTGAAGAAGGACGGCGCGACGGGCGTGTACGACTACTCCCGCTTTCGCCTCGACCCCCTCGACGAGGGTGCGCTGCGGGAGCGCCGCGGCCTCGACGCGATGTACCCCATCGGTGAATCGCTGCTGTCGCGCTACGGCACGCGGTTCTACGACAGCACCGGCAGCCTGGTGTGGGGCGAGCCCGCCCACCGGCGCATCGACTGGGACGACGACGGCGGCGTCGAGGGCGGCACCGTGAGCGCCGACATCAACGGCGACGGCAGCACCGACACCCTCGAGAGCCACCACGACTGGGAGAACATCGACTTCGAAAGCGGCGGCACGGTCGGCGAGGGCGCCGCGATGATGCTCATGGGCCCGCCGGCACCGCCGGAGGACATCGACTGCCTCGAGGTGCCGTGATCAGCGCAGCGTGAGCTGGACCGGACAGTGGTCCGAGCCGAGGACCTCCGCGAGGATGTCCGCCGACAGGACGCGAGGCCACAGCTCCGCCGCGACCTGGTGCAGATCGAGCCGCCATCCCACGTTGCGCTGGCGCACGCCCGGCCGGTTCGACCACCACGTGTAGCGGTTCGGCTCGCCGGGGTGCAGCGCGCGGAAGGCGTCGACCCAGCCGCCCTCGGCCCACTCGTCGAGGGCGGCGCGCTCGATGGGGAGGAACCCCGTCGCGTTCTTGTTCGCGGTGGCGTTTCGCAGATCGATCCGGTGGTGCGCGGTGTTGAAATCACCGCAGACGACGACCTGATGCCCCTCGGCGCGCAGCCCGTCGGCGTAGGCCAGCACGGCGCGCGTGAAGTCCAGCTTGTAGGGCACCCGCCCGTGGTCCCGCTGGCCGTTCGGGAAGTAGGCGTTGACCACCGTCACGTCCCCGTGGCGGGTGGCGAGCATCCGCCCCTCGACGTCGAAGCGCGGCTCGCCGAGCCCCGTCGCGAGCACCTCGTGGGGCTCCACCGACAGCGTGGCGACCCCGCTATAGCCCGGGCGCTCGGCGCTGACCCACGTCGCGTGGTAGCCCCGCGCGCGCTTCATCTTGCGATCGAGCTGGGCCTCGGTGGCGCGCGTCTCCTGAAGGCAGACGACCTCTGGTGCGGACACCTTCAGCCACTCCAGGAAGTCCTTCTTCTGGCAGGCGCGGATGCCGTTGACGTTCCATGAGATGAATCGCATGGCGCGCTATGTCACCCATCTGGCGCACCGGGTCAATCGGGGCGTGCGCCGGGCGTCATCCGACAGCACGTTGGCGTGATCCGTCACTGCCCTTCGAGCGTTGTTCCACCAGAGTACGCAGCGTCAGGAAACCGAAAGGGAGTGCCCCATGAACAAGACGCTGCTCGCCCTCATCACGGCCGCCCTCGCGTTCGCTTGCGCGGAGCCGGGCGTCGACGCCCCGGCCAACGATGTCTTCGACGATCTGGTCGGCGGCCAGTCGAAAGCCGACATGGTCAAAAACGCCCACATCATCGACGACATCGACCTGGACAGCACCATCAACGCCAGGTTCCGGCCGCGGGTGCGGGTCCACGGCTTCACCTTCGAGGCCAAGGCCGGCGCCGACATCCGCATCGAGCTCGCGACCCACGCCGGCAAGGACTCCGCCGACGCCCGCACCGGTGAGGCCCTCGACACCGTCGCCGCCGTCTACGGCCCAGTCCGCGGCGACGACAAGGGCCGCCGCCTCGCCTACAACGACGACAACGACGCCGGCCTGGAGGCGCAGCTCCCCGAGATCGAGATCAACGAGGACGGCCGCTATCTGGTCGTCTTCTCCTCCTGGAACGACCCCGGCGCCGAGGGCACCTACGACATCTCGGTCGCCTGCGACGGGACCAACTACCAGTGCCGTCGCCCGCAGGTCGATCGCCCCTGCCTGCCCGGCACCCGCTACATCCAGGGCCAGACCATCGTCGGCACCGAGACCTGGAGCCGCTGCAACGTGGTGCTGCTCGAGTCGACCATCGTCGAGGAGGGCGCCGTCCTGACCATCGAGCCCGGCGTGAACGTGCAGGGGAACTTCCTCGGCGCCGCGCCCCACGGCGACGTCACGCTCCAGGTCGACGGCTCGATCCAGGCGGTGGGCAACGACGCCCACCCGGTCGTCTTCACCGCCCTGCGCGACGGCTGGAAGGGCGTCGTGCTCAACGGTGACAGCAACACGCTGCGCCACGTCTACGTCGAGAAGGCCGCCGAGGGCGTGCGCCTGGCCGGCAGCGCCAACACGCTCGAGGACGTCGTGGTGGACCACAGCCTGACGGCGCTGCACTTCGCGGCAGACAGCCTCGACAACACCGTCCGCCGCGCGCGCATCGACTCCGTCACCCACGGTCTCATCCTCGACGCGGGGGCAGCCGTCCGCCTCACGGACAGCGCGGTCATCGGCACGGGGGCTGCGGGCGTCGGCCTCCGGGCGCGGGAGGCCGCCGCCACCCACGTGGAGCGCTCCGTCGTCACCGGCTTCCTCACCGGCCTCGAGCTCACCAACTCCGAGGTCTACGTGACTGACACGACCATCGCGAAGAACAGCACCGGCGTGGTCGTCACCGGGCCCGATGCAGGCGTGCACCCGCCGTTCACCTGCCCCGACCTCACCGTCGCCACGCCCCCCAGCCGCCCGCGCCCCACGCCGCCACGCACCTGGCCGCGCGACCCGGTCTTCACCCGCGTCGACCTGCGCGACAACGCCGACCACGGCCTGCGCATCCTCGCGCCGCAGTTGGTCGTCGTCGACGGCAGCAACATCCGCGGCAACGGCCACGGCGTCTCCATCGAGGCCGACTCGCTCCACACCGAGTCCCGCATCACGGGGTCCAACGTCCTGGAGAACGGCGGCGACGGCGTGCAGGTCGATAGCTGGCACATCAACGGCGTCCTCGACGTCAGCGGCAACTACTGGAAGCACATCAGCGATCCCGAGCTCTCGGCGAGTTGGCTGGTCAATCACCAGATGACCCACGCCTGCACCGTCACCAGCAGCGGCGTCGGCGGCTGCCGGCGGGTCAACAGCCGCCGCTACACCTGTGGTGCCTACACCTGCAACTACACGGGGAGCCGCTGGAGCTGCGCGACCTCGGTGCGGTCCGACTGGACGGGCGAGGTGAAGTTCACCGGCTTCTCCCCCGAGGTCCTCGAGGCCGGCCCGACGCTCGTGGACCTCCCCGAGCTGGTCAGCGCCGTGCGCCGAGACCTCGGCTACGACGCCGCCGAGGCCCCCGTCGAAGAGCCGGGCAAGGCCGGGCGCATCGTCATCAACGAGATCGACTACGACCAGCCCGGCCGCGACGACGCCGAGTTCGTCGAGCTCTACAACCCGGGGGACGAGCCGGTCTCCCTGGCGGGCGTGCAGCTCGAGCTGGTCAACGGAGCCACCGGCCGCACCTACGCGACCTTCGACCTCACGGCGGCGGGCAGCACCCTCGCCCCCGGAGCCTACCTCCTCGTCGCCGACGCCAAGGTGCTCGACGCGATGCCCGACGACTGCGCCGGGATCCCGCTGACGCGCTCACTGCAGAACGGCAGCCCCGACGGCGTGCGGCTCGTGACCTCCGGCGGCGACTTCGTCGACGG
Organism: uncultured Nannocystaceae bacterium; assembly: GCA_964402225.1. Taxonomy (GTDB): domain Bacteria; phylum Myxococcota_A; class Bradymonadia; order UBA7976; family UBA1532; genus CAYOBQ01. The sequence goes on along the minus strand of CAYOBQ010000038.1, from coordinate 754 downwards.
CCTCGCCTACGAGGGCTGGATGCCCTACGTCGGTGAGGGCGACAGCCCCCTGGCGCGCGAGTCCAACAGCGGCCTCAACGAGTCGCTCTCCCGCTGCGGCAACGGCGTCGACACCGACGACAACGCCGGCGACTTCAAGGCCACCGAGCCGAGCCCCGGCCTCTCCAACCTCTGCGACTGAGGCGAGGCTGACCAGCCCCCCCCGCCGGAGCCCCTCGACTGCGTCAGCCCGGTGCAGTATTACAACTGCGACGGCCTCGCAGGAGGCATGGGTCCCCCCGACCGCATCACCAGGTGAGGGGGGACTCTGAATGGCCAGGTTCGTCGGAATCATAGTGGTCTTGCTCTTGGGCTGTGACGGGGACACGAGCTCCCAACCGGCGTCCGATGCCAGCCCCGTCGACTCCGATCTGCTCAGCGGTGACGACGCGGCGCCGCTGCGACCCGGCGACCGTCGAGATGCCGGAGCCGACCAGGACGACGGGACGGAGCAGGACGGCGGAGCCGAGGGAGACGCCGTGGTCGAGCACGACGCCGCCGGGCCTGTCCCGGACGGAGCCGCGGTGGACCGAGATGGGGCGGCCGACCCCGACGCCGCCGACCCCGACCCCGACGCCGCCGAGCCCGAGCCCGACGCCGCTGGGCCCGACGCCCGACGCCGCTGGGCCCGAGCCCGACGCCGCCGGACCCGAGGCAGACGCCGCCGAGCCCGACGCCGCCGAGCCCGAGCCCGACGCCGCCGAGCCCGAGCCCG
>CAYOBQ010000037.1:0-56171 GCA_964402225.1 uncultured Nannocystaceae bacterium | reverse complement strand
TCGCGCCTTGAACTCGGCCGGCGGGCACGCACATCACTTGGTCGCTTTGTCTGCCACACCGTCCTAGGACGGCGCTCAGTCCACGACGATCGAGCAGGGCGGCCCGCCCATGCTCGTGCGCACGTAGACCTCCATCCCGCAGCGGTTCAGGTGCCGCGCCACCTGCGCGTAGGTCGTGAGCTGTCGCTCGATCTGGGCGTCCGTGACCTCGAGATCCCGGCGATGCCGCCCCTTCGCGACGCGGGCCCGACGAGCCGCCAGCAGCTCTTCGAGGGCTGGGAGCTGCACGTCGAAAGCGTAGCGATGACGCCAATCGGTGTTGAACCAGTAGCGCGCGGCGGGGGGGATGTGGATGCGGCGCAGGTCGAGCTTCAGCGGAGCCTCGAGGAACTCCGGATCGAAGACGGCGAGGCCGTGGTCGAAGCCGACGAAGGGTAGCCCGAGGTGCACCTCACGGGGTCGGAAGGCGAGCGTTCGCTCACGCCACCAGCCCGCGCGGGCGAGGTCGAGGTCGCCCTCCTGGGGCCAGCCGCCGAGCTGCGTCACCAGGGTCGACTTCCCGCTGCCGGGCGGCCCCGTCACCAGGATTTGCCGGAAGCGGTAGCGCGCGGGGAGCACCACGCCCTTGACCACTTGCACATCCTCGATGGGCTTCGCTCGGAGGGCCGCCGCAGCCGACCCACGGTTCCCGTATGGCTCAGCGGAGTCCAAAGCAGCATCGTATCCCATCGCCGGTGGCGGGGGGAGGCGGCCGGGACACCCAAACGGGAGCGCAACGATTTGCTGCGTAGGCCGACCGCCGGTATGTCGGAGATGCTGACATACAAGATCAGGGGGACGACGTGTTCGAGGCGGTCGAGTTAGGTCACAGGGTTTCGAAGAAGACGTTCAAGGAGCGGGTCCCCGAGCTGCGCGAGGCCCTCCTCGACGCCCAGGGGCGGTTGCGAAAGGCGGGGCTCCCGGTGGTCCTCCTCTTCGGCGGCGTGGACGGCGCCGGCAAGGGGGAGACCGCCAACCTGCTCAGCGAGTGGATGGATCCGCGTTGGATCGTCACCCGCGCCTACGACGAGCCGACCGACGAAGAGCGCGGCCGGCCCGACAACTGGCGCTACTGGCGTGACCTGCCGGCGAAGGGGCACATCGGTCTGTTCCTGAGCGCCTGGTATTCCCAACCCCTGCTGCGGCGGGTCTACGGGGCGGATCCGGCGGAGTTCGAGGAGCGGATCGACGAGATCCTCGCCCTCGAACGGATGCTGGCCAGCGACGGCGCGCTCATCATCAAGTTCTGGATGCACCTCGGCCGCAAGGCACAGAAGAAGCGCTTCGAGACGCTCGAGGCCGATCGGCATCAGGGGTGGCGCGTCACGGAGCGCGACTGGAAGCACTGGCGCCTCTACGACAAGTTCGTCGCCGCCGCGGAGCGGATCATCACCCGCACCAGCACCGGCTTCGCGCCCTGGCACCTCATCGATGGCTCCTCCTATCGCTATCGCAGCCTGCGCTTCGGGGAGCTCCTCCTCGAGGGGCTGACGCGACGCCTCGACGCGGAGTTGACCACGACCGTGACCCAGGCCGCGCCGGCCCATGAGGTCTCGGCGCCGGTGGACCCCGACGACCTCCCGGAGGGCATCGATACGCCGGAAGCCGAGGCCGAGCCTGACGAGGGTGACGACGACGGGCCGATCACGATCCTGAGCACCCTGGAGATGCCCGAGCCACTGCAGTCCGCCGAGTACAAAGACGAGCTCAAGCGACTGCAAGCCCAGGTGGGGCGCCTCGCCCGCCGCGCCCTCGAACAGAATGTCTCGACCCTGCTCGTCTTCGAGGGGCCCGACGCCGCCGGCAAGGGCGGCGCGATCCGCCGCGTGACGGCGGCCCTCCAGGCTCGCAACTACCGCGTGATCTCCATCGCCAAGCCGACCGACGAGGAGCTCTCGCACCACTACCTCTGGCGCTTCTGGCGGCACCTGCCCCGCGCGGGTCGGTTCGCGATCTTCGACCGGAGCTGGTACGGGCGGGTGCTCGTGGAGCGGGTGGAGGGCTTCGCCACGGAGGAGGAGTGGCGCCGCGCCTACGCCGAGATCAACCAGTTCGAGGAGCAGCTCCTGCGGCATGGGACGGTGGTGATGAAGTTCTGGATCCACATCACCAAGGACGAGCAGCTCGAGCGCTTCCAGGCGCGGGAGCAGACGGCCTACAAGCGCTGGAAGCTCACCGACGAGGATTGGCGGAACCGCGGGCGCTGGAACGACTACGAGATCGCCGCCCACGACATGGTCGAGCGCACCAGCACCCGCGGCGCGCCGTGGACGCTGGTCGCCGGCAACGACAAGAAGTCGGCGCGCATCCAGGTGCTGCGTACCGTCGCCGCTTCGCTCACGCACGCCGTGGGCGAAGTCGAGGACTGATGCCGACGATCACCGAAGAGTCTCGGCGGGAGATCGTCTTCGAGTGGCGAGAGTCCGCCCTCACGAGGGCCGCGTTCTGCCGTGAGAAGGGCGTCAGCCGACGAAGCCTCGATCGGTGGGACCAGCGATTCGGAGATCCGGTGACGGAGGTCATGGAGGAGGCACCCTTGCCCGACGACGCACCCTTGGCCGACGACCTGCCCGTGCCCGACGACCTGCCGGCCACGGCGGCCCCCGAACCCACCGCGGACCTCGACCTGAGCGACCCTCGGTACTACCTCAACCGCGAGCTGACCTGGCTCGCCTTCAACGAGCGCGTCCTCGCCCAGGGGGAGGACGCGCGGGTGCCCCTGCTCGAGCGGGTGAAGTTCCTCGCCATCGCCGACTCGACGCTGGACGAGTTCGTGATGAAGCGCATCGGCGGCCTGAAGCAGCAGGTGGGCGCCGGCGTGCAGGAGCGCAGCGTCGACGGGCTGACGGCGCAGGAGCAGATCGACGCGTGCTACGCGCGCATCCGCCCCCGCCAGGAGCGCAAACAGAGCCTGCTGCGAGCGCTGATGGCAGAGCTCGCCGAGCAAGGGATCCAACTGGCGGACTATGACGCGCTCGATGAGGCGGAGCGCGGAGAGCTCCGCGAGCAGTACCTCGAGAACGTCTTCCCCCTCGTCACCCCGCAGGCGATGGATCCCGCCCACCCCTTCCCCTTCCTCTCGAACCTCTCGCTGAACCTCCTCGTCACCCTCACCTTCCCCAACGAACCCCAGCCCCGACTCGCGCGGGTCAAGGTCCCCGTGGGGGCCGGCGCGCCCCGCTTCATGCGCCTCGCAGAGACCACCTTCGTGCCGCTCGAGCAGGTGATGGCGAACAACCTCGACCTGCTCTTCCCAGGGATGCAGATCGACAACTGCTCGGTCTTCCGCGTGACGCGCAACGCCAACACCGTCGTCGAGGAAGACCAGGCCGACGATCTGTTGGCGATGATCGAGACCGAGCTGCGCGAGCGCCGCTTCGCGCCGGTGGTCCTGCTCCAGGTAGAGACCACGATGCCGGAGCAACAGCGCGGCATGCTCGCCGCGGAGAGCGGGCTCGACCCAGAGGTCGATGTGTTCGAGTCAACGGGCCTGCTCGGCCTCGGCGACCTGTTCGAGGTCGCCAGCCTGCCCGGCCTGGAGCTCCACTACCCACCGCACCACCCGCAGCAGCACCCGGACCTGCTGGGGCCGCGGAACATCTTCCACCAGATCCGCGAGCGCGGGCCGATCCTGCTCTATCACCCCTTCGACGCCTTCTCGAGCTCCGTGGTGCGGCTCCTCGAGGAGGCGGCCACCGATCCGAAGGTGCGCGCGATCAAGACCACTCTCTACCGCACGGAGCGCGAGTCGGAGGTCGTCAAACACCTGATGGCCGCGGCCCTCAACGGCAAGCAGGTCGCCGTCGTCGTCGAGCTCAAGGCCCGCTTCGACGAGCAGGCCAACATCCGCTGGGCCAAAGGGCTCGAAGAGGTCGGCATCCACGTCACCTACGGCGTCGTCGGCCTCAAGACCCACTGCAAGGCCATCCTCGTCGTCCGACAGGACTACAACGGCATCACGCGCTACGCCCACATCGGCACCGGCAACTATCACTCGGGGACCGCGCGGCTCTACACGGACTTCGGCATGCTGAGCTGCGGGAAGCACGTCGGGCGCGACCTCACGGAGCTGTTCAACTACCTGACGACGGGCTACAAGCCGCGCCGGGACTACAAGCGCCTGCTCGTCGCCCCGAAGCTGCTCAAGTGCGCCCTGCTCGAGAAGGTCGAGCGCGAGATCGAGTGGCAGCGAAGCGGCGAGCCGGGCCTCATCCAGATCAAGACCAACGCGCTGGAAGACGCCGACATGGTGCGGGCCCTCTACGAAGCCTCCCGCGCCGGCGTGAAGATCGATCTGCTCGTGCGCGACTCCTGCCGAATACGACCCGGCGTCCCCGGGCTGTCGGAGAACATCCGCGTGTTGAGCCTCGTGGGGCGCTTCCTCGAGCACGCGCGGGTGGTGTACTTCCGAAACGGCGGGGACGAGGAGTACTTCATGGGCTCCGCCGACCTGATGAAGCGGAACCTGGAGAGCCGCGTCGAGGTGATGTTCGCGGTGCGCCACGACGCGTGCCGCGCGGATCTCCGGCGCGTCCTCGACTCACAGCTCAACGACGAACGCGCCGCTTGGGAGATGCAGCCGGACGGAAGCTACGTTCAGCGCACGCCGTCCTCGCCCGAGGCGGAGACCGACTCCCAGCATCTGGCGATCGAGCGGGTCGAGGCGCGCTTCAAAGAGGCGACTCGACTCAGGAAGCGCAAGCCCAAAGGCATCGCACGGCGAAGGCGATAGGGACACAAACCAATGACTGATCACAACTCGACCTCGGCGCCGATCCTGGTGCCGGTGGACTTCTCTGAACACTCCGCCGCGGCCCTCGCCTGGGGCCTCGAGGCCGCGCGGGCCTACGACGCACCGCTGGTCGTGATGCACGCGGTCCACGACCCGGCGAGCCAGCCCGGCTACTACGCGCGGGTTACGCCGGAGGGCGATCCGCGGCGCATCCACGACGCCGCGCGGCAGCGCCTGACGGAGTTCCTCGACGCGTTCCGCGTCGAGCACCCGGACCTGTCGGCGGCGGACCTGGACACGCTGCTCGTCGTCGGCCTCCCCGCCTCGCGCATCGTGGAGGTCGCCGAGCGGCTCGACGCTCGACAGATCGTGATGGGCAGCCAGGGCCGCACGGCCCTCGCGCGGCTGCTTTTAGGCTCGAAAGCGCAGTCCGTGGTGCAGACGTCGCGAGTCCCGGTGACGATCGTGAAATCCGTCACCCCCGATGCCGACGAGACGGAGGACGAATGACGGGCCACGCTGAGCTCGACATCGCGCCACTGGTGATGGGCCTCCTCGGCGGCCTGGCGATCTTCCTCTTCGGCATGGACGAGATGGCCGCGGCCCTCAAGGCGGTGGCCGGCGACCGCATGAAGAGCATCCTCGCGCGCCTCACCCAGAACCGCTTCATGGGCGTGATCACCGGGGCCTTCGTCACCGCCGTAATCCAGTCCTCATCGGTGACGACGGTGCTCGTCGTCGGCTTCATCAGCGCCGGGCTGATGTCGATGGCGCAGTCGGTGGGCGTGATCATGGGCGCCAACATCGGCACCACTGTCACGGCGCAGATCATCGCGTTCAAGGTGACCAAGTACGCGCTGATGATGATCGCCATCGGCTTCTCGATGCGGTTCGTGGGCAAGACCGAGAAGATGCGCCACTACGGCACCGGGCTGTTGGGGCTGGGCCTCGTGTTCTTCGGCATGGCCGTCATGGGCGACGCGATGCGCCCGCTGCGAAGCTACCAGCCCTTCCTGGACTGGATGATGACGATGGAGTCGCCGCTGGTGGGTATCGCGGCGTCGGCGGCCTTCACCGCCCTCGTCCAGTCCTCATCGGCGACGACCGGCATCGTCATCGTGATGGCGAGCCAGGGGCTGATCTCGCTCCCGGCGGGCATCGCGCTGATCTTCGGCGCCAACATCGGGACCTGCGTCACCGCCCTCCTGGCTTCGATCGGCAAGCCCCGCGAGGCCCTTCGTGCGGCGGTGGTGCACGTGCTCTTCAACGTGCTCGGGGTGCTTCTCTGGGTGGCCTTCATCGGCAAGCTGGCGGAGGCGGTGACGTGGTTGTCGCCGGCATCTAGCGCCCTCGAGGGGACCGCGCGGCTCGCCGCCGAGACGCCTCGCCAGATCGCCAACGCCCACACCATCTTCAACATCGCCAACACCTTCATCTTCCTCGGGGCGGCGCCGCTCTTCGCCCGCGCCGCTCAGCGCCTGGTCCCCGACCGACCCCTCGACGAGGCAGAGGCGGTCCGGGCGAAATACCTCGACGTCGAGCTCCTCGGTACGCCATCGCTCGCCCTCGACCGCATCCGGCTCGAGATTCTGCACCTCGGCGAGCAGGTAGGGGCGATGATGAAGGCGATCCTCCCCGCCGTCCTGTCGGGCAGCCCGGAAGAGCTGCGCGCCGTCGAGGCGATGGACGACGCCGTCGACGTACTGCACGCGCAGATCCTCACCTACCTGGGGCGCATCAGCGCTTCGGAGCTGACGGAGACTCAGTCCGAGGAGTTCATGAAGCTGATGGAGGCCATCAACAGCCTCGAGCAGATGGGCGACATCATGGAGACCAACCTCGTCGCCCTCGGCTTCCAGCGCATCGATCGGCAGGTCACCATCAGCGACGAGACGAAGGCGGTGATCACGGAGTTCCACGCCGAGGTGCTGCGGGCCCTCGAGCACGCCATCCAGGCGATCACGCTGAAGGACATCGCCGCCGCCCAGCGGGTCGTCGACATGAAGCGGACGATCAACCGCCTCATGGCCTCGGCGGCGTCCCACGAGGCGCGACGGCTCGTCGCCGAGGAGCCCAACCGGCTGGAGGCCTACACGATCGAGATGGACGTGCTGGAGAACCTCAAGCGCGTGTTCTACTTCACGAAGCGGATGGCCCGCGTCGTGGTGCCCTCGAGGGTCCTGGCCGATGCGGTCTGAGCCGCGGCTCGCGTAATTGGAGGTGAGATGAGCCTTTTGAGTGTCCCCGGAGTTGGCGCCAGCACGGCCGCCTTGCTCGCCGAGCACGGCATCGACAGCGCCGCCGGCCTCGCGGCCGCGACGGTCGCGGAGATCTGCGCCGTACCTGGCTTTGGGCCTGTTCGGGCCCGGCGAGTCCTCGCCGCGGCCCAGGAGGTCGCGGCCACAACGGAGGAAGGGGGGAGCGACAAGCCGGAGAAGAAGAAGTCGAAGAAGAAAACAGCTACAACTGGAGAGGAGGCCCCCGTGGCCAAGAAGAAAGACAAGAAGAAGGGCAAGAAGAAAGACAAGAAGGGCAAGGCCGGTAAGAAGGGCAAGGCCGGCAAGAAGGGCAAGAAGGGCAAGAAGGGCAAGAAGAAATAGCCAGGGAGCACACGGGATGAACTTCACGTTTGACGCCTCCGTTGATGAGGAGGCGGTCGTCGAGGCGGTCGGGGCACGCTGGTCCCTTCGCTGTGACGATCCCGTGCGCCGGATCTCCACCTACCTCGACACCTTCGACTGGCGCGTCTATCGGGCCGGCGGGACCCTCGCGCTGCGCGTGGAGGGCCCGGCGCGCGCGCTGGTGTGGCGCCGAGGCGCTGATGAGCGTGCCCTGCGTGTCGACGACAGCTCGACGCCCCCAGCCTTCGCCGACGACCTGCCCCCGGGGCCCTATCGCGATGCCCTCGGGAAGGTCATCGACGTGCGACGGCTCTTCCCCATCGCGTCGGTGACCTCCGAGCGCACGGTCTGGCGCGTCCTCGACGACGAGGGCAAGACCCGGGTCCGCCTCGCGTTGCACCACGATCGCGCCTGCGCCCCCGACGGTGAGCTGCACCCGCTGCCCGTCCGCATGGAGTTGATGCCGGTCCGGGGCTACGCCAAGACACGGGCCAAACTCGAGGCGCTGCTGCGTTCGGCGTTTGCGCTCCACGCCGTCGACGAGGCGCCCCTCGCCGACGTCGTCCTCCTCCTGCCGCGCTCACCGGTGGGCTACGTCCACCGAATCGCCCACAGTCTGACGGCGGGGATGCGCGCCGACGAAGCGGCCAAGGCGATTCACCGGCGGCTGCTGAGGCGAATCGACAACACCCGCGACGGGGCGCGACTCCACACCGATCCGGTCTTCGTCAAGGACCTGCGCGTCGCCGTCCGACGCACCCGGGTCGCCCTCAGCGAGATCAAGGGGGTCTTCCCCCCGGAGCAGATCGCGGAGTTCCGCGGGGAGTTTCGCTGGTTGGGGAAGTGCACCGGCCCCGCCCGCGACCTCGACGTCTACCTCGCGCGCATCCCGCGCTACGCGGCGTGGCTCCCCGTCGCCGTTCGACCGGACCTCGACGCGCTGACCTCGTTTCTGCGCGCGAAGCAGGCCGCGGCCCAACGAGCGCTGGCGGCCGCCCTGGCGTCTGACCGTTGCGACCGGCTCCTGGATTCATGGCGAGCTTTCCTCCGAGCGCCGGTCGAAGACCACCCCGACGCACCGCAGGGTGGCCGCCCCGTGACCGAGGTCGCCCAGGCTCGAATCTGGCGCGCCTACCGTCGCCTCCACCGCGACGGCGCCGCGATCGGGCCGGAGACGCCCGCCTCGGCGCTCCACGCCCTGCGTCTCCGCGGGAAGAAGCTGCGCTACCTGGTCACCTTCTTTCGGAGCCTCTTCCCGGCGAAGCGCATCGACGCGCTGCTCGAGCCGCTCGAGACGCTCCAGGACGTCCTCGGCGACTTCCAGGACTTCGAGGTCCAGCAGGAGACGCTGCTGCGCTTCGCCCGCGAGATGAGCACCGACAAAGCCGTGCCCGCCGAGACGCTGATCGCGATGGGACGCCTGGTGGGCGAGCTCGAGGCGCGCCAGGCCGAGGCGCGCGCTCAGTTCGACGCCGCCTTCGTGGGGGTTGCGGCGCCGACGGCGCGCGCGGAGTATCGACGTCTCTTTTCGTCCCGCACCAAGGCCTCTGGGTCCCGAAGCGACAAGGAGACGAAGCGGTGAAGGTCTTCGCCACGTACAACATCAAAGGCGGAGTCGGGAAGACCGCCACGGCGGTGAACCTGGCCTACCTCTCGGTGCTCGACGGCGCGCGCACCCTGCTGTGGGACCTCGATCCCCAGGGGGCAGCGACCTATTACTTCCGAATCAAGCCCAAGGTGAAGGGCGGCGGCGCGCGGCTGGTCCGCGGGCGCTCCGACCTCGAGGCGCTGATCCGCGGCTCGGACTTCGACGGCCTCGACCTCCTGCCGGCGGACTTCTCCTACCGGCACATGGACCTCGCCCTCGACCGCGAGAAGAAGCCGAGCCGCCGACTCGCTCGCCTGCTCGCGCCCCTGGCCGAGTCCTACGACCACATCTTCCTCGACTGCCCCCCGAGCATCTCGTTGGTCTCGGAGGCCGTGTTCCGCGCCGCCGATGTTCTGCTGGTTCCGACGATCCCCACGACCCTCTCGATGCGCACGCTCGAGCAGTTGGCCGCGGCGCTCCGAGACGCGCGCGTCGGTGATCTCGAGGTGAAGCCGTTCTTCTGCATGGTCGATCGCCGCAAGAAGCTCCACCGGGCCCTCTGCGAGGACCCCTCGAGCGCCGCGTTCCCCATGCTCTCGACCGCCGTCCCTTACTCCAGCACCGTCGAACGCATGGGGGTGGAGCGCCAGCCGATCTTCAACTACGCGAACCGAACGGCGCCGGCCCGGGCCTACCGCGCGCTCTGGGCCGAGGTCTCGGAGCTCTGAGCGCGATCCACGAGGTCCAGCACCACCCCTTCGCGGACACCACCACGTACCGCGGTGATACGCTCGATCGCGAGCCGCCTCGTCAGCGCCCGGAGGATCGCCAACCCGCCGCCCAGGACCGGCATCCGCGAACGGCTCACGGGCTCGACCCACAGCAGGTTCGGGTCACCAGCACCAACGAGGGCGTCGATCAGGCGATCGAGGGCCGCGGTGGTGATCCCGTCCTCGCTGAACCCGTGGTGACGAAGGAGGACCTGCGTGGAGCGAATGGTCCCCGACCCTCCGAAGCAGGTCGCCGGCGCCTCGGTGTAGATCGCCGGCAAGGCATCGAGCGCCTTGGTCGCCGCCGCCTCGGCCGCCGCCATCCCCTCCGCCGTGACGCGATCCCCCGGCAAGTAGGCGCGGGTCCACGAGCCGCAGCCCATCGGGTAGCTCACCGACGCCGTCGGCAGATCGGCCTCTCCGAGGACGATCTCCGTGCTCCCGCCGCCGACATCGAGGACCAGCCTCCGTCCCGCGGTGCCACCGACCCGTCGAGTGACGCCGAGGTAGACCAGGCGCGCCTCCTCCTCGGGCGAGACGACCTCCACCGGAAACCCGAGGGCCACCCGGGCGCGGGCCAGGAAGTCCGAGGCGTTGGTCGCCCGCCGCAGCGCGTGGGTGCCCACCGCCCGCACGCGGGACGGGTCGAAGCCATGGATGCGGGCGCCGAGCTGCTCCAAGGCCAGCAGCCCACGCTCCATGCCCGCGTCGTCGATGCGGCCCGACGCGTCGGTCGCCTCGGCGAGCCCAACCTTGATTTTGACCCGATCGAGCTCCGTGACGACCGCCCCGTTCACCCGGGCGACGAGCACTTGAAACGTGTTGGAACCCAGATCCACGGCGGCCATGACCGGCCCTTGTGTCGTCTCCACCACGGCGCGCGTCCTCCTCGTCGGGGGGGTCGTTACGGTGCACGAAGCGTACCCTACGCGCGGAGCGCGTCGTGGACTTGACGTTGATCCTCCAGCTCGCGCTCTTCGCCGGGCTGATGGTGCTCTCTGCCTTCTTCTCCAGCGCGGAGACCAGCCTCTTCTCCTTGAACCGCGTCGATCTCGAGCAGATGCGGCGCGACGAGCACCCCCGGCTCCACCTCATCGAGCGCCTGCTCGCGCAGCCACGCCGACTCATCGTTTCGATACTGATCGGTAACGAGTTCGTGAACGTAGCCGCCTCGACGCTGTCGGCGGCCGTGGTGATTGGGCTGCTCGGCCCCGAGCAGCGGTGGCTCAACCTCTTCGTGATGGTGCCGGTCTTGCTGCTCTTCGGGGAGATCACCCCCAAGACCCTCGCGATCCGCAACAACGTGACCTTCGCCGCCTTCCAGAGCCGCTACGTCGACCTCTTCGCGCGCGCCATCTGGCCCATACGGTGGGCGGTCCGCGGCGTCTCCGACTTCTTCACTACGCTCATCGTCGGCCGGGAGCGCACGCGCGCCAACCTGGTGACCGAGGACATGGTGCGCTCGCTGGCCGACGAGGCCGTGGGCGAAGGGGCCCTCGACCACCGGGAGGCCCACTACATCAAGCAGATCCTCGCCTTTGGCGAGCGCACGCTGCGCGACGTGATGACGCCGCGCTCACAGCTCGTGGTGATCCCGGCCAACACCCCGCTGGTCGAGGTCGCCTCCGCCGTCCAGCACAGCGGACACACCCGGGTTCCCGTCGAGGACGCCGACTCGACGGTAGTCGGCATCCTCTACGCCCGTGACCTGCTCGACCTCGACACGCTCCGCCAGGGCCCCGACACCGATCTCGCGACCCTGCTCCGCCCGACGTACTCCGTGCCGGAGACGAAGTCCGTGGCGGCGCTCTTCCGCGCCTTTCGCCACCGCAAGCTCTCGATGGCGCTGGTGGTCGACGAATACGGGGGCATCACCGGCCTGGTGACGATGGAGGACCTCCTCGAGTCCATCTTCGGCGAGATCCCGAGCCGCTCCGACCAACGCGGGCCCCGCTTCGCCTGGGAGCGCACCGACGAGGGCGAGTACCGCGTCGACGGCGCCCTGCCCCTCGAGCGCCTCGATCGCCTGGTGGGCATCAGCCTCGACGGCGGCCCCGCCGAGACCGTCGGCGGGCTGCTGCTGCACCGTCTCGGCGAGCTCCCCCACCCGGGAGCGAGCGCCACCGTCGCCGGCGTCGAGCTGCGGGTCCTCGCCGTGTCGGGGCAGCGCATCACGTCGGTCCTCATCGACACGACGGCGACGGTGGAGGGCTAGCGTTGGACGTCCTCTTCAGCGTGCTGGTCATCGTTGTTTGCCTCGCCACCGAGGCGTTCTTCAGCGGCGCCGAGATCGGCGTCGTCAGCGCGGGCCGGATGCGCCTCCGCCACGCCGCCGCCCAGGGCTCGCGTGGCGCCCGCCTCGCCCTCTCGATGCTGGAGAAGCCCGAGTGGCTGCTCTCAACGACGTTGGTGGGCACCAACATCTCGGTGGTGATGACGACGACGACCACCACCGCGCTGGTGATCCACCTGTTCGGGGAGGAGAACGCCTGGCTCGCGATCGTGGTCGCCGCGCCGCTGGTCTGGATCTTCGGGGAGATCGTCGCCAAGAGCGTGTTCCAGCAGCGAGCCGATCGGCTCACGCCGAAGGTGGCCTACATCCTGCGAGCGGCCTCTTTCCTGTTCTTCCCGGTCCTCCTCGTCTTCTCGGCCCTGACGCGGATCCTCACGCGCATGGTCGGTGACACCGGCGACGGCCGCAGCCCCTTCACGCTGAGAGAGGAGATCGCGTCGATGATGGAGATGTCGAAGGTGGAGGGGGATGTCCTGCCCGTCGAGAAGCAGATGATCCGGCGCCTCTTCGACTTCTCCGAGACCACCGCGCGGGACGTGCTGGTGCCGTTGATCGACGTCGTGGCGGTCGAAGGCGGCGCCACCGTCGGGCGCGCGAGGCGCCTCGCGGCGGGGAGCGCCCACGAACGCCTCCCGGTCTACGACGGCCGCGTCGACCGCGTCGTCGGGCAGCTCGACGCCATCGACTTGCTGCTCCTCTCCGACGACGATCTCATCGAGCCCCACGTACGCCCGGTGCACTTCGTCCCCGGGGCTCGCAGCATCGAGGCGGTGCTGACGGATCTGCGCCAGCGCGGCGAAGAGCTGGCGATCATCGTGGACGAGTTCGGGGGCGCCGAGGGCATCCTCACGATCGAGGACATCCTCGAGCAGGTCGTAGGAGAGCTCACCGACGAGTTCGACGAGGAGGCGCCAGACCTCTTCCACAAGCTCGGCGAGCGAGACTACCGGGTCGACGCCCGCGTCGAGCTCGACTACGTCCGGCGCGAGCTCGGCGTGGCGCTGCCGGACGGCAAGTACGAGACGCTCGGTGGTTTCCTGCTCGAGCTGGCCCAGGAGATCCCTGCCGAGGGGGCCGAGTTCGAGCACCGCGGCATACAGTTCCTCGTCCTCCGGGCGAACGCGACCGCGATCCACGAGGTCCGTATGACGTGGGGATAGGGGAGCGCAACGATTGGCTGCGTTGGCGGAACGCGGCGGCCGTGGCATTGATTGAGCATGGCCCGATTCGCTGATTCCTCAAGCAACGCGGCGGTCGCCTGGACGCTCACCGGCCCCTCGCCCTTCCGACCTCTGCAGGAGCACATGCGCGACGCCGTCGCGTGCGCCCGCGAGGTCCCAGCGCTCTTCGAGTCGCTGTGCGCCGGGGACGACGACGCGCTACGGGCGACGCGCGCGCACATCCTCGAGCTCGAGGGCCGGGCGCACCGGACGAGGGCTCGGTTGGAGACCAACCTGCCGGCGGTCGCGCCCGCCCCCGTGGACCGGCGTGCTCTGCTCAGCGTGCTCACGGCGCAGGGCTCGATCGCCGACACCGCCCAGGACATCGCCGGGCTGCTCGAGGAGCGCCGCTTCGAGGTCCCCGCCGGCCTCGGCGGCCCGCTCGTCGCGCTCTGCCACCGCTGCGTGGATGTCTGCGAGCAGGCCCTCGGTCTGGTCGGCGAGCTGGACCGCCTCTTTGTGGACGGGGTGCGCGAGCACCTGAGCGACCGTGTCGAGGTGATGCTGAAGGCGCTGGCCAGGGCCGAGCGCGAGACCGATGACCTGGGCCTCGAGCTGGCGCGGCGCCTCATCGGAGCCGAGCGCGAGATGAGGCCGGTCTCCGTGATGTTGTGGTACCGCCTCGTCGAGTGGGTCGGGGATCTCGCCGACTACGCCGAGAAGGCCACGATCAGGCTACGGCTCGCGGTCGGGTAGGATCACCCCAACGGTCACTCGGGCTCCGGCCAGAGGAGGCTCGCGAAAGCGCCGCTGCTCACCTGTCCCAGCGATCCCGTGGCGGCGGCCTCCTCATCGAAGGGCGCCGGCTCTGCCTCGGGATCCCACCGCGTCACCAGCAGCGGGACCGGTTCGGCCATGTGCCGGCCGGTCGTCGAGGAGGTGCCGTGGTCACCCGCCACCACGATTCGCAACGTCTCCGCCAGCGGACCGACGCCAGCCAGGAAACGGCCCAGCGCCACGTCGATGGCCGCGAGGAAGTCGCGCTTCTTGCGGGGTGTACGGTCGTGTCCCGCGATGTCGCTGCCCTTGAAGTGGACGGCGACGAACTCGTGGGTGCCGAGCAGATCGAGGGCGGTGCTGAACTTCAAGTCGAGATCGGTGTCGAGGTTCCCCGTCATGCCCACCGCCGTCGCGGGGCTCATACCGGCGAGCCGACCCACCCCCAGCACGGTCGGACACGCGGAGACGATGGCGGAGGTGCGCCTCGCCTGTGGGATGCTCGCCACTTGGGAGGCCGCCGCCGCCCCGCGGGTGATCACTCGATTCGCCGCCGGCTCGCCAGCGGCGACGCGCGCTTCATTGACGGGGTGCGCCGCCAGGTGACGGGCGACCAACTCCAGCAGGTGGTTGAGCACCTCGGCGGTCCGCGCGGCTTCGGGCGTCTCATCGAGCGGGCGCGCGGGGGGAGAGGGCGCCCCCAGCCCCGGGTCGCCAGGATCGGTGTCACTCACGGCGGGTGAGAGCCCGGGCCCTTGCAGCGATACCACCACCCGATGCTCGTGACCGAGGTGGATCTGACCTGTCACGCCCCGCGGGAGCACCACGTCGCGCAGCTCGCGCAGCAGCTCGTCTGCCCCGTCCCGAATGCGTCCCGCGCGCCGATCGACGAGCCGGCCCTCCGCGTCGACCGTCGCCAGGTTGCCCCGCAGCAGGACGCTGCTCGGGTGCGGTGTGAGGCCACGCCCCAACGCCTCTAAGAGGCCGCGCCCCAGGGGTCGCCCCCAATCACCCAGCGTCAGCAGCGTCTTGAGCCCCTCCGCGGTGTCGGGCACGGCGCCCGCCTCGGCCGCCGTGTGCAGCAGACCGAGACGCCCCGCCCCGGCCAGTCGACGCAGAAACGGCATCTGCGCCGCCGCGAGGGGGGTCTGGCCGGCGAGATCGACGTGCGGCTCGTCGGAGAGGCCGTCCAGGACCAGCATCAAGGTGGGGCTCGTGGGCTCATCGGCGCTC
Source organism: uncultured Nannocystaceae bacterium (assembly GCA_964402225.1). Classification (GTDB taxonomy): domain Bacteria; phylum Myxococcota_A; class Bradymonadia; order UBA7976; family UBA1532; genus CAYOBQ01. The sequence goes on along the minus strand of CAYOBQ010000037.1, from coordinate 40,958 downwards.
CGCGCGTCTACCGTGGGCGACGCCACCTTGTCGTCAATGGGGAGGAGTCGGCTCAGATACTCGACGACACCGGTGATCGTCGCGGCCGCGTCGTCGTTGTCGATGACCAGCGAGTCGTGCTCCTCGGCCAGTTGCACGAGGTCGTTGTGGATCCACCGCACGGACTCAAAGTCGTCGAGGTAGGTCGCGGCGGCCCGCTTGGGTTGGGCCCCGGCCCGTCGGACGAAGCGGCGCCGGTGCTCCCGGCGACGCGGCACCGCCAACACCACGCCCCCGAAGTGAGTCTCGGCGCCCGGCGCCAGGAGCTGAGTGAAGGGCGGCACCAGGTGGGTGCCTTCGATGATCATGCTGGTGCTCTCGCGGAGAGCCCGTCGCACGACGCCCGCGACGCCGACCGCCACCTGGAGCGCTTGCTGTCGGAAGCCCGCCAACACCCGCTCTTGGGGATCGGAGAGGACCTGGCGCCCCTGCACGATCCCGCGAAAGGAGTGGTCGTGGAGCCCCGGGACCACCGCGGGGGAGAGCACCGTGCGCATGGTCTCGCGGATCATGTCCGTGCTCGTGACCTTGCTGATCCCGAGCCGGTAGGCCAGCTCGGTGGAGAGGGTGGACTTGCCGGTCCCCGCGGCGCCGCCGACGAGGACCAGGACTGGCCACTCCGAGCGACGGATGAAGGTGATCACCCGATACCGGCGTACGTAGCGGCGATGATGCCTCTCACCCAGCAGCCGCTCGACCTCCGCGTCGACCCGCGCGCCCCGCACCTCGGGCCGCCCGAGGGCGTCCAAGGAGGCGTGCACCGTCTGCGCCAAGGCGATCGAGCTCTCGACCGACAACCCCACGGCCACCAGCCGCCGCACCAGCACCCCGCGGGAGAACGGAAAGACGCGCCCCTCCGTCTGCACCATCAGCACGTTCGGCGCCGGCTGCTGCGACGCCAGCGGCTCATGCCCCGCCGCCACCAGGAGCGCGTCGAGCTCCGACTCCAGCTCGTCGCTCGTGATCTCCTCGCGGCCCAGGAGCAAGTCACGCAGGTCCGCGCTCAGCGACAGCGCCTCGTCCATCGACAGGCCGTGCTGGAGGAAGGTGGCCGTCACCAACCCCCGCCGAAAGCGGTAGGGGCCATGTCGACTGACAACGATCGGCGGCTTCTCGCCTGAGTTCTTGCGTCCCATTCGTAGCCCCTGCGTACCACGACCGCACCGCCGCACAGAAGGCAGGCGGGTTACCGACGAGCATCGAGTCCCCCTCGAGGCCAATCAGATGCGAGCCAATCGGGGCACCTCGCGCACCCGTCAAACGGCAGATGAGGCGCCCGTCCGACCCGCGCTCTCCTGTGTCTTGAACCGCGCGCGGGAGGACCGACGATGGACGCTTCGACCGGGATGGCACGACGGCGCGTGGACGCCCGCAACTGGAAGCCGCGGAACTGTGTGTGGGAGCTCACGCTGGCGTGCAATCTGGACTGCGCCCACTGCGGTTCACGGGCGGGCAAGGTGCGCCGGGGGGAGCTGAGCCTCGACGCCTGCCTCGATGTGGCGGCGCAGCTCGCCAACCTGGGCTGCGAGCTGGTCACCCTCTCCGGGGGGGAGCCGACGCTGCGCAAGGGGTGGGACCGCATCGCCCGGGCGCTGGTCGACCGGGGCCTGTACGTGAACATGGTCACCAACGGCGTCTACGCCGACGACGAGACGGCGTGCTCCGTCGCCGCGCGGGCCGTCTCTGCGGGGCTGTGCAACGTCGCCGTGAGCCTCGACGGGCCCGAGGCGGTGCACGATGGGCTCCGCGGTGCGGGGACCTTCGCTGCGACCCTCGCGTCGGTCGCGCGCTTCCGGGAGGCGGGGCTCCCAGTGGCGGTCCTCACCACCGTCAACCGCCTCAACCTGCCACTCCTCGAGACCGTGCGCGGGATCGCCATCAAGGCCGGCGCGAGACAGTGGCGGCTTCAGCTCTGCAAGCCGATGGGGCGGATGGATGACCTGCGCGACCTGACGATCCGGCCGACGGATCTCCTGCAGCTCCTGCCGCGCCTCGCGCGGCTCAAGAAGGCCGGGGGCATCAACCTCCGGATCGGCGACTCCATCGGCTACTACGGCCCCCACGACAAGGTGCTGCGCGGCCGGGGCTGGCGCGGGGGGCGGGCGGAGTGCTGGAAGGGCTGCCAGGCGGGCATGCAGGCGATCGGGATCGAGGCCGACGGAGGCGTGAAGGGCTGCCTCTCGTTGCAGGCGAAGCGCCCCGACGGCAGCGATCCATTCGTCGAAGCGAACCTGCGCGAGCGCACGCTCGACGAGATCTGGCACGCCCCGGACATGTTCGCCTACAACCGCGACTTCTCCGTCGACCAGCTCACGGGGGGCTGCGCCGGGTGCCGCTACGACGCGCTGTGCCGCGGCGGCGCGCGCTGCGTCTCCTCGGCGGTCAACGGTGGCGTCACGGAGGACCCATTCTGCTACTACCGGGTCGCCTCCGAGCATCGCGCGGCGCGCGTCGACGCCTCGCGGCACGCGGCGGTTTGCGCCGCGGCGGCCCTCGCCCTCTCCATCGGCCAGGCGGCCTGCACGCCCCAATCCCCGAGCGGCGGTGAAGATGCGGGTCCCCTCCCCCCGCGCGACGCCGCCGAGACGTTTGACGGATCCGTCGACGCGGCGCACCTCGACGCGCGCACGCCCGACGCGACCGCGAGGGACGCCCGCCCCGCCGACGCGGCCTCGCCGGACGCCGCCGTGCCGGACGCCGCCGTGCCGGACGCCGCCTCGCCGGACGTGGCCTCGCCGGACGTGGCCGCGCCTGACGTGGCCTCACCCGACGCCGCCGCCCCCGACGCGGCGCTGCCCGACGCCCTCGCCCCGGACGCCGCCATCGACTGCATGGACGTCTGCTGCGAGTGCGAGTACGGCGTGATCCCCGAGGAGGTCTGGGAGGCGTGCTGCGCCCCCGACCCCTGCGCGGACGCCTGCTGCGAGTGCGACTACGGCGATCCGCCCCCCCCCGAGTGCTGCCCCTGACTAGGACGGTGCGGCAGAGTCGCGACGCGGCGCGCTGCACGCGCCCGCCAACCGATTTCGGTGTTGCGAAGCCTACCGATATCTTCGGATATCGCTACGGCTTCGCGCCTTGAACTCGGCCGGCGGGCACGCACATCACTTGGTCGCTTGGTCTGCCGCACCGTCCTAGGGGTCGGGGCGTCCTCGTGTAGAATGCGCGCGCTCGTCCCGCAAGGTGCCAATCTCCGAGGAACACAGGAGGCAAGATGAATCTCTGGGAAGCTCACCCCGACCGGCTCCTGGCGGCGATGTCCGACGCAGACATTCGCCGCGCGTGGCTCGTCACCGACTCGTCGACGGGCGAGCTCAGGAACAGCCACCCGGCGATTGACGCCCTCGCCCACGCCCTCCGAGCCGACGCGCGCGACTACCACGCACACCAGGCGTGCTTCTTCGAGATCGGCGCAGAGAGCGGACACCTGCTCTCCGCCTTCGTGCACCAGACCGTGCGCGGGCAAGCGGCCGGCGGGGTCCGTTTCTGGCGCTACGAGACGGTCGAGGCCTTCGTCCGAGACGGCCTCCGACTGAGCCGCGGCATGGGTCACAAGTGCGCGCTGGCCGGGCTCTGGTGGGGCGGCGGGAAGGGGGTCATCGCGCGCCGGGACGGGGTCGACCATCGTGATCCGCATGTCCGCGCGGCGGTCTACCGCGACTACGGGCGATTCATCTCCGGGCTGCGCGGCCTCTACGTCACGGCCGAGGACGCGGGGACGGGCCCCGAGGACATGGCGGTGATCCACTCCATGACCCGTCACACGACCTGCATCCCCCCGAGCGTCGGCGGCAGCGGGAACCCCAGCGCGCTCACGGCCCAGGGGGTCGTCGTGGCCATGGAGGCGGCCCTCGACTGGTTGGGGCGGGGGGGGCTGCGGGACAAGAGGGTGGCGACCCAGGGCCTCGGCCATGTGGCGAGCTACATGATCCCGCTGCTCCTCGAGCGCGGCGTGGGCCACATCATCGGGGTAGACGTCGACGAGGCCGCCGTGAGCGACGCTCGGCGGCGCTTCCCCGACGCGCCGCTGGAGCTTCGCCACGTGAGCCGGGGTGACGACTCCGTGCTCTTCTCGGACTGCGACATCGTCTCGCCCAACGCCATCGGCGCCACGCTCAACCCGGACACCATCCCGCTCATCCGCGCCCCCGTGGTCTGCGGAGGCGCCAACAATCAGCTCGCCTCCCCCGCCCGCGACGCCCCGGCCCTCGCGGCGCGCGGCCTGCTCTACGTCCCCGATTTCCTGGCCAACCGCATGGGCATCGTGAACTGCGCCAACGAACAGTACGGCTGCATCCCCGACGACCCGGCGATCTCGAGCCACCTCGATCCATCGACGCCCCACGGCATCTTCCAGCGCGCCCTCGAGGTCTTCCGCCGCGCCGAGGCGTCGGGCCGCACGCCTGCGGAGGAAGCGGAGGCCCTCGCTGAGCTGCTCTCCGACGAGCCTCACCCCCTCTGGGGCAACCGTGGGCAGACGATCATCGACGCGCTGCTGCGCGAGGGATGGGCCCCCGCCTGACGGGACCCCTCCGAGGCTACGTCTGTCCTCCATTCGTCACGCGCTCAGCCGTAGCGGCCCTCGATGTAGTCCGCCGTCTCCTTGCGCTGGGGCGTGACGAACATCTCCTCGGTGGCGCTGTGCTCCATCACCTTGCCCATCAACATGAAGATGCACTCCTCGCTGGCTCGGCGGGCTTGCGCCATGTTGTGGGTCACGATCAGGATCGTGTACTCGCCGCGCAGCTCCCAGATGAGCTCCTCCACGGCCTCCGTCCCCTTGGGGTCGAGGGCCGAGCACGGCTCGTCCATGAGCAGCACGGTCGGCTTCACCGGGAGCAGGCGCGCGATGCAGAGCTTCTGCTGCGCCTCGAGGGAGAGACCACTCGCGGGGCGCCGGAGCTGGTCGCAGACGTCGTCCCAGAGCAGCACCTTTCGCAGCGACGCCTCCAGGATCTCGTCCTCCTCCTGCTTGCTGCTCTTGGGTGAGTGCAGCCGGTGGCCGAACAGGACGTTGTCGCGGATCGAGAGGGGCAGCACGTTGGGCCGCTGGAAGACCATGCCCACTTGCTTGCGCACCTGCACGAGCTCGTTCTCCGGCGCGTAGACGTCGCGCCCCAGGACATGGATGGAGCCCTCCGTGCGTACGTAGCCGAGCCGCTCGTTGATGCGGTTGCAGCAACGCAACAGCGTGGACTTACCGCAGCCCGAGGGGCCGATCATGCTGGTGATCCGCCCGGCGGGGATCTCCAGATCCACGTTGAAGAGCGCCTGGAAGTCACCGTACCAGAGGCTCAAGTCGACGATCTCAATCGCTAGATCAGCCAAAACGACCCTCGACATAGGCTCGGGTGCGCTCGTCTTCGACCTCACCGGTGAACAGCGCCTCCGTCTCCCCGACCTCGACGCACTCGCCCATCAGGAAAAAGGCCGTGCGGTCGGCGAGGCGCCGCGCCTGCTGGACGAGATTGGTTACGAGCACGATGGTCATCTCCTCTCGGAGCTCTGCGAGCACATCCTCGATGCGCATCGTCGTGACCGGATCGACGGCGATGGAGAACTCGTCCAGGAGCAGCAAGTCGGGCTCCTGCGAGAGCGCTCGCGCGATGGTGAGGCGTTGTTGCTGGCCGCCGGAGAGGAGGCTCCCGAGGGCGTCGGTGCGGTCTGCGACCTCGTCCCAAAGCGCGGCGCGGCGCAGGCAACTCTCGACGATGCCGTCGAGCTCGCTTTTGGCCTTCACCCCACGCAGCCTCGGCGCCAGCGCGACGTTGTCGTAGATGCTCAGCGGGAGCCCGACGGGCAGCGGGAAGACCACGCCGATGCGGCGGCGCAGGGCGTAGAGGTTCTGCCACGCGCGCACGTCGCGGCCCGCGACGCTGACCTTGCCCTCGAACTCCATCCCGGCGGTGAAGGTGTCCATGCGGTTGAGGACCCGTAGAAACGAGGTCTTGCCGCTGTTCGCCGGGCCGATGATGCCGAAGATCTCACGCTCGCGGATCTGAAGGGACACATCCGACAGGGCGGGCTTGCCGTCGTACCGGATGGTGAGCCCCTCTACGGTGACCTCGATGTTGGGCGCTACCACTTCTTCTTCCTTCGGAGCCAGGTGCGAAAGGCGATGGAGCCCGCGTTCATCGTGAGCACCATGCCGATGAGCACCAGCGCCACGGCGAAGGGCAGCCCCTCCGGGACGCCGGGGACCTGGGTGGAGATCACGAACAGATGGAGGGACATCGCCATCGTCTGGTCGTAGACGCTCTCGGGCAGAAACGGGAGGAAGAAGGCGGCGCCCGTGAACATGATCGGCGCCGTCTCGCCGGCGGTGCGCGAGACCTCGAGGATCACCCCCGTGAGGATGCCGGAGATCGAGTTGGGCAACACCACGCGGCGGATGGTCTGCCAGCGCGTGGCGCCCATGTTCCAGCACGCCTCGCGGAACGCCTGCGGCACCGCCTGCAGAGACTCTCGGGTGGCGACGATCACCACCGGGAGGGTCATGACGGCGAGGGTGAGGCTCGCCGCGAGGATGCTGGTGCCGAACTTGAAGAAGAGCACGAAGGCGCCCACCCCGAAGAGGGCATGGACGATGGAGGGCACGCCGGCGAGGTTGATGATCGCCAGGTTGATGGCCCGCGTGAGCCAGTTGTCCGGCGCGTACTCGCTGAGATAGACGGCCGCCGCCACGCCGACGGGGACCGACGCCAGCAGCGCCACCGCCACCAGCCAGACGGTGCCGATGAGGGCGGGAAGGATACCGCCGGCGGTCATCCCCTTCGTCGGCTCCGTGAACAGGAAGTCCCAGGTAATCATCGGGCCGCCCTTGACGAGCAAGACCCCGAAGATGATGAGGACGGGCAGCACCAACAGCAGCGTCATGCCCAGAAACGCGATGCGCACGAGTCGCTCGTTCCGCGCGTTCTTGTCGTTTCTCGCGGTGGCCTCGAACATGCGCCTACTGCCTCCGTACGCCGCGGACGACGAGGTCCGCCGTGAGGTTGATCACGAAGGTCACGGCGAAGAGCAGGATGCCCAGCGTGAAGAGGGCCTGGTAGTGGTCGGAGCCGACGGCCGTCTCTCCGAGCTCGGCGGCGATCGTGGCCGTGAGCGCCCGCGCGGAGTCGAAGACGCTGGTGGGCAGGTTGACCGAGTGGCCGCTCGCCATCAGCACCGCCATCGTCTCGCCGAAGCCGCGCCCGACCCCCAACAGCACCGCGGCCATCAACCCGTTCTTCGCCGCCGGCAGCACCACCTTGAAGGTCACCTGCCACCGCGTCGCGCCGAGGGCGGCGGCGGCCTCCCGGTGCCGCTCGGGCACCGCCTTGAGGGCGTCCTCGGCGATGGTGGTCATGATCGGCGCGGCCATCAGCCCCAGGATCAGCCCCGAGTTGAGCACGCACAGGCCCACCGGGACGTGGAAGACGTCGATGATCAGCGGGTTCATGATCGACAGGCCGATGAAGCCCCAGACCACCGACGGGATGGCCGCGAGGAGCTCCACCATGACCTTGAGGATCTCCTGCGTCCGCCCCTGGGCGAACTCGGCGATGTAGATCGCCGCGCCGAGGGAGAACGGCACCGAGAGCAGCACCGCGAGGCCGGTCACGGCGCCGGTGCCGGCGATGAGCGCCAGCGCGCCGTAGGTCGGGTTGTGGTCGGAGGTGGGCCGCCACCGCGGGGAGCCGAAGAACTCACCGAAGTCGAAGGTCCCGCTCAGGAAGCCGAAGCCCTCCTTGGTGATGAAGACGAAGATCCCGATGATGAAGATGATCGCCGAGATCCCGCCCACGAAGACCAGGACGGCCACCAGCTTGTCGATGTACCAGTCGGCGTCGCGCCGGTCGGCTCGCTCTGCTCCGTCAGCAGCCATCTCAGCAGGCGTCCTCACCGCGCAGCGTCACCATGAGCTCCCGAAGCTGACCGCTCAGGTGGCGCGCCACCTCGCGCAGGCCGGCCTCGGGGACCGACCCATCGGCGATGCCAGGCAGCTCCCACTGGAGCAGGACGCTGTGGAACGGCACGGTGAGATGTTCGTGGGCCTTGGCCTGGAGGCCCACCACGACGTGGTACCCCCGCAGCGCCTCGCGGGCGCCGGCGAGCTTCCGCGGCGCGAGCCCCGTGAGGTCGAGGCCGAGCTCGTCGGATATCGAGCTCAGCTCGGGCGCGAGGGCCTCGGCGGGCTGCCAACCACCGTGATCGTAGCGCCCGCTCTCGGGGAACGCCTTGCGCGCCAAGGCCACCGCGAGCGGCGCCAGCAGGCTGTCGCGCGCGTCGACGAAGAGGACGCGATAGACCTTCGGCGGCTTGGTCTCGCCGGTGAGCTCGAAGAGCGTCTCCTCGCAGATGTTCTTGGCCTGGTCGCTGACGCGCTCCAGCTTGTTGAACACGGTGAGCAGCGCGAAGAGGTCGCGCAGCGGCAGGCCGCTCGCTTGCAGCAGGTCGTGGAAGATCTCGTCGTAGGTGCGCTCGACGCTGGCGGCTTCGGGTTTGGTCTCCCGGGCGAGCTCCGCGTCGGACTGCTCGAAGGCGCGCAGCGCTCGCCCGAGCATCTGACAGGCCTCGCGCTCGAGGCGCAGGATGTCGGTCTCGACGATCTTGGGCGGTGGCCCGCTGAGCTGAATCGCCTCGCGAGCGATGGTGACGGCGTAGTCGCCGATCCGTTCGAGGGCCACGTTGAGCTGCATCGCCGAGGAGACGAAGCGCAGATGTCCCGCCGACGGCAGATGCCGCGCCACGAAGGCGTGGCACTGCCTGTCGAGGGCGCGGCTGTCCCGGTTGATCGGGAGGTCGCCGAGGACCACCGTCGCGCAAAGTTCGCGGTCATTGTGGAGCAGGCTTCGCACGGCCTGCCCCACCGCCGCCTCCACGCGGTGGCCGATCTCGACGACCCGCGCACGGATGGCAGCCTTGTCCGCGGCCAGATGCTTCTCGTAGATGCTCATAGTCTCCGCTCAATCGCCGCTGGGCTCGTTGTCTCCGCTCAATCGCCGCTGGGCTCGTTGTCTCCGCTCCCTACGGGCAGGTGACAGTGCGCGCCGGAGCGTACCCCTTCTTCGAGATGATGCACTGCCCTTTGTCGCCCATGATCCAGTCGAGGTAGGTCTTCGTGGCGCCCTTGGGCTCCCCGTTGGTGTACATGAAGAGCGGTCGCGCGATGGGATAGCTGCGATCGACGGCGGTGGCCACCGACGGGGCGACGCAGGCCCCCCCCTCATCCTTCGTGATGCACGGCGTGCGCACCTCGGGGACCGCGTAGGCCAGGCCGCTGTAGCCAATGGCGCAGGGCGTCTTGTGCACCAGGTCCACGACATCCTTGGAGCCGTGCATATCGCGGGAGCCCAGCTTGTAGTCGCGCCCCTTCCCGAGCACGGCCTTCTTGAAGTAGACGTAGGTCCCCGAGTTGTTCTGCCGGCTCACGCGGATGATCTCGTCGCTCGGGCAGCCGGGCACAGTGACGCCGAGCTGGCTCCACTTCTCCACCGTGCCGTTCTCGCCGTACACGTCGGCGAGCTGCTTCAGCGTGAACCCCTTCGCCGGGTTGTCCTTGTGGACGTAGACGGCGAGGGCGTCGTAGCCGACGATCAGCTCCTTCGGCGTGATGCCGTTCTTCTCCGCGGCCTTGCGCTCCTTGTCCTTGATCTTGCGGCTCGCGTTGGCGATGTCGACGGTGCCGTTGATGAGGCTGGAGATCCCCGTCCCGGACCCGCCACCCGTGACCGCGATGGCGACCTTGGGATCGACGACCTTGTACTCCTCGGCCCAGGCCTGGGCCACGTTGACCAGCGTGTCGGATCCCTTGTTCTGCAGCACCGTACGCCCTCCGCTACCGGCCTTGCCGGCCTCGCGGCGGCTGCAAGCGGGCAACACCAGGGCCGCCAGGGCGACACCAATCAGAAGCTTCTTCATCGTCTCTCTCCTTCCTAGAACGCGAGCTGGAGTTGGGCGCGCAGGCGCTTGTCGTTGGTCTCTTCGCCCGCGGAGTCGGTGGTGTCGAGCAGCGAGTAGTCCGCCTGCAACTTGGCGTTGTGCCCGAAGAAGTAGACCGAGAGTCCGAGGGTGGTCTCGACCTTCTTTGCGTCCCCCTCGTCGGCCATGATCTGCGCATGACGGGCGACCGGCTGATAGCGGTCCGAGACGAGGTAGCCCGCCTGGGCGAAGAAGGCCTTGCCCTCCGCGTCCTTGGTGGTGTCGATGTAGAAGCCGCCCACGCTGCTGAAGCCGGAGGCCTTCAAGGCGTAGTCGACGCCGCCGATCCAGACGGGGTCCTCGTCGTTGGTGGCGTTGGCGTCGTAGTACGAGTTGCCGGCCACCGAGAACCGCAGGCCCCCGCCCTCCAGATCCGCGTCGCTGTAGCCCTTGATCTTCCCGTGATTGTACGCGGCCCGGGCCACGATGGCGGGCTTGAAGTCGTCGGGAACGTTGCTGAACTTGCCCCCCGTCACCTCCCCCGTCGCCGAGTCGATCTTCGGGACGAAGCGGGCCTTGTCGCCGGTGCCGTTGAACACGCCCACCGACCACTCGAAGGCCACCCCCTTCTTGCCATTGCCGACGGTGAAGCCGATGTCACGTCCCGACGGCAGCGCCTTGTCGGTGATCGCCCGGTCGATGAGCGCGAGCTTGCCGCTGGAGGTGAGCTGGTGGCGCGAGAAGTTCCGCTTGAACTGCCCGAGCGTCACCTGGAGGACCTTCTTCTCGAAGACGTAGGTGACGGCGAAGTCCTTCAGCGCCGCGCCGCCCTTGCCCCAATCCGCCTGGAACTTGAACTTCAGCGCCTTGGAGAAGGCGTTCCCGCTCAGCTTCAGGCGCGCCCGCTGGATCGCGAAGTGCTGGCTGTTCTCGGTCTCGTCACCGACGTCTTCGGCGTCCCATGTGTAGCGCGTCTGAACGCGACCCTGCGTCTTGAGCTTGAAGTCGCCATCCTTGATGACGAAGCCCTTGTCGTAGGCGGCCTCGCCCGCCACGGCGGGGGTTGTAGCGACGACGACGGCGAGCGCGGCCATCGAGAGCGAGATCCTGACGTCCATCCACGGACTCCTCGGGTGATGTCTGGGCGCAGCATGACCCCCGTCTGTGACAAACGCGTGTCGACTCGGCGACGAGTTGGCGACCCTCTCGGCTCAGGTCCGCGGCGGGAACTTGCGCAGCTTCCGCTGGAGGCTCTGGCGGTGGATGCCCAACCAGCGCGCGGCCCGGGTGATGTTGCCCTCGCACTGCACGAGCACGTACTCGATGTACTCCCGCTCCCGCCGCGCCAGGGTCTCCCGGCCGTAGGGCACGGCGACCTCCTCGGGGTCGGCCTCGTCGCTCCAGAGCGCTCGCTCCAAGCGCCGGAACCGGGTCGGCTTCGTGAGGTAGTTCACGGCGCCCAGCTTCATCGCCTCAACGGCCGTGGGCAGGGTTCCGTGGCCGGTCAGGACCACCACCCGCGCCTCCGGTGAACACCCGAGGATGGCGTCGATGGCGGTGAGCCCGCTGTCACCGTTGAGCCGCAGATCGACCACCGCGAAGCGGGGCGGCTCCTCGCAATTCGCCAACGCGGAGTCGAGCTCCGTGAGGGACGCACAACCAAAGACGCGGTAGCCGCGCTCGCCGAACTCGGCCAGGAGCGTGCCCCGGAAGCCGGCGTCGTCTTCCAGCACGATCACCACCGGCCCGAGCGGGGTCGCAGTCGTCATCTCCGGTCTCCTCCTCGCTGTGAGGGTATGACAAAGACCACCGTCGCGCCCCCACCCTCTCGGTCGCGGAGCTCGAGCCGCCCGCCCAGCGCATCGGCGAGGGAGGCCGCGTTGTACAGACCCAGCCCCACGCCGTTGGGGCGGGTCGTGACGAAGGGCTGGGCCAGGTCGTCGCGCACCGCGTCGGGCCAGCCGGCGCCGCGGTCCGCCACCGAGACCGTCACCGCGCCGTGGTCGGCCCGCCGCACGCGCACCTCCGGGCGCCCCGCCCCGTCCATCGCCTCCGCCGCGTTGTCCAACAGGTTCAACAATGACTGCGTGAACGCCAGCTCGGGCATCGGGCAGGGGGGGACGCCCGCCTCGATCTCGACCTCGACGGAGCGCGCCTCGTCACCCCATTGATCACACACGCGTTGGACCAGCTTCCCCAGATCCCGCGGCTCCATCCGCAGCTCGGCGGCGCGCAGCGGCGCCCCGGCCATCCGCCCCAGGACGTGCTCACACTGCGCCGCAGCGGCCAGCGCCGCTTCGAGATCGGCGTTGTCCTCGAGCGCAGGGATACGGGCGAGGCGGTCCAGCCGCATCTGGAGCGTGTTGAGCGGGGTCGCGAAGCGGTGCGAGAACCCCGCGGCCAGCGCGCCGACCGCTCGCAGCTTGTCCATCCGTGACTGACGCGCTTGCATCTCGTCGATCCACGCCCGGCTCGCGGCGAGGCGCGCCGTCAGCCACCACGTCAGCGCCCAGACCAGCGTGCAGACCACGACCTGCGAGGGCAGCGAGATCGCGGCGGCCGGCGGCTCCGTACCGAGGTGGACCACGACGAAGGCCGCCAGCAGCGACGTGAAGCACACCGCACCGAGCCAACGGCGCACCAGGATCGGTCCCAGGCTCGCGTGCAGGAACAGCATCGCCGACATCGGGTTATTCGCCCCACCCGACAGCAGCAGCAACAGCGCCAGGCACGCGATGTCGACGCCCAGATGGAGCGCCACGGCGGACTCACGGACCGCCGCCCGCCCAGACAGCCACACGCCCGTCACCGCGTTGAGCCCCGCGAGGGCGACGACCACGCCGGCGAAGCCGAGGGTCGAGCCCTCGGGGAGCCACCCGCTCGCCCGACCGAAGCCGAGGGCGGTGACCTGCCCCACCACGGCGAACCAGCGCAGCCGGACCAGCCACTCGAGCCGCTCCCGAGCGCTGCCCAGCCTCGCGCCGACACCGGCGACCGCGCCGAGGAGCCAACCGAGCGCCGCGTTCAATCCTCGCCTCCTCCGTCGCCCTCGACGGCGCGCCGCGTTCTACCACGGGCGGAGCCTCCCTCGGGAAACCGTCCGGTGACATCCGTCACGGGATGGAATCACCGACACACGCGCCCGTGCGGCGCTTCGGCTACGACGAATGGGCACGGGCATTGCGAGGGATTGGGCGGTCCCGGGAGGTGGTGCATGGCGGCGGTGCTGGTCGCGTTCGCGTCCTCAGAAGGCCAGACGGCCTACATCGCCGACCACATCGCCGCCAGAGCACGCCGACTCGGCCATCACGCGGACGCCTGGGAGGTGGCAGAGTTGCCCGATCAGGCCACCCTCCACGCCTACGACGGCGTCATCGTGGGCGCGTGCGTCTACGACGGGAGACAGCAGCTCAAACGCTTCATCCGCCGCCATCTGCCCGAGCTCTCGAGCCGGCCCACGGCGTTTCTCTCCCTCGGTGCGCCCGCCCCTGGCGGACACGGGCTGCGAGCGGTCCTGGAGTTCCTGGACCGGATGGGCTGGCGTCCGACCCGCGTCGAGCGGGGCGAGATCGACACCCATCGGGAACGCGACACCACGGACTGGACCGCCGCCGACGGCTTCACCGACCGCTTCCTCGCCGAGCTCGGCTGAACTACATCTCCACGCGGAGCCAGACGCCGACGTCGGCGTAGGGGCGCGGGATGGAGAAGGCCGTCTGGTCACCGAACGCCGGGACCGCGAGCTCGAAGGTGAACTCACCGCCCGGCTCGCCGAGGTGCGCCGTGACGTACGGCTCGACCCACAACTGAGCGAGGGCGCGGTGGGCCACCTGTAGCCGCGTCGCGACGCTGCGGTCGTCGACGTTGCCCAGCCCGGTGAGCACGAAGGTCGTGTCGTCCCACGAGCCCGGGGCCGCGAGCAGCGCGAAGACACCGAGGTAGTGCCGGCCGATGTAGAACGGGACCAGATCGCCCTGGACCGCGAGCCAGGGGTAGAGATCGGGGTCGTCGTAGCCGGCGTCGTTGAAGAGATACTCCGCGCCCAGCACCACGGCGTCGTCGTCGCCGAAGGCCAGGTTCCACTCCAGGCCGGCGACGGCCTGCGGGATCCAGTCGTCGTTCCGGTCGACCTCCATCGGCAGCGCCCCCGTCGCGAAGTCGAGCGTCCCCTCCCAGCGGCGAGCGTGCCCGTGGTGGACGGCGACCTCGGCGTACAGATCGACGTCCCCGACCCCCCCGGACAGATCGGCGCCCAGGTGCAGCGGGGCGTCCCTCCGGGCGGCGGCGGAGGCCCCGAGCTCGAGGGCCTCGAAGGCCACCTCGGCGCGGGCCGCGCCCCCGACTCGATCCAGCCGGTCGGCCTCGTCGAAGACCGCCAACGCCTGGAGCTGGCCACCCTCGAAGGGCATCGCCACCCGCAGCATGGGGATGCCGGCCCGCAGATCGATCTGACTGAGCGCGTCTCGCGGTCGCGCGTTGACGAAGTCGTTCGGGGTCCAGATGCGGCCCACGCCCCAGCGCACCGGGAACGCCCCCGCCGTCACGAAGATCCGCCGACCCAGATCGAAGGCGATCCAGAGCTGGTCGAGCTGAGCGTCGGTCTCCGGCCCCGCCAGCGGATCCGCCTCGTCCACCGTCGGGTCGTATCGCAGCCGCCCCCGGGCGTAGCCGCGGACCCGATCATTGGGGCGCGCATCGAAGTAGAGATCGAGCAGGTTCGGCGTCGATAGCCGCGTATCACCCAAGCCGCCCTCATCGACCACGTGGGCGTCGGTGCGCAGGTAGAGTCGACCGCCCACCGCGAGGGTCTCGGCCAGCGCGTCCACCGGCGGCTCCGCGGGGGCCTGCGCCACGGACTCCACGGGGGGCGCATCCTCCCCGAACATCGCCGCCTCGCGCGCCGCCTCGTCCACCGGCGGCGCCAACAGCAGGGCGACCAGCAGAGTCAACGGCTGCGCGCCTCCAGCCACGCCTTCGTGAAGATGTTCGCCGGCAGCGCGCGCAGATCCACGTCGCGCAAGAGCACGGTCGTGCGGTTGCCCTTCTCCACCTCGTCGAAGATGCGGATCTCCTTGGGGTAGTAAACCGCCGCGCCCTTGCTCTCGCTGTGGAGCCGCTCCCACTTCGGGTAATAGACCGTCCGCATCAGCCGCCCGCTCAGCGCGAACTCCTGCGCCTTGAGCAAGTTCTCCGTCTGCGTGTCGAGCCACAGCTCCATCAACGGGTACGCCGCGTCGACGCCGTCGCGCACCTTCAGCTTCAGATGGTGCACACGGTACCTCCCGAGCTTCTCGAGCCCCACGTAGGTGTGGTGGTAGTCCGTCGCCAGGTTCTCGGGATCGAAGTCGGCGCGCCGCGAGTCCGTCCCGCCGATGCGCTCGCGCTCCGTGCGGCGCTCCCATTTGCCCACCGATGGGTCATAGATCCAGAGGTTCCGATCGATGCGCAGGTAGCCCTTGCCCGCCTCCGTACGGGGCCGGACGAAGAGGATCATGAACTTCTCGTCGGCGTCGCGCCGGTACACGTGGGCCTCGTAGACGAGGTCGCTCTTGTTGCGCTCCTTCTGCTCGATGTACGCCGTCGCCTTCCAGTCACCCTGGTTGCGCTGGCGGTCGTCGACCCGCTCGAGCAGCGACCTCATGGCCTCCGCGTCGAGGGCCACGGGCTCTGCAGCCCAGGCCATCAGGGGCAGCCCCACCAGCAACAAGCACGTAGCGCGCGTCATCCTCTCCTCCTGTCAACCCACGTGGTGCATCGCCGTCACCGGCCGCATCCGCGCCGCCTTCCACGCCGGGTAGAGCGCCGCCAGGGTGGTCACCAGCGTGATCACCCCGATCGCCCCAAGCGCGTCACCGATCCCCGGCTGCAGGTGGAGGCGGTCGCTCATCAGCACCATCCGAAACGCGTCCATCGTGATCTTGGGCCCATAGGCGTCGACCCCCCACGCCAGGAGGCTCCCCGCGAGCGCCCCGACGCTCGTCGCGATGAGCCCCAAGAGCACCGCCTCCCAGAGGAACATCCCCAGGACCCGCCGCCGAGACATCCCGATGGCGCGCAGCGTCCCCACCTCCCGCGTTCGCTCCCGGATCGACATCCAGGTCGCGTTCATGATCCCGACCACGACGATCACCATCAGCGCCGCCACCAGCAGGAAGCGCATCGTCGCGAAGCCCGTGAGGATCCACAGCATGAAGCTGACCTCGTCCCGCCACGTCGTGAGGTCCAACCGCCCGCCCGTCCAGTCCTCCCCCGCGACCCGCTCGAACTTCATGAAGAAGGACTTGGGGTCGTGATCCATCATCGTATAGCCCGCCTTCGCGAGCTTCTCGTGGAGCTCGGCGCGCACGCCCGGCGCCCGCGACGGGTCCTTCAGGTAGATCTGGATGGCCCCCGTCACATCGTCGCCGAGCTGGTAGAGGCGACGTACGACCTCCTTCGTCACGAAGCCGTTCCACGCGCTGAGAAAGCCCACGTCTCTCACGACCGCGACGACGCGCAGATCCAGCGTATTGTTCACCCCACCCATGGTCTCACCGGTGAGGGTGATGACATCGCCCACCTTCACCTCGAGGCGCTCGGCTTGCCCCTCGAAGAGCACGATGCGCCCCTCCCCGCGCAGATCATCGAGGCTGCCCTCGATGACCTGCAAGACGTCGCGCAGGCCCTGCTCCTCGTCGATGTCGACCCCCGACATCGACACCATGAGCGACCCCTTCTCGCTGATGACCTTCCCCCAGCCGCGCGCGCGGTCGATGACCAGATCGATGCCCTCGACCTCCGCCTCCACGAAGGCGCGCAGCTTCGCGCGCCCCGTGACCAGCGGTGCCGGGTTGCCCGACGTCACCTTGAAGAACCCGCCGATGTTGACGTGGCCGCTCATCAGCGTGCTCGCCGATCGAATCATCGTCGCCTCGAGCCCGCTGGCCAGGGCCGCCAACACCACCAGCAGCATCGTCACCAGGCCGATGGCGGATCCCAAGAGCCAGGTGCGACGCCCACCCTGGCGCAGGTTGCGAAACGCCACCGTGAGGTAGACGCCCATCAGGTCTCCCGCATCGCGTCGGCCGGAGGAATCCGCGCCGCGATCCGCGCCGGATACCAGGTCGAGAGCACCCCGACGAGCACCACGTTGAGCACCGCGGCGAGCACGTGCGTCAGGCTCAACTGAGGGTGCAGCCGCTCTCCACTGAACAGGAAGGTCGCGAACTCGTTCGGCGCGGGGATGCCCACCCGCTGCATCCAGAGGACGACCCCCGCCCCCAGCAGCCCGCCGACGATGCCCGCCAGGAAGCCCAGCGCCAGCGTCTCGGCCATGAACAGCCGCGTCACGAAGCCCCGCTGGGCGCCGATGGCCCGCATGGTGCCGATCTCGTGGACCCGCTCCATGGTGGCCATCACCATCGAGTTGTTGATCACCACCAGCGCCACCACGGCGAGCATCAGGACCACGAAGAAGAGGACCACTCGCACCAGCGTCACGAGCTGCCCGACCATCCCCGCCGCGGACTTCCAGTCCAGCACCTTCAGCTTCAATCCGGCGGCGTCCGTGGCCGCCTGGACCGCCGCCTGCGTCTCCTTCAGGCGGGAGGGGTCGCCCAGCAGCACCGCCGCGTGCTGCGCCAGGCCGCGCTCGATCTCAGCGCGCGTGAAGGCCCGGTCGAGGTCGAGATCGGCGACCTCGATGGACGGCGGCGCGATGGGCTCGGCCGCCTCCGCGCGCGCGTCTTCGACCAGCGCCTCCTCGCCGCCGAAGAGCGCCGCCTCGGCGCCTTCACGAGCGACATCGGACACCCCCGACTCCTTGCGGATTGCGTCGATCTCCGCCTGGCGCTCGGGGGTCATATAGCCGTGGAGATCGCGGAAGCTGATGAGATCGATCAGGTTGTGCTGCTTGGCGATGCTCGCCCGCTCGAGCCCCTCGAAGGTGAAGGTGCCGTAGACCGGCAGCTTCAGCGCCCGCGCGTAGCCCGACTGGGTGAACGAGCGCAGCGTGATGTGACCCCCGACGGGGATCGGGTGCAGATCGATCACCGGCGCCACGTGCTCGTAGAACCAGGCGTGGCGCGCCTCGATGTTCTCGTCATCGACCTTCAGGAAGGCCTGCAGGAGCTCGTCGAGGGACGCCGTCGGCCGGCCGAGATGCTCGCGCAGCCCCTCTCTGACCCGGGTGGTGTCCCGCGGTCCGAGCTGGAAGACCACGCGCCGATACTGCCGCACCATCGTGTCTCGCTCGCTGCGCAGCTCGGCGTCTGAGTCGATGGACTGCCCCTCGCGGCGCTTGCGCAGCAGCATGTCGAGGGTGCGCGCGACGAGGTGCTTGAACTGCTCCTCGTAGAGCCCGTCGTTGAAGAGGTAGCCCCGGCGCCCCGGCGGCACGGCCCGCCCCTTCACGACGCGAAAGCGCCCGAACTGCGCCTGGAAGGCGTCGAGATCGGTGCCCACGAACCACACGCCCAGCCAGCTCGAGTCGAGCTGGAGCGGAGCGACGTGGTTCTCGAGATACTCGAGCTTCTCCAGCCGGTGCGCGTCGAAGTCGGACCAGAAGGACGCCTCCGCCGCCGCCCGTCCCTTGTCGATGCGCACCGTCCGCTCGCTCACGCGGCCGTCGCTGAGCACCTTCGCGCGATCGAGATCGGCCACCAGCTTGACCACCATCTGGCGCACCCGCGCGCGCCCGAGGGCGACGCCCTCCTCGTCGCCGTCGCGCACCGCGTCGCGGAGCACGGAGAGCTGCTTGTCGAAGTCGTTGCCGCCGGCCACGAAGGCGTACTGGCTCCCCATCGGGATCACCGCCGCCACGTTCTCCACGCCCCGTACGACGCGGGCCACCGCCGCGAAGTCCGGCATCACCCCCACGTCCGGCATCCCCGCGAACTCGTCGCCATAGATCGCCAGCGGATCACGGGACGTCGCGCTGTGGATCTGGAGGTGCCCCGCGAGGGAGTCCACCACGCTGTGCTCCATGCCGGCGTCCATCGCGTCGACGACGGCGTTGCCGATCAGGACCAGCGCCGTGCCCAGCACGAAGACCGACCCCACGATGGCCGACTTCACGCGCTGCGCCCCCACGTTGCGCAGCGCCACGCGCCACAGCATCAGCGAGCGGTCGAAGCTCACGGCTCGATGCGCCCATCGACGAGCCGCACGACGCGGTCCGCCATCGTCATGATGCGGGGGTCGTGGGTCGAGAAGATGAAGGTGATGCCCTCGGCCTGGTTGAGGTGACGCATCAAGTCCACGATGCGCTGCCCCGTCTCGGTGTCGAGGTTCGCCGTCGGCTCGTCGGCCAGCACCAGCTCGGGCTGAGTGACCAGCGCTCGGGCGATGGCGACCCGCTGACGCTGCCCGCCGGAGAGCTCGGAGGGTCGCTGGCGCATCTGGGGCGTCAAGTCGACCTTCTCGACGATGGCCTCCACCCTCGCCGCCCGCTCGCTCCGGCTCAACCGACCCTGCAGGAGCAGCGGGAACTCGACGTTTTGGAAGACATCGAGGACGGCCACCAGGTTGAAGCTCTGGAAGATGAAGCCCAGGCGCTCGAGCCGGAGCTGCGTCAGCGCCTTCTCGGAGAGGCTGCCCGTGTCCTGGCCCCCCACTCGCACGATCCCCGTCGTCGCGGTGTCGACGCAGCCGACGAGGTTGAGCAACGTCGTCTTGCCGCTGCCCGAGGGGCCGGCGAGGGCGGCGAACTCACCCTCGTCGAAGCTCAGGTTCACGTCGCGCAGGGCGCGCACGACGGTGTGGCCGAGGGGGTAGTCCTTGGACACGTCGAGGAGCTCGACTGTGGCCATCGATGCCTCCGGGAAGCGGTGCCGGTCACGAGACCCTTACGTCTCCCGCGTGCGCGCGCAAGACGCACGTGTGTAGAGTGCGGGAGATGACGGTGGAGCTTCGGATGAGACACCTCCTTCGGGCGGGCGCGCCGGCGCTGTTCGTGGCGCAGGCGGCGTCGGCGCCGGGCCGAACCACCGGATGTTGGCGCTGGCCTTCTTCAGGAGCACGGTATGGGATCGCCCGCGAGGGCTGATGTGGTGGTCGTGGGCGCGGGCCTCTCGGGGCTGTACGCGGCCCGCGAGCTGACGCGGGCCGGGCGGTCGGTGGTGGTGCTCGAGGCGCGGGACCGCGTGGGGGGGCGCACCTGGTCTGTGCCCCTCGGAGATGGCGTCTTCGACTTCGGCGCCCAATGGACGGGGCCCAGCCATCGGCGAATGACCGCGCTCATCGCCGAGCTGGGGCTGCGGGTCCGAGCCCAGTACCACCAGGGGCGCAAGGTCCTCGACCTGGGGGGGCGCGTCTCCACCTATACGGGCACCATCCCGCGCGTCGCGCCGTGGAAGCTCATCCGGTTGCAGCTCGGCATCTGGAAGATCGAGCGGTTGTGCCGCCGGGTGCCGCCCGAGGCGCCTTGGGACGCGCCGGACGCGGCCCTGTGGGACTCCATGACCCTGCTCGATTGGGAGCGGCGGCACCTGAAGAACCCGGACGTGATCGCGCTGCTCAACACCGCCGTGCGGGTCGTCTTCGGCAGCGACGCCGGCGAGCTCAGCCTGTTGCACGCCTTCCACTATCTGCACTCGGGCGGCGGGCTGATGAACCTCATCGAGACCCACGGGGGCAACCAGGACAGCCAGATCGTGGGGGGCGCGCAGGGCGTGTGCGACCGGATGGCGGAGGCCGCCGATGAGGTCGTGTGTGGGGCGCCGGTCCGCGCCATTCGACAAGAGACAGACGCGGTGACGCTCGAGACGGAGAAGGGCCGCTTCACCGGTCGACGCGTCGTGCTCGCGCTCCCGCCGCCGATGGCCGATCGCATCGACTTCAGCCCGGCGCTGCCCACCCTTCGCGACCAGCTCAACCAGCGCTCGCCGATGGGCGCCACCGCGAAGGTCTTCGCCCTCTACGACCGCCCCTTCTGGCGAGATCGGGGCTTCTCGGGGGAGGCCGCCGCCACCGCCGGGCCGTTGACCGTGACCTTCGACAACTGCACCCCCTCAAACGGCGACGCGGGGGCCGGCCAGGCCTGTCTCCTCGCCTTCGTGACGGCGGCGGGGGCGCGCGGTTGGTCCGACCGGCCCGCCGGCGAGCGTCGCGCCCTCGTCCTCGACGCCTTCACGCGCTACTTCGGCCCCGAAGCGGCGCGCCCCACGCTCTTCCACGAGGCAGACTGGGCCACCGAGCCCTGGAGCCGCGGGGCCCCCATCGCCACCTTCCCCCCGGGGACGCTGTCGACCTTCGGTCCCGCGCTGCGGCGCCCCTGCGGCCTCGTCCACTGGGCCGGGACCGAGACCGCCCGGGAGTACTGCGGCTTCATGGAGGGCGCGCTCGAGGCGGGGGAGCGCGTCGCCGCCGAGGTCCTCGCGGCCCTGGACGAGACGGGAGATGGACGGTAATCTTCACTCCAGTAGGTTATTGCGAAGGCGCGCCAGCCACTCGACCACGCAGCCACTCGACCGAGCAGGAGGATCCATGGAGTTCGCGACCGTCGACATCGATCCCGCGGTGATCCGCCGAAACGCGCGCATCGAGCGCCGCGCCAACACCGTGATCCGCGGTCTCGATCGCCTCCGTTCGAGGCTGCGCGTCGGGGGCCGCAAGGCCGCCTACGACGACGATCGCTACGAGTTCGTGGGCGGCGCCAGCGAGCGGCTCCGCAAGAAGCACTACGACAAGAGCCTGCGGCTGCTGTGGAAGGCGGAGGAGCACGTGCGCTGGTCCTCTTTCCGAGACTGCACCCGCCAGGAGCGCGAGGTCATGCAGCTCGCCGACGGCGCCCTCGACGACGCCGAGCGCGGTCACGTCGAGCGCCTGCGGTCCGCTGACTTCCGAGCGATGCTCGACGCCGAGTACACGCCCGAACAGAAGCAGGCCATCGTCAACGTGCTCTCCCTCATCGGCCACGGCGAGGCCTACGCCTGGCTCGTCTCCACCGAGGTCCTCAACGACGTCAAGAGCACCGGCGCCCGCGCCGCCTTGACGATGCAGGTCCTCGAGGAGGCCAAGCACTTCGTCGTGCTGCGCGAGCTCATCTGCGCCTTCGGGTGCCCGGTCCCGCGCATGTCGGCCTGGGAGTACGTGCTCCTCGAGCGCACCTTCAAGGCGAAGGGCCTCGAGAAGTTCTTCGGCATGAACGTGATCGTCGAGGGCTTCGCGCTCAGCCTCTTCGGGATGATGGCCCCGCTCCCCGGCCTCGAGGTCCTGCGTCAGTTCCACCTCGACGAGTCTCGCCACACAGCGCTGCCGGCCAACTACTTCTCCGAGTTTCCCATGACCTGGTGGCAGAGCAACGACCCGCGGGCCCAGATCCGTCGCTTCAGCATGATCCTCCCGGCGCTCCCGATCCTGGCGCAGGTCGAGGGGGACCTCGCGATCCTCGGCATCGACAGCCTCGAGTTCGGAGGCTCGATGTCGCGCAAGATCCTCGTGCTCTGCGAGCGGGTGGGCTTCAAGGCGGTGCTCTCGCGCTCGGCCCTGACGTGGCTGCTCAACCGGCTCCTCAACGACTACTGCAAAGCCACCCGCCCGGGGCACACGTGGACCGAGTTCCTCGCCTCCGAGACCACCACCGGCGAAGCCGAGCTCGCCGTCGAGCGTGAGGTCTTCGGCGTCGGCGGCGTCGCGGCCTGATCGGCTCCGGTCACGGGGCGCGGTGGGCGGCGAACTGCCGCGCGCGGTAGCCCGCCAGCCAGCCCGAGAGCCGCGGCGAGAGGCGAAAGAGCAACCAATCCAGCCACACATACGTCGACACGGGGATGATCCCGCGATCGCGGTCGACCCCGGCGAGGGCGATCTGCGCACAGCGGTCCGCCGACATGGGTCGAATCGGCACCTTCTCCATCATCCCCTCGCCATCGACTCCGACGAAGCGCGTGGCCCGCACGATGTCGGTGGCGATGTAGCCGGGGCAAAAGACGTTGATGCGCACCCCGTGCCGCGCCGCCTCGGGGCGCAGCGACGTGCTCAAGCCGACCACCGCGTGCTTCGTCGCCGCGTAGGGCGTCATCCCCGGCCGCGGGCACAGGCCCGCGCCCGAGGCGGTGTTCACGATCCAGCCGCGGCCGGCGGCGGCCATCCGCGGATACGCCGCCGCGACGCCGTTGATCACCCCCCACAGGTTGACGTCGACGACGCGGCGCCAGTCCTCCAGCGAGAGGTCGGCGACCAGGCCCGCGAGCCCCACCCCAGCGTTGTTGAACAGATAGTCGAGGCGCCCCTCCGTGGCGTAGATCTCGGCGACCACCGCCTCGAAGGCCGCCGCGTCCGTCACGTCGAGCGCCCGCGCGCGCCCCCCCACGCCGCGCGCCACCGACGCGGCGCGCCCACCGTCGACATCGGTGACGACCACTCGCACGCCCCGTGCCGCGAGCCGCGCCACCAGCGCCGCCCCGATCCCCGAGCCGCCACCCGTCACCAGCGCGACGTCCCGCTCTCCCGCATCGTCTCCCACGGCGCTGAGTATACCGCCTCCCGGATCAGCGCCCGCCCGACCAGTCGTTCAGCGCGTCGACCCAGTACCCGCGCTCGGACTCTGTCACCCAGCCGAGGTTGTGGAGGTGCCACGTCAAAGCCGAGAGGCCGACCCCCAACGCGCGCATCGCGTGGCGCAGATCCGGCGGGGTCCACCGGTCGGAGTCGCGGTCGAGCACGACCTCGACCGCGGATTCCGGCGCGAGCAGCATGACCGCGAAGGCGTTGGCCCGCCGTTCGCTGGCGTAGTCCGCCCATGGATTGGAGACAACGCCAACGCCAGCTCGAGGATCGCCATCGTAGAGCAGGTGGCAGAGCTCGTGGGCGAGCGTGAATCGACGCCCCCAGCGTGTGCGGGCACACCGGCCGCCTTGGTTGACCGCGACGGTCGGAAGGAAGTCCGAGCTGACGAGGGCCGCTCCATCCACCCCCGCGTCGGTCAGGTGGACTTCGCGCACGCGCACCCCGAGACGCGGGAGGAGCACCGACTCCAAATCGTACGCTCCCGTGAGGAAACACTCGAGGGGGATGCCCATCTCCTCGCGCACCTCGAGGGCGCGCTCCAGCCCGTCGTCGGTGATCTCCCCGGCGGTCCCCAGCGGTCGGGAAGGCCTCCGAAGCTCATCGAGCTCCGTCGCGTCGCCGCTGCGCGACTCGCACAACCGCAGGAGCGCGTGCAGATCCTGCTCGTCAAGGCTCGGCGAAGCGGATCTGTAGAGCAGAACCGGTATCGGGAGTCGAGCCACGAGACCGGGACGCTGCTTCGCCCCCAAACCGAGCAAGGTGCGAACAGTGCGATCGATGCTCCCCCCCACCCCGGCCGCCGCGCGGATCGCGCGGGCCGCGCGCTCGATGTCGATCCCCGCCGCCAACTTCACGCGCTCGACCTGTCGCGTCCGATCCCGAAGCGAGTCGAGTCGGTCACGAAGACCGGCGGCGGCGTCCGCCGCCACGCTGTCCTCGCATGCCCGAAGGACCGCTGCACACCACGCCGCGATCGTCTCCGCGACCCCGACCGCGTCGAGGGGGACGCGACCAGGTTGCTCGACGAGCGCGACCCCCCCATCGACGGAGCGCCACTCACGGTCATCCCACGACAACTCGAGGTCGCCCCCCACGCGCCGGAAATGAACGTCCGGGATTCGGAAGCCGGGGAGCGCGGCGCCGAGGCCATGGGTGCACCACCACGACTCGCGCGTGGCCATCAGCCGGTCGATCTCTTCCTCACTCCGAGGCAGCCGGTTCATGCAGTCGAGGTACCACTCGGAGGAGGAGAGGGCCCGCCCCGGCGTGGGCAGTCGACCCTCGTGAAACAGCGGGTCCCACGACCTCAAGAACCAATCGACGACCGGGAGGAGCGGGACCTCCGCGTGGTCGACGAGATCGCCCGAGCCGAGCCGCCCGCGGGTGAGGTTCTTGCCTGCGACGACGATACGCAGCGCCCCCCAAGAGCCACGCTCGACGCCAAGGCCCTCCCCATCGGGATCATCGACGAGCCGGTAGGCAAGCTCCAGGGTCGTCGGATCTCCAACCGATTCGAGATCCATCAACTGAACTCCCGCCCCCATCCTTGGCGGACGGCCTTGCGCCATACGCTGGCGTCGAGCAGCCCCGCCGCGATCAGAGCCTTTCGAGCCTCGTTGGGGAGCCGACTCCACGGGATGGGATGACCGTGCCAGCGCCCTGGCGCATGCTCCAAGGCACGATACGCAAACTCATCATCGACATTGTACACGCAGCCATGGACAAGGACGCCGGTCTCCAAGAGTCCTTGGGCAAGCTCGAGCGCACGATCAGGGCAAATCGACGCCCAGCCTTTGGGGCGCTTGTGCTTCTGATACGTCGATACATCGTAGACTCGCGGCATGCGCGGAGGGTATCCGAACGCGCTGGCGAGCGCGACGTCCGTGAGCGCTCGCCTCGGCGCGGGGTATAGTCGGAGCATGCCGCTCTGCTTGGCGCTGCTGCCCGCGCTGCTCGCCCCGGCGCCGCTGGTGCCGATCCCGACGGGGGAGCTGCGCCCTCCCCTGCCGGTGGTCCAGGAGACCCGGCCGATCCGGGTCGCGGCGTTCCGCCTGGAGCGTCACCCCGTGACGCACGCCGACTTCCTGGCCTTCGTGAGGGCCCGCCCCCAGTGGCGCCGCGACCGCGTGAAGCGGCTCTTCGCGGATCCCGCCTACCTGCGGCGATGGTCTGGTCCCCTGGCGCACCCGCCGACGCAAGCGCGGGCGCCCGTCACCGAGGTCTCGTACTTTGCCGCGCGCGCCTATTGCCGGTGGAGAGGGCGCCGCCTGCCGACGGTCGCTGAGTGGGAGTATGCGGCGGCGGGCGTCGACGACGCGGCCATCATCGAGTGGGCGCGGCGGCCCACGCCTGAGCGCCTCCCACCGGTGGAGGGCGCGGCCCCCAACCGCTTCGGCGTCCACGACCTCCACGGGCTCGTCTGGGAGTGGACCGCGGACTTCAACTCGGAGCTGGTGATCACCGAGCTCGGCGGAGACGCCAGCCTCACGCGCAACCTCTTCTGCGGTGACCACGGGGAGACCCCGCCGGGTCCCGGCGAGTACGGCGCCTTCATGCGGATCGCCCTCCGGGGCAGCCTCGAGGCGAGCCACGCCCTCGCCAACCTCGGCTTCCGCTGCGCGGCCGGCCGATGACGGCCGCCCTCCTCTCGCTGCTGCTCGCCACGCCTCTGCCCGGGACCTCCATCTACCAGCTCGACTCGAGCTGGACGGACCAGGCCGGGCGTCCCACACGCCTCGCCGATCTGCGCGGTCACCCCGTCGTGATGGCGATGGTCTTCACCCACTGTCGCTACGCCTGCCCCCGGATGGTCGGGCAGATGAAGCGCGTCGAGGCCTCGCTGCGGGCGGCCGAGAGGGCGAAGGTCCGCTTCGTCCTCGTCTCCCTCGATCCGGCGCGCGACACCCCACCCGTGCTCGCGGCCTTCGCCCGCCGCTCGAAGCTCGACCTCGCGCGGTGGACGTTGCTGCGCGGCGACGCGGGCGCCGTGCGCGAGCTGTCGGTGGCCCTCGGCGTCCGTTACAAGTACGGCGAGTCCGGGGACATCGCCCACGCGAACCTGCTGACGGTCACCGACGCCGACGGCACGATCACCCACCAGCTCGAGGGGCTGGGAGGCGAGGTCGACTCAGTCGTCGGGGCGCTGCGCGCGACGCTCGAAGGGCGTCGCCCGATACGAGAGCCCCTCGACGACCGCCGCGTCCTCCCGAATCCGTAGCGCCTGATCGACCTCCAGGTCCTCGAAGGCCTGCGTCCGACCGGTCCGCGGCCAATGGAGCTCGAGCCGCTCGACGCGCACCGCCGTGCCGAGGCCGATGTGCTGCCGCAGCGGGTTGCCGCCGAAGCTGCCGCCGGTGTCGACGTGGCGGTAGATGCTGCGCCGCGCGCCGCTGGCCTCTCGAATCACGACCCGAAGGCGGGCGCCGATGGCGGACCGGTTCGAGCGCACCCCAACCGCCTCTACGACGAGCCAGTGGTTCCCGAAGCCCGGGTTCTCGTACAGCACGTTGCCGAAGGCGTCCCCCGGGAAGGCGCCGCCCATCTGCTCGAAGAGGTCCTGGTCGCCGTCGCGGTCCAGATCGGCGAAGGCGACGCCGTGCCCCTTCTGGAGATGGGCCAACCCGCTGCTGAAGGAGACGTCCACGAAGCGCCCGGCGACGTTGCGCAGAGCCACGTTGGGCATCAGCCCCTCGTACTCGGGGTAGCCCGTCCCGAGGTAGACGTCGAGCCACCCATCGTTGTCCAGATCCCCGAAGTTCGAGCCCATCGTCAGGGTGTGGAGGCGGAAGCCGCGGTCGGCGGCGACCTCCTCGAAGCGCCCGTCCCCGACGTTGCGATAGAGCCGCGACGGCTCGCCCTGATGCGGGATGCCGATGTAGCCCGCCGCGACGTTCCAGACCGGCGGCGCCTGCCCCTTGGGGAAGTAGCCGTTGAAGGCCATCAGATCGAGGCGTCCGTCGTTGTCGAAGTCCCACCACCACGTGGGGAAACCGACCCACGGCGCCTCGACCCCCGCGCGGGCGGCGACATCCTCGAAGGTCCCATCACCCCGGTTGCGGTAGAGGCGGTTGGCGGCCCCCGCGTTCGAGAGGTAGAGATCCGCCCAGCCGTCCCCGTCGAAGTCGCCCCACGCCACGCCCTTCGTGAAGCGTCGGTCGAGGACCCCGGCCCCGGCGGCGACGTCGGTGAAGGTGCCGTCGCCGTTGTTGCGAAAGAGCTCGTTGGGCCAACCGTCGGCGCTGAGCGCCTCGTTGCCGACATAGAGATCGAGATCCCCGTCGTGGTCGTAGTCAGCGAAGTCCGCGGTCTGCGTCGGATAGCGACTGTCGCCAAGACCGGCGGCGAAGGTCACGTCCTCGAAGTTCCCGTGGCCGTCGTTTCGCAACAGCGAGTTTGGATGCCGGCCGGCCTCCCCGAGCCAGGCGCCGCGCAGGACGAGCAAGTCGACGTCACCGTCGCCATCGTAGTCGGCGTGGATCAGGTTCAGACCTCCGGTGATCCCCCGCAGGCCCGCGTCTTCGCCGCGCTCCGTGAAGGTGCCGTCGCCGTTGTTGCGCCACAGCCCGAGGCGCGTCTTGGGCGCCCAGGACGAGGTGGCGATGTCGAGATCGCCGTCGCCATCGAGATCATCGACCACCGCGCCACCCGACAGCGACACGCGGTCGAGGCCGAGGGCGGCGCCGATCTCGGTGAACCGCCGGAAGGGCGCCGACTCGAAGGCCTTGGGATCGATGAGGTAGTCCCGCGGCACGTCGTGGGGGTAGCCGCCGATCTGCTGGTAGGCGAGGTTCGTGAGCCACCCCGCGGCGACGAGCCGGGGGTGGTCGACGCGCGGGTGGCGGATCACGCGCCCCAAGGCCTCGATGGCCGCCGTCGCCGCCGCCGGACGGGTGTGTCCTCCCCCCGGCGGCGTGCCGTCTCCTCCCCCCGGTAGCACGCAGAGGTCGGCGCGTCGGGGGGCGACGCAGTTCTCGTCGGCGGCCACCCTCAGCCAGGTGACGGCGAGGAGGTAGTCGATGTGCAGCTCCGCGTGGCGCTTGGCCGGTGGCAGCTCGAGGACCAGGGCGCGAGC
This sequence comes from uncultured Nannocystaceae bacterium, assembly GCA_964402225.1. Lineage (GTDB taxonomy): Bacteria > Myxococcota_A > Bradymonadia > UBA7976 > UBA1532 > CAYOBQ01. The sequence goes on along the minus strand of CAYOBQ010000037.1, from coordinate 12,460 downwards.
CGCCTCGAGGTCCGCGATCGCCTCGCGATGGCGCCCGAGGCGGAGCTTGTTCCAGCCGAGCTGCACCAGGACCCGAAGCCGCGCCAGGGGCACGGTGAGCGCCGCGAGCTCCGTCTTCATCTCCAAGACGCCGGAGGCGTCGAAGTAGCTGTTCGACTCACGCGCCACCGAGGCGAGCAAGGCCACCATCCGCGCGTGGCCGTGCCCCTCCTCGGAGGCGCCGGTCGGCGCGGGGGCCGGTGGCGCGCCGACATCCGCCGTCGCGCGCGCCGCGTCGAGGGCGGGCGCTGCGGGGGGCGCCGGGCGCGAGCAGCCGAACACGACGCACAGCGCGCAACCCACCACGCCCCACCCCGGGGTCGAAGGCACCATCCAATTCCCGCCTTGGGGTTCCCCTTTTCGGGGCGAATCACCCCGAAACAGGTTACCGCAAAGCGCGGGTCGGAGTAGGGTAATGGCGATGCCAATCGCTCACCCGACGCAGCACGCGTTTGTGGGGGTCTTGCTGACATTCTCGCTCGCGGCGCCGGCGGTCGCCGAGCCCTTCGTCATCTCGACCGCCTTCGGCGCGCCGCTGCACGCACCGGACGGCCAAGGCCAGTTCGACCGGGTCCTGTCGCAGGCCTTCGGCGACATCGGGGCCCAGGTCGAGGTCATCGACACGCCGGCGGAGCGGGGCCTGTTGAACACCGACGTGGGGCTCGACGATGGCGACGGACCGCGCATCGAGGGGCTCGAGGCCAGCTACCCCAACCTGATACGGATCCCCGAGCGCGTGGTCCGCGTGGCCTTCGTGGGCTTCACCCGCGGAGGCGGCCCGCGCCACCTGCATCGATGGGCGGAGCTCGCCCCGTACGACGTCGCCATCGTCCGCGGATGGAAGATCCTCGAGCGCAACATCCAGGCGCGCAGCCTGGTCGCGGTGCGAACCCCCGGGCTCCTGTTCGGCATGCTCGCCCGGGACCGCGCCGACGTGGTGGTGATCGCCCGGCGGATGGGGTGGGAGCTGGCCCGGCGCGAGGGGCTCGACGACGTGCGCGAGCTCGGGCCCTTCGCCGAACGCGACATGTTCCTCTACCTCCACCGCCGCCACCGGGCCCTGGTCGACCCCCTCTCGCGCGCGCTGGTGGCGATGAAGCGCGACGGTCGCTACGAGGCGATCATGGGGGCCAGCCCATGACGAAGCCCGCGGCGTCCTCCCAAACCGGCCGGCGGCTGGTGACCTACACGGTGCTGTGCAGCACGGCGGTGGCGTTGGTCGCGACCGCCGCGCAGCTCTACACCGACTACAGCCGGGAGATCACGGACCTCGACGCCCGGCTCGGGGAGATCGAGCAGAGCAAGGCGGCGGAGCTGAATCACGCGCTGTGGGTGCGCGACGACGTGCTGCTGGGCCTCCAGCTCCAAGGGCTGGTGGCGACCCCCGGCGTCGAGCGCGCCTCGGTGCGCTCCGGCGGCGAGCTCATCGCGCAGGTCGGCGTCGAGCCCGACACCACCGCGCAGGTCAAGACGGTCGGCATCACCCACCTGCACCGGGGGCAGCGGGTCGACCTCGGCACGCTGCGCCTGGAGGTCAGCCACGGGGCAGTGCACGCCGAGCTCTGGCGCCACCTGCTCGTCATCCTGGCGAGCAACACCCTCAAGACGGCGGTGGTCGCGTTCCTGCTGCTGTGGATCTTCCGTCGGCTCGTCACGCGCCACACCGACCACCTCGCGCGCTACCTCGACGAGCAGACGGGCGAAGGGCATCCCGCGCCGCTGGTGCTCGACCGGCCCCAAGACGACGGCGACGAGCTCGGACGGACCGTCACCGCGGTGAACGCCATGGTCGAGCGCCTCTCGGAGCACGTCGGCCGCCTCGAAGTCCAGCGAGAGGAGATCGAGCGGCTCAACGGGGGCCTGCTCACGCGGGTCGGGGAGCTCGAGTCCTTCAGCTACTCCCTCGCCCACGATCTCGCCGGCCCGCTGCGCACGGTCCACTCCTTCGCCGAGATCGTCTGTGAAGAGGTCTCCGACCCCGAGATGTGCGAGCTCCTCGAGCGAATGCAGGGCGCGTGCATACGGATGCGGGGGACCATCGACGGGATGCTGGTCCTGGCGCGGATCTCGAAGGAGGCGCTGCGCATCCAGCCCGTCGATCTGACGGCGCTGGCCCGGGAGGTCTTCGAGGCGCTCCGAGCCGCCGAGCCAAGCCGAGCCGCGGAGCTGGTGGTACAGGAGGGGCTGACGACGACCGGCGACGCTCGACTGCTGCGAGCCGCCCTCGACAATCTGCTCGGCAACGCCTGGAAGTACTCCCAGTCCCGCCCGTCGACGCGGATCGAGTTCGCCCGCGGCGAGGTGGCCGGTCGGGAGGGATTCTACGTGCGGGACAACGGGGTGGGCTTCAGCCCGGAGCACGCCGCCCGCCTCTTCGCGCCCTTCGAGAGGCTGCACCCGGAGTTCTCGGGGCACGGGATCGGGTTGGCCGTCGTGCGGGCGGTCATGACGCGCCACGGCGGTGAGGTCTGGGCCGACGCGCGGCCCGAGGAGGGGGCCACCTTCGCCTTCACCATCGGCCAGCCCGACCTGGGCCCGGCCCCGCTCCCCGACGCCGCCTGATCAGGGGGCGCGCCACTCGGCGAAGCCCACCGTGCCGTTCTGGTTCACGACGAAGACGTGGCTGCCCTGGCGCTGCCCGTCGTTGACGCCATCCACCAGGATGTAGTGGGTGTCGGCGTTGTTGTCGCCGTCGGCGTCGGCGCCCTGCGGCGCGCTCCCGGCGTCGCCCAGCGGAGGGAGGGTCCCCTCCTTCGTCGTGACGCTGTCCCCCGGATCGTCGGTGTCCCCGTCGCCATTGGCGTCGTAGCGGAACTCCGTCACGTCGGTGAAGGGCGGGGCCGACACCTCGACGAGCTCCCAGTGGGCGCCGTTGTCGAGGACCCCACCGCCCAGACGCCGCTCCTGGCGCCCCGGCGCCAAGAGGACCGCGTCCCAGGCGACGACCTGGATCATCTTGCTGAGCTCGGTGGCCCCGGAGCTGTCCTCGACCACGAGCCGCAGATCGTACTCACCCTCGACGTCGGGGGCGACGCCCCGGCCACGGTACGCCCCCATGCTCCCGTCGTAGCGGAAGTCCGAGCAGTCCACCCCCCCCTCGAACTCACATTCGAAGCTGAGATCCGCCGGCAGATCCTCGGAGCTGACCCCCATGATCATCTCGAACGGACGCCCGGCGACCATGTACGGCGCCGGGCTGACGGTCCAGTACTCGACGTCCGGGCCGCGCTGGAACCGCAGGTCGATGTTCCAACCCGAGTCCGGCGTCTGCGAATCCCACTCGAAGACGAGGGGCACGTCCGTCACCGCGCCCGGCAGCGCGGTCACCGGCGCGGTCCCCGCCCCCCCGGACCCCACCCCCGGCCCCCGCCTCCGCCGTCGAGAGCTGCACCAACCCCCCCGCGACGCGGTCCCCCTCCCGGTCGACGACGTTCAGCTCGATGGTCGCCGTGCCGTCCTCCGCCTGGCCCTCGGCCTCGATCATGTATTCGCCCGCCGGCACCTCGATCTCCAGCGTCGAGTTCAGCCCCTGGATCGTGACCTCCAGGCGCGCCGGCCGTTCGTCGACGGGCGCCCCCTCACACGCCGCGAGCATCAGTCCCAGCAGCGGTAGGCCCCAGCGGATTCCTGTCATGTACTTCATCGGTTCCCTCCATGGATGACGGCGCGTTGCGCCTTGCAAGGCTTCGAGTTGTGAGGGACTGAACACCGCGTCTCCCGCGGTGTTACAAAAAAGCAGGCACTCTCGAAAAGGCCGCCGGCGCGAAGGGGGAAGATCAAGGCGTGAGAGACGAAGCGACAGACGTCCTCCTGGAGCGGATCCGGGGTGGCGAGTCACGGGCCTACGAGGTGCTCTTCCTGCGCTACGAGGCGCCGCTCCGGGCCTTCGTCCACAGGCGCGCGAGCCCCGCGCTGCGCACCCGCCTCGACATCGACGACCTCGTCCAGGAGATCCACCTGCGGGCGCTGCGCAGCCTGGAGGGCTTCACCTGGCGCCGCGAGCTGTCGTTCTACTTCTGGCTGTGCACGATCGCCCGACACCTCATCGCGAACCACTACCGGGGCCTCTCACGCAAGCCCCCGCCGCTGCGGCTCTCGGGTCACGGCCTCGGCCACAGCGGCGAGCTGCTCGGGCTGATCCGCGATGAGGGGCCCGGCCCGGTCTCCCTCGCCGAGCAGAACGAGGCGTTGGAGGTGCTCGCGCTGGCGATCACCGACCTCTCGCCACGGCGCCGGACGGCGTTGATGCTGCGCCACGTCGAGGGTAGAAGCAACGCTGAGGCCGCGGCGGCCTTGGGGATCAGCGACGGCGCCTTCCGAGTCCTCCTGTCGCGCGCCACGAGCGACCTGCGCACGGGCCTCGCCCAGATGCTCGGCGAGGAGCCGTGAGCCGGATCTGCGCCGGGTGCGAGATCGAGCTCCCCCGCGGCCCGGATGGCACGCCGCCCCCCAACTGCCCGGTCTGCGCGACCCCCACCGACGAACCCAGCGTCGCCTGCGCCATCGGTGAGGTCAGCGCCGCCCTCGCCGCCGGCGACGCGCTCCCCGACTGGAGCGACAGCGCCGAGCTCCGGGGCCGCGTATGCGATCTGCTCGACGCCGCCGCCGCGATGGCCCAGGACGGGTCGGGGCCGCCCCTGGTCGGGCCGAGCGCCCCCGCCAGGCTCGGTCCCTACGAGCTGGGGGAGGAGATCGGCCGCGGCGGCATGGCTCCGGTCTACGCCGCCCACGACACCCGCCTCCACCGGGAGGTCGCCCTCAAGGTGCTGATCCCCGACATCCTCGGCCGCCGGCGACGCCGCGAACGCTTCCTCCGCGAGGCCCGCGCGATGGCCAAGGTCAAGCACCGCCACGTCGTGCCGATCTACGACGTCGGCGAGCACGGTGAGTGGTGCTACCTCACGATGGAGCGCATGTCCGGCTCGCTGGAGGGCCAGCGGCCCACGCCGGAGCGCGCCGTGCGGTGGTGCATCGAGGCGGCGCGCGGCCTCTCCCACGCCCACCGCAACGGCGTCCTCCATCGAGACGTCAAGCCCTCCAACCTGCTCACAGACGAGGCGGGCCACGTCCGGGTCTGCGACTTCGGCCTCGCGCTGCGCACCGACGAGTCGGCGCTGACGCGGACCGGCGTCGTCCTCGGGACCCCGCTCTACGCGTCGCCGGAGCAGCTCCGCGGTGACGAGCTGGCGGTGACGTGCGACGTCTTCGGGCTCGGCGCGACGCTCTACAAGCTCCTGCTCGGGACCCCGCCGCCACCGCCCTACGCCGAGGCCGCAGACTACCCCCCGATCCCGGCGACCCTCCCCGCTGGCCTCCGCTCCGTGCTGAGCCGAGCGCTGGCGCTCGAGCCCGGCGCGCGCTTCCAGAGCATGGAGGCGATGGCCCAGGCCCTCGAAGGCTGGCTCGCGCGATCCCGGCTGCGTCGGATCTGGCGACGCGTCGGTGCGCCGGCGCTCGTGGCCGCCCTGATCGGGGCCGCGTTGGCCTGGTGGCCGCGAGGGCAGCCTCCGTCCGCGCCAGCCGCGGTCACGCCGGGCGCCCCGCTGGGCGCCCACATTGTCTGGCAAGGCCACCGCGCGGACTTCCGACCGGAGGACCCGGACGTCGCCGCCATCCTCCGAGGCGGCCTCGACTGGGAGCAACTCAGCGGCCCGTTGGCCCCACCGGGTACCCAGCGGATAGGCCACGCCACGCGCCGCTTCGAGGTCATGCTCCACGACGCCGACTTCGAGGTGCGCGTCGTGCTGCGGCGAGACGACGGTCGCGTCTGGGCGGCTCAGCACCAGCTCGACCGCCGCCTCTTCAGGGGGAGCCAACACGTCGGGCTCCGCGATCCGGCGGTCGATGTCGACGGCGACGGGCTGCCGGAGACGGTGGTCGTCGGCGACGATGTCTGCGCGATCGTGAAGTGGCGCCTCGACGCTTGGGACCACCCCGAGACGGGCTGGGCGTGGCGGTCCGACGAGATGTTCGGCTACGGCTCCTCGCGGGTCTTCGACTGGGAGGGGGACGGCACCCAGGAGGTCCTCGTCGGCGGGACGGGCGCGGTCTCTCGACCAAACACCCACGAGTCCCACCTCACGCTCCTCGACCTGCGCACGGGGGCGCCGCGCCAGCGCTGGACCGTCCCCGGGCGAGTACAGTCCACGCCGCGCGTGCACACCACCCCCGACGGCACGCTGGTGCTCGTCGACGCAGAGGACCCCTACGGCGCCTCGCTCCCGGCCTCGCTGCACCGGCTGCATCGGGACGGCCGGGTGGAGGATCTGGAGATCGCGGACGGAGAGACGGGCCGCCTCACATGGCCCGTCCTCCGTGATCTGGACGCCGACGAGACGCCCGAGATCGTGCTGGGGACGGCGCGGGGCCAGGTCCTGGCGGCACGCCTCGAGGCCCCCCGCCAGACGGTGTGGACCTGGCAGGCGGGCGGCCCCCTCCTCGCCAACCCCCTGCTCACCGACCAGGGAGGACCGGACGGGCCCGAGATCTGCTACGTCAACCACGCGGCGCTGGCCTGCCTCGATCCGACGGCGCGCCGCGACGCGGAGAGGGTCGTCTGGCGAGCGGCGCTCCCCCGAGAGGCCCGGGTGGTCGCGACCCCCGTCGCCGTCGACGACGTCACCGGTGACGGGGTGCCCGAGATCGTGGTCGCGACCGCCTCGGGCGCCGTCCATCTGCTCTCCCGAGACGCCCCCGACGGGCGCCTCGCGACCCACCGCCTCACGGACGCCCGCGCCGGCGACCAGACCGCCGTGGTCGCCCGGCCGGCGGTGTTGCGCGCCGCCGAGGGCCGGCAACACGTCGTGGTGGCCACCACCGGGGGCGCCGTCGTCGCCCTCGCCGTCCACGCCGACGCGCTACGACCCGCGTGGCGGTTCGACGCCGGTGACGCCGTCGTCGCGGCCCCCGTCGCCATGCCCGGGATGGGCGACCGACCCGACGCGGTGCTCGTCGCCAGCTACGCCGGCTGGCTGCACCTGCTCGCCCCCTCCGAGGGCGAAGCAGAGCCCGCCGTATGGTGGTCTTTCAAGGCCCGCGCCGCCATCGGCGGCACGCCGGCCATCGTCCAATCCGGCAGCGGACCTCGGGTGGTCTTCACCGACACCAGCGGCTGGCTCTACCACTCCCGAATCGTGGCCCGACCCTGAACGCTCCCCAGAACGAAGAAAGCCCCGGCGGTCGGCCGGGGCTCTCTGGTGGGCGATACTGGATTTGAACCAGTGACTTCTTCCGTGTGAAGGAAGCACTCTCCCACTGAGTTAATCGCCCAGAGGGTTCGGCGATTTAACGCAAGACCGCCGACGATGCAAGCCCATCGGCGCTGTGGTAGTTCAACGCGCATGAATCACGTCCGCGCGCTGCGTCCCCGACAATGGGTGAAGAACGTCTTCGTCTTCGCCGCCCTGGTGTTCGCCCGCAAGCTCACCGAGCCCGACGCCGTCCTCCAGAGCCTCCAGGTCTTCGCCGCCTTCTGCCTGGCGGCCAGCTCGATCTACCTGGTCAACGACGTCGCCGACTACGAGCGCGACCGGGTCCACCCCAAGAAGCGCTTGCGACCCATCGCCAGCGGCGTCGTAGCTCGGCGGACGGCGGTCTTGATGGGTCTCGTCCTGGCCCCGCTGGGTCTGGGGCTCGCCTTCTCGTTGAACACCAGGACCGGCGTCGTGCTCTCCGTCTACGCCATGATGAACCTGGCGTACTCCTTCCGGTTGAAGCACATCGTCCTGCTCGACGTCTTCGTGATCGCCTTCGGCTTCCTGCTGCGCGTGGTGGCCGGCGCCTTCGCGATCGCGGTCGGCGTCAGCCCGTGGCTGCTCATCTGCACCTTCTTCGTCGCCCTCTTCCTGGCGTTTTGCAAGCGCCGGCACGAGCTGGTCTCCCTGGGCGAAGACGCGGCGGCCCACCGCGGCAACCTCGCCAGCTACTCCACCGTCTACATCGACAAGATGATCTCGTCGCTGGCGGCCATGACCGTCATGAGCTACGCCCTGTACACCATCGACGCGCGCGTGATGGCGCGCCTGGGCACCGACGGGCTCGTGGTGACCGTCCCCCTCGTCCTCTTCGGCGTCTTCCGCTACCTCTTCCTCGTCCACCAGGAGGGCAAGGGCGGATCACCCACGGAGGTGGTCCTCACCGACCGCAGCGTCCAGATGATCGCCCTCCTCCTCGTCGCCACCGTCGTCTCCCTGATCTACTTCAACGTTCGGTTGGGTCTGGTGAACCTGTAGCTGCCCAGGCCTCCGGTGGACGCACCCACCGGAGTGAGGGCGTCGCACGTGCGTTCGGTGTGTGCGCACATCCCGAGTCGCGCGGGTCCGCCCATCGCCGCCCCTCGGCTTCTGGCACGACCGGTGCACTCTCACGGGACCGCAGTCGCTCACCGACGACGCTGGAAGGAGCTCCCCATGAGGCCACCCGCCTCCGCGCTCCTGACCATGCCCGTCCAGACAGACAGGAGGTCTCTAGTGAACACGTCCATCCTCGCCTCGGCCACGCTGTGGCTCTTCGTCGCCCTCGCGCCCGCCGCGGTCTCGGCCCGCAGCGCGCTGCCCATCGGCTCACGAGCGTCCGCGTCGACCACGCCCACGATCGAGATCACGTCGCCGACATTTGGCGGCATCGTCAGAAGCCTCGCCGATCCGGGGTGGTTGACGGTGACGGGCATTGTGACGGGCATCGACCCGGCCGATGCCCTCGTTCGCGTGAACCAGTCGGCCCCCGTCAGCCCCGCGCCGGATGGGACCTTCAGTGTCGCCGTTCAGATCGGCCCCGGAGGCGCCAGCGTCTTCACGGCGGTGCTGGCCGAGGCGATCGACACGAGCAGAGTGGGCGCGGGAACCTACCGCGATCGGGTCGTGTTCCATGACCTCCGGGGATACCCGCGGGACGCCTTCGAGTGGCGGGCGGCGGAAGACCCCTTGCGCAACGGGGCCGTACAGCGCGCGACTCCCCGTGGCCTGTCGGAGATCGGCGCGGCGACGATCCCCCTTCTGCCATGGGCCCCAGGCGAGCTGGAGGAGAACATCAACGAGCGGCTCGGTTTCAACGGCCTGCTCCTCGAGGCGGGTGATTCGGATGACATCGGAGCCCCCGTCGAGGGCCTCGCCCACCTGATTGAAGCGCAGACCGGAGTGCTCACGGAGGAGCTGCAAGCCTCGGCGGCCGCTGAGGTTGGCTGCCGGATTCTCAAGGAGCTGTATCCGTGGATCCCGCTGGACCTCTGCATCGACGTGATGAGTGATTCGGAGATCGCCTTCGACTTCTTGGCGGCCCCCCCGCTGTTCAGGACGAACCTCGGCGCCATCCGTTCCAGGGTCGAATCGATCTCCATATTCGACATCGACCAGTTGCACCTTGCGGCCGCCGACGGCTCGCTGCGGGCGACGGTTCCCCTGGGACCTATCGCCGTGGTGGCGCCATTGGAGTCCGAGATCAGCCTGGAGTTCATGTTCAACCAGGGCACCGAGATCGATGTCGACAGCCTGTTCAGCGCGATGGGCGACCTCGCCAGCGAGGCCGCCAACGCCGGGACCTACGACACCGAGGCGTTCATGGAGAACCTCGACCTCGCCGAGGGGGGGGACGGCTTCGGCACGGTCACCATCCCGGATGTGGGCTTTCGGCTGCCACTCTTCACCGTGTCATGTCAGGCTGCGGTGACCGCCCAGATGGTCATCGCGCAGGCGACGACCCTCGTCTCACCGGACCCCGAGACTTCGGGACGCACGCTCGATGTCCGATCCCCGGCGGACTCCGTTCAGGTCCTGATCGACCCGGGCTCGGCGACCTACTCGACGACCGGAGGCCCCTGCCTCTTCGAGGTCTTCGGGAATCCGACGCGAGACAACAAGCCCGGCGTCATCGCCACGGTGGCGTCGCTCGTCGCCGACGAGTTGGGCGCACCGCTGACCGAGGCGGGGGAGCGGGTCGTCCCCGATTGTGATGCGGACCCGTACGACAGCGGCGTCGGTCAGTATGGGGGCACGGAGTACACCATCTCTGACATCGAGGACTGCGAGTCCATGGACGATCTGTTGGCCTCGATGACGACCGAGACCGCCTTCTCCTTCACCCAGCAGCACCTGCTCTCCGGGCTGGAGACCAGCTCCTCCGAGATCCCGCGGTCCCAGGACTACGACATCGGGATGCCCTTCGATGCTGTCGTGATCGAGCCCGAGCTGGGCATGACGCTGCATCAGAACACCACGGTGAGGCTCGCGTCGCAGGACGGACAGTCCCTTCACCTGTATCAGCGGAGGAACTGGCACGCGCTCAACGGGGCGAACGTGAGGAGCTATGATCACGGCCAGTTCATCTCGACGGGCTTCCTCAACCAGCACCTCCTCGCAGGCGCGGCGAGCCCCTATTTGAACCTCGGGCGCGATAGCTACAGCTTGCTCGAGCTCGGGCTGTGCAGGCAGGGCCTGGATTGCGACAAGCTGAGCCCGCTCACCGCCGGCGAGCTCAGCAAGATGGCCCCGGGCTTCTCGAATCTGAACCCCGGCATGAAGATCGAGGTTCGCTACTCGACCACCCTGACCCCGGTCGTGACCATGGCGGACACTCGAGACGCTGCGGCGTTCCAGATGGCCCACGCCCTGATCACGCTCGTCGACCAGAAGACCGACGAGACCATCATCCAGTTCGCCATCGACAAGCCGAGCTACGCGATGGAGTTCGGCCTGGGAGCGGCCGAGGGCCTCTACGACGTGACGACTGGGCCCTGGACGGGCGTGTGGGTGGATCGGGCAGACGACGTCTTCCCGACCGACGCGACCGTGCGGGACTGTCTCGAGGTGTTCATCAACCCCGTGTTGGATGGGCTCAACGGCATCTTCTCTGAGCTGCGAGCCCCCGAGCTTCTCGCGAGGGAGGCGCCCGCCCTGGTCTGCGAGGAGGTCAACCAATCGGCGGCCAACAACGGCCTCATTCTCTTGGATGAGCTCATCACAGCGCCCCTCTGAGGCTGCGCCTCGGCCGGCGATCGGGCGACCGGAGTCCTGAAGCCGCGTTCGGCCCGTGGGGAGCCATCCAGGAGGACGAGGCGCGTCCCCCCTTTCACGTGCGCCGAACGACTGGTTCTGGGATGTTGGGGGCGGAGACGGCGAACGGCTCGAGAGGCAGCTATGCAGACGCATCGACTGGGACTTCTCATGGCTTGCCTCACGCTGGGTGTGGCCGGCTGCATCGCGAAGAAGGCACCGGAAGATGACGACCCCACGTCGGACCTCATCGAGGGGGAGGGGCCGCCGCTCACCAGGCTGCTCGTCCCGGGCGCGTGTCCCGTCGGCGGATCCGAGCGGCTGGCGGAGGTGGACATCTCGGTCCTGTTGTTGAGCGAGACCGGCGCGCTTGTCGGGGAGGACAGCGGCTGGGGGGGGGACCTCGCGGAGGCGCGACCGAGCGACCTCAGCGCCTCGTTCCGCTTTGCGCAGCCATCCGGCGCCGAAGTCGTAGCGGCGGAGTTCCCGGCGTTTGCCCACGACGAGGACGGCGCCCCGCTCGGGGTCGACCTGGCGCCACGATCACTGCGCTACCAGTGGACCGGCGGCGAAGAGCGTCGGAGGGACGACTCCCTCGTCGTGCTCGCCCTCGACCACTCGGGTAGCCTCACCGGCTGGGATCCACGCGGAGCGAGCGGGGTCGATCTGGGCCGCGCGTCGGACCCGCGGGATGAACGCATCACCTTCTTCAGTCAACTCATCTACGCCCTGCCAGAGACGGCCTACCTCTCCGTCCTCCCCTTCGCGGGCGAGCTCCCCAGGATCACGCCGGAGTGCTCCACGCCCACCCTGAACCGCGACGTGGCCAGCGATTGCGTGACGGATCTCCAGCGTGGCGAAGAAGGCTTCACGCCCCTCGCCGACGCGCTCGACAGTTCGCTGGAGCAGATCATCAGCGCCAACGCGGACCTCAACCCGGTCATCGTGTTGTTCACCGATGGCACCGAAGACGAAGGCGATGTCTCCGGGAAGTCTCTCGATGAGGTGAAAGGCGCCCTGATCGAGGCCGGGGTTCCGGTCATCTTGATCCACTTGATGCCCGGGGACCCCAACCTGCCCCTGGCCGTCCGAGGTCGGTCGGCCGAGTATCAGGCCCTCGCCTGCGAGACGGGCGGCGAGTACATCTTCCTCGAGGCGGCGAGCCTGCTGAGCGACGAGCGCGCGTCTGACCTCCAGGCCATCGTCTCCAGACGCGTCGAGGGCGTCTGGCGACTGCGAACCCGGACCACGCTCGGTCGCGACGACGTGCCCCCGGGCCCCTACCTGTTGTCGACGGAGCTGACCGTCGAGCTGTGGAGGCAGCGCCGAGCGATCACGATGGCCTCCGGGGAGCCCCGCGACACGCGCCTGTGGTTCTGGAAATAGGGTGCATATCCCGATTCTGACGGAGGGAGTGTGGAGGGCTTTCAGCACTC